>JAWRKM010000047.1:0-68214 GCA_040306945.1 Anaerohalosphaeraceae bacterium
CAGGCCTTTACGACGTATCAGGTACTTGGGCTTCGCGGCCGGACACTGCCGAAAACACCTGTGCCCAATCAGCATATCTCGATTTGCGACCGCGGCGACAAGCCTTTCCCGACGCTGTGCAATCAGGAGGGCAACTCGGCATTTCTGCTGTGGGCCTGGCGGGCGGTTGGTGGGCAGGATCCGCTGCTGTTCGGCCATGAAGGGACCGATCTGACCTGGCGGTTGATTCACGCCTTTGGCCGTCGAGATGTCGTGATATACTGGCCGGATACCGTGATTTATCACGACTATGGTGATGGCGGCAAGGCCCGCCGAAAGCGCCGCCAGCAGGACATCAACCAGGATTATCTGCTATATAAATATGATCAAAGCATTTCGGATGTTCGTCTCCAGCTGGAAACTCTGCATCTGACCGAGGGCAATGCCTTGTCGATGCAGCCGCAGGCTGTGGCGGATGCCTATCGCTGGCATGGCCTGTGTTACCAGGATAATCTCCACAAGCTCGATACCGTGCCGTCACCGAAGGTGGCCGTTGTGATCGCCTGTCAGAATATGGCTGAGTATCTGCCGCAGTGTCTGGATTGGATTTGTGCCCAGACACTGAAAGAATGGGAGGCGCTGATTGTGGATGACGGCAGCACGGACGGCTCGCGAGAGATTCTGCAGCGATATGCGGAGCGGGATAAGCGTTTCCGACTGTTTTTCTTTGACACCAGTGAAGGCCCCTATGTCCGCCGCAACTTTGCCATCCAGCATGCCCGGGCACCGTTTATTTCCATTCAGGATGCCGATGATATCCTTGCCCCGCAAAAGCTGGAGATGCTGCTGGAGGAAATCCTTCGGGATGATTCACTGGGCGTGGTGGGGTCGTTTTTCGGTCGGTTTATTGACAGCTTCCGCGGGCCGGAATATTGCGACCGGATTCGCCTGCAGGTCAGCCATGACGAGATTGTCAAAGGCTATCATCGCAGCTTTTATGTCTGCTGGCATGCCTCGGCAATTATCCGCAAGACCCTGTTTGAGCAGGTGGGATTATACGATTGCCAGCCGTGGGGATCGGATACATTCTGGCTGGCCAAGGCGGCGCTGTATGGAATTCTGACCGGCAAGGTGCGATTCAAAAATCTTCCTGAAATGTTGACTTATAAACGAGAACACAAGAAATCTCAAACCGGCACGATTCTGCTGAATCATCCCAACGGACGGCGTAAAGTGCTGTCGCGTTATGGCCAGCAGAAACTGATGGAGATTGCCCAAAAAGCCAGGGAAAACTCCGGTTTTGACGTCGGTCAGGCTATCCGCAGCTGCAATTGCAATGATTTCATTCCGCGATTCGGACATCTGTTTGAGCAATGGGAATCCGGAGCAGTAACCCGACAGATGATAGCCGATCTGCTGTCCAAGGCCATGCATGAATTCTGCTCGGGGTATTGTTCGGACTGTCTGATTTCGCTGAATTCGCTTTGTGATGTCTGCAACGGGGTGGAAAAAGAGATTCAGGGATTGAATCTGCTTCGGGGATTATGCCAGTTTATTGCCGGGGAAGATGAATCGTCACGCTGGTCGCTGGAGCAGGAGTATGCCGATCACGGGACTGTTCAGGCTGCAGATTTCATAAAGCGCTACCTGACACAGACCGACAACCGGCCCGGCGGAATCCAGCGTCGTGAAATTGTGGATCACTTTGTCTTTATGGATACGCCCAGGTCTGTGGTTGAGGCGGAGGTGATTTATGATAATCGGACCCCAGTGGCTCCTCAAGTGTCGGTGATTCTGGATTGCCGGCGAGGTACGGTGGATTTAGAGGCTGTTCTTGCCGAATGGAGGGCCCAGACCCAACAGAATTTCGAGTTGCTGATTTTGACTACGGGAAATTCCAAAGCGGATTTTGCCGACCAGACATTGCCGTTGCCGACTGCTGTCCTTAATTTTGCGGAGGGGATCTCCAGTGCCGCTGTCAAAAATAAGGCCGCTGCGGTTGCCCGGGGGGATATTCTGGTGTTTGCTGCCTGGCATATTGCTGTCAGGCCTGATTGTGTTTCCGTGGTACAAGAGGCCCTGAAGACACCTGCCATCGGCGCCGTCAGCGGACGGATTATCTTGCCATCGGGCAGCTGGAATACCAATCTGGATTATGGTGAGAAGAAAATGTTCTGTTGTTTGGACCAGGACCTGCTCTGTGCTGTGAAACGGGATGTCTTTACACGGGCTGGAGGCCTGGATGAAGGGCTATGGGGACGCGACATGCTGTCGCTAAGCTGGACGATTTATAGCGGCCTGGATACGGAGTGGGGGTCGATTCTGTATGTACCCGATCTCGCAGGCACCTGGCGTCCCGACGTGCCGGTCACAACGAATTATATGCTGCGCCAACTGGCTGCCGATCAGCTTTTCTGGAGACGCTCCTGTCCTGAGAAATACTGGGACTTTGTAGTGTTTGCGGAACGCTGTTTCTGGGTCAATGAGGTTTCCGGCCAGGGGGACCCTGTCCAGGCTGGACAAGTGGTGCAGTTTTTTGCCGGCAGGCACCGGGCTGTGGCACTGCAGTGGGCCAGGCTGGCTTATCGGCTCCGGTCTGACCGGCTTGCGGAATTATATGCCCTGGCCAACTGTGAATGGGATGCAGGCAATAGGGATGAGGCGGCACAACATTATCAGCAGGTGCTGGCGATACCCTTGATGCAGAAGATTGAAACCGAAGTCTTCGGTCCTGAAGAACGCAGCAAAGTCTCTGAAATTCTCCGCTGTTATGTGATGACCTCGCTGAAGCTGGCGGAATATCATCGGGATCAGGGGCACTGCAAAACAGCTCGGCAGATGCTGGAACGGCTGAAGGCCAATCCGAACGCTGTACTGGATAGCCAGCAGCAGGCGCAATTTGATGTGTTGTATTCAGAAGTTCGGACACGAAAAAATACAAGTGTGCCGGCTGAAACAGCTTGCCGGAATCAGAGACCACGCGTGTCGGTGATTATGCCAGCCTATAATTCCGCTGCCTATATCGACTCTGCGATTCAAAGTGTTTTGGCTCAGACCTATAGGGATTTTGAACTGATTATTGTCAATGATGGATCCACGGATCGCACTGAACAGGTGATCCGAAATTATCATGACAGTCGGATTCGCTGTTTCTCTCAGGCCAATGCGGGACTGGCCGCGACGCGGAATACCGCCCTGCGGCATGCAATCGGGGAATTGATTGTCCCGCTGGATGATGATGACCGGATGACGCCGGAGTTTATTGCCCAGCATGTTGCGGCGTTTGAACGCCATCCGGAAGCAGACCTGATTTACTGTGATGATCATCTGGTTAATGAGGCCGGCCGGTCGCTGCGTGTCATCCGGCGCAAGGAAGTACACGACCAGACTCAGCTGATCAGCGGATTATTCCAGGGCGGTTTCCCATTCATCCCCTTCCGGACGTGCATCCGGCGGAGTGTATTTGATAAGATCGGCTTGTATGACGAGACACTCCGGGTGGCTGAAGATTATGACATGATGCGTCGATTTGCTGCACACGGACTGATTGCCAGGCATCTGGCGGGTGATTTCTATATCCGGTGTGTGCGGACCGACAGCCTGTCCAGAAATCACACCCGAAAAAAGGCCGAAATGCATTTTGGCGTGATCCGACGGTTCATTGACACCTTTACCTGGGAACAGCTCTTTCCCGACGCCAGCTGGGAAGGACTGGATTCTGTGCACAGAGCGTTTCAGGGGCATTATTTGTCGGCGCATGTATTCCAGGCAATTGAGAGAAATTATATACAGAATCGTACCCCCGGTTTTTATGCCGAAGTGGCTATCGATTTTGCGATTGAACAATTGGAACATTGTCTGGAATTATCGCCCGATAATCCGGAGATTCTGCAAAAAATCGAGGAATGCAGGCGGCGAAAACCGCAAGAAATGGCCGCCGTGGAAGGATAAATAAGGAAACGGATTTAGTGCCTTAACGGATGGACGATAATATATAAGTAATGGAAGCCAAAGAGGATAGACAAAAAACAAGGCGGACAATGTCGTCTTGTGTTCATAATTAAGACAGGAGTGCAGCATATGGCAAGTATTAGTTTATCAGGGCTGTCGACGGGTATTGACACCTCGTCCATCATTGAGCAGTTGATGAAGGTGGAAAGCCAGCGACTGACGAAATACCAAAGCAAGCTATCCAAATTCCAGGAAAAGCAAAAGGCGATTACAGAGCTTCAGAGCAAGCTGAGCGCCTTCAAGTCTGCCCTTTACAGTATTTCGGATACGAGCAAATTGAAGGCTTTCAATACAACCACCAGTGACAGCGATGTGGTTACAGCCGAAGCAACCTCCAGTGCCTCTGAAGGCAACCATTCGATCAAGATTAAACAATTGGCGACCTCTGAACGCTGGGTGCACAGCGGATTCCGATATGCGACCTCCTATGTGGGCGAAGGCAATTTCATTTATTCGTACAACAATACTGAACGGGTTATCCAGACGAGTGATACCACGACACTTCAGGACCTTGTCAAACTGATTAACAATGATCCTGACAATCCTGGCGTGACGGCCAGCCTGTTGAAATATGACAATGGTGACGGCAAGGAATGGCATCTGGTCTTGTCGGGTAACAGCAGCGGTGAAGACTATCAGATTACCGTTAATACCAGCAATACCGAGGTTCACACCGCTCAGAGCACACTGAAAAAGAGCGGAAATAACGCCGATATCACGACCCGCCTCAAAAATCTTGATGGGTTTTCGGGCACCATCGAAAGCGGTACAACCGCCGATAGGATTCGTGTCAGCGGAACAAGACACGATGGCACGGCTGTTGACTATGCTTTTGATGTGACCCAGTACACCACCATCGAAGACCTTGTCCGCGAAATGGAAACAGCATTTGGTAATACCGTTGAGGTAACCTATAAAGATGGTCTGCTCAAAGTGACTGACAAGACCAGCGGGACCAGTCAACTGCAGGTGAATCTGGCTTTTGAGGCGGGAACCGGTTCGTCGGCGTCACTGACGCTGCCGACGATTTCTCAAAGCACGCAAGGGGGCAGCAAAATAGCTAATATTGCCTCGCTGGCGGCAGGTACGTTTACCGAGACACAGTCGGCCAAGAATGCCTTGATTAAGGTGGATGATTATCCGCCGGATGTGGTGAATACTGAAACCGGCGAACTCATCGAAGAAAAATGGATTAGCCGCAGTTCTAATACCATTGATAATGTGATTGCCGGCGTAACGATCAAGCTGCATGATACGACCAAATCCACTGACAGTTCGACGGGATACAAAACAGTAGAAGTCAACCTGACGCGGAACACCGAGGAACTCAAGAAAAAAATCACGTCGATGGTGACCAAATACAATGAGCTGGCGACCTACTTCAAGGAAAAAACGACGTATAACACCGAGACCAAAACATCCGGCATATTGTCTTCGGACTACAGCTTAAGCAGTATTCTGAGCCTGATTAAAAACCCCCTGCGTTCGGTGGCAACGGGCTTTGGTTCATCGGATTCATTTACTCGTCCTGAAGATATCGGTCTTAAAATCGATGCCGACGGAACCTTGGAACTGGATACGGAGGTATTCGACAAGGCTATTGTGGAAGACTATATGGGGGTATTGTCGCTGTTTGGTGCCCAGAAAACCGGACTGTCCACAGGGGCTGATGCGGCTTATATCTCATTTTATGCATCCAGTAAATATACCGATGCCGGATCGTATGATGTCCGGGTGGAGGTGGATGCATCCGGAACCATTACCTCGGCCTTGATTAAGCTGACTTCCGAAAGCTGGGATAAAGCCCGTTCGATGACCATCAGCGGCAAAAACATCAGCGGCAGTTCGGCACTGGATAGCAGCAAGAATCCATTATACCCTGAATTCGATCTTAATTTAACTGTAGATACCAGTAAAACCGGAACTCTGAATGCCACCATTCAGATCAAACAGGGGTTTGCCGGTGCGATGTATGAAACAGTAGATACATCACTGAAAACCGGCGGGCGCGTGCCGCTGGCCCTTAACAGCATTAAAAGCCAGATTACCTCACAGGAAGACCGGATTACTCAAGAACAGAGCCGTCTGGAAACCTATGAAACACGTTTAAGGCAGAAATATGCCCGCCTTGAGAAAATGCTCAATCAGATTCAGCAGCAATTCTCCGGTATTAATTCCCTCTAACGGCTCCGTGACGTGTTAGGCGGTAATGGCCGACACGCAGGGATTAGTGGGGAATCGAAATGGCGGTCACTGAGGCCAGTTTGGCAGCGTTTTCGGGAATGGCCACAGTGGTGCCTGAAAAATCACCGAGCAGCAAAGTATGCAGCCGGGCACCGATTTTATCAGCCATAATCTCGATCATGTGGGGGCCATAGATAAGAAATATGTCATATTGTCCCCCGAGTTCCTGCAGGGCGGTTTCAATACGGCAGGCAGCCTGTATCTCCATATCGCCGGCGGTAAAGACGCTGATATTGGCGATGCAGGTTGGCTGGGGGCTGATGACGGTTTTTGCCTCATCCAGATCGAACGCCCTGGCCGCGGCCCTGCGTTTGGGCTGGGCATCAATCAGAAGAACCCTGAACTTCTTTTCAGCAAGCCCGATGGCAGTATTGACTGCCGCCTGTACGCCCAAACTGGTTCCCGGCAAACTGGTCAACAGAATAGCCTGCTGCGGTTGAGGTTCCAATGCGGCAGCCAGGTCGGTCAACTGGCGGTAATAATCGCGGGAATCTGTCCAGGTCAAACGACGAACAGGGCAATCGATAGTCTTTAATACCTCCGCAGGGGCTGCCGATTCAAAATCGACAATATTTTCCCGCAGCGGTGGGGCGTTGCGGGCCTGTTCCATAAAATCCGGATTCAGCAGCTCCGTTTGTTCTGTCTGTTTATCTGTTCCCGGCAAAGCGATTGTGTGTCCTTGGGAGTCCTGCTCAGTCTGGTCTTTTTTGAGGCACAGGGCTTCTTTCTGAAGCAATCCCGCACAGCTCCAGGCCGAGCTGACAGCAGGCAGCAGAGAAATGATGGCCAGTCCTGCCGCCTGGGATGCAACCGTTTCCAGCAATTGGACGTTGTAGCCGCCTGCAAGGGCGTCACTGAATACTTTGATTCCGAGTGCCAGAAGAGTCATTACCACCGCTGCGGCGGCTTCGCATCGCATCAGCACGGCGATTGAGCCCATTGCTCCGAAGAACCGCATCTCCGTCTTGATTTTATCAAGAACCGATTTGGCCTGTTGGCGGGAGATGACGTTCAGACTCAAGTCGGCTTGAAGTCCGGCACGCTTGACCGGCAGAATCTCCTGGGAATACCTCTGTACCGAGCGGCGGATTTGCCGCGCGAATAACAGAATCATCCAGAAGCTCAGCAGTACCATCAATACAGCCAAAATCGCGGCGGTTATAACGCCAGTGCCAAGGACAACCCTGCCGATTAAACCGATGACCATGCCGGCGGTCTGTTCGAGAAGGATTTTCCGGACGGTCATGGCAATCAGGCAAATCCGCAGGAGATTCATCGCCCCCACCAGAAAGCCAAAGCCTCCCAATTCCTGGCAGTTTGCCGCCGCCAAACACACGGCGACTACTGCGGCAGCCAGAAACACACTGAATACCCAGACAATGTCCAGCATTAGCAGGGGCATAGGGATCAGCAGGCCGGCCAATACCGTCAGAGCGGCTGCCGCAAATACGGCATCCAGCCGGTAATGGATTGCTTCCGGTAAATTAGATTCTGTTTGTCGTCTTCTCATTTGCCGCTTTCATTCTGATAACTCAGGCAGTATAGCGTCTTTAGGCAGAATTGTTCAAGCGTTATTTGGAATAAGCGTGTTTGAGACGATAAATTACGGCCAGCACCTCTGCAACCGCTGTGAACAGTTTTTCCGGAATGGGCTGGTCCAGCTTGACCGTCGCGTAGATTTCGCGGGCCAGGGCTGGCCGGCGGATAATGGGAACGCCATAGGAGCGGGCGATTTCCTTGATTTTTTCGCACATATGGTCGCCGCCTTTGGCCACGACGATGGGCGCCGAGGTTTTGCCGGATTCGTAATACAGGGCCACGGCCACGTGGGTGGGGTTGACCAGGACAACGCTGGCCTGGGGGACTTTTTTCAGCATTCGCCGCATGCCCAGTTCGTATTGTTTGCGGCGCAGCTTGGATTTGATTTCCGGAGGACCGTCGCTGTCCCGGTTTTCTTCCTTGACTTCCTGACGGCTCATTTTGAGATTTTCGATATATTTCCAGTGACGATAGAACCAGTCAATCGCCCCGATCACCAGCAGACCGATGCAAATGCGGATAACCGCCCCGAGTACAACACCGCCGATGGCCGACAGAACATTCTGGATGTCAACCCATTGCAATGTTGCCAGGTAAGTGATTTTTTGGCGAAGATATAAATAGACCAGAAATCCGATGAACGCCAGCTTGACGATAGACAGCACAAGCTTAACCAGTGATTCAGGCGAGCACAATTGCTTGAGACCATGGACCGGGTTGAGTTCATTCGTTTTCCAGGCCAGGCTCTTGGGGGCGTAATTCAGACCGCTGACCATAATGCTGGCACCGATTCCGCAGACTGCCAGTGCCAGCAGAAACGGCGTCATCACCAGCATGCTGCCGATGATTTTGGAGTTGATATACGCGATAAAAACCTGACTGTTATCCATCATCTCTGCACGGCAGCTCAGGCCTTCAACGAGCTCGGTTTTCCCCCAGGAAATAAACCACGGCCCCAGCAGGGCACAGACTGCCAGCAGGGTGACCAGGGTCACCGCGGACACCATCTCGGCGCTCTGGGGGACTTGCCCTTCCTCACGAGCTTTCTGCAGGCGTCGTGCGGTTGGAAGATGAGTTTTATTGGTATCGGCCATATTGCTTTAGAGTCTCTTTAAACGACTAGTAATCTGTCCAGCCAGATGACAAATTGCTTGAGGTACTCGTTGACAAACGGCATCAGGATGCCATAAATGAGCAATCCCAGCCCAACCCGCACCGGCAGGCTGAGAAACAGGATATTGGATTCCGGGGCTACGCGGGCCATGATGGCCAAAACTACCATCAGCAGCAGAAAGATGGCCAGAACGGGAGCGGACATCTGCAGCGACAGCATCAGCATGGCCGAGCCTGACAGCAGGATGCTTTCCATCAGTTTGCCAATATCAGGAATTTGGCCAATCCCGAACCGGTCATAGCTGCGGGCGATGATTTTTAGCAGGATGTGATGCCCGTTGGATGCAAACAGCAGCAAAATAAAAAAAATTTCAACCAGAATGGCCAGGGCATTTTCCTGTTCTTCGGTCAGCGGGTCCATTTCACTGGCAACGTTGAGGCCCATTTGCTGTTCCCCAATACGGGCTGCGTTTCGGACCACGCCGAAAAGGGCATATGCCACCAGACCGAGAGCCAGCCCATAGATAGCCTCAAAAGCAGTCCAGATGACAATCTCCAGGACATCCGGGGCCGCAGAAAGCTGTGGCATGGGGCTGATGCCGGCAAAAAAGATTGCCAGCACCACAGCAACGGCGGTTTTGGTCTGCGGAGGGACGGAGGCCCAGTTAAACACCGGTGAGGCCGTGAAAAACGCACCAACTCGTGTGGCAATCAATAGAAACCCCAGTATTTTGCCGGTGATAAAAGTATCCATGGATTACTGGCCATAGGTCTGGATTTGATTGAATATTTCCGTGGTGAATCGCATCAGCACCTGCAGCATCCAGTTGCCAAACAGCAGGGCCGTAATGCCGGCGGCGATCAGTTTGGGTGCCATGGTCAGGGTCATATCGCGAATGGATGTAACCGTCTGAAACAAAGAGATAATAATACCCGAGATCATACAGGCCAGCAGGATCGGTGCCGAAATCAGCAGGGCCGTTTCCATGGTATGCCGGGATAGATACAAAATAGAGTCAATCGTCATCGTATTGTCCTTATCTGAAACTCAAACTCAGTCCCTGGGCCAGAATCCCCCATCCATCCACGAGGATAAACAGAATCAGCTTCAGTGGCAGAGAAATCATGGCCGGGGGAAGCATCATCATACCTGCACTGAGCAGAATACTGGCGATAACCAGGTCCAGCAGCAGGAAGGGGATAAACAACAGGCATCCAATTTCAAAGGAGGTCCGGAATTCACTGATTACAAATGCCGGCGTAATGATATGCAGCCCCAGCTCTGCGGGATTGGACGGCGGGGTGACTCTGGCCATATTGACAAACAGGGCCAGGTCACTTTTGCGGGTCTGACGCAGCATAAAGTCTTTGATAATTGAAGACGATACCCCGGCGGTGCTTTCAAAATCCAATTGACCGTTCAGATACGGCTGGATCGCCTGTTCGTTCATTTTGACCAGCGTGGGTGCCATAGTAAACAGAGTCAGAAACAGGGCCAGGCCCATGACAACGGTGTTTGGGGGGATATTCTGGGTTCCGAGTGCCCGCCGGACAAAGCCCAGCACGATGACGATGCGGGTAAACGAGGTCATCATTGCCAGCAGGCTGGGGATCAGGGCCAGCAGGGTGAAAATCGCAACCAGCTTGACTGGCGTACTCCACTCGGCGGGTTTTTCCTGATTATCCGTAGTTGCTTTGTCGATTAAATCCACAATGTCCGGAATCTGAGGCAGAGAATTCGGAGCGTTTGGGGTCGGAATGGCTGGTTCCGCGGCCGCATAAGCCCAGGCAGGCAAAGACAGATACACACAGAACAATACCAGTGGCAGGATACGCTTCATTTATTGGCCCTCGTGCGATAATGAAGCGACGGCTCCGGTCATATCGGTCAGAAGGCGGATACCTTCAGGGCTGTTGCTGATGAGCAGATGCTTGTTGCCAGCCTGAATGAGATGGATTGACCGTCTGGCACCCAGCGGGAGAGTTTCGATAACCGACAAGTGGCCTCCTCTTCCCTTGAGCCAGGGAGTATTTATTTTTTTGAGTAAAAACCATGCTCCGACACCAATTACAGCCAGAAACAGCAGCATGAGAAAGAATTGCCCCATTAATCTGCTGCTGCTGTAACCACTTCCGGCGGAGTCGTCTTTGAGATTCCATTGGCCCATGGCACCCTGACGACTGTCCTCTTGCGGCAAGGCCTTGGCTTCACCGAGAGCAGGGCGCAACAGAACCTGTCCCACGATGCTTAAAACCAGCAGCAAGCCCAGGCATATCAGACGCTTTTTTACCATAATTTTATTCCTGATTCAGATAGAATAGAACTTGGACTTTTTATGTGCAAAAATTGTGCCTTGAGGCTAAAACTTGATTTTATGATGAATGGGAGGTCTTGTTTTGTGTGTTGCGCAATAAAATCAGACACCTGTAATGTTCAATTTTACGGTGCTGTGAATAGTTAGCGACAGACTTAGTAGATAATGACAGAACTGGACGAATTAGTTTTTTTGTGTCAGGACTGCAATCATGATTTCAGTTTCGGAGCTGACTAAGCCTTTTTGCCCAACCCAGTCGCCGCCGGGACCGGCCCCCCAGCTATAAATCGACCAATTGGCATTATCTGGTTGTTTTGAGCGAATAAAATCCGCTACGGCTTGGGCCCGCTGGGCCGAAAGGGTCCATTGCCGCTTTTCCCCTTTTTCGCCTGCAGCAATCCCAAGGACGTACAGGGTGACTTCCTGTCCGGTCAGGTTGGTGATAAGCTGCTGGCAATACGTGTTGAGAAAGCTCTGGGCCGGAGAGTTGAGAGTGATTTGGCCCGGTGCAAAGTGAATATCCGTCGGCAGGAAAGTTCTGTTCATACCCGAAATAGGGCTTGGCGTAATCTTAGCCATTTTCTCAATATCCAACAGAACTCGGCGCATCATCTCGGTATGGGCGTCCAGCGAACGATTCTGAGGCTCGTCTTTGCCTTCTTCGGCGGCATATTCGGGTTTGGGATGTTCGAATTTGGTGCCGTCATTATTGGAGGATTCATCCCCTGAAACTCCCAAACCATCAAAAGTGCGTTTGAGAGCTGCTTGGCCCGCTTCAAATTTATGTTGTTCGACCTGAACCTTGGCCATACTCTGGAGCATGACGAAAAAGGTTAGTAGTAGAGTAATCATGTCTGAAAATGTTACAATGTAAGCCGGTGCACCCGGTGCTTTTTCTTCGACTCGTTGTTTGGCCATTATTCGTACACACTCCTTTCCAGGAGGGTGATTTCCAGCCGACGGGCCTGGAGTGGGTCTTTGGTGGTGGGGGATGCACAGATGCTGATTCGTTTTTTATCTACTCCGCCGGCGGCCAGGTAGTCCATCACCATCAGTGCTCGATCCAGACCGCTTTGGGAACCTTGATCCGGGCCGTTTTCGCTGATAACAATACGTCCGGGGGTGTTCAGGAGAAATTTTTCGAGTGCATTGAGCACCTGTTTTCCGGATTCGGTCAATGCAACGCCGTTTCCCCAGAAGACTTTTTCGGACTCAATGGTAAAGACCTTCAGATTTCTGAAATCGAGCGGTTTTTGTTCCCTCATGAAATTGGAATTGATCGCCTGGGCCAGGGTTCTGGTTTCAGAGCCTTGTTTGGATATCTGGGCGTTGGGAGACTGGTTTTTTTCCATCATGGATTTTTTGACGGAGCCGCCAAACAGCCCCACGCCGGGAAACGCTCTGGAGAAAATCTCTCCCAGGGTCGGGATCGTATCCTTGTCAAAGGAAGCAAAGCTCATCAGCAGCACAAAAAAGGTCAGCAGCAGCGTCATGCAGTCGCTGAATGTGACCATCCATTCCGGAACGCCTTCACCACCGCCGTCTTCAATTGTTTTTTTGGTTCTGGCCATTAGACAGTCGCCTTGACCTCCATTCTCCGGCCCGGCGAGATGAATGCCTGAAGTTTTTCACGTACCACCGTGGGGTTTTCGCCCTTGCTGATTGTGCAGATTCCCTCGACAATCATTTCCATTGCCAGGGTTTCTGCCTTGGAGTAGATGCCGAGTTTTCCAGCCAGCGGAGTAAAGACCAGGTTCGACAGCAGGGCGCCGTAAAAGGTGGTGATCAGGGCCACCGCCATGCCGGCACCGATGCTTTCCGGCGAGGTCATATTACGCAGCATCTGTACCAGACCAATAAGCGTTCCAATCATGCCGAAAGCCGGAGCGGCAGATGCCATGAACTCGAGAATCTTTTTGCCCTGGGCATGGCGTTCCTGGAGATATTGGATCTCCAGTTCCAGCATATCGCGAATGTTGCTTTCTTCCTGCCCATCCACCAGCATCTGCAGAGCTTTGGCCATAAAGCTGTTATCCACCTTGCGAATCTGTTCTTCGAGGGCCAAAGCCCCTTCTCTGCGGCTGATAGCGGCAAAATTGACCATTTGCTGGATGATGTCGGCTGGTTTGTGAACTTTGACCAGAAAGGCTTTTTTCATAATGGAAAAGATGCTCAGAAATTGCGGCAGCGAAAAGTGGATAATCACCGCGCAGAGCATGCCCCCGATGACAATCATGGCTGACGGCAGATCCCAGAAAACCACCAGACTGCATCCCATCAGGATGGACCATGCAATCAGTCCCAGGCCAACGATTAACCCAACAATTGTTCCGATATCCATATCCTTGCTGTCTCCGGCTCCGGTTATTTTTGTTCACGAATGCGTTTTAATTGCAGACTCAGTGCCGCGGCGATTTCCGGGGCATTGGTGCCGACTTCGCCAAGCAATTTGCCCGCGCTGCGTTCATTCATATAATACAAGATTTTGACGGCATCCGGCATCTGGTTATTCGTGACCATCGTGGCCAGAATCTTGCCTGCCTGAGCCGGATCCATTTTATCGTAGGTGCCGGCGATCCGCTGAAAATTGGTTTTTTCAAGGCTTTCGATTTCCACGATGCTGTTCTGGATCGCTTTTTCCTTGTCTTTGATCGAAATCAGGGCCAGATTCAGCTTCTCCTGAAGCTGATTGAGCTGCTCGATCTCGTCCTGCAGAGTCTGACGTGTGATTTCGATCTGCTGTTTTTCCTGCTCGAGCACTTTCTGCTTATCGTTATATTCCTGCATCTTCTGACGGATGTCGAAAATCAGATTCTTCAACTGGGTTTCAGACATTCCCAGGTCATCGGCGGCCTGCGAGCGAGCCATCAGGCTTTCCAGAATACTGTTTTGGGCGGTGTCGTCCGACGGCGTACGGGACGCATTCTGACCTTGAGCGATGTTCTGTTCGGCAGGGACGGACCGTGACTTTTTGATCCAGAAACTGACTCCAAAAGCTGATCCGAAACTGAGCAGGCTCGCTGCCAGCAGTAAGAGAATATGTATTTTTTTCATATCGGTTGATCTCCCTATGATGAATGAGACATCCGGATAGCAACACGTGGGCCGGGAATGTTCCGTCCGTTAGCGTCGCTGGGCGATGAAATGGCCTCACGATCTGCCTGGTGCTGACCGGACAGTAACGCCCTGGCATACCTGATGCCGCCGGATTCATCGGTCATCATTTGTTCCTGACGATGTTGTTCCTGACGATATTCTTCCACGGCTCTGGCTCGCAGTTTTTCCAGACTCTTTCGTTCTTTCCGAATCACCAGAAGCTGGTTGATTTTTTCTTTACGCTGCTGTTCATGGGATGCCAGTTTGTCGGATAATGCCTTCATCCGCGTATCCAGGACATGGGCAAACTGCAGGAACATCTGCTGTTTTTCCAGTCGCTGTTCAGCCGCCAGGGTGCGCATCTCGGCCAGTCGGCCACGAATCTGGGCCTTGAGAGTAATCATCTGGGCTTGTATCGTTGCGATCTGTTCACTCAATGCTGCCAGGTCGGCACGCAGTATTTCATGCTGTCGCACCTTCAGGTCCAGCAGTCGCTGGAGTCGCCATACAAATCGTTTCATATGAACACTCCGAATCTCATCTTAAGACACCCTGCCGCGTGGGGCGGATTTACTGGTTTTGACCACCGGTTCACTGAGCAATTGATCCCAGGCGGCAGCGATGGCTCGCAGGCGTTCGACTGTCTGATCAAACGGGCTTCGCTGACGAATGGGCTGCACCAGGAACTGCTGTATCTTGTCAATCAGAGCGACCGCACCGTCAATGCGGCGATTACTGCCAGGTGCAAAGGCACCAATACTGATGAGGTCTTCGGCATCGATATAGGTCGCGTACATTTCTCGGAGCTTCTGTGCAGCCTGACGGTGTTCCGGGGCGGCTACGGTAGTCATTAAGCGGCTGACACTCTGGAGAATATCGATGGCCGGATAATGACCGCGGTCGGCAAGCTTTCGGCTTAGCACAATATGGCCGTCCAGCAAGGATCGTGCACTGTCGGCAACGGGGTCGTTCATGTCATCACCTTCCGCCAGTACCGTCAGAATGCCGGTAATGCTGCCATGTTCATCACAGCCAAGACGTTCGATCAGCTTGGGCAGCAGGGCAAATACACTGGGACAATATCCTTTGGTCGCCGGAGGTTCTCCCGCCGCAAGACCAATTTCACGCTGGGCCTGGGCAAACCGGGTCAGGGAATCCATCATAAACAATACATCTTTGCCCTGTTCCCGAAAATACTCAGCGATGGTGGCGGCGACAAATCCCGCTTTAACACGCTGAATGGCTGCAGAATCCGAGGTGGCTACAATAATGACACTGCGGGACAGACCTTCAGGACCGAGGTCTTTTTCAAGATATTCACGGACCTCTCTGCCACGCTCACCGACCAGGGCGACAACATTGACATGGGCGGCACTGCTGTTGGCGATTTCGCCGAGCAGGACACTTTTGCCCACGCCGCTGCCGGCGAAGACGCCGATACGCTGTCCTTTGCCGCAGGTCAGAATGCCATCGATGGCACGAATACCCATGGACAGGGGGGTGGTAATCATCTCGCGCCGCAGGGGAGCGGGGCTGGTATTATGAATCGGACGAAGCTGTCCCATCAGGGGGCCTTTGCCGTCAATGGGTTCGCCAAGGCCATTCAGAACCCGGCCCATCAGATCGGGGCCGACGCATACCATCCGGGGTTTGTCGGTGGCACTGACCATATCGCCGGGCCGGATGCCCTCGATGGAATCCAGCGGCAGCAGGACCAGGTTGCCCTTGCGAAATGCCACCACTTCAGCCTCAACCACAGCACCGCTCTGAAGGTGGATCCGACACAGTTGGCCAAGCCCCACGGACGGGCCGCTGCTTTCAACGGTCAGCCCGGAGACGTGAGTTACAGCCCCCTTGCGTGATCCGACAGGAGCCTGTCGTACCGCCTGGATCAATGGTTCAAAATCCACAAACGATAATGTTTTATCTTCAGTCATAAGCTATGATACCTGATGCAGGGCCATTTCAATTTGGCGCAGATGTTCCTGGATTGTGCATTCCATCGTTCCCTCGCCGGTTTCGATGACGCACTCGGCACGTCCCACCGACCAGTCGGGTGTCAGTTTGACATCCTGCCCCACAAGGACGTGGCCATTTTTGATCATGTCCTCACAGGTTTTCAGATCGTCCGGATTGAGCCGGATTTCAAGAATCGGGCCGGACGCATTCTGCTGGATAGCCTGGGTCAGAATCTTATCGATTCCATAGTGGCCTTGTTCTATCTCGCGGGCCAGGACTCGCGATGCAATCTGAAGGGACAGATGAATCAGCTGCTCCCGGTGCGAGACAAACAGACTGCGTCCATAAGCATCTACCCTCTGGACGGCCTGCTGGAGGGCCTGACAAAGCGATTCCAGTTTGCTTTTCAAAGCGGCGGTTTCCTTGGCCGCCGCAGCGGCTTTGTCGGGTGTGATAGCACCAGCCTCGAGAACACGGACCGCACCGATCGCGGAATCGAGCTGAACACATACCTTGCCGTTCATCTCTATTCTTCCTCTTCAATAAACAACAGGTCTCCTGATTCATTGGCTTCGCGCAGCGGTTTAGCCACTTCTTCACGTGCGGCCTGTACATCTTTTTTTCGCGGTTCTCCAATCAGCGACAATTCATCGTCAATCATTTGTGAGAGACGCTCTGAAATATTGGATCGGATTTTCTTGGCGATTGCCTCATCTGCACCAAACAGAGCTTTTGCCAGTATGCCTGCCTCCACTTTCCGCAGGAGACCCTGCAGACACTTATCATCAATTTTCACAATATCTTCCCAGGTCACCATCAGGGCCTTGACAGTGTTGGCAGTGGCTTCATCCCGTTTACGAATCTGCTCCAGCAGACTATCGCGGCGATCCTTGGGAAGTCCGCTTAATACGAGTGCCACCCGGCGGAGCGTTTCTTTGCTGGCGTTTTCCTTGATGACGGGGACCTGCTGTTCGGAGTTCATTTCCATCAGCCGATTACATACGATCTCCCCGATGCGACGCAGGGTTTTGATGGAGACCTCCTGCGGGAGGGTCATACGCCAGATGACCTGGGTACTTAATGACTCGTCGAGCTTGGCCAGGACTTCCGTGCTAAGCTTGGGCGGAAGCGCCGATAACACCAGAGCAATCGCCTGGGCCGGTTCAGTCCCCACGGCGGCGGCAATCTGCTCGGCGGGGCTGTTGGCTATATAAATAAAAGGGTCTTTCTCACGCACAGCCTTTTCAAGACGCGACTGGATATCAGAGACCTTTTCTTTGCCCGAGGTACTCTGGAGAAGATTGCTGATAAAGCTTTTGACGTGCAGGGAGCCGCCGCCGCGATGTTGCAGTTCAGTGCAGAAGGTCCGGCTAATCATGGTGGCCTGTTCCGAGCCGCAGAGTCCCTTGGCGTCCAGCTGAGCCAGTTCCATGGCGATTTTCTGCACTACATCGGCTGGCTGTCCTTTGAGCAGCTCGGTTGCAGTCGCCGGATCCAGCGTTGTCAGCAGCAATGCGGCTTTTTGAATTCCTGTAAGCATGGCTGTTTACCGATCCTCAGCAAGCCAGTTGGCAAATAATTGACGCACCTGTTCGGGGTTTTGACGCAATTGTGCCGCGATGTGCTGACGAATGGCATTGGCGGCATCTGCTCCGTTGCCGGCGGTCAGCAGGGGAGCTGTCCCGGTAGCCAGTGTATTGGCAGATTGCTGGGCGGCCGCGGCGGCCTTCTTTCCGGCACTGGTAAAGATTTTCAATGCCAATAACGCACACAGGGCCAGAATACCCATAGAGGATTGACGGGCAATTTCGATATAGCGGTCCCATTTATCAAAACTCATCGCATCGTTGATTTCAGGACTCATCGGACGATTGAATGGGACATGCTTGACAGTGAGATTTTCTTCTTTTAACAGCTCAGGGCCAATGGCTGTTCGAACGATGGCCTTGACATCTTCTTCAGTCAGCAGCAGACTGGTGGCGGCTGCCGCCGGAGATTCCGACGACGGCTGTGCACCCTGTGCTTCAGGGGTTTGGGAAGCCGGCGGCTGCGGTTTGGTTAAATCCGCAATAATGGATACTGACCAGCTTGTAATTTTGCCCGGCGAGCTTTGTCGCGTGGTAACGGTCTGGGGGACTTTGTATTTGCTCTGGGTCGAGCCGGTTTTTTCTGTCGTGCCTGGACTGGGGGGATTTCCATCCGCAGAAGGTGAACCCTGCTGAATATTGGAGGATTCGTCCACGGTTTCCTCTTCGGGAATCCCTTTTTCATAGGTCGTTTTGACTTCCGATTCGCTGGTCAGATCCACCATGGCACTGGCCAGAACGGTGGCCTTACCCGGCCCAAGGATCAAATCCAGGGATCGCATCAGGCGTTCAGTCATTTGCTGTTCAACGGCGGCTTTGTAATCTTTATACGTATTGGCTCCCGCGGCAACCGTATCCGCCTGGGTGGTTCCGGTCAATAGATTTCCCTGGCTGTCGGCAATCGTTACATTTTCGGGCTTGAGACCTTCAACGGCTCCGGAAACCAGATTGGTAATGGCGGCGGCAGAGGCCTGACTGAGTCGCCAGCCAGGTCGCAGCTTAAGCATGACCGAGGCACTGGCCTTTTGGCCATCGCCGGTGAACATTGTTTGTTCCGGACGAACGATATGGACACGGGCGTATTCCACGCCGTCGAAAAACTGGATGGTCTTGGCCAGTTCACCTTGCAACGCACGGTTGTAATTGAGTTTCTGAACCAGGGGGCTGACGCCGAGTTTTTCGTTATCGAATATTTCATACCCAGGTTCTCCCTCCTTGGGGCCAAGACCCTCTTTGGCCAGCATCGCGCGGACTTCATAAACCTTTTCGGAGGGGACATATATGCTGGAGCCTCCTGCGCCGATCTTGCATTCAATGTTTTTCCCCTGGATTTTGTCGGCAATGATTCCCGCCTGCTCGGCGCTGAGATTGCCATAGAGCAAACGCATCTCAGGGCGAGTGGCCCACTTGGTCAGCAAACCGCCTGTAATAATACAGGCCATGATTGCTGCCGCAAGCACCGCCCGCTGCACCAATCCAATTCGTTGCCAGACTGCGTTGATTTTGTCAAACAAGGGATATTCCGTCAAAAAACGTTACACCGAGACCATTTTAAATCTGCATTCGCATTGTTTCTTTATAGGCTTCAACCAGTTTGTTGCGAACACCTACCAGAAGCTTGAAACTCATATCCGCCTTGGCCATGGACGCTACGACGGTATTGATGTCCTGCTGTTTGCCGCTGAGCAGGTCCACAATGGACTGGTTGGATTCAGTCTGGTCCTGATTGACCTGGCGAAAGGAATTGAGCAATGCGTTACCAAATGTAGTCTGCTCGGGGTTTTCCTGCCGAATACCCGGCTGCGATAATGGGCCTTGAATGGCCGAAGACTGCAGGTTGGGATTAAATTGTATGGACATAGAGACAATCCTTAACGAAGGAGTTCAAGACTGGTTTCGATCATTTTCTGATACCGTTTTAAAATCGCGGCGTTGGCCTGATAGGCTTTGCTGGCGATATTAAGGTCGATCATTTCCCGGGGCCAACTGACATTGGGCATGGCGACATAGCCGTTTTCGTCAGCCTGAGGATGTCCCGGGTCTAAAATATACTGAAAATCACTCGGGTCCTGTTTTAGCTCTCCAACCTCCACACCATGAACCCCGTCTTTGCTTTCTTCGGCCTTGAATTCCAGCGTAAGGCGACGGTACGGCTGTCCGTTGCCGGTGTCTGTGGTTTGCATATTGGCGATGTTGGACCCAATGACTTCCATTTTGCGGTTGGTGGCTTTCATGCCCGATACCGCAATATGAATTGTGTCAAACAGATTACTTTCTATTTTCACAGGACGGATTCCTTTCCGATCGGTCATTCACAAAGGCTTTTGATACAAGAACTTAATATTGCAGCTTGATCGCTGAATCCATTTGCTGGTATTTCTTTTTCAGCAGGGACATATAAGCCCGGTGCCGCAGAGAGTTCTCCACCATCTTCCCCAATTCGGTATCCAGGGATACATCAGATCCATGTTCATTAATTGGGGTATTTTGAGGTTGATAGAATTCCATTTTAATTTTATCAGGATTTATATCTTCGCCTTTGCCCATCGCCTTTTTGAGTTCCATCTCAAAATTGACGTCAATACGCCGATAGCCCTCGGTATTCATATTGGCAACATTGCTGGCAATCGCCCGCTGGCGAAGTCCCTCGGCCTGCATGGCTGATTCGAGCAGATGAATCACGGTATTGTCTTGAATCATAGCTTGTCCTGTCCTGTCCTGCAAACGGTTTTACATTGACATACTATCAGCTGCTCTTAATGTAGCAACCTTTGTGCCAGGAATAGGAATGCCCTTTTTTTGATTCAAAAACAGATTTTTTTCACGATTGCTGGGCCGGAGAAGGTGTCTAAAATATTCAAACTTGTATGACCTTTGGACGAGTTTAAATATAAATCTATAATAAAGGTGTAATATGTCCTAATACAGGAAAACAGGTCTTTTTAATAAACCTCTCGTAAAGGGGCTTGCAAATATCAGGAATTAGGGTTAGATTACCTTGGCTGGCAAGATTTGTAGATTATGGAGAGGTGTCGGAGCGGCTGATCGAGCTGGTTTCGAAAACCAGTGTACCCATTGGGTACCGCGGGTTCGAATCCCGCCCTCTCCGTTCTTTTCTTTGCCAGAGAAACACATCTTTATTTTCCTGGAACTTTTTTCCACAATTTTCTTCGCTCAAAAGGATGGTACTGTGTTATATTGAGGCGCTCATACTGATCGATTTACCGTTTTTGTGTTGTAAATTGAGACAAGTCTATTTTCATAAGGGTTACATTTTTCAAATGTCTCGGTTTTTGAGGATGGCATCACGATGAACCCCCATGTTTGTGCCTCTAAGCACATTTTGGATGTCTAATCGCTCAGTTTGAGTAAAACAAGGAACATTATGTTTTGTCTTTCGTATCACAGGTTCTTTTCCACAACATACTTCCATACCGAAAGGCCGCATAATGTTGACTGCTTTCTATTCATTTTCCCGGCAATTATGGATGAAAACCTAAATAAAAGACATAAAACAGCGGGTATTAAGGAGAGTCTTGGATGGGTACTTGTGCGAAGAAGTATGCGGTCGGGGTCATCCTGAGTATGGTATGGATTAGCGGCCATGCAGTTGCGTCGCTGGCCGAGCTTGCCCAGCCAAAGGATGGCCGGAGTATGCGGACGACCAGTACACAGCGGTATGCCAAAGGCGAGGAAAACAACTATGACAATCAGAAGGTCAAGCCGGGCGAAACCGTAGTGTTAATGGATGAGAAAGGGCCTGGTGTAATTACTCATATCTGGCTGACGTTTCTGGGGCCAGAACCCCAGGCCTGGGCCCCAAACGGTTCGGCCAGCCATCAGGATATGGTGATTCGCATGTACTGGGACGGGGCCAAAGAGCCTGCCGTCGAGGCGCCGGTCGGCGATTTTTTTGCCAATGCCTTCGGCAAACGCAGTGAGGTCATCAGTTTGCCGGTGATTGTGGAAGACGGCGATTCGTATAACTGTTTCTGGCACATGCCGTTCCGCAAGTCGGCCCGGATTGAAATTGAGAATCAGAATCCCGACAAGCCCATCAGCCTGCTGTATCACAATATCGACTGGATTAAAAAAGACCGCATCGACAAGGATACCCCGTATTTCTATGCCCGCTACCGCCAGGAATACCCCGTCGAGGGTGGCAAGGATTACGTAATACTCGATACACAGGGCAAAGGGCATTATGTGGGGACCGTGCTGAGCGTGCGGACTCGCAGTCCATCGTGGTTTGGGGAAGGTGACGAAAAGATTTATATCGACGGTGAGAATAGTCCTTCCATCTGGGGTACGGGGACAGAGGATTATTTCCTGAGCGCCTGGGGGTTGAAAACCACCGGTACGCCGTATTTTGGTGTGCCTTATTTTGACCAGTGGGGCATTATCGGCGGCCATACGAGCGCGTACCGCTGGCACATCCAGGACCCGATTGTCTTCCAGAAGGGCATCCGGGTGACGCTTGAGCATTACGGCTGGATATCTCCGGATGAGAATCCCGACTTCAAAACCACAAGCTGGAATGAGCGGCAGGATGATTATTCAAGTGTTGCATTCTGGTACCAGACCGGCAAACCCACGTTTAATCCCCCTCTGCCTACGGCCCAGCAGCGATGGCTTCCCTCACTGGACCTGCAAATCATTTACGCTGCAGAATTTACTGCTGACACATATCATGGTCCAGGAGCCGCAAGTGTTCAGGAACTGCCGGATTTATATCCTAAATCACAGTTATTCTACAGTCCCACATCGCAGGATAATGGCTGGATTGAAATTCCGTTCAAGGTGGAAAAGAAACAACCGGTGCGTTTGCTGATTGTGGCGACCCAGGCGCCGGATTACGGGATTTATCAGGCCTCGCTGAATGGTGTGAAAATCGGTCCCAGACTGGATTTCTATCATAAGGACATTCGTTCCCATGAATATCACCTGCTGGATTTCTGGCCGGAGCCGGGAGACTATACTCTCCGGCTGGAGTGTGTCGGCAAGAATCATTTCTCGGAAGCGGGCAAATGCGGGATAGAGTCCCTCCGGCTTCGACAACGTCAGCCGCGGGTTACGCAATATGGGCATGAAAAAGATAAAAAATGGCAGGAAAATCCGACTCTGTACAATTGAGGAGAAAAATAATCTGTTTAATGTATGATTACCAGAAATAAGCAGGGTATTCCAGATAAGTTGTAACTTTAATGAGTCGGTTTTTATCTGTATCAGCGGGTGCCTTTGGTCAGTCCATTGCATCGTCCTGGTTTGTATGGTAGAGTAAACCCTTTGTGTGGTCTTAGCTGGTCGGTATAGAATAGTCTCAACAAAAGATTTCGATTCAGATGCGTTTTATCTGTTATAGTATTAATTTTCATACAGCGCCATTGGAAATAAGAGAGGCAGTCTCGCTGGATTCTTCCCGGCAGCGGGATTTCCTGGAGGTTCTTCGGTCTGCTGAGGATGCAGTCGAAGCGATGGTGCTTTGCACCTGTAATCGGACTGAATTCTATCTGAATTGTCCCAAAAAAGCCAAACCAGAGGCCATTGTCGAGAAGGCACTGTCTGTGGTCAAGCCCGAGGCGGTAGCAATCTGGCAAAGTTATTGCGACATATTTGAGGACAAAGCCGCCGTAGAACATCTGTTTTCGCTGGCAGCAGGTCTTGAATCGCAGATGCTGGGGGAAAACCAGATTGTGCATCAGCTCAAGGATGCCTACGCGCAGTCGATTGAGGCGGGAACCAGCCGGTTTTTTTTTCATAAGCTGATGCACTGTGCCTTTCGGGCGTCCAAAGCCGTCAGGCAGGGCACAGAGATTAGCTGCGGAGCGGTGTCGCTGAGTATGGCGGCGGTAGAGACGGTGCGGGCCAAATGCCGGCTGGAAGGGGCGAAGGTACTCTTGATTGGGGCAGGGGAAAATGCAGCATTAGTGGCCAAGTATCTGGCCAAGTCAGCAATCTGCTGCCTGACGATTATCAATCGTACGCTGGATTCGGCCAGGCAGCTTGCTCAGACCATTCGAGGGGCTCAAGCCGCAGCACTGGCATGCCTGCCGGAATATCTGGCGGATGCGGATGTGGCGATCTTTTCCACGGCTTCACCGCATCCGGTTTTGACGGCCGAAGACGCGGGATATTATCTTTCTCAGCGGAGCAGTCCGCTGTTGATTATCGATCTGGCTGTACCGCGGGATGTGGAGCCGGCAGTGGGCAGTCTGGATCATGTCGAACTGATAAACATTGATCAGTTGAATGAGCAGGTTGAAAAGAACCGGGCCAATCGCAGTGTGTGGATTGAGCCGGCCCAGAAGATTGTTCGTCAGCATACCATGCGATTCATCCGCTGGCAGGAGTCGCTGGACACAGCCGCGGTGATTGCAGAGTTGACCGGCAGGATTTTGGGTGAGGCAGGCTCCTACGCCAAGCGGAACCGCCGTTATTTTGCCAAAAGCGATCAACAGCGGCTGGAACAGTTCGCTGAAGGGCTGGCCCGAAAGCTGCTGCATGGGCCGATACAATATCTCAAACAAGCCGATTCACCGCGTGCTCATGGCGACAAGGCCCAGGCGGCTGAACTGGTCCGAAAGCTGTTCCTGGATACCAAACGGCGGAGGAAGGGGCAATGACGGTAATGCGGATTGCCACACGCGGTTCGGCGCTGGCCCTGGCCCAGACAAAGCTGGTTGCGCGGATGCTGGAGGATAAACACCCCGGCCTGCACACGGAACTGGTCATTGTCAGTACCCAGGGGGATCAGGATGTCGAGCAGCCGCTGTGGAAGATGGAGGGGGTGGGTTTTTTCACGACGCAGCTGGAGCGGGCTTTGCTGGACGGCAAGGCGGATGCGGCGGTGCACAGTTATAAGGATTTGCCGACGGCGGATACGGCGGGATTGATGATCGCAGCAGTGCCCGTTCGGGGAAATCCGGCCGATTGTGTAGTCTCGCGGCTCAAGATTGGGTCGTTCATGCAGATTGCACCGTCGGCATTTGTCGGGACGTCCAGCTTGCGGCGACAGGCCCAGCTTCTCAGGCTGCGTCCGGATTTGACTATCAAGCCCATTCGCGGCAATGTGAATACGCGGCTGCGGAAAATGGATGAGGGACAATATGATTTGCTGATTATGGCGGCGGCGGGTCTGTTGCGGCTGGGCCTGCAGGAACGCATTGCGTTTATGCTGGAACCCGAGCGATTTTTGCCCGCTCCGGCACAGGGGGCGTTGGCGGTGCAAATTCGGGCTGATGATGCGGCGACGCGTATGATTGTGGAAGCGATAGATGACAGGCAGACTCGTACGCTGGTGGAGGCGGAACGGATTGTCCTGCGGCGGCTGCATCCGGGCTGTCATGCGCCCGTTGGAGTGTATGCCCGCCGTGTGGGACAGTGGATTGTGATGTCAGCATTTGCGTCGCGGCCGGATGGAACGGATGAGCTGCGGTGTCAGGTCGAAGGCGACTTTGCGGCGGCCCAGGCGGTAGCTGAGGGGTTAGCAGAAAAAATGATTTCGGGCGGGGCGATAGAGATTTTGGAGGAGGGGTAAACGATGAAAAAACCATTGGTGTATCTGGTGGGAGCGGGACCGGGCGATCCGGAGCTGATTACGCTTAAGGCTATCCGGTGTTTATCGGAAGCGGATTGTGTTATTTTCGATGGGCTGGCGAATGCAGATTTTCTGGCGTATGCGCCTGCGGCTGCCGAGACAATTTCTGTTGCCAAACGCGGCGGACACGACAGCATCAAACAGGACCAGATCAATGCACTGCTTGTGCAGAAAGCCCTGGAGGGCAAGACCGTGGTTCGTCTCAAAGGCGGCGATCCGACGCTGTTTGCCCGGGGCGGGGAAGAGGCGGCGGCTTTGCATAACGCGGGGATTGCATTTGAAATTGTGCCGGGGATTACAGCCGGGCTGGCGGCGGCGGAATACAGCGGGATTTTCCTGACCGACCGCAATACCAGTTCGCAGGTGGTGTTCGTGACCGGACATCCGTCGGCGGACAAGGATTTTGATAGTATCGACTGGGACTACCTGGCACGGTTTGACGGCTCGATTGTGCTGTATATGGCCATGAGCAATCTGGCCCAGATTGCCGAACGGCTGATTGTCGGGGGCAAACCCGCCACTATGCCTGCGGCGGTGATACAACATGCGACGCTGCCAGGGCAAAAAATGGTCAGAGGGCCGCTGGATAAGATTGATGCGCTGTGCAAAGCCGCGGGATTGTCGGCACCGGCGATTGTGATGATCGGCAACGCCGCCAAGAGTCCCGATGCATATAACTGGTTTATGTCACAACCTTTATTTGGAAAGACGGTTGTTGTTACCCGTGACCCGGCGGGCAATCGGCGTCTGAGCAAGCTGCTCAGCCAGCAGGCGGCCAGTGTGGTTCCTTTCTCGTGCATTGAGCTGCAGGGGCCTATCGAAAGCCCGACACTGAAGAATACACTCCGGGATTTGAACGATTACGACTGGGTCGTGTTTACCAGTTCGCACGGGGTAGATTTTACGATGGAATTGCTGACTCGATATCGTAAGGACAGCCGGGCGTTTGGTTCTGCCAAAATCGCCTGCATTGGGAAACCGACGGCGGAGTCCCTTTTGCGATATGGTATTCGTGCGGATTTTGTGCCATCGGAATTTACCGGCAAGGCTCTGGCTGCAGAACTGGCCGGGCATTCGGACCTGCGGCGAAAGAATGTTCTGCTGCTGCGGTCGGGAGCGGCAACGGATGACCTTGCCGATAGCCTGCGGCAAAGTGGGGCGGCGGTGGAGGATATCCGGATTTATACCACAGTGGCCAGGCAGCAGCCGCAGGAGGCAAAAGACCAGATGACCGCGTTGATTGAGTCGGGCGGGGTGGACTGGATTACCTTCACCAGTTCATCGACGGTGCTGGGTTTCTTTGAACAGATTGATAAGACGCGGGTGAAAAACGCAGCCGTCAAAATCGCCTCTATCGGCCCGGAGACGACACGGCAACTGCAAGCTCTGGGCCTCACGATTCATCTGGAAGCCAAACCCCACACAGCGGCGGGCCTGGTGCAATCGCTGGCAGCGTATTATTCTAAAATCAAAACATAGAATCAGACCAGAGTCCCAAACAGCGTCAGTGCCGATGTTTGGGAAATACTGACTTTGGCAAATTGTCCGGCCAGAGAAGCGGGGCCGTTAAAGACCACAATGTAATCATGGGCAGTACGACCAATCAATTGCGGATTTTCGTTTGACTCCGCGGCATTAAGGTGAGCCTTTTTGCTTGGGCCTTCGACCAGCACTTCCAGTGTTTTTCCGACAAAGCGTTTGTTGTCCTCTTCAGCGATCTGATTGACGATTTCCAGCAATTCCATATTGCGCTGCTGTTTGACCTCATCGGGAATATCGTCAGCCAGAGTCTGTTCGGCGCGGGTACCCGGCCGTGGCGAATACTTGAAGATAAAGCAATTTTTATAGCGTACCCGGCGAATAAGTTCAGCTGTGGCCTGATAGTCCTGGTCTGTCTCGCCGGGAAAGCCGACGATGAAATCCCCTGCAATGGCGATATCGGGTACGGTGGCGCGGGCTTTGTTCATCAGGGCCATATAATAGGCGGAGGTATAGCCGCGATTCATCGCTTTCAAAATGCGGTCCGAGCCGCTCTGAGCAGGAATATGGAGATACGGGCATACTTTAGGCAGATCGGCCATGACCTGAAGGATCGAATCGTCAAAATACCCCGGATGGCTGGTGATGAATCGAACCCAGTGCACGCCGGCGATATCGCTGACCTTTTCGAGCAGGTCGGCCAGCGTCCATATTTTATCCCCTTGTTCATAGCGATAGGCGTTGATGCTCTGGCCCAGCAGGGTGATTTGCTGGATGCCGGCATCAGCCAGTTTTCGGGCCTGTTCCAGAATCATCTTGGGGGGACGTGAAATCTCGGGTCCGCGCACATAAGGCACAATGCAGTAGGTGCAAAAGTTGTTACAACCCCGCATGGCACGGATAAAGGCCTGCGATTTGATATGATTTTTGTCAGAATCATATTCCATCTCGAATTCATCGAGAATCTGCTGATGTTCGAGACTATCCGGACGGCGGATCGATTCTGTGACGGCCAGACGGCTGGTGTGTATCTCGAGGGCTTCATCAATCAGGCGGGGAACCTCGGCCAGTTGGCCGGGGCCGGCGACGATATCCACGCTGTCATGGTTGAGCAATGCCTCCCCCATACGCTGAGCCATGCAGCCGATCACAGCAACCAGCAGGGACGGGCGGGTCTTTTTCAGGTGTTTGATATGCCCCAGATGGGACAGGACGCGGTCCTCGGCATGCTGACGGACCGAACAGGTATTGATGATGATGACATCGGCTTCCCCGGCCTTGTCGGTAGGGACGTAACCCCTGCTGGAAAGGGCATTAAAGAGCAGACCCGAATCCAGCTTGTTCATTTGACAGCCAAAGTTCTTTAAATGAAATTTCCTTGAATTCATAGGGCGGTTACTATACCACAAATCTTTGTTTTTACAATTTACAATTCTCGGGTTTGACCGTACAATTCCCCGTCTATACGATAGACTATGAAAGCAATCCATCCCAATCGAGAATGGATAGAACATGGCGGCAAGCACGCGGTCAAACGCGGCCTGCTGGGATTTATCCATTGGGAAAATCTCGACTTTCTTAATCCGGTTGTAGAATTTCTGGTCAAGACTGTTGGGCTTTATGGACGGGGCTACCATAATGCAACGGATATTCGTCTGGAACAGGTGGTACTGAATTTACCTCGGTTGCCGAAGGCTTTTGACGGATTTCGGTTATTGTGGGTATCGGATATCCATGTTGAACGGTTTGACCACCTGCCGGATTTGATTCTCAAGCTGATTGAACCACTGCAATACGATTTATGTGTATTTGGGGGTGACAGTTGTTTTGAGCATTTTATTTCGGATAAGGCCTGCTGTCTGACGGAGCGACTTGCGGCCGGGCTGGTGAAAAAATCGCTGGTATTGGGGATTTTGGGCAATCATGATTTTTATCACATTGCCCAGATACTGGATTCACTGGGTGTGAAAATGCTATTAAATGATAACCTGGCGATTGAACGTCATGGGCAAAAACTGTGGTTTGCGGGAGTGGATGATTGTCATTATTTTTTGGCAGATGATATTCGTCAGGCATCCCACGGCATTCCGGAGGATGCATGTAAAATTCTGCTGTCTCATTCGCCGGAACTGTATCGGCAGGCCGAGAAGGCAGGCTTTGATGTGTGCTTGTCTGGGCATACCCACGGCGGACAAATCTGCCTGCCGGGGAGGATTTCGGTGATTTCCAGTGCCTCGGTACCGCGACGCATACGACGGGGACTGTGGCGTGAAAACAACATGCTGGGCTATACCTGTCGGGGGGCTGCGGCCAGTGGGGCGGCGGTACGATTCAACTGTCCGGCGGAAATTACTCTGTTTACCCTGTCGGGCCGATGTTGTTAGCAATCGAATGATGAGCAGAAATCTATTTGGGCGGGATTTTTAAACGCATTCCGGGTTTGAGCTGCTCGGGTTTTTGAAGACTATCCTGATTGGCATCCAGAATTTTTTGCCATTGTGAGAAATTGCCGTAATATTGGGCAGCAATGGAACCGAGGGTTTCACCGGGCTGGACAATATGGATTTGAGACGGATTGTCCAGCGGGGTGGTGTTTTGTTGCGGTGCTGGTAAAGAGGGGCTGGCCGGGCTCAGGGGGGGCACTGGAGCGGGGACGGATTGTACTGTTTGCGGAGCGGGATTGGTGGGTTCGGTTTCAAATTGCTTGGACCGCCGCTGCTGGGGACTATCCGAAAATAGAGCAAACAATATCCACCCAATCAAAACAATACCGGCTCCTGCCAGCATTCCAATTTTCAAATCCTTTTGCATCGTATATCCTGTTGTCCGGTCCTGTTCTGTTGCCAATGTAAAAGGTCCCAGCGGATTATTCAACAAAAAAAGCCGGGATGTTCACGACATCCCGGCTGGGCTATTGAAACAAGTAAAAGATGTCTTTATTCGGTTTTTTTGGAGCTTCCGGTAATCAGAATGGGAGCTGCAATTGCGACGGATGAGTAGGTACCGATGAGGATACCAAACAGCATCACGAAGTTGAACCCGCGGAATCCCGAGCCGCCCCAGACATACATCACAAAGACCGCGATGAACGTGGCAAACGATGTCAAAATGGTTCGGGCGAGGGTCTGGTTAATACTGTCGTTGATAATCTGGGCTGTCGGCAGGACATTCTTGCCGCGATTTTCACGGATACGGTCAAAGACCACGATGGTATCGTTGACCGAATAACCAATCAGGGTCAGGAACGCTGCGATCAGTTCGAGGTTGATCTTGAAATCTTCTATCAGCAGCGCTCTGCCAAAGACGGTTTCGGAAATATAGGTGCAGGATACCACGACGCCCAGCGTGATTAACACGTCATGGACCAGGGCCACAACTGCCGCAAAGCCATACCGAGCGGTACCAAACCGCACCCACAGATACGCAATCATGCCCACAAACGACAGCAGCATGGCAATCAGGGCCCGGGTCTTGGCCTCGGAACCGACGGATGCATCGATTTGCGTAACCCGTGACAGTGTGCTTTCCAGCGAACCGGCGGCAATCAGTTTGGACTTTTCATTTTCAACATAACTGGTCCATTCCGTATCACTGAATTCGCGGAAACCCGCTTCCGGGTGCACGCTGACAAAGACAAACCCGGTGATCTTGTCTTCCGGCGCCAGAGCAGCCAGGTCGGTGCTGAGCAGTCTGTAGTTATACCACTTGATATTCTGCATATCCGGCTTGAAGCGAATTTCATTGATACGAGATGCAATATCGGCTGCGGTGGTTTCACTGCCCAGCTTGCAGACGATTTTAATGCCGCCCAGGAAGTCATTCAATTCCCCATTCGACTCGCTGATTTTTTCGACCGAGACGATTTCCGGATTGAGGTTTTCCTGGACCGCCAGGTAATCGGCAAAAGCTTCGCGGACGGCATTGGTTACCACTTCGTCCACATGCAGTTCAGACACCGTTCCATTTTGTCCGAGAGCTTCCATCAGAACCTGTTTGACCATCGATGCATTGACACGGGAGGTTACGATTTCGAATGTCGTTGCATTTTTGGGGGTAATATTCAGCTTGGACAAAACAAACTGCTGGGTGTCTTCGGCCTGGTGAATTGCTTTCGCCAGAGAATCCACGGTCTGGCCTGGCTGATGCATGGTTATGATCGCAGTGGTGCGATTGGTTTCGGTGGTGGTGATTTCGAACTGCCGTCCGGTGTCGCCGACACTGTTAATGCGGGCGGCTTTGAGCGGGGAATCGCCGACATGCTTTTTGAAGAGTTCTTCCACTTTGCTGCGATCAAAACCAGTGCCTTCCTTCAGGTCGATCTGCACGCTGGTGCCGCCGGTGAACTCGATGTCATACTTGCTGTTGACCGATTCATCGCGGCTAAAGAATGAAATCATACCCAGCACAATGAGTGAGCCGGAAATGACAAAGAATACCGGCCGCATCCTCATCCAGTTGATATTGATCTTCTGGAACAGCCCCAGCATCTTGAGGTCCTTGGTCAGCAGTCCCCGGCTGGTCAGGAAGTCAAAAATCAGCCGTGTAACAAACAGGGCAGTGAACATACTCCATGCGATACCGATCATCAGCACGAGGGCAAAGCCCTTGATTTCTTCCGAGGCCACCAGATACAGAATCAAGGCGGTCAGGAAGGTTGTCAGGTTCGAGTCGAAGATGGTTGTGAAGGCACGCGAATAGCCGTTGGCGATGGCCGCCCGCAAGGAGGAGCCGCGCCGCAGTTCTTCACGGATACGCTCGAAAATCAGCACGTTGGCGTCCACGCTCATTCCGATAGTCAGCACCATACCGGCGATACCGCCCATGGTGAAGGTGGCCCGCAGCATGGACATGGTTCCCAGCACAAACAGCACGTTGAGGACCAGTGCGATGTCGGCGATGGCTCCCCCCAGCAGATAATACAGCATCATGAAGACCGCGGTGGCGATCAGAGCGACTTTGCCGGACAGAAGACCGCGATCCTTGTTGTCAGCACCGACAGCCGGGCCGATGGTCTTTTCTGAAATCGGCAATTCCGACAGCCGGGCCGGGAACGAACCGGCATTGAGCTTGTTGACCATGTCTTCGACATCGGTCTGGCTGAATTTGCCGGTGATAATACCGGATGAACTGATGGCGCTGTTGATATTCGGGGCAGAAATGGCAATGTTGTCCAGCAGAATGCACAGCGGTCGCTGCAGGTTGGCACTGGTCAGGCGATAAAACATATTGGATGCCACTTCGTCAAACACAAAACCGATGGCACGTCGTCCCTGGTCGTCCACGGTCGGATAGGCTCGTTTGAGTTTCCAGGCCTTGTCGCTGCGAACCATCTTTTCGTTATCGAGGTTGCTGGCCAGCACATACAGCTTGTCACCAAACTGTTCGACAATGCCGCCTTGCCAGGTGGTCGGATCTTCAATCTCGCACCAGATATACTGGGCGGTGGAAGCCCCTTTGGGGCCTTTGGTCTTCAGGGCTTCACGCTGGGCTGCGGCATCTACCCCGGAATCGCCGGGTGTCGGCAGAATGCGGAATTCCAGGACACCGGAGCCCTTGAGCATCCGCTTGAGGTCTTCGGGGTCATCCAGTCTGCCGCCAACTTTGGCATAGGTGTCGTAGGCTGCAACCACGTTGCGAATCGCTGTGGCGCGGGAAGGAAATTTCTCCTGCAGCGTTTTGAGCATCTCGGCCCGCTGGCTGGATTTAGAGGGCATCTCAAGAATCTGACGAAGAGTATCAATATTCAGGTTAATCGTGCTCAGTTTGGCGACCGCGGCATCCCACTTGGCATTCAGACCGGTTCCTTCTGCAGTCAATTCATTGACCACAGAGGCCCATTCCTGATACAGGTCCAGGTACTGGTCAATCATTGGCAGGAATTCTTCAGCTTTGGTGGTAACCCCCGCCGGCAGGGCGTTTTTGAGATAATCTTGAATCTGGGTCTTGCGTGCATCAGAGGCGGCTTTGACCCAGGTCTGAACCTGGTATTCCAGTCCGCTTTCGGGCAGACCCATTTCAGTCATCTGCTTTTTGATCGTGTCCAGCTTGGCGGCCAGATCATCGCGTTCGGCCTGCTTGTTGCTTCGCAGGTCATACACCGAGGTCAATTCATCAATAATCTGCTTGCGCTCCGGGGAATCCTTGGAGAATTTGGCCAGTTCGGCATCGCGGGTTTCGGCTGGAAGACTCAGGGCACGTTTAATCTGCAGCAGGTTGATGTTTTCGCTTTCCAGCTTCATCAGCGCCTCTTCGTATGCCTTGCGCTTGGTAATCGTGTCGCGGCTGGAGACCGGCAGCTGAATTTCGATGCGGGTATCACCCTGAGGACGCATGACAATGTTGGCTACATGGGTCGGGTCGATGCGTTTAAGCAGAATCGGAATCATCTTTTCAGCCAGCCCGCGGCGGTCCGCCGGAGACAGGTCGCTGGCGTCAATTTCATAAATCAGGCTGGTGCCCCCGGCCAGGTCCAGACCCTGTTTGAGTTTTTCCGAAGGCGGATAGACGTAAATCCCCGCCACTGCAATCAGAAACGCTACCAGTGCTGCCTTCCAAAGCAAATCCTTATACATAGTCGGTTTCCTGAAAATAATAGTGCTTGTTATTGATTTTTCTTCTCGTCGGTTAATACCTGGGCGACAGCCGAAGGTATAATACGTATTTTGGTGTTGTTGGCTTCATCGACTTTCAGAACGATTTCGTCATCCCGAACATCGATAATGGTGCCCAGGATGCCGCCGATGGTGCGGACCCGATCATTTTTCTTGAGACTGGCTACCATTTTCTGCTGTTCCTGCTGACGTTTCTTGGGCGCGCGAAACAGCATGAAATACATCAGCACAAACAGGAAGACCATCAGCATAATCTGCGGCCAGACGCTTTGAGGCTTTACAGGCTGTGCCGGGGGGGTCGTTCCCGAGGTCTGGGTGGTGGTTGTAGTTGCCGGGGCCTCTCCGGCGGGGGCGGCCTGCTCCATGGTGATGATAGTGCCGTCCTGCGAGTTGCCCGGGGTCTGGGCTTCAGCGATCATCCAGTACATACTCATTGTTCTATTCCTTCCACGTATGAGGTTGATTTTTCTTTATAGTTCGCAATAAATTCGGCAGACCAGTCAGCAAACGTGCCATCTTCAATCCGCTGGCGTATGTCATGCATCAGACGCTGGTAATAACAAATATTATGCAGCGACAACAAAATCGGGCCTAACATCTCCCCGACATTGAAAAAGTGTCGTATCGTACCCTTGCTGAAATGCTGACAGCAATAGCACGGGCAGCCTGCCTCCACCGGCGACGTATCTTTCAGAAAGGCGCTGTTGCGAAGCCGAATCGGACCGCTGGCGGTAAAGGCAAAGGCATTTCTGCCGTTTCGTGTCGGCAGAACACAATCAAACATATCGATACCTGCCCGAACGGCTGCGACGATATCAGCCGGCATGCCCACCCCCATCAGGTAGCGGGCCTTGTCAGCCGGCAGCAGAGGGGCGGTGAAATTGACCGTCTCAATCATCTGATCATGGCTTTCACCGACACTCAGGCCCCCGAGAGCATATCCATCGAAGTCCATCGCGATTAGTTTTTCGGCACAATCCCGACGCAAATTCAGGTCCAATCCGCCCTGGACAATCCCAAACAGGAGCTGACTGGGATTGCGGTGAGCCTCTTTGCACTGTCCGGCCCAGCGAATCGTGCGTTCGACGGCCTCTGCCAGCCGTTTCGGCTCGCAGGGATAGGGGGTGCATTCGTCAAAACACATGATAATATCGGCCCCGAGCCGGTTTTGGGCGACAGTAGCGACAGTGGCGTCGATATAAAGCCTTGCCCCGTCAATATGGCTGGCAAACTCCACACCGTCCTGCCCGATGCGGTTGAGGGTGCTCAGTGAAAACACCTGAAAACCGCCGCTATCGGTCAAAATCGGGCCGTTCCAGTTCATCAGGGCATGCAAACCGCCAAGGGCTTCGACAACCTCCACCCCCGGACGTATCAGCATATGATAAGTATTCGCCAGGATGATGCTGCTGCCGGTCTGGGCCAGGTGAGCCGGGGTAATCCCTTTCACGGCGCCCCGCGTCCCCACCGGCATAAAAACCGGGGTGCGCACCTGCCCATGGGCCGTGGTCAGCAGCCCCAGACGGGCATGAGTTCGATGGTCGTTTTTGACTAATTCAAATCGTTTCATTGCAAATCCGGCAATGTTGTTATCTGGGCGCCGGGATAGTACCAGCTTAAAATCTCTCTGACAGTTTTGCCCTGACGGGCCATGTTTTCCGCTCCCGTCTGGCACAGCCCGACGCCATGGCCGAAGCCGCGGCCATCAGAAAACGTGTACAAGACTCCCTGCCGGGTCATCGTAAAAAGGGTGCTTTTGAGCTTCATTCCGCTGGAATCCAGCGCCAGCCGGAAATCTTCGCCTCGGAGAAAATCCTTTTTTCCATTTTTTCCGAAGACTGAAACGCCCACCACCCGGCCGATCTGACCAAATCGAACCACCTCGACAGAGGTAATTTCATCCAGTTTTTCAGCCATTCCGGGATACCGTGAAAATAATTTGAACTGGATTTCGGGCAGCGTATATTGAACCGGTCCCCAGTTCCAAAACTGCTGGCGAGCGATCGCTTCACAATACGGACATGGCACCCCGCCAAGCGGAGCAAAGGTGTCTCCGAACACGTTGCGGCTGTCTTCGGTATGACCGCCGCAGGTGGAACTATAATAGGCAGGGAATACCGCATGGATGTCATTCCCGCCGCAAGTCAACACCTGGTTTTTTGTCGCCTCCACGGCCTGTCGAACCGTTGCGGTTTCGGCGGCAAGGCCCCGATAGACCTGGTTCGCCTGGGTGGTGGTGACATCCCAGGCGCGATTCCGGCCAAAGCGGGACTTTACATATAACGCATAAGTCCGAGCGGTAATGGCCTGAGCCTGCAGGGCCTGCGGTTCCCAGTAACTGTACATTTCCGCCCCCACCACACCCAGCAGATACGATTCCAGCGGCACGTGATTAATAACGCTAAAGCCGTTGGGGTCATCGCCTGCGGAAAGAACCAGGTTGCCGCGATATCCCTGTCCATCAATGAAAAAGATATAAGGTTGTCGCGGACAGATCGTTACAGGGCTGTCCATGTGAACATCACCCACCTGAATTGTGCCGTCTTGAAAACGAATCCGGACCGGCTCGCTCGTGTCGGAAAAGCCCGCCTGGACTCCGCGGGATTCATCGACTGCGGTAAATCCGTCAGGGGCGCTGACGACACACTCTGTTCGATTGCCAAAGAGCAAAACCCGCATCCATTGTTCCGATGGTCCGGACATATCGGATGTGGGCCGTATGGGTTCCCGTTTCGCACATCCGCCCATCAGCAGGGCGAAGACGATAATGGCCCACAGTGCCGTATTACCGTATGCTGCGGGCCAGGGTCTGTTTAACGCCAACAATGACTTTCCTTCCTGAATGCCGCACAAACTCGGACGGTTCGACCGTGTTAGTCCAGCTTTCGCAGGCTCAGGCCGAACGTTGCCAGTTTTTCCTTGATCTCATTGAGGCTGGTGACGCCGAAATTCTTGCATCCCAGCAGTTCCGCCTCCGTCTTGTTGACCAGGTCGTAAAAAAACTTGACGCCCAGCTTGGCCAGGGCCCGGCGGGCCCGAACCGACAGCTCCAGCTCATCCACGGATTTATTCAGCAGCTCGGGGCTGGCTCCGCTGATGTCCTCGGTCACTGACGCGGGAGCCGCAGGACCGGCTTTCTGTTCCAGTGCCATGCCAAGGCGAAGGCCTTTGCTGTCCAGGATTTTTTTGATTTCCTGCAGAGAGGTCTCTCCAAAGTTCTTATAGGATAACAGTTCGGCTTCCGTGGTTCGAAGCAGGTCGCCGAGGGTGGAGATATTCATCTTTTTCAGGCAATTGCGGCTGCGCACCGACAGCTCAAAATCGGAAATGGGTATTTCCAGAATCTTGTTCTGACGATCCTTGCGTTTTTCGCGTTCTTCATCATAAATCATCGTTTGCGAGCTGGCGATGTCTTTTTTGAACAGGGCGGCTTTGGCATGGTTGGGATGCGAATTCAATACAGCGTTGACGCACTGCATGGCTTTTTGATAGTCTTCTCGATCTTCGTACAAAACCGCCAGGTTCAGCAGGGCATTGACATGCGACGGAAGAATTTGCGTGGCCTTCTTGTAATACTCCATCGCAACGTCTTCTTCGCCGCGTAGATCATGGGTGTAGCCCAGCTGGAACACGGCCTGCACATGATTGGGGTCGAGGTCAATAGCAATCTGATAATTATCCGCTGCCTCGTCGTACTGCCCCAGCGCATCCTGAAGACGCCCCAGCTGATAATGATACTCAGCACTGACATTCTGGAAGTTGACGCAGGCTTTAATTTCCTTTTGGGCCTCGTCAAACTGCCCGGCACGACGATAGGTTTCGGCTTTTTCCATCGCAACGGTCAGCGACTCGGCCTGCTGTTTTTTGGCTGACTCAAACAGTTCGATGGCTTTATCATAATTGCCCTGAGACCGGTATAAACAACCCAGGGCCAGGCTTTTCTGGACACAGTCCTTGGCCTTCTTAAGCAATTCTTCGGCCTGGCTGTAGCTGCCGCAAAGCCACAAAGCGATGCCTGCGGCCAGAGGATTGGAACTGCTCTCCAGGGCTTTCTGCCGGATGGCGTCTCTGGTGCGATCGCTGGAATTGACGAACACAGAGAGCTTTTTAATCTGCTCAAACGACGGCAAATCCTTGCCAAACAATTCCGTCTGGAGTTCCGCTGTTGTTACCATATTCGGTTGTGCTCCTGTTTACTTGTACTGGGCAGCTGGCAGACACAGTCTGGCACGAGCCGGCCTGAATTCTCTTATTTGATTAGATTTCCTCTACAGAATCCCGAAAAGCCGGGATAAGTGGGACATTATACGAACCTGACGAATCTTTGCAAATTTTTTTTAACACCCCCCGGCATTCAGACGTTTATTAAAGGGATGCGTGAAGATTTGACCCCGAATAGAGTCGATTATTGGGAATAGAACAATGGAAGGCAACAATTCGATCCCAATGGGAAGGTGTCTATGAAATATCATATAGCATGCTTTGTTTGTCTTGTTACTGCCTCTGCGATTAGTTCTGCTAATTTCCGAGCCTATAATGACTGTATTCGTGGAACAGGCGATATGACGGCTGCTAATGTGACAAACTGGACGGTATATAACGGATTTACGTCCAATATGTCCGGTAAATTGATGGATTTCAATACAGGTCTGGAGACTCCGGTAACGGCAACCTTTTCCTGGAACAGTTCAGCAGGCCTGCGAACCAGTGAAGTCAGCGGAAGTGCAGACGGCGAATCTCAACCCAGGCCCGGCACGCCAGCCTATGAAGTGTTTGGCGGAATAGTAGATTTTTCCTATCGTTTGGTGTATTATGGTAGCACCGGCTGGTTTGTGGAAATCGAATTTACGGGCCTTAATCCATCCAAAAAATACTCATTTGTCACCACAGCCATTCGCGGGGCCAATTATCCGGACCGGTTAACTCTTTTTACCCTCTCCGGCCATCTCAGTGCAGTGAATAATAGCTCCGATGGAATTGTTCTGAAAAACGGAAACCAATCTGTTTTAAGAGCGGGTGGAAATCATTTGGATACAACGGGTTATGTTGTTCGGTGGGATGATATTTTCGTTGCTGATAATGGCGATGGCACCGGCAGCTTCAAAGTCCGTGCCGAAGCTTATACATCGTATGGATACCCTTTTGGCGGTTTTATGCTGGAGGAACTGGATTCCGGACTGAACACTGCACCCCAGGTTGTTATTGATCCTGAAATTACAATTCAATGGCCCAAACACTATCTGACCTTGTCAGCCCAGGTCACCGATGATGGAATTGGAGAGCCAGAAGGCTCTTTGTCCACCCACTGGTCGCTGGTTTCTGGTCCGCAGCCAGTCGAATTCTGCACTCCCCAGCAAGCTTCGACCCAAGTTATCTTTCCGGCTCCAGGACAATATCAACTGCAAATCAAGGTTACTGATGGTTTATTAGAAACGACGGCTGTGACTACAATCACTATTCTTGAGCCGGTATGTCCGGTAGGGGACATTGACGGGGATTGCAGAGTCAGTTTGTCTGATTTTATGTGGTTATCGGACCTCTGGCTGTCAGAGACACCGCAACAGGCCGATTTGGATGGAAATCAGCAGGCCAATCTTTTGGATCTGAGCCTGGTTTGTCAGAGCTGGCTGGAGGACTGGACCGGGTCAGTGACGGTTACGCTGTTACCTCCGGAGGTTGCAGGGAGCGGAGCACACTGGCGACTGGATCAGGGGCAATGGAATCCATCCGGATATATTTTGTCTTCTGTTCCAGAGGGGACACATCAGATTGAGTATTCCATTGTGACCGGATGGGTCAGTCCTGGACCGCAAGCGGTTGAGGTGGTACGCGGCCAGAATACATCGCTTTCGGCGACATACACTGAAATCCCTCCAGAATCCGTAGTTATTAACGAATTCATGGCCGTCAATTCCAATGTCAGCAATTTAAAACCTGTACCCTCGGTTAATATCTATACCATCATTGGGGGAGAAGTCTCATACGATGACTGGATTGAGCTTTACAATCAAACCGATACTGCGGTAGACCTGGCCGGCTGGTATCTGAGCGATGACCCAGCCAATCTAACCCAATGGCAATTCCCGGCAGGCACCACCATTGCGGGCAAGGGATATCTGGTGGTTTATGCATCCAAGAAAGATCCGCTCAAATATGGCTACCCGTTTATCGATGATTTGGGCAGACTGCACACCAATTTTGAGTTGGCTTCCAGGGGATATTTAGCTCTTGTGGGGCCGGATGGACACGTAAAATATGAATATCGGGATTATCCTAAACAGAGAGGCTTTGTCACCTATGGTCTGACCTCCGATGGGCGGATTGGCTATCTGACCGGGGCCACTCCCAATGCTGCCAACACCGGCATCTATGAAGGCGAGGTTGCCGATACCAAATTCAGTGTTGGCCGGGGGTTTTACGACCAGCCCCAGACGGTGTACCTGAGCTGTTCAACGCCGTCGGCAGTCATTCGTTATACCACGGATAGCTCAATTCCGACAGAGAACCATGGTTTGATTTATAACCCATCCAATCCCATTGTCATCACGACGACCACCTGCCTTCGGGCAGCGGCTTTCAAACCCGGCTGGCTGGCGTCCAATGTGGATACGCAAACCTATCTTTTCCTCAACGATGTCATTCGGCAGGCGACCAATCCGAGCACCGGAGCTCAGGTTGTTCCCGCGGGTTATCCAGCCTTATGGGTCAGCAATTATAACGGTGCTACCGTAACCGGGGATTATCAAATGGACCCGGATGTGGTGAATTCGGCCACTTATTCCGCCACTATCAAAAATGATTTAAAATCGATTCCCACCGTTTCGGTGGTTGTGCCGGTCGAGCAGCTTTTTGGAACGTATGGGATTTATGTGGACCAGTCTCAGGATGGCACCGAACGAGCCGGCTCGATGGAATTGATTGATCCAAATGGGAATGAAGCGTTCACGATCGGCTGCGGTGTCAAGATGCAGGGCGGAGTGGGCAACGTCACCGGAGATCCCGGCGGAACCACGCTGAATCGATGGAAATGCTATAAATTATCCTTCCGCCTGGTATTTCGCGGCGTTTATGGCGGCCAGTTAAACTACCCATTATTCGGCCCTGACGCAGCGGACAACTATGATACGGTTGTCTTGGATTCTCGTCCGCAGAACAGCTGGGTCCATTCGTTGGAGATTCAGCGAACACGGGGGGAATATGTCCGTGACCAGGTTGCTTCCAATCTCCAGCTTGCCCTGGGCGGGTATGCCTGTCATGGCCGGCCGGTACATCTGTATCTGAACGGTCTGTACTGGGGTTTGTACTGGCTGCACGAACGTCCGGATGATTCTTTTGCCGCATCCTATCTGGGCGGAGACAAGGAAGATTACGATGTTATCAAACATGATTATGAAAACGTTATCTGCGGCAGCAACACGGATTATATTGCCATGTTCAACCTGTCGGCAACGTCTCCCAATACAGTTGCGGCGTTTGAGGCTCTCAAGGGAAAACTGGACGTGGCGGACTTTATTGATTATCTGCTGGCCAATTATTATCTGGGCAACGGTGACTGGGACGGGAAAAACTGGTATGCCTCGCACAATCGCTTTGATCCGGCAGGCCGCTGGCGCTGGCATATGTGGGACGCCGAACATGTGATGGATGACGGTTCCATGACGGTTGTCAACGCGACGACCAAGAACACTCCCATGGCTCCGACGGGCCTTCATCAGAAGTGGATTGCGAGCAATCCCGAATATCGAACGCTGTTTGGCGACCGTGTGCACAAGCATTTCTTCCATAATGGCGCTCTGGTTGCGGGCAATTTTGCCGCAATATTTACGAATCTGACCAATCAGATCGACCGGGCCATTGTTGGTGAGTCTGCCCGCTGGGGTGATAACCGTCGCGCCGCACCGCCCTATACGCGCGACAATGAATGGCTTACCGAAGTCAATCGCCTGCTGAATCAGTTTATTCCCACCCGACGTGATGTCGTGCTGGCACAGTTTACGGGAAAAAGTCCGGCCTGGTATCCAACGGTTACGGCGCCGGAGTTTCGGATTCACTCTATCAATCAGTATGGCGGCGATATTTCCGTGCCGTCGAGTCTGTCTTTATCGGTTCCCTCCGACGAAGTGTGGTTCACACTGGACGGATCCGATCCGCGTCAGGCCGGCGGAGCGGTCAGTCCTTCGGCAATACGCTATCTGGGACAAGCTATTACGCTGGATAAATCAGTTCAGGCCAAAGCCCGTGCCCGGACGTCAGGGGGAAGCTGGAGTGCCCTGGCCGATGCGGTCTTTGCGGCCGGTCCGGTCCGGGAAAATCTTCGGATTACCGAGATGATGTATCATCCAGTGGATGCCAATCTCGAATACATCGAATTAAAAAACATTGGGTCTGTGTCATTGAATCTCAACCTCGTGCGGTTTGCCAAAGGGATCAGTCATACCTTTGGCGATGTGTCAGTCGATGGAGGCGGTCTTGTGTTGCTGGTCAGGAATAAAGCCGTGTTTGAATCGCATTATACGCAGATTCCTGTCGGTGTTCCTGTGATTCAGTGGCAGGAAGGTTCGCTGGATAACGCCGGAGAAAAGATAGAGCTTCAGGATGCTCTGGGACGCATCATCTTGTCATTTGACTATAACGATTCCTGGTATCCGCTGACCGATGGTGGTGGTTTCTCGCTGACGATTCTTGATCCTGCCAATCCTGATGTAACGCTGTGGAGACAAAAAGCCGGCTGGCGTCCCAGCGTGTTTGCCGGAGGTTCTCCCGGAACCGACGAAGTCGGCCTGGCTCCCGGAAGCATTGTGATTAACGAACTTCTGGCCCATTCCGACAATGAAAATCCGGACTGGATTGAATTCTATAATACGACCAGCCAGGATATTTCCATGGGCGGCTGGTTCCTGACCGACGATGCAGCGAATCCGACCAAATACCGCATTCCGGACAATACTTTGATTCGCGCTCATGATTATCTGGTATTGTATGAAAATACGGATTTCGGTTCCGCGTTTGCCCTCAGCGAAAACGGCGAAACTGTGATTTTGACGGCGACACTGGACGGGCAGATGACTGGTTTTCAGGTTGTGCAGGATTTTGATGCATCCGAACGCAATGTTTCCCTGGGCCGATATATCAAAAGTACCGGCGGAATGGATTTTGTGGCGATGGCTTTGCAGACTCCGGGTGGCGAGAATTCTCCGCCCAGGGTGGGGCCAGTGGTCATTACGGAGCTTCAGTACAATCCTTCTCTCGACAATACCGGGGATGAATATATTGAATTACGAAATATCTCCGGTTCGGCGGTGATGCTGCAGGATGCGGTCAAAACCGAAATTGCTGCCGGTGTGTATCAGACCGATGTTGTGCCGTGGCGATTTACCGAGGGGATTGACTATACCTTCCCGATGGATACAACGATTCCGGCCGGCGGTGTTGTGATAATCGCCAGGAATCCCAGTGCATTTACGGCGTATTACGGCGGACAGATGCCTGCGGGTACCGTTGTGTTTGGTCCGTTTGCCAATGATACTAACCTGAACAATGGTGGTGAAAAAGTGCGTTTGTGTCGGGCGGGTGACCAGCTTTTGGGCAAGCCTCGCAACTATATCCGAATCGATCAGGTCAATTATGATGATGAGTCTCCCTGGCCGGTCAGTGCGGATGGCCAGGGCCAGAGTCTGACGCGGGTTAACCCGGCTGCTTACGGCAATGATGCGGGCAACTGGACTGCCGCGGCTCCCTCTCCGGGGCAGTAATCCCGCTGGATGTGTCAAAAAAAAGAGTGTTCAGACCCGGGACTGTGTGGTATAGTCCCCGCCTATGAAGAATTGGATATATCATCTGGGTCTGGCGGCCATTGCGGTTTTGTGCCTGCTGAGTATTTGGGGTGCGTTTCTCGGGGCCGAGAAGGCCCGGGCGTTTTTCAATTCCGTTCCGCTGGCGGCCTGGTGGATCGGCTTTACGGTCCTGCTGGTGATGTCGATTGCTGCTTTTCGTGCCCTGCACATGCGGTCCATGCTGTTTTTGATGCATGCCGGATGTGTGCTGATTCTATTGGGGGGCTTATCAGGCTCTCGGACAGGGCAGAAGATGACGGCTTCTATTCTGGGCAAACCCCAGATCGAACCCTGCTATTTGAAATTGTACCCTGGCTGGCAATCCTCAACAGCTTACCGGGCAACCGATGGACAACCTCTGGATTTAGGGTTTTCGGTTGCCTTGAATGATTTCCAGATACACTATTATGACAATCCGACGACCCTGCTTGTGATTCAGTCTGATCTGGGACAATGGCAAATTCCGCCTGCAAAAGGGGCGGAATATTTGTTGTCTGCACAGGCCGGGAAAGTCCGGGTACTGGAGACATTCTCGAATCTTAAGATTCAGATGGAAAACGGAAAGCCCGTCGCTTCCGAAGGTCCGGCAGTCGAATCCAATCCCGCCTGGCTGCTGGAGTTTGTCAGCCCGGATGGCAGGGCAACTCAGCAGTTTGTGTTTGAAAAATTCGCAGGCCACGCCATGCCCGGCTATGCATTTGTGGTGACGCCTCTGAAGCAGGGGATGGTTCGCGATTATATCAGCGATGTGCAGGTTTTTCGTGATGGGCAGCTGGTTGCAGCTAAACAGATCGAAGTCAATGATCCGCTGCATTATGCGGGCGTTCATATTTATCAGGATTCGTATGGTCAGGATGAAATGGGACAATATTCTGTGCTGCAGGTCGTTCCAGACCAGGGCGTCAATCTAGTCTTTGGCGGATATGGGCTGCTGACGATTGGACTGGTGGTTCATTTCACACGCAAAGTGAATCATCATCGGAGACCAGGCCGATGCACGTGAAATATTCCAGTGAAGGACTGCTGATTTATGTGATGATGGCGGTTGTTTTGGTCGGCCTGATACTGCGTCTGATACGTCAAAGACAGGCCTCGGTTTTTGCGGCGTGTCTTGCCTGTCTGGCTGGTCTGAGTGCGTGGATTGTGCGATGGGTTACCGTTGATCACATTCCGATGCAGAATATGTTTGAGGTGTTTTTGACGCTCGGTGTGTTTTTACTGCCGGTGGGGCTTGCGGCTCGGCGGTTTACGGGCATTGACCATCCGTCTGACGGGCTGGGGGATTTTATCCTGACGCTGATTTTGTTGTTTCCAGCGGGTTTTGTCTTTTCCGATGCACCGCAGAAACTGCCTCCTGCCCTGCAAAGCCCGCTGTTTGGACCGCATGTGGCAGTGTATATGCTGTCGTATGTACTGATGGCCAAAGCGGCCTTGCAGGCCGGACTGGGGGTGTATGGTTACAGCGTTGGCAAAAAACAATCCGGCGGGCGATGGTCCTGCCAGGACCATGAGCTGTCGGCATATCTGCTGGTCTGTCTGGGATTTCCGCTGCTGAGCCTGGGATTGTTTCTGGGCAGTGTGTGGGGCAAGCTGGCCTGGGGGGACTGGTGGGGCTGGGATCCCAAGGAACTCTGGTCGCTGGCCTGCTGGCTGATGTACCTGTTTTATTTCCACTGGCGGTATCTGTTTAAACAAACGTTGCCGCGAACCAATTGCCTTTATGTCATTCTGGGCTTTATTTTTATCCTTATTACCCTGCTGTGGGTGAATCTGTCAAATCTGTTTAAGGGGATGCATAATTACGCCTCCTGACGTGCGGGACGGGTGGAATTGACCTGCAAGGCGAGATGTGATACAATCAGGCAGATGTCGATCCGTTGAACCTCAGATCGGAAAAACGTGTCCGGCACGAAGGGAGAGCTTATGCTGAGTGATTTTTTACGAACCGTCAAGGCCTGCATTGTGTTTTTCGGCGTGCTGCTGAGCCTGTTTGCGATTTTCGAGCTGCTGCGGATGTTTCAAACCCTGTATTCCATTCATCCTGTGGCCGGGTATGTGTTTGTGGTGGTGCTGGCGGGGGGATTCGTCTGGCTTGGGGTCTGGTTTTTCCGGGTCCTTGGCAGCAGTCCGCGGGCGTTGACTCCGCCTGCGACGGTGGACATCGAACAGGCTGATCTCAGGCAGCTTCGCCGCTGGGCCCGATACCAGCTGCGTTTCCTGCAGCGGCTGACGCAAAATCCATTATTGAATGAGCCGATGCGTGGGCAAATCCAGGCGGAATTGGATCGTCTTACACCGGCATTCAGCCAAACGCGAGATTTTGAGCAGATGCATCGGTTGGTTTTGGCGACGGAGGAAAAGACCATTCTTCCGGCGCTGGAGATGCTGGACCGTCAGGCCTCCCGACAGGTTCGCGACTGTGTCCGCGACGTGATGCTGGGGGTGACGCTGAGTCCTTATAAATCCGCCGACATTTTTATCGTGCTGTATCGCAATGTGCTGATGACCGGACGAATTATCCAGACCTATAATACCCGACCCGCTCTGGGCCAGACCCTTCGCATCGGAATCGATATTCTGAATATTGTGGCAACCGTCAATTATATCAATATGGGCAAAAATCTGATTGAGGCGCTGGCCTCGAAACTGCCCGGCGTGGGACGTCTGACCGACGATATCGCTCAGGGAATCGGGGCTGGTTTCATGACCTCCATTGCGGGTCACGCGGCGATGGATCGCTGTCGGGCATTTCGACGATGGAATCCGCAGGCGGCCAGGGCGGGGCTGCTGAATCGCGTAGGAGATTTTTACGCTGACGTCCGCGATATCTTCTTTTCCGATGTGTGGGGATTTGTCAAGGTTCGTTCCAGCCAGGCGACCGACCAGGCCAGAGATGCCATCGGTCAGGCTCTTGACCAGACGGCCAGGACGCTGACGGAATGTGTGCGGATTCCCGTGCGGGCGGTCGCGGCAACTGGCCAGTCGGTGGCAGAGACAACCGTCGCAGGTACCAGGGTGCTCCGGCACTGGTTCTCACGCAGCAAGTCGCCACAGCCTCCGGAGCAAAAAGGCTGAGTTAGCAGGGGGGGCTACTTGAAGTCTTCGGGCAGAAACTGGGTCTGGTATTTGGTGCCGCCCAGTTTGAGTGCTGCCAGATCGGCCTCGCTGACCCGGCCTTCGATAAATTGCTGGACCAGATCGTTGGGGTGATTGCGAATATGGTTGGCATCACCGTCAGCGATGATTTTGCCGTGATAGAACATGACAATGCGGTCGGCGATTTTGTAGGCACTTTTCATATCATGGGTGACCACGACGCTGGTCACCTTCAATTCACGCTTGAGTTTCAGGATCAGTTCATTGATGACATCCGAGGTGATCGGGTCCAGGCCGGTTGTGGGCTCATCATAGAGAATGACTTTGGGATCCAGTGCAATGGCCCGAGCTAATGAGACCCGTTTTTTTTGTCCGCCGGAAAGACTGGCCGGATACTGATTCTGATAACCGTCCATGCCCACCAGGGCCAGCTTGTGCTTGACCAGGTCATCAAGGGCCTTGTAGTCCGTGATTTTCCGATGCTGCTGGATAGGGAAAATGATATTTTCAAATACCGTCAGGCTGTCAAACAGGGCGCCCATCTGGAAGCAGAACCCGAATTGCGTCCGGATATCAGCCAGTTCCCGTGAGCGGAGGTTGTCGATACGCCTGCCGCGAAAGAAGACCTGACCTTCGGTTGGCCGTTCCAGAACAATCAGATGCTTCATGAAGACGGTTTTGCCGCAGCCGCTGGTGCCAATGATGACGGTGGTCTTGCCTTCTTCAATGGCCAGCGAGACATTGTCCAGTACGGTACGCTTGCCAAATACTTTAACCAGGTTTTTGGCGACCAGGATACCATCTTCAGGATGAACATCGGGACGAATCACGGCGGAATTCTCCTAAATCAGGGAACGCAGCGGCCAGAAGGTTTTGTATATGGCATCCAGCGTGACAGCAAACACATAATTCAGAGCCAGAATCGAGATAAAGCAGCCGACAAATGCCTCGGTGCAGGCCTCACCGACACCCTGAGCCCCTTCGCGGCAGGTGAACCCTTTGTAACAGCTGATGACGGCAATGGCGGCTCCGAAGAAAACCCCCTTGAGAATGCCTGTCCCGATATCCCAGAATTCGACCCCCCTGGCACTGAAATCCCAATAGGCACCGCTGTTGATTTTGAATTGGATGACGCTGACAAAATAGCCGCCCAGAATGCCCAGCAGGTCGGCATATACAATCAAGGCCGGCGTCAGCAGTAAACAGGACAAAACACGGGGTGCGACCAGATATTTGACCGGATCTGTTCCCATGCTTTCCACAGCGGCAATCTGTTCGGTGACATTCATGGTGCCCAGCTCGGCCGTCAATGCGCCGCCAACCCGCCCAGCCAGCATCACCGCTGCCAGTACCGGCCCCAGCTCTTTGACGACGGCGATATTAATTAGCACCCCCAGACGTTCTTCCAATCCCATCGCGGCAAGCTGTCCATAGGCCTGAACCGCCAGAATCATTCCTACAAATGCCCCGGTAGCCATGACCACCGGCACGCTTTTGACGCCGATGGTGTTCATCTGTGTCCAAATCAGAGGGTAGGTTTTGGGCTGAAACGCGGTAGTCAGCATGCATTTGGAGGTGGCGAAAATAAACCGAGAGAATCTCCCCAAATTGTTGATGCTTTGTGTGCATTTGTCAAAAAATGATAAAATCATAAGGATTTTTACTCGCTGCAGTGATTGAATTAATAAGATAGTATCGGCCTTTTTGGGTTCGTTTTTAATTTTTTCTGGATAAGATTGTAAGGGGTGTGAGTTAAAATGGGTAAAAATAAAATTTTTGCAAACAAAATTTCCGCCTATGTTTTGTTTCCTATCTTATTTTTATCAGACTTGAATTATGTCGCATAGCGTTCAATTTAATTCTAAGTTATTGAATTAAATAGAGATACATGTTTTTTGGGAATTGACACCAAAAATCTTTGTATGTTCTCTATGTACCCTAAATTAACTAAAGAATTTTTTGGCGAGCTTCCGATAGTTACCCATAGCTTAAATGTTACCCATATTCACAAGAAACTGTGAAAATGAGGCCAGAAAAGGTAAACAAGAAAAAGCTGAGAGGTAAACTATGGTCAAGGAATATGTTCTCGAACGGTATCTGAATTCACTTCTGGATGGCAACCGCATGGAATGTCGCTCGATCATTGAAGAAGTCCTGCAAACCGGCACACCAGCCAATCGTGTTTACGTTGATATTATCTGGCCGATTATGGTAGAAATTGACCGTCTGTATCGCCATGGTCAGATCGATTCCGCTCAGGAAGCCTTTGCCTCCCGTATCAATCGTACCATTGTTAATCAGTTACAAAACAAACTTCCTCGTAAATCCGGAAAAGCCAAAAAGGTTGTCGTTTGCTCTGCCAACAATGAAAAAGCTGAGCTGGGGGGCCAGATGATAGCGGATTTATTCGAAAGTGATGGCTGGGATGCCCGGTTTCTGGGGGGTACTGTCAGCAATGATGATGTGATGACCTTCATTCATTCCTTCAAACCCTCGATGCTGGTCATTTACGGAATTGACGGCAAAGATGCTCCCGCTGTGCGTCAGTTGATTGACACTATTCGTTCGGTCAATGCTTTCCCGGATATGCGGATTATGCTGTCGGGCGGTGTTTTCGGCAGGGCCGAAGGTCTGTGGGAAGAAATCGGCGCCGATCTGTATGCGGAGAATGCCACCGAGGCCATTACCCTGGCCAATGCCAATCCAGAGGCGATTCCTGCACCGGTTCGAACCATCAAACAGCGATTGCGGGGGATGGAAAATCAGGGTGAACTTTTAGTAGAAACCATCTGATTATACAGTATAATACAGGCAAGGCTGGAAATCATTCCAGCCTTTTTCAATATGACAAATGGGTCGCAAAAGCGAGCCTGTTATTTAAACAGAAAATCCGGATAGTAATCGTCTGAAAGCCAGGGTCGGCACAATAGGCGACAAGTCAAGTCTGGATATGAAAAATTAACGATATTCTTATTGCATTCTGTATTCCCAAAAGCTATAAGAGTAGCTTTGTTTATAATGTAGAAAACAGGTGTTGGTTTAACAGGTAACAAAATATGATACTTACGCAAATTCTTCAGCCCAGTTGCATTTGCGCTCCGCTGAAAAGCAAAGACAAAGAATCGGTTATTGAAGAACTCGTCACCGTATTGGCTTCGGCAGGACAGGTCAAGGATGCCAATGCCGCACTGGAAGCAGTGATGGAACGCGAACAGACCCGCAGTACTGGTATTGGTTCAGGCATTGCGATTCCTCACGGCAAATGCAATGCCGTTAAGGAGTTGGTTATGGCTGTGGGTATTGCTGCTCAGCCGATCGATTTTGCCAGTATTGACAACAAGCCGGTTAATATCGTGGTGATGCTGATTTCCCCGCCGGACAAAACCGGTCCTCATATTCAGGCCCTTGCCCGCATCAGCCGGCTGCTGCTAGATGAGCAATTTAAGGCAAAGCTGGAAAAAGCGACTTCTCCAGAAGAGGCGTATCAGCTTATCAGTGCCAAGGAAACTGAATAAGTATAAAACGGAACCAATGTGTCGTATATGAGCTGAAGAATTTACCAAACAAGAAGAGTGATTGGCTGCATCAAGAAAAGCAGGCTTTTAAGGTCTGCTTTTCTTTTTTTATGCGCGGCAAGTATGGCTAAACATTTCATTCAATATCTCCAATACCATGCGGATAGGTGGAAAAAAGATAGTTCGAGTGGTATTTTTTGCCGATACAAGATAAAATGGGTATCTGAAATGAGGCTATTTGATGATTGATGCGTTTTGGACACGATGGCGAGTACGCAGGCTGTACAAAGCCGACCAGGCCCTTGCCGGCAAATGGCTGGATGATTATGCCGGCTGGCTGTATCGGCGGGCATGGTACTGCACCGGCCAGAACGAGTTACAAGCCCATCGGATTTTATCGCAAATCTTGTCTGCTGCCGCCGGGCGACTTGTTGATTATCTGAGTCTGTCGGTTCCTATGTCCGAATGGCTGCTGGGATTCTATTTGACGACCGAAGAGGTCCAAAAAACAGATTTTTCATGGCTGCAGGATTCTGCGGTTCAGGCGATTGTGCGAACGATTACCACCCAATCTATTCCGGATGATGCCAAAGCCCGCGAGAAATTGCTGCAGGCTTGTCAGTGTGCTCTGGCTCTGCTGGGCCGGGACGATCAGGAGATTCTGATTAGCCGTTATCTGCGTATGGAAACTCCAGCCCAGATGGCTGCTGCTTATGGTATGGATTCGTCCCAGATGCAGGAGCTTTTATATCGGGCCAGGCATGCCTTTCGCCGCACCCTCGAGTCATTGACGGGGGCTGTCAGCAATGAAATAAACAGGGCTGCTCAGGACAGTATGGAAGTGCTTGAGGCCAATCTGGAGAATCTGTTTCAATCTCTCGGGACGGCCCCCAGGATCGATGCGGACCAGATGAATACAATTCGCGCGACTGTGCTTGAGATTCTTTCAAAAAACAGGCCGGGTTCGATGTATTGGCAGTCGGCGAGGAAAAAGCTTTTTATTGCCGCCTTCCTTGCGGTGATGCTTTTAATCCTGGTTGTCTTCTGGTGGCCTGACGCTCAGACCCAGGCCCCCACTCCGGAGCCGACTGGTGCAGCCGCACAAAAGACCACGTCTTCTGAAAACAAGAATGCACCTACGCCGGCTGAGATGGGCCAGCAGATGAAGCTGGCCTTTGAGCTGGGCGAGAATAAAGATGTGGCGGGGCTGATTCGGATACTGCAAACAGGTTCTTATCCGGCTCAGCTTATTGCCGCCAAGTATCTGGGGCAGTGTGCCGATAAATCCGCTATCAATGCTCTGGATCAGGCCGCCCAGAAATGGTATGCCCACGAGACCAACGAAACCAACCCTTTTATCGAAGCAATCAAGGCCATAGAAAACCGAGCGAAGGTGCGACAGCGTCTGGAGGCTGAACTCGAAAAAATCAAAGCCCAGCAGACCAAGGAGAAATCGGCTGAGCAACAAGAAGACTCTTCTCTACCCGAAACCGCAGAATCGAATCGGTCTGGAACGGAGCCGAATCAAGCGGAAGCTGTCCCGGCCGTGACCGAGATTCTGACCCCGATATTTCAGCAGCCCGATCTGATTGTACCGGAAGACCTTACGCCGGTGCATGCTATACCGGCGACGGATCCAAATCGTTTGATTCCGCAGGAACAACAGAACGAGGTTGAGCCTGGCATCAGCCTGCCTGTGTCCGATCCCAATCTAATGAACGATGAACTGGTCCTGTAAAACCATACCTCTTGTTATCGTCCAAGCCATTCTCGTCATTTCCGTTACGATGGCGGGATGCGCTGCCGCCAGCAATTCCAGCCATTCCGGACAATTGGCCGTTCACTCATCGACCTGTGATATGGCCTGGATTGGCCCCAGTCCAGACGGATCGCATTTTATTGAAATGCCATCCGGCCGGCGATTTATCGTCTGGGGTGTTAATTATGACCATGATGATAAAGGGCGGCTTCTGGAGGATTACTGGCAGCAATGGGATGTGGTTCAGGAGGATTTTCGGGAAATCAAATCGCTTGGAGCCAATGTTGTTCGCGTTCATCTGCAGCTGGGCCAATTCATGCGTACTGCCCAGGAACCAAACTATGTTTCACTCGACTATCTTCAACGGCTTGTCCGGCTGGCCGAAGAGACCGGACTGTATCTGGATATCACCGGACTGGCCTGCTATCATAAAGCCAGGACACCGATCTGGTATGATGCCCTGAATGAGTCCCAGCGGTGGGACGTGCAGGCCCGTTTCTGGCAGGTGGTTGCTGGCGTTTGTGCCCAAAGCCCGGCGATATTCTCCTACGACCTGATGAATGAGCCCGTCCTGCCTGGGGGAGACAAGCCGGAAACAGATTGGCTGCTGGGTGAGTTTGGCGGCAGTTATTTTGTTCAGCGGATATCCCTGGATCTGGCGGGTCGTTCCCGGGAGGAAGTTGCCAGGGCCTGGGTTGACACGTTGACGACTGCGATTCGCAGTCGGGATACCCGGCATATGATTACGGTAGGGGTGATTCCCTGGGCGATGGTTTTCCCTAAAGCCAAACCTATTTTCTATGCCGAGCAAGCCGGAGCGAATCTGGATTTTGTCAGCGTGCATGTGTATCCGGAAAAGGGCCAGATTAAAAGGGCCATTGAGGCATTGAAGGTGTATCACATCGGCAAGCCGCTGGTTGTGGAAGAGATGTTCCCGCTTCAGTGCAGCATTGAGGAAATGGATGCTTTTGTCGAGGCTTCGCGGGAATTGACCGATGGCTGGATGAGTTTTTACTGGGGCAAGACGATTGAACAATATCAGAAGGAAAAGGATATGACTGCGGCCATTGTCAGTGCGTGGCTGACGTATTTTAAGGCCAAATCCAGGGAGATCGTGACAATGCAGCCATAACGGCGTATGCGTTGGGTATTGCTTGACAAAACCAGACGGTGCGATAAGCTGATTGCGTAGATATTGCCGTATCTTCTGTTGTCGTATGAGATTCGAGCAGTGAAAATGGATTGTTTAGGAACAGATTCAAGGAAAGGACTTATGATAAGTCAAATTTTCCCCCCTTTTAAGCTTGTTTTTCTCGGACTTTGTCTGGCGGTCAATTTCGGTTGGGCACAGGAGCCGGTTTTTAAGGAAAAAATCACCCCGCCGGAGGGTTTTGAGTGGGTGGACGGGCCAGCAAAGACCACTCCCAGTGTACCGGTGTTTGTCAAAAGTGCCCGCCCGGCTGATACCGAAGAGCCCGTGCAGACGTTATCGGAGGCCGAAGGCCCGGACCCAAGACGGTTTACTCCGCCGCGGCATTATATCTGTATGCGGACCGATAGACCGCTGGTGATTGACGGACGACTTGATGAGCCGGCCTGGGCCAAGGCTTTGTGGTCGGAACCCTTTGCCGACATTCGCGGTTACCTGTCAACCCGTGTTCCGATGTACACCACCCGCATGAAGCTGCTGTGGGATGACAAATACTTGTATATTGCTGCCCAACTGGATGAGCCTCATGTCTGGGCGACTCTGAAAGAGCGCAACAGTGTAATTTTCCATGACAATCATTTTGAAGTGTTCATTGATCCGGATGCCGACAACCATAATTATTTTGAATTTGGAATCAATGCCCTCAATACTGTCTGGAATTTATTTCTGGATAAACCTTATAAAAATGGCGGATCACCGGTCATTCGCGAGATGGCCGGACAGAAAACCGCTGTCCATGTTCAGGGTACTCTGAACAATCCCACCGATAAAGACGTCTGCTGGCAGGTAGAGCTGGCCTTTCCATTTGCGGCGATGAAAGACTCTGCCGGCAGGGCGTGTCCTCCCCGGGATGGTGATCAGTGGCGAATGAATTTCTCTCGGGTTCAGTGGAGAATGGAGATTGTCGATGGCCAATACCGCAGAATCCCGCCGCACGGTGACCCCGCCGCCCTGGGCAGCGAAGATAACTGGGTCTGGTCGCCTCAGGGGGTGGTCAATATGCACCGGCCGGAAACCTGGGGTTATGTTCAGTTTTCAAGCCTGCCTGCTGGCAAAGAGGTGGAGTTTGTTCCGGACCCGACCGAGTGGGCGCGTTATGAACTGCATCGGGTCTTGTATGCCCAGACCTGGCATCATCTGAATTTAGGAGGTTATGCGTTTTCACTCGAGCTGCTGGGCTTGGAATCAACGCCGCCGATGTTTGCAGACAAACCCATTCAAATCGAAGTGGGGCCGGATACCTTTAAAGCCTCTGTCCAATTGCATCTGCCGGATATGTCCTGGCGAACCCTGAGCATCGATCAGGATGCAAGGATTGTATTATCTGAAAAAATCGCACGAGGCAAAAGCTATGAGTAATTTGGGTGATAAGCATCAAGATACATCGACTGCGGCATGGATTCCTCTGTGGCTGAAGGTGTTGCTGGGGATGGCGGCTTTTGTGGTTGTGGTAGCAGGAATGAAGGCGGCGGCGGGGCTTCTGGTTCCGTTTCTGCTGGCGATATTCCTGGCCATCATCAGTACTCCGGCCCTTATCTGGCTGCAGCATATCGGGATTCGCCCCGTATTTGCCATTATCATCATCACATTGATTTTATTGACGGCCGGAATCTTTGTCGGGGCGGTTCTGGCTCAATCCCTGCCGGCGTTTGCCAAATCGCTGCCGGAATATACCAACAAGCTTCAGGAAAATATTGATGTATTTTGTGCATGGCTGCAAAGTAAAGGGATTCATGTGGAAAACAGGCATATTTTGCAGTATTTCAAGCCGGATTCGGCGATGAAAATCTTCGGTGATTTGCTCAGTCAGCTCGGTAACTTGATGAAGAAGGGTTTTTTAATTTTTCTGACTCTGGTATTTATCCTGCTGGAAGCGTCGATTTTTGAAGTCAAACTGCGGAGTGCTCTGCGAAATCCCGACCAGTCTCTGCAGCGGCTGGCGAAAATCACAAACGACGTCAAGATGTACCTGGCGGTCAAGACTGCCATCAGCCTGGTGACCGGAATTCTGGCGACGATCCTGCTGATGGCAGTGGGGGTGGATTATGCCGTTTTTTGGGGATTGCTGACCTTTGTGCTGAATTTTGTGCCCAACATCGGTTCGATTCTGGCGGCGATTCCGCCCATCCTTCTGGCTCTGATTCAATTACCCGCCGGCAGTGCCATAATTGTTGCCGCAGGCTATCTTGTAATCAATGTTTCACTGGGCAATTTTCTGGAACCCCGCCTGGTCGGGCAACGGCTGGGATTGTCCACACTGGTTGTGTTTTTGTCGTTGGTCTTCTGGGGCTGGGTACTGGGGCCGGTGGGGATGCTGCTGTCGGTTCCATTGACCATGACGACCAAGATTGTGCTGCAGAGCAATGACGATACCCGCTGGATTGCGATCATGCTGGGCTCCGGTCCCCCTGTGCCAAAAAAGAAAAAAGCACACCATTCCTGATACCGTACAAAATAAAAAAGGCAAGACGGTTAGGCGTCTTGCCTTATCAATGCTTAACGAAGCTCTGAGTTTACTCAGTGGCCTGGGTGGCAGGTTTATAGTTCCGTTTGGGAGGTTTAACGACCAGGCCCATCTTGATTGCCTTGGCCGAGGCCCGGATGCGGGTGACTTTGCCGTTAATGACGGCACGGACTGTTTGTACGTTAGCCTTGAATTTCCGTTTGGTGATGCCGGTAATCTTGCGACCGACGCCACCCAGATACTTGGCTTTACCGCGACGAGCAATGCTGCGCCCGAACGTTGTTTTCTTACCTGTAAATACGCATACTCTTGACATATCTGACTCCTGTTTTCGATTCAGCAGGGTATTGCTGGATTATCCGCACCTTTCTTTCTCAACGAAAGACCCATTACTATAGTGATTTAGATAAATTTTGCAAGTCATTTTGGAGAAATTTTTGGAAATTCTCTGTTTGTCAAGCAACGATAGGGTATGGATACATTGTACAGGATTGTAAACAAGCGGCTTATTTAAGATGCCGGCCTAGTCAGTCTGCCAGTGGGGGGGGGCGTGGATGCCTTCTGGAACGGGCAGGTATGATCAGCGGCGGCTTTGGCAACCGGGTGATATTAGCAATATATATCTATATTTAGATTTAGAATATATCATAATGCTGTAGGCAGACATGGCTGCCTTTTTTATGGACAGTCAGGTTTTGGGCCTTGCATTCGGTAGGCAGATTCGATATATTTTATAATCTGTTTATTTGGATATACTTATGACGATTCAGAAAGAACAATATACAACCGCATTAACCTGCCTCATGGCAGCCAAACGTGTGTTGATTACGACGCATATCCGGCCGGACGGCGATGCCTGCGGCTGTGTACGGGCGATGATGGAAGGCCTCAAAGCGGCAGGTAAAGAAGTCGAGGGACTCTTTTTGTCGCCACTGGCAAGTTGGTATGAATCGATGTTTGAGACTCGCGTTGCAGTTTTGAATAACGATATCAAAAAAGAGGAACTTGATAATTACTATCGCGATATAGACCTGATTGTGATAGTCGATACAAATAGTCTTGTACAGCTTCCAGGCCTTGAAGAATGGATTAAAAAGTGCGGCAAGACAATACTGGTTATAGACCATCACGTAACCGGTGATGGCTTGGGGACGGTGGAACTGGTTGATTCTTCGGCGTCGGCGGCGGGGGAAATTGTCTATGATTTCTTCAAGTCGGTCGGCTGGGCGATTACGCCTGTGGTGGCGGAGGCGATTTTTATTGCGATTTCTACGGATACCGGCTGGTTTAAGTATGGCAACGCAGATTGCCGGATTTTCCGTACTGCGGCGGAACTGATTGAGGCCGGGGTACGGCCCAATGATGTGTATCGCAAGATGTATCAGAGCTTTACGCCGGCACGGCTGAAATTGATGACGCGGATGCTGGAACATCTGGAACTGCATGATGGCGGGCGAATTGCCACGCAGTATATCCTTCGCAGGGATTTCGATGAAACGGGTTCGTCCGGGCCGGATACGGAAAATCTGATTGACGAGTGTCAGCGTATTCAGACGGTGGAAGTGGCGACGCTGTTTGTGGAACTGGCCGACGGCCGATTCCGCTGTTCGCTGCGAAGCAAGGGACGCGTGGACGTTCGGCAGATTGCTCAGAAATACGGCGGGGGAGGCCATACCCTGGCATCCGGCGTAAACCTGGAAGGCCCGCGCGAAAAAGCGATGGGGACAATTTTGGCCGAGATCCGCCAGCAGCTTCAGACAGGATAATATACCCGTTAGCCAATCTGACGGAAATGGGGGATGGGGCCTTATTCAACACCGAGTTTGAGGCGAAGGGTTTGGAGATTGACCACGTCTTCGCGGTTGTAAGTGAGCAGAGTCTGGAGGGCGGCGAGGTCATTGTTGTTGATATAGTCCCACCAGAGTTTGACGGCCATCCAACCATCGACGCCTTTGGACTGGCGGGCGATTCCCAGTTTGGCTTCGACGGCTTTGAGGCCGCCTTTGAGCTTGTGTTTCCAGCAGTCGTACATCAAATCCCGGTGCTTGAACTGCCGTTCGAGGTCCAGGCTCAGGCTGTGTTTGATGAAGGGCAGATCGAAGCGGCGGCCGTTGTAGGTATAGAGGGTGTTGACGCCGGTCAGGATGTCGGACAGGGCAAGGTCAGTAATCTGCGGGCTGACAAGCTGGAAGGGGGTGATGATGCCTTCTTTTTCGACGGCGACGCCGATGACGGTCAAGGCGTGGTGAGTGCGGCTGCAGCCGGTGGTTTCAATATCCAGATAGGCCCGAATGATGCTCATGCTCAGGCCCTGACAATGGCGTTGGCGACGTTGATGACATCGGCCATTGGGGCGACATCATGGACGCGGACGATGGAGGTGCCTTTGGCGATGGCCAGTGCGACGGTGGCTGCGGTACCGAAGATACGGTCGGCGGGGATGTCTTTGCCGGTCAGCTGGCCGATGAAGCGTTTGCGGCTGGTGCCGATCAGCACTCTGTAGCCGGATGCGGTCAGTGCATCGAGGTGATTGAGCAGCGTCAGGTTGTGGTCGGTGGTCTTGCCGAAGCCGATGCCGGGGTCGAGAAAGATTCGTTCCTTGGGGATTCCGGCCTGTTCTGCGAAAACGGCTTGTTTAAGCAGGTACTCTTTAACCTCAGCGACGACATCGGTATAGTGGGGATTGTGCTGCATGGTGGCCGGGGTGCCCTGGGCGTGCATGAGCACCACAGGCACTTGCCTGGCGGCGGCCAGGGCTGCCATCTGCGGGTTGGACAGGGCGGTGACATCATTAATGATGGAGGCTCCTGCAGTCAGAGCGGCGGCGGCGACGTCAGGATTGGCTGTGTCGATGCTGATAGGGGCGTTGGTCTTTTTGCGCAGGGCCTCGATGACGGGTATGGCACGGCGAATCTGCTCAGCGGGAGCGACGGGCTGGGATCCGGGACGGGTGGATTCAGGGCCGACATCAATAATGGCGGCACCTTCGGCAAGCATCTGCAGGCCATGGTTCACGGCTTTGTCTGTGGACAGAAATTGCCCGCCGTCGCTGAACGAATCGGGCGTGACGTTGAGGATGCCCATGATGAGGCAGCCCGAGGAAAAGTCCAGCGTCCCGCAGGGCCAGCGAAGGATGGATCGCGTTATCCCTGACATATCTGAAAACCGATTCCGGCCAGTTTGCGGGCCAGTGAGCTGTGGATATCCGGCACAAAGACTTTGGTATTCTGGAATTCCCGACGTTCGGGATAATTTTTGCGGAGCATGTCGAAGAACTCACCTCGTTTGGCGGGTTCCTGCAGCAGGATTTCGCGGGTGTTGAAGTCGTCGCGATTGATGACATAAATCGACTGGACGACGTCGTGAATAATCTGTTCCTCGAATTGTTTAAGCTGCTCAGCAGTTATGCGAATTTCCGGGACCTGCGGTTTCGGGAGGAAATCGGCGAGGGTGTGGGCGGTTTTAAGATTGAAGAATTTGCACAGGGCCTCGTAAATCATCATCAGGCCGGCCACTTTGCCGTCGAAGGAATAGCCGGCAATGTGCGGGGTGGATAAATCGACGCGGGCCAGCAGGTCGCCGTCGATATGGGGTTCATTTTCCCAGACATCGAGCACAACCCCGCCGAGGCGTTTTTCATGCATGGCCTTTTTGAGAGCCTGGGTGTCCATGACGGCACCCCGGGAGGTATTCAGGAAGAAGGCTCCCTGTTTAAGCCGGGCGAAAAAGGCGGCATTGGCCAGGTGATATGTTTTATCCTGTCCTTCGCGGGTCAGCGGCGTGTGCAGGGTGACGAAATCGCAAGTGAAGACCTCGTCGATGGGGCGATATTGAGGATCGCCGGTCTGGCGGGCCAGCGGCGGGTCGTTCAGGACAGTGGTCATCCCCAGGGCCTGGCATTTTTTTGCGACACGGGAGCCGACATTGCCGACGCCGACGATGCCGATGGATTTGCCGGCCAGGCGGAATTTGTATTTTTTGCCCAGGGCCAGCAGGGCGGCGATAATGTATTCGGCGACGCTGTTGGCGTTGGAGCCGGGGGCAGAGGAAAACCCGATACCATGCTGATTCAGATAATCCCGGTCGATGTGTTCAAAACCGATGGTGGCGGTGGCAACGAAACGGATCCGGCTGCCGGCCAGCAGGTCGCGGTTGACCGGGGTGACACTGCGTACCAGCAGGGCATCGGCATCGGCAACCAGCTCGGGGGTAATTTTCCGCCCGGCGCAGAGTGTGACTTCGCCCAGATGGGCAAAACACGGTTCAACAAACGGAATATTCTGATCGGCTACAATCTTCATCGTTTTTCTCGCAAAAGAGTCCTGGTCCACGTTCTACCGGTGTAGTTTGTGCATTTTGGGCGGGGCTGTCAAGCACGAAAAAAGGCCTTTGGACGATTTGCCAAAGGCCTTCGGGGATCCATCGAATCGACAGGATTTATTTGGTTTCTTCTTCAATCCAGCCGAGCACCTCTTTAAGGTCGTTCATGGTGATATCGCCCATGTGAGCAATGCGGAAAGTTTTGTCTTTCAGGTCGCCATAGCCGTTGCTGATAATCACATTGTGCTTGGCCTGCAGGGCTTTGTTCAGGGCGGAGATATCGATATTGCGGGTGTTCCTGATGGTTGTCAGCGTGTTGGTGCAGTATTTCTCCTCGCAGAACAGATCAAAATGCTTTTTGGCCCAGGCGCGGCAATAATCGGCCATTTCCTTGTGGCGTTTCCAGACATTTTCCATGCCTTCTTTCAGCAACCGTGAGGCTTGATAATGCACGGCTGCAATATGCGGAATGGACGGAGTGGTCGGAGTATTGTCTTTTTCGTTATTCTTGGCGAAATCGACAAAGTCAAAATAGTACCCGCGTTCAGGCACGGTCTTGGCCTTTTCGACGGCCCGTTTGCTGACCGCAGCCACGGTGAATCCCGGCGGAATGGCAAAGGCCTTCTGGACGGAGGCGAAGGTGACATCCCAGCCGAGCTTGTCGAAATGAATCGGCATGCCGACCATGGCACTGACCGAATCGACAAAGACCAGCACATTGGGGTATTTTTTCTTCATCATGTCGCTGATTTCATAGACGGGGTTGGCCAGGCCGGTACTGGTTTCGGAATAAACCAGGGTGATGGCGGCATATTTGCCGGTGGCTAATTTTTCATCAATGGCTTCGGGAGTATTCGGCTTGCCCCATTCGACCTTGAGCATATCCACATTGCGTCCGCAGGACTTGACGACACTGCCCCATTTGTCGCTGAAGGCGCCGCAGCCGCAGGCCAGTACGGTTTCGTCCTTGGCGACACAGTTGCGGATCGCACCTTCCCAGATGCCTGAGGCCGAGGAGGTGACCAGAAAGACATGCTGTTCGGTAAACAATACCTGCTTGAGCATCGCAATGGTTTCATTGTGAAGCTGAGCGTATTCCTTGTTGCGGTGTCCCATGGTGGGACGAGCCAGTTGCTGAAGCACTTCCGGCAGCACGTGTACCGGTCCGGGGATAAATAATTTCGGCGGATTCTTCCAGTCAACCATGAGTTACTCCTTTCCAATACATTGTGTCAGAGGACGGTTATCGTACGGTTCCATCGGGGCGATGGGTAATCTGTTAATGGTGACGCCGGAAAAGACCTTGGGATAAAAGAAGGTCGATTTCTGGGGCATTTTTTCACCGGCGGCGGCCACGGCCTGAACCTGGTCAATCCGGGTGGGATTGACAAAGAACACAGCCTGACAGCGACCGCTGTCGACTTTTTGGATCGACTGGTCAATGGCGTCGCCAATATCTTTGATGTATTCGATGTGACTTTCTTCGGCAAGCTGCTTGTCGCCGATGCCCAGGTGCTTTTCGAGAATCAGCAGATGCAGGACGTTGACATCCAGGCCACGGGCGGCATCGCTCATCGTCGGAGCGATTTGTTTCATTGCCGCGGTGTCTTTGAGGGTCACGGTATAAAAGGCATTGTTGGCGGCATAAATGCCAAAGATATTTTTGCCTTCGCTGCCGGCCTGACTCATCCGGCTGAACATGGCCTGTCGGGCGTTGGTTTTGGATGTCGCATCGGTAAAATCGAATTTGACGATGGGGTCAAACTCTCTTTTAAGCTCCGATATCAGCGTGTCGATGGAGAATTGTTTCACATTGTTTATTAGACGATGGGTCGGCTGAATGACAAGGCCTTCATTGTGCATATTAACGAAGGTCATCATCAGATACTGAGCCTCCGGATGGCCGGTCTGCTTCCAGTAGTTCAGGGCCGTTTCGTAGCGGTGGTGGCCGTCGGCAATGATTGTCTTGCGGGTCTGAATCATGTCCGCAAAGGTCTTGATCATGTCCTGCTGAGCGATCATGTAGATGCGGTGGCGGACATTTTCAGTGTCGGTATGATCCAGAACAGGATCGCCAGTGGAGGCTTTCTGAATAATGGACTCGGCGGTCTTTTGAGGATCATCATACAGCATAAAAATCTGGCCAAACTGCGAGGCGGTGGCTCGAGTCAGACGCAAACGGTCGGCTTTGGGGCCATCGAGCGTTTTTTCGTGCGGCTGGACACCCTGGCCGAACGGTTCAATTTTGCCCAGGGCGATGATGCCGCTGCGGCGGTAAGTTTTGGGGCCGATCGCAAAATCCTGCACGTAGGCATAAATCGCCGGCTGCGGGTCTTGTTTTAAGGCGCCATCAGCAATGGCTTTATCCAGATACTCGCGGGCGCGGGTATATTGATTATTCGTCTGGGTGTCCGACGGCATGACTTTGCCGAGGATGGCCCTGACGATATTGTATGGATTGGCATCGTAAAGGGCCTGCTGGAGTTTGGAGTCAATGACGTCATACGGCGGGGCAATACATTGCCCTGCATTACCGGTTACTGATTCATCAAATCGGTACGCACGAAAAGGTTTAATTTCCATAATTTCTATTAATGTAATGTAGTAATTTTCGGGTTCGTATTGTTCTTTATGGAACAATAAATGTGATTTCATTCACAATGTAGGAACTACTATAACAAAAAAATGGCGGTTTTCAATGGAAATGCTACAGGATTTTAGGGGCATTTGACGATTTTGGAAAGATGTCTTGAAAAATGACAATGTAAAAAAAGGATATGCGATGCTATGACCCAGCGCGAGTACACAAAATATCAGCAAAAAATCATATCCAATTATTACCAAAATCTGGATACGATGGCCCTGCAGCGACTGCAGGAACTGGTAACCGAGTTGTTTTTGGCCGATACGGATAAAAAACGCCAGCGCCTCTGGGAACAGGCGGAAAAGGCGATAGGAAAACTGGACATTAAACCAGCCATTAAAAAGCATATTCTCGAGTCTCGGGATGTTCAGGTGCTGGCCAAAAATCTGAATGAATGGTTGACAAAAAAATAGTCTTTAAAAATATGGAGTTTGTCTTTATGGGGGGCAGGGGTTGGGAGGGCCGATTTTGTGCCTTGATTTTATGAGTAAAATTGGTTTTTAGCCTTGAAGCGGGGCGGCTTTATGGTATTATTGCCCCGCTGAGTGTGACTTGCTCTGGAGAGGTGTCGGAGCGGCTGATCGAGCAGCCTTGGAAAGGCTGTGTAGGGTTTACTCTACCGTGGGTTCGAATCCCACCCTCTCCGGTTTTTCTTTATCCGCTGAAATCACGTCTGTATGTTCTTGTAAATTAAAGGGTTGCGTGTTTTTGTATGGCCTGTGATTTCCTTCCCTGTTGGCACCCGTTGTCCAGACCCTTAGTTCTTAGATTCCTCGTACCGGTGTGGGCCCGGAAACAGACACCCTGGGGCTGGGCTGTTCAAAAAGAGGTATTGGTGAAAAACGAACTTGTTCTTATTCCATTTCCGGTTACCTTTCTATAGGCATTCTATATAAGGATTTTTTATGCGACAGGGACCGATGCTCAAGAACGGAAATAATGCGGCGTACAGCGTGCATGGTATTGCTTTGATGACGAATGTTCCATTGTTTATCTGGCTTTCTGTTCTTGTTATTCTGGCCCCCCCTGTCCAGGCGGGATTAGGCCTTGTGCAATCGTTTGTCAGCGAGAACCCGCAGTCGGGCAGCTTTCCTGTTGTTGCTTCCGGTCAGGCGACCCCGCTTTGTTACGACCCCGCTGATTACAAGGGTGTGATTCGTGCCATCGGCGACCTTCAGGCCGACATTGAACGCGTCACCGGCCGCAAACCAAACCTTAAGACGGATCATTCCGGCTCCGGGTATTCCATTCTCATCGGCACACTGGGCAAGAGCAAGCGGATCGATGAGCTTGCTGCTTCCGGCAAACTGGACACGGCGGATCTCAAGGGAAAGTGGGAACGTTTTATCATTGCCACGGTTAATCGGCCTGCCCCTGATATCGATCAGGCTTTGGTGATTGCCGGCAGTGATAAACGCGGTACGATTTACGGTATCTACGAGCTTTGCGAACAGCTTGGTGTTTCACCGTGGTACTGGTGGGCTGATGTCCCGCCGAAAAAACGCAGTGAGGCCTATATTCTTCCAGGCCGATACACGTCGGGCGAACCCGCTGTGAAATATCGCGGGATTTTCATCAATGATGAGGAGCCGTGTTTTGGGCCGTGGGCCCGGGAGAAGTTTGGCGGCATCAATTCCAAGATGTATGCACACCTGTTTGAGTTAATCCTGCGTCTGCGGGGGAATTACCTGTGGCCTGCGATGTGGGGCAAGGCATTCAATGAAGATGACCCTGAAAATCCGCGTCTGGCTGATGAATATGGCATTGTGATGGGGACCTCTCACCATGAACCCATGATGCGTGCCCAGGCGGAATGGACCAAACACAGGTCTCGTTTCGGTAATGGGGCATGGAACTATGCTGCAAATGAGGAGGGACTCCGGGCGTTCTGGGAAGAGGGGATCAGGCGGAATAAGGACTACGAGAATCTGGTTACAATTGGAATGCGGGGTGACGGGGATGAGCCGATGATCAAAGGGGGTGACATGGATGCCAATGTCAAGCTCCTGGAACGGATTGTTGCTGATCAGCGGAAGTTGCTTGCGGACATTGTCAACCCGGATGTTAGTCGGGTGCCTCAGCTCTGGGCGCTCTATAAGGAGGTTGCGGATTATTATGCCCATGGGATGAACGTGCCGGACGATGTAACGCTGCTATGGTGTGATGATAACTGGGGCAACATTCGCCGCCTGCCCACGCCGCAGGAGCGAGGACGTTCCGGCCGGGCCGGCATCTATTACCACTTTGACTATGTGGGTTCTCCGCGTTCCTACAAATGGATCAATACCAATCCGCTTCCGAAGATTTGGGAGCAGATGAACATGGCCTATGAATACGGTGCCGACAGGGTTTGGGTGGTCAATGTCGGCGATCTGAAGCCTATGGAGCTGCCCATCGAGTTCTTTTTGCGTATGGCGTGGAATCCAAAAGCCATGCCCAAGGACAAGATTGCTGAGTTTACCCGGGAATGGGCCAAACGCGAATTTGGGGCCCAGTATGCCGATGCGATTGCGGATATCGTTTCCAAATACGCCAAATACAATAGCTGGCGGAAACCCGAGCTGCTGGAACCGACTACGTTCAGCCTGGTGAACTTTCAGGAAGCCGAGCGTGTTCTGGCGGGCTGGCAGACCATTACTGCACAAGCGGAAAAGATCAATAGCCAGTTGTCGCCGGAATTTCGCGACGCCTTCTATCAACTGGTGCTCTATCCGACCCAAGCATCGGCGACGGTTGTTGAAATGTATATTGCGGCCGGGCGAAACCGGCTCTATGCCGCTCAGGGGCGTGTCAGTGCCAATGCACAGGCCCAACGGGTGCGGGAGCTGTTTGAGCGTGACAAAGAACTGACCGAGGCTTACCATCGTCTTGGCGGCGGCAGGTGGAACCATATGATGTCACAGACCCGCATTGGCTACACCAGCTGGAACGAACCGAGAACCAATATCATGCCGAAGGTCACGGAATTGAATCCGGATGCCTCTGAACGGATGGGGGTTGCGGTCGAAGGGTCTGAACGTGCCTGGCCGGGTGAATCGAACGCTGCGGTATTGCCCGCATTCGATTCGCTCAATCGCCAGAGCCGCTGGTTTGAGGTGTTCAAACGCGGCAGTAAGAACTTTGCGTTCTCGGTGTCGGCGGACAAACCGTGGATTCGGTTTAGCACCGTCTCCGGTACCGTCGATGAGGATCAGCGAATCTGGGTGAGCATCGATTGGGAAAAAATGCCTGTGGGGGAACAGTCGGCTGTGATTACCGTATCGGGTGCGAATGGAGAACGTGTGCCCATTCATCTGAATGCCGTTCGTTCGGATAAATATACCCGTCAGAATGTCGCTGCCTTTGGCGGCTTGACCGGGCCGATTGTCATTGCGGCTGAACGAGCGACAAAAATGGTTGATGCAGGCCATGTCCGGTGGGAACAAATCCCCGACTATGGCCGCGGCGTGTCAGGGATGGCTATTTTTCCGGTGACAGCCCAAAGCGTAACGCCGCCACAGAATTCTCCGCGGATGGAATATCCTGTATTGATTGCCAGGGCGGGGGAAATCCATGTGGATTTAGTCACGGGACCCACGCTGAATATTCAGCCGGACAGAGGCGTGCGAATAGCCGTCTCGTTTGACGACCAGCCGCCGCAGATTATTGACGCATTCCAGGGGCAGTCGTATGCGGATCCTTCCAGACGCCCCGATCTCTCGGCACCGGCAATTCGCGACTGGTACACCTGGGTGAAAGACAATGTCAGAACGGTCAAGTCGACCCATCAAATCTCCGAGCCGGGTGTGCATATGCTCAAGGTTTGGATGGTGGATCCCGGTGTGGTCCTGGAAACATTGGTTCTGTACCCTGAAACGTTACCAAAATCCTACCTGGGACCCATAGAAACCCTTCGGTAATAGACTTTGTTTTGGATAGGATTATAACCGGATCATTGACAAAAGGGTGATTATGAAATCAACAACAGGACACAATCGGGTATTCTTTTACGTCATCGTACTGGCTGTTTGGGGATGTACTCACGCAGCAGGTCTCAAACCTGACACGGATTATCACTGGGTGGGGACCTGGGCTTCGTCGGCTCAGGAAGTGGAAACGAAATTGATGCCTTCTGCATTTCAGAAACTGGACGACACGACCCTGCGGCAGGTGGTCCGTGTATCCATCGGCGGCGAAAAAGTGCGTATCCGCCTTTCCAATGCTTTTGCGGACTGGCAGGATGGCTTGAAAATCAGCCAGGCCTGCATCGCGGTATCTGCCGGCGGAAATGCCGTCAAACCGGAGACGGTCAAACCGCTGACCTTTGGCGGGAAGACGTCGGTTGTGATTCCCTCTGGCACGCTGTTTGTTTCGGATCCGGTGGATTTCGACCTGAAGCCGGGTTCCGATCTTGCGGTGACGATGCATATCGCAAAGGCTCCCAAAAAAAACACAGGCCATCGCAGTGCCCGAGGTGAAGCAGTCTTTATGCAATCCGGTAATGCCGTCAGCGAGAAAGCACTGCCGACGTCCGTCGCAAATACGTGCTGGTATTATCTGTGTGGGGTGGAGGTGCTGGCCAGCCGTACCGCTGCCGCTGTGGTTTGTCTGGGTGATTCGATTACGGATGGTAAAGGCTCCACGGAGGGACAAAACCGGCGATGGCCTGATTATCTGGCCCGCCGGATGCTTGCTAATCCTCAAACGGCTCAGATTGGGGTACTCAATCAGGGAATCGGGGGCAATTGCTTGTGGTCTGGCGGTATCGGTCAGCCCGTGATACAGCGGCTGGATCGGGATGTAATTGCCCAGCCGGGGGCTCGCTGGGTCATTTTGCTTGAAGGCATCAATGACCTTGGCGGGGGACATACCGCCGCCGAAGAGATCATCACTGCGATGGAGCAAATCGCGGTGCGATTACAGGCCTGCGGTCTGCGTGTGTATGGTTCAACGATTCTTCCGTGCGGCGACTCTTTTTATTATAACAATGAACTGGAGGCCAAACGGCTGAAAATTAATGACTGGATCCGAACCAGCGGGGTTTTTGATGCGGTGATTGACTGGGATGCGGTTGTCCGTGATCCTCAGAATCCGGCCAGACTGCGTCAGGAAACCGATAGCGGCGATCATCTTCATCTGAGTGATGAAGGATATCGAATGATGGCGGAGGCGGTGGATTTGAAACTGGTGTTGAATTGATGCTTCGTAATGAAGGCGGCATGGGTACATGACAGGATCATATACCCGACGGGACTGATTATTCCGCGACGGCCACAGGCCGTTTGATGCCGCGCGGACTCTCGGGGTTACGTTACCCTACGCAGCCGCGATGATAGAAAGATTGCTGAACAGCTGCTGCCCAAAGCTCCTTAGCCTCGCTGAAACGGGAAATTTCAAGCAGGATCAGTATTACTAACTTGCAGAAAGGCTTTTTATGAAACACTTATTTGTCACATGGATTATTGTCGTTCTGATTCTATCAGGCTGTATGCTTTATGCTGCCGAGGCCAATCCCGGCAAAATCGTTGTGCAGGCCGACAAACCCGGTGCCAGATTCAGTCCGCTGTTTTATGGTCTGATGACAGAGGAAATCAATTATTCGTATGAGGGCGGACTGTATGGTGAATTAATACAGAACCGCATCTTCCGGAATCCCAGCGGCCGCGGCAGTGGTTTGGCTCCGATCGTTACGGGAACCAAAGAACCCGGACTGTTCCGAAGTGAGCATTATTCGATGAGTGCCTTCTCATGCAAAATCCCCAACGGCAAGTATCTGGCCAAGCTTTACTTTGCGGAGACCTACTCCGGCATTACCGGTCCCGGCCAGCGTGTATTCTCCTTCAATGTCCAGGGGCAGGAATTCAG
>JAWRKM010000048.1:0-3618 GCA_040306945.1 Anaerohalosphaeraceae bacterium
TTGCTGAGCTGCTTGATGGACGGGAGAACGCTGCCGCGAATTAATTGCTTGGCTCCAATGGCATCCGTCAGGCTCTGGATGATCTGCTCGTATTTGGGCAGATTGGATTTTGCGTTGAGTTTTACTTTATACTGCACCATCGATATTGTAATCCCGTTCCGTGTTCCGGTTTGTGCAATCGGCTGCAAACCGGCCTCGCTCTTGCCAGTATAGCGTAGTATAGTATAGATACCCTGTTGGTTCGTCAAGATTAAAAGCCGGACATGTCGGAATTTCCCGCTGCCCGGCCGGGTTTATGACGGACTAAACAAACCCGTTACTATACCACAAAAAAATGGATATTCCATAGTTAAGGCGTTGTTTTTCGGGCGATTACGATCCGGTCGTTTTTGGAGAGGTCTTTTTCGATTCGTGCCGGGGCAAACTGGCCTGTAGCGTCGATCAGTTCCCGTATGGCCGGGCCCTGGGCATAACCGATTTCCATCATCAGCACGCCGTCGGGTTTGAGAAAATCACTGGCCTGACGGAGAATCCGTCGATACACGTCCAGGCCATCGGGACCGCCATACAGGGCCTGGCGGGGTTCGTAATTACGGACATTCGGCGCAAGTTTTGCGAATTCGGCCTCGCTAACATAGGGTGGATTGGAAACGATCAGGTCGAATTGGGATTCGATGCCCTCGATGAGGGGGGCAAATAAATCACCGCATAAATACTGGATTTTGTCGGATAACTTCAGGGTGGCGGCGTTTTCGGCTGCGATAGCTAAGGCTTTGTCGCAGATATCGGTGGCGGTCACCAGGCAGTCTTTATAGTTTTTGGCGATGGCGATAGCAATGCAGCCGGAGCCGGTGCACAAGTCCAAAACCTGTTGGGTACCGGAGCGTTTTCGAAGAAATTCGATCGCTCGTTCAACAAGTAACTCTGTTTCTGGCCTGGGGATAAGGCAATCCGGGGTGATTTTGAATGGCAATGAGTAGAATTCGCACCGCCCGATGAGGTAGGCCAGCGGTTCGTGATTGCCGCAGCGTTTGACCATGCCGCGGAGAATTTCCAGTTTGTCCTGTTCTACGATCCGGTCAAATAAGGTATATAATTCGATACGGGATAGCTTTAATACGTGAGAAAGCAATAATTCGCCCGAAAGCCGGGGGCTATCGATCCCTTTTTGTGTGAAATACTCTGTTATCCAATTTAACAGTTTTTGTATCGTCCAACGTTCCATACAAAGCCTTCGATTGAGAATACCCAACGGGTATGGTATAATAGTGCTTGGCCACACCGACACGGACAATGTCAAGCAGTATCAGTAGAAATGGACATTATAGAAAGCAAAATATATGGGGCAACCAATTTCCGAACTTTGTTGACGGAATTCGCGATGTATATAAAAAATATCTACAATATCGACTGAGGAGGGTCTGCTCTACATAAAATACATCGGTTTCTCTTTTTTTTGTGCGCAGTTTCCTGGTTTTGACATTTAGTTATAGAGGAAGATGGATTGAGTTGACGCAGAATGATGGTCGAGAAAGATAACAAAAGCGTACGATTTTTCAGTCTGTACACCACAGTACAGGGGCGTGTGTATGCGTTTTTAATGATGCTGCTGCACAATCGCCATGCCGCCGAGGAGCTGCTGCAGGAAACCGCGGCGACGATGTGGGAAAAGTTTGATACCTTCCGAGAAGGGGAAAACTTTGGTGCCTGGGCGATTGCCATTGCTCGCAACAAGGCATTTGAGTATCTTCGCAGCAACAAGAAAATGAAGATGCTGTTTTCAGAGGAATGCTATCAGAAGATGGTTGAGAAGGCCTCCGAGTCGTCGTCGGATTTTCACGCTCGTCTCAATGCTCTGGATCAGTGCATCCGAAAACTGGAACTGAATCAGCGTCAACTGCTTCAGTTGCGCTACCAGGACAATGTGCCGGTGAAAGAAATCTCGCAGCAGATTGGCGGTTCGCCGCGGCTGGTGTATAAACGATTGGTTTGTATTTTTGAGCTGATGCGGGTGTGCATTCAGCGTACCGTAGCTCAGCAGGAACTCTAAGCGGTCTTATGAACAGAATGGAATTTGACATCCTGATTTTGAATCTGCTTGAGAATGGTCTGAGCGACCAGGAACTCCGGCAGCTTCAGGATATTCTGGTCAGCAGCCCTGAACATCTGGATCGCTATTGCGAATTTGTGAAAAATTACGCAGCGCTTCAGGTGAAAATCGATACAGGTCTGACCCTTGTCCCCCAGGCCTCCGATTCCAGGTCGCTGGATATGTCCCTGTGGCAGGCGCTGGCCGAGCAGGAACGTCAGGCCGAAACGGTCGAAATTCGCCCGGCCGCACGGACACCTGAATTGATTATGGGGGTTCGTGAGAAACGACGCCAGCTTCAGTTGCCGCGAAGAATTTCTCGACTGAGTCTGTATTCTGCGATTCTGGGTTGGGTTGCGATGTTTTTGGTGATTGGTTATGTGATTCGGCATCCCCGCCAAATGACATTGCCGACGGCGACGCTGATGGAAGGGGTTGCTGTCCGCTGGCAGGATCATACCTTTGAGGGCAAAGCCGGGAGGCGGCTTAATAATACCGATCTATCCTGTAAATTGGCTTCCGGGCTGGTTAAAATCCGGATGGACAGCGGAGCCGAGGTTTTGATTCAGGGCCCGGCGGAATTCCGTGCTGAAGATACCAATCAATTCTATATTGCGTATGGCAAAATGACCTCCCTGGTCCCGCCGGGGGCGGAAGGTTTTGTCGTTCGTACCCCGTCGGCGACGGTAGTGGATTATGGTACCGAGTTTGGGATGCTGGTGGAAAAAACAGGACGTACCGAAGCGCATGTCTTTAAAGGACAAGTGGAATTACGCTGCGGCTCGGATCCTATCCGGCATGGCGGCGGGCGGCGGCTGCTCGGCGGGCTGGCCGGGGTTGTGACTGCAGACCAGCAGCTTGATGAGTCGCCGCGTCGTGCGGAACAATCGATGTTTATCCGCGATTTATCCGAAGTGAACGGGTCGATCCTGGACGGTCGGCAGTTGAATCTGGCGGACATTGTCGGGGGCGGCAACGGTTTTGGCTCCGGCACAGTGTTGGGCGGGATAGATCCGCAGACGGGAGCTTTTCGTGCCCGTCTGGATGCTGAGCTGACGGTCAATCGGGCTGCGACGCATCGTTTTGTGGCGACTCCCGATTTTGCATTTATCGACAGTATTTTTATTCCAGGTTATGATGTTCAGCCAACGCAGCTATCCACCACGGGTCTGAGCAGCGATGTCTTTGGTAAAACCTCGGGTTTGATATGGGGTTATCCGTTGAACGGTGCCTGTCATGAAGGTGTGGGGGTGCCGCGGCATCGGCTGATGCTGGATGGGATTACGCCGGATGAGGTGACCGGTTCGGCACTGACGCTCCATTCCAATTTCGGCATTACATTTGACCTGGAAGCCATTCGCCGGTCGCTACCTGCGGTTGTGCCGGTACGGCTGCGTGCCCGGGCGGGTGTCTCGCAGACCACCACACGGTTTACCCCCCAGGAACCCAGTGTTGTGTTCTGGATTCTGGTGGACGGCAAGGTGCGGCAAAGCCAGCCGATGCGGGTCAGCGACGGCAGCTTTGAGATT
>JAWRKM010000049.1:0-4694 GCA_040306945.1 Anaerohalosphaeraceae bacterium
GATTCAATCGGCAGCCCGCGGTCGCTGAGCGTCGAGCCGATCTGCTCGGCCGTGTAGCCGGAAATATCGATATAATCCCGCAGCCATTTCATTGAGATTTTCATACGTTGGCCAAACCTTCCTGTATCAAATATACTGATCGCACTTGAAATTGTCCGTTTCGGCGCGGCTATGTAGGGGCACTTGACCCCGCAAATACGCGCGGCATAAAAGCGGCCTGCGGCCGCCGCGCAATAATCCTACCCGTTGGGTATAGGCATCTTAAGGCAAAGCCGATAAGGTACCTCTAAATCCATAGCCTGTCAATGCTTTTGCCCCGCTCGTCCACAAAAACGCCCCCCCACAACGCCCCTAAACATGTGGATACCCCCCCTGTATCCCTGATTTATGGTATGCTATATATGATACAATAATCCTGGTTGAGTTGGATGGTTATAACAGATAAAGCCCCCTGCTTGAGGTGATATAGCCCCATAGTACCTCAAGCCCCCATCTTGATGTTATTTAGCCTTATCGTAGCTCAAGCCTCTGTGCTTGAGATTATCTATTCATTTAGTAGCTCAAGCCTCTGTGCTTGAGATTACCCAGCCTCGCCGCAGGCGAATCCTTTTGCTTTTGCCCTTTGATTTTTGACTCTTCTTCACAGAAACTATTTCTTCTCGCAGACCGCCACCCCAACAAACGAATCCGCCGTCCCATAATACAAAATCCATTTGCCCTGGAAATACACCAGTCCTTCCACAAAAACAGTACCATCGGTGTACTGGCCGGTTTTCTCAAAGTCCATCTCCGGCTTGAAGAATGCCTCCTCGCACCGGTCCAGCACCCGCATCGGATCGGTTTTATCCAGAAGAAGCTGCCCGGCGGCGTACGCACCCTTGCCGACGGACTGATCCGCCCCGCTGTTTTTTCCGTTATAAATCAGGACAATCCCCTTGTCCGTCACCACCGCCGGCGGCCCCGCCTCAGTCAGCAGGCTGTCGAACTTGTCGGCACGGGGCTTAATCAGGGCAATCAGCTCGCCTTTGTCATTGACAGCTGGCATCCAGTGAATCAAATCATCGGACGTCGCCGCATGAATCGCCGCCTCGCCCCAGTACATCCAGTATTTGCCGTTAATCTTCTGGGCTACCAGCCGGCCGTCGCGAATCGCCGTAACAACGGACGCAGACTTATTCCAGCTATCGACGAATTTACCGCCGTAGGCGTCTTTGAAAATCGGTCCAAACTTAGTCCAGTGCTTCAGGTCTTTGGAGCAAGCCACCCCAATACGGGCCGAACGCGAGACCTGCCCCGGCGTGTCGCGATTCCACATCGTATAGTAGATATAATATGTCCCGTCCGGCCCTTCAACCACGCGGGGATCTTCACAGCCGCCCCGCCATTCGTAGGCCTTCCACGCATCTTCATCGGGATACAGAACCGGCACAGGCAGCCTCTCGAAGGTGATACCATCCGATGATTCAGCATACCCGACCCGCGAGGTATGTTTTCCAATGCCGTCACCAGTGCCATCCTCGGCCCGATACAGCACGACAATCTTGTTTTGATAGACAATGGCCGCAGGGTTGAAGGTGTCGCTCTGCTGCCAGTGTATATCTTTGCCGACCATCGGGCAGGCAAAGACAGTGTCCGTGATGGGGCTGATAACGGGTTTACTCACTGGCCGGACAAATGGCCCAAGCTGCCAATCCTGCTTGCCTCTTTCGGCACAGGACAGGGTCGATAAAGATAGAATAAACACCAATAACGCAATATGTCTTCCAGCCGGCATCGGTTTGCCCTTTCCTTGTCTAATTGTGACGTTTTTGAAGAGTATAACACCCCTGCCAGCCATGAAAACAGGATTTTTGACCTATTCGTTGGATTGTTGTAACAAGACCCCTATACGTTTGAAACAAACGATGATTGCTCTCTGGCCCAAAAGAAGAAATACTGTTTTTTTAACCCACCCCCGGCAACAGAAAAAGGACGCTATTGAGTGAGAGTATTGCCTCACCCCAGCGGTACCACACCTGAGATCACACATGCCGGCAAGCAGAAAGATTATGCCGCAGTTTGCTGAACAAGAAGCTGCTGGTCGATACGCTGTCTGGCAACACGGGTATCCAGTATCCCGGCAAGGCGGGTTTTGTTTTGCGGCTCCACGACCAGAATCTGTTCAGTGCCGAGTTTGTCCATCAATTCCATTGCCGCAGAAAGCGGTGTGGATTCAGTCACGGTATCCCGTACCGACGCCATCACATCGGCTATCAGCATCCAGCTCCAGCAATCCTGCTCGACCAGGACATCCCGAAGGTGCGACAGGGTCATTATCCCCACCAGGTCCCCGCTGGCGTTGACCACCGGAAAGGTACTGTCCTCGGAATGGGCGAACTTTTCCACAGCACAGGCAATGGTATCATGAGACCGCAGCGGCTCGATGTGTGGATTGAATACATCCCCCACCGTCAGTGTCGCTATGATATCGTCCTCAGTGACATTGCGGTTGATTTCTTTGGCCAGCTTGATGCTCAGCTTGACGCAGAAAGGGCCGACGAACTGGACAATCATCGTCGTGGCCGTCACGCCGAAGATGATGACTTCGCCCAGCGACAGGGCGTCGGTAATCGGAATATGGTCCAGATGCTGGCTGGCCATAATGGAAAGGCCGATAGCCACGCCGCCCTGGGCAAAGATGCCCAGACCGCTGTATTTCTGCACGGCTTCTGGAGCCCCGCTGCGGCGAGCACCGATATAACAGCCCAGCATTTTACCGAGGTTGCGGCACAGAACATACAGAACGACCACCAGCCACAGCCAGCCGGGCATTTTGGATAAGCCCAGCCGCGCCCCCACCAGCACAAAGAACATCACATAAATCGGGCCTGAAAAACTGCGAAGCAGGCCAAACAGTTCCTGGCTGCGTAAGGGAGCCAGATTGACCAGCACAAGCCCCATCGTCATCGTAACCAGAATCACATCCAGTCCGGCCGTGTTGGCCCCGCCGATAATGACCAGAAGCAAACCAACCGAGATGGCCAGCAGGCGTTCTTTTTTCTGGTGAATATAACGCAGCAGCAGATTCAGCAAGCCGCCGCTGATGGCCCCTACCGCAACCGAACCGCCAAGTTCGTAGGCAACCTTTTTTATTTCGGAAGCAATGGAGTGGTCCTGGCCGGTCAGCATCTGCGACACACTGGTGCCGACGCCGTACAGCGTCATCGCCAGGGCATCATCGAGAGCAACAACGGCAATAATGCACAGGGTCAGGACGCCTTTGGCACGATATTCCCACAGGACTTCCACCGTAGAGGCCGGATCGGTAGCCGAAGCAATGGCGCCTAAGACGACACCGGCCGCCAGCGCAGCCGAAAAATTGCCCGTCACTTTCCACAAAACCAGCATGGATGACGACATCACCAGGACAAAGGAAATCATGCCTTCCCACACCAGAATCGAAATAAACTGTCTGCCGTATTTGCGGAATGTATCGGCACGCAATTCGCCGCCGACCAGAAAGCCGATAATACCCAGAGCGAACCAGGTGAACGATTTAAAGTGTTCGACTTGGGCGACGTCAATCCATTTCAGACCGCTTTGCCCGACTAAAATGCCAAATGCAATATAGCCGACCACCTGCGGGATACGGATCTTCTGGAAAAACCACGCCCCAATCGCTCCGCCAAGGACGCCGATACCCAATAACACTAATACACTCGGATGAAATCCATCCATTTTTTATAAATCCCACACACTGCGTTTTTACTATTTTCCACACTAAACACAAGGTAATATTAACGAATTGGAACAAAATAAAACAGTAGTGTATAGCGGAGGGCTTCGATTGCAACCGCTTTATCTGATTTATCTGAGAATCTGGTTTGCAGGATGCGGGCCTTCCAATGACAAAATCCGGCAAATAAGATTGCTGAAAAGACGCTGCGGGTTTATGGTATAAAGGGATAAATTCGCACGACAATCTGGAAGTATAAAATGGACATACAGATTAACAATCGCTGGCTCAGGCTGATGGTCGGGGATATTACCGAGCAGTCCACCGATGCCATTGTCAATGCAGCCAACAGCTACCTGCTCCATGGCGGCGGGGTCGCGGGGGCGATTGTACGCAAAGGGGGAATGAGTATCCAGTTTGAAAGTTTCGCCAGGGCCCCGGTCCCCGTTGGGCAGGCAGTTATCACCGGGGCAGGCAAGCTCAAGTGCAAATTTGTCATTCATGCCGTCGGGCCGCGGATGGGCGAAGGCGATGAAGATGAGAAACTGAAAAACGCCACATTGAATAGCCTGAAAGTCGCCAATGAGAACAAGCTAAACAGCCTCTCTTTTTGTGCCATCAGTACGGGCATCTTCGGCTATCCAATCGACCGCTGCGCCGACATTATGCTGGCCAACGTCATCGCCCATCTGGACGGGGAAACGTCGCTAAATGAAGTGGTGTTCTGCCTTTATGACCAGAAGGCATACGATGTCTTCGCGGCGGCACTGAAAAAACTCCATCCGTAATCTTTTTTTGATACTCAAAACCAACATCTTTTGCTATTATACCCCCTCGTATGAATATGAGGCATTCACAGGCAAGGGCTGCCTTGATTCAATCCGACAAATCAACTCGGGAATCCAATATTAGTATGAAAACAGAGGTTTATCAGTGGAATAGTCCCCAGCAGGAAACGATCGTTCGTGCAGCCGTAAAA
>JAWRKM010000050.1:0-13119 GCA_040306945.1 Anaerohalosphaeraceae bacterium
GCCCAGCGACCATCACTGTAACGACCGCCGGGGGCCAGACCGGGCAGTTTGTTTTGTCGCATGATCCGACTCAGGTTGGCTTTTTCGGCGTGACCTCCAGCGACCCGATTACCAGTATTCGGTGGACAACCGTCAAAGGCAGTGTTGTGAATACCGGCATCGACAATGTGCAGGTTGGCTATGTTGTTCCTGCTCCTGGTGCTCTGCTGCTGGGTGCGTTTGGAACCGGGTTGGTAGGCTATCTGCGCCGCAGACATGTTGCATAATTGAAAGTTCTGATTTCTCAAAGGACCCCGGGCACAAGCTGTCTGGGGTCCTTTTTTATCTGCACAGTGACCAGTATTTTCATCAGACCTGTGAGGCAAGGAGTGGCCATTGCGGACTACTTGTTTTGCATCGATATGTTGGGGCTGTTTTCCTGGATGCTGTTGAGTCGTGAAATGGCAGGGTATCTATGCCAGGGGGAAGGGGGGGACTGTATCAGACAATGAAAAACCGCCGGGCAGTATTCCCGGCGGTTTTTTATACCACAGTGTGTCTACCTGTTTAAGGATTATTTTTTTCGCCGCAGCATCGGCAGGGCACCGAGGCCAAGCATGATTAAGGTTGCCGGTTCCGGAATGGCCACCGACAGGTAAGCGGCATTGGCTGTTTCGCCGCTGTCAAAAGTCAGGCTGCTGTAGCCTGTGCTCGGAAGGCTGAAGACGGCCCATTTATGGCCTTTTTCAATATCGGACTGAATATAACTGGTTACGTCGATGCTATACCATCCTGCCGAGGTCAGGATATCCGCGATTTTCATATCGCCGCCTAAGAGCTGACTGGCCAGGCCGTTCGCAGTGGATGAATCCGTACGATGAAAAAGCTGGCCGCCGGAGCCGGAGCATTCGGTGACGTAGATATTTAATGTGGCTTGCTGGATTGCTGCACCGGCAGGCAGGGATGCCAGCGAAAATTGCATATAGACATCAGAAGCTGCTCCATAAGGGGCGTCATACCAGTGGCCTGCCCAGTTGGATGTGGTACTGCTGTCAAATCCGGTGCTTTCCCACGGGAAACCATACCCATACCGGGCGCGTCCGTTATGGCCGTCGCCTTCAGGCGCTACCTTTGAAATGATTGTTCCGGCAGTGCACAGAGAAGTCAGTGCACATACCACTAACACAGCGCATAGTTTTCTCATCATTGATACCTCCCAAAAAGACTATTCTTGTTCGTTTATATGCTCTACGACGGTAATTTACCCATCCGAAATTTGCGCCAGACCCCTATAGAAGACAGATGCAGCAACCTGGATACCTGAACAAGCTGCGTACGTGAGCTAAGGCAGAGTGTATCAAAAACGCAATAAAAAAGCAATCCGATTGATGTTTTTGGCGAAAATAAAGATGTGATTTAGGCAACAGCTTGGCCGGCAAGCGGTATAATCGTTACAGGCTGACTTCAAGGTGCATGGCTTGCTATATTATAGGGCCCTCGAAAAACTGCGCCGTGTAGTGTTAACAGCTACAGTGTCGGGTTGACTTGTTTATTTGCCCAGTTTGACGGCATTGCCGTTTGCGTCTTTAAAGGCACCAGCGATAAGGATAATCAGGTCGATCAGCCACCAGATTCCCAGTCCTCCGCAAGTCAGCAGGAACAGGATGCCGGTGCCGAGTTTGCCGACATACATCCGGTGAAGACCCAATGGCCCCAAAAACAACAGAAACAATAAACACGCAATGCCGCTTTTATCGGAGGTATTTTGTGTCATATCGCATCTCCTTTTTTTAGGCACTTCTTTGAGAGATTTATAACGAAAGATTTACCCTGCAACAGGATGAATTGTACCTAAAACCAACTCAATAGCAAATGAAATTAGGCCGTCGCGAGGATAATAGAAAATAGTATTTATGGATAAGAATATGGGATAAATGGCAGTCGCAGGTTGTTCGTCCGATTTGACAGGCGGAAATGGGCTTTGCATTTGAGCAGGGGTGAATTATGATGAGGGAATGAAATCGAACGATGAGAAAATAGATAAACACCTGCTGTCGGCACGTGTTGTGGCGGCGGAGGTGCTGCAGAAGCTGGACATAGTCCGACATGATACGTCCGCCCGGCTGGAACGGTGGATGGGCCGGACCAACCAGCGAGCAAGGGCAACGGACTTAGTCAACGGGGTGATCCGCAATCTGTCGGCGATTGACCTGGTTTTGTCGCAGACGGCCAGGATTCGGATGGAGCATACGGATAAAAAGATTTTAGCTCTTTTGCGGACAGGGACTTATGAATTGATTTATGTGCCCCGCACGCCGGCGTATGCGATCGTCAACGAGACGGTTGAACTTGCAAGCAAATTTTCACGCAAGGCCGGAGGATTTGTTAATGCCGTTTTGCGTAATGTCCAGCGGGCCATTGAGTTACGGTCGGTGGCGCTGGCCGGACAGCCGCCGCGGAAGATTCTGCCTGTGGAGGCAGAGGCGGGCTGCCTGTTTAAAACAGACCTGTTGCCCGACCCCCAGCAGGATTTAGCACTCTTTCTGGCGACGGCGTTTTCACTGCCTGCCTGGTTGATCCGGCGGTGGCTGGTAGAGTTTGGGCCGGAGGCGACAAAGTATATCTGTATCGCCTCCAATCGCCGACCGACGGTGGTGCTTCGTCCGAATACGCTGCAGACAACGACTCACGAGCTTGCCGCTGTGCTTGCGTCGGAAGGGATTGAGACAAACCCGACGCCTGATGGGACGGGATTGACGCTCTTGCAGGCGGTGGATATTACGGGGCTGAGTGCTTTTGAAAAGGGCTTGTTCTTTGTGCAGGATCAAGCGGCATATGAAGCGATCCATTTGCTGCCAGTGCAGGCGGGCTGGAGGATTCTGGATTTATGTGCGGCACCGGGCACCAAAACAGCGGTTCTTGCGGGTTTACTGCGGAATACCGGGCAGCTTTATGCCAGTGATGCGGACAAAGTTCGTCTGCAAAAAGTGCGGCAAAATTGCCAGCGATTGAAACTGGGCGATGTTGATATCATTGAGCCGGAACATCTCAAATCGTTTCTTGCCTCCAAACCCAGGATTGATGCGGTGATTGCGGATGTGCCGTGTTCGAATACCGGCGTATTGGCCCGGCGGTGCGAAGCTCGCTGGCGGCTGGAAGAAAAAGCGATTAGGGCACTCACTGCGGTGCAGAAACAACTTCTGCATCAGGCGTTATCGATTGTCCGGACCGGCGGATATGTGTTGTATTCGACATGCAGTATTCTGGCCGAGGAAAACCAGATGCTGGTGCGGAGCGTACTGGCAGAGCGTCAGGATGGGCGTTTGTTGAAAGAACATGTCATGGTACCGCAAACCATCAGGGCAGATAGAATGGATCATGACGGCGGATATGCGGTATCAGTATTGAAAACGTGATTTTTGCAACCAGTATCCACAGGTTATCCACAACCGTGGTTTGCGTCGTTAATAGAGTGTTAAAAACATTTTTTTTTTGTTCGTAAGTACTGATGTCTGCGATGCCTTTTCGGTGTGGAAAAGAATCTGTTAAAATCCCAGTTGAAACCGTGCTTGAACACGTCTATGATTTGCCCCATGCGGATGACTACAGGAGGACCTGTATCGATGAGTAACTGCTTTGTTAAACAACACTAAACCCTTGGAGTAAACGATGCAGATTTCGTTCACGGAAGAGACGAAAGCGATTTCCGACTTTATCGCCCAGTCTGTTGGTGAGGCAAAATATAAAATCTGGTTTAAGAACAGTTCGCGTTTTACGCTGACCGAACAGGGTCTGGACATTGCGGTTCCCAACAGCTTTATTGCAAGCTGGATTGAGACTCATTTTGCCAAAGCTATTCGTGAAGCGATGAAGGCGGTGACGGGGGCAGAAGGGCCGGTGCAGTTTTCGATTGATTCGACGCTGGTGCCATCGCCGCGCAAGGCCCCTGCAGCCAAGACACGTCCCATCGTAACGATTGAAGGTGTCACCCGGCAGACCGAGTTTATCCCTCCGCTGAAACTGACCTTGGATACGTTTGTTGTGGGTGAAAAAAATCAACTGGCGTTTAATGCGGCCAAAACGGTGGTTCGTGAGGAGAAAAGTCCGTTTAACCCGCTGTTTTATCATGGCGGGTATGGGGTGGGCAAAACGCATCTGCTGCAGGGGATTTGCAATGAATATGCCCGCAGCCGGCCGGGGGCAAAGTGGATGTATGTGTCGGCGGAGGATTTTGCCAATCAATATGTCCTGGCGCTCAAGACGCAGAAGCTGGAACAGTTCCGGACGCGGTTCCGCAATCTGGACCTGCTGGCGATTGATGATATTCATTTTCTGGCCAATAAGTCCGGGATGCAGGAGGAATTTCTGCATACCTTTAATAGCATCGATTTGGCGGGCAAGCAGATTGTGCTGGCTTCGGATGCGCACCCTAAGCAGATCAGCCAGCTTTGCGACAAGTTAGTCAGCCGGTTTGTGTCGGGGATGGTGGTGCGGATCGATTCACCGGACTTTGAGACGCGATGCGAAATCTGCCGTCGGAAGGCGGCGTCGATGAAGCAAAAACTCAGTGAGGAGGTGATTGCGATTCTGGCGGACCAGGTTACCACCAGCGTGCGTGAGCTGGAGGGGGCACTGCTCAAACTGATTGCATTCGGTTCGGTGTGCGGGCAGAAGCTGACGCCAGCGGCGGCGCGGGAGCTGTTGTCGGAACATATTATCCGCAACGATCCGGTGGTGCATAGTGCCGATATTACGTCGGCGGTGGCGGCGTATTTCGGCGTCAGCACCAATGACATTCATTCGAGCAAGAAAGACCGTTCTATCAGTCTGGCCCGGTCATTCTGTATGTTTTTGACACGGCGGCTGACCAAGATGTCGTTTCCGGAAATCGGCAAGACGCTGGGGGATAAGAATCATGCGACGGTGATTCTGGCCTGCCGCAAGATTGAACAGGCCGTCGAGACCAATCAGCGGCTGCAATGGAAGACCGAGGCAGGGTTCCGTAACGCCCCGGCCAAGGATGTCCTGCAGGAATTGCTCGAATCCATTCAGTAAAACCATTTGCGGCGGCGTCCCAGGATTGCTATGATGGCCATAGCATAAAAGGACTTCGCGATGGGAAAAGAGCGGTTTGTTTTCGGCGTAGGTGTGATGCTTGCGTCGGCGGTATGTCTTGCTCAACAGCAGGATACAGCCGAACAGATGAGCTGGCTGGATAACGGGCAGATTAAGCTGGGTGTGGATTTGAATCTCGGCGGCGCAGTGACGTATCTGGCCGATACGAAGACCGGCGAGAATCTGATCAACAGCTACGACTGGGGGCGGCAGGTGCAGATGTCATTTTATTCCGGGCCGAATCCGTTTATCCCGGCGGGCAAGAAAATCCAGCCCCACTGGCAGGGACTGGGGTGGAATCCGATTCAGTCGGGGGACTGCTTTGGCTACCGCTCCAAAGTGATTAGGCATACCAACGACGGCACAACGATTTATGTCCAGTGTATTCCGATGATCTGGCCGCTGGAAAACGTGCCGGGGGAATGTACGTTTGAATGCATCTTCCGGCTGGATGGCCGGGCGGTACAGGTGACCAGCCGATTGACTAACGCACGTCCCGACAAGACCTGGTATGGGGCGAGGGAGCAGGAATTGCCGGCGGTTTATACCAACGGGCCGTATCATAAGCTGATGACTTATACGGGCGACAAGCCCTATACCGGCGGTACGCTGGTTGAGATTTCCAAGAAGCCGGGGGCCAGCGGGATTTGGGCGGATCCGTGGAACGCGACGGAGAACTGGGCGGCGCTGGTCAATGACGAGGATTTCGGGCTGGGGGTGTGGCATCCGGGCGTGTACCGGTTTATCGGCGGGTTTGCCTGTGGACAGCCGGGGAAAGGGGGGCCTAAGGATGCGCCGACGGGGTATATTTCGCCGATTCATCGGGAGATTCTGGACTGGAATATCGTCTATGAGTACCGGTATGTTTTGATTGTCGATTCCCTGAACAATATCCGCAAGTACATTTATAGCCATGCTGACAAAGCGGCATTGCCACGATATGATTTTACGAAGGACCGGCAGCACTGGATTTATATGAATGCCCGGGATACGGGCTGGCCGATTCAAGGGTATCTGGAGATTCACGCCGACGGCAATGATGTTCAGCTTTATGGTCCGGAGGCGTTCTGGCCGGCAGAGTCGGGGCATAAGCTGGTGATTACCGCGGCAAGAAAGAAAAACGATGCGGTGAAAACGTATCAGGCCCAGGTGTTCTGGAAAACCGCGGCGGACAATGCGTTCAGTGAGAAAAAAAGTCTGAGTTTTTCTATTGCAGCCGACGAGTCGTTTGCGACCTATACACTGGATATTGGAGCCCATGCGGGGTATCAGGGCGTAATTACGGGACTGCGGCTGGATCCATTTCATACGGCCGGGGCGGACGAGTGGGTCCGGATTCGGTCGATTGAGATTCGGTGAGCCAAGGGAAATTTGAGCAGTCAGACTTGTCATACTCGCTGGGGATTTCCGCTTTCGCGGGAATGACAAATTGCTCTATACCTGCCGTATCATAAACGCAGTATTATGTGCTTTTGACAGGTATCGTATGCTTTGCAGTTCATGAAAAAGCCCGGCGGGGCAAACCGTCGGGCTTTTGTGTTTGATGGAAGTTTAATCTGCTGCGGCTGGAATTTACACTTTCGGATAGCCGCCGAGATATTCGGTTTTGGGCAGTGCGCCGCACAGCGGAGCAGCGTACTCAATGAAAGCTGCAGTCATACCGTTGCCTTCCTTGTTGATGAATTCATCGGGGACGGATTTGGTCTTCTCGGCGACTTCAGAGAGGTTGGTGCGGAAGTATTCCACGCCGTATTTGGCGCCGGAGCCGGTGCGTTTCATCGCGACCGAGCCGTTGTCTTCCTTCATGGCGTACTGGACGGCTTTGCGGCCGCACTCGCGGGCTTCCTTGACGTCGGTTTCGGACTGGAGACCGGCAAAGCTGCGCTGCAGGTAGCCGAAGGTATCGGCGCGGACGCGCTTGATGCCGAGCTTGCCTTTAATCTGGCTGGCCAGGAAGTCGGCCAGAGCGCCGGTGCCGGAAAGCTGTACGTTGCCGTGAGCATCACGTTCGGCGTTGGCGGCCAGTTTTTCGGCCCAGGTGACATGGTCCGTATCGCTGATGCCTTCGCTGACGGCGATGACGCAGCGTCCGAGTTTCTTATAGACCCCTTCGACATCGGCGAGGAATTTCTCCATTGTAACCGGACGTTCGGGGAGATAAATCAAATGCGGGCCATCGTCTTCGCGGGTCTTGGCCAGGGCTGCAGCACCGGTCAGGAAGCCGGCATGGCGTCCCATGATGACGTCAATTTTAACGCCCGGCAATGCCCGGTTGTCGAGGTCGTCGCCCATTACGGCACAAGCCACAAATTTGGCGGCGGTGCCGTAGCCGGGACAATGGTCGGTAACGCGCAGGTCGTTGTCGATGGTCTTGGGAACGTGGAAGGCCTTCAGGTCGTAGCCGGACTTCTCGGCCATGGTGTTGATGATGTAGCAGGTGTTGGCACTGTCATTGCCGCCAATGTAGAAGAAATAGCGGATGTCGCGTTTCTTGAAGACTTCCAGAATCTGGGCACAATAGGCCTCATCAGGCTTGTCGCGGCTGGAACCCAGGGCCGAGGACGGCGAACCGGCCACGCGTTCGAGGGTGTCGATCGACAGCTTTTTAAGGTCGATAAAGTGCTCTTTTTTGATGCCGGCAACCGCATGAATCGCACCATAGAGGTTGGTGATCTCCTTGCATTTGCAGGCTTCTTCGATGACGCCGACCAACGAGGCGTTAATAACCCCGGTCGGGCCGCCAGACTGACTGACTATCGCATTTGCCATAATTAAACCTTTCCAGACTTGATGTGTCTTGTTATAAGGATTCCTTGATCGGCAGGCGATTATACAAGACCGAGCCGTAAAATCAAGGAAAGAAGGGAGAATTCGATTGGGCGGAGGAATCAATTGCTATGTCAATGTATTCTATCTGCTATCATTTATTTATTGAGGAGCTTTCATTGGCTTTGCCAGGGCTGATAGAATACAGAAAATGTCTTCCGGAGTCTAATATTTTGGACTATGATAAGTTGGGTAGCCTTGCTTGGCTGCATTTGAGCCCTTTTTGTGTTTTAGTCAGGAGATAGCTATGAAGGTATTATTAGTCAACGGAAGTCCTCATGAAACCGGGTGTACGTATACGGCGCTGGCGGAAGTGGGCCGGACGCTCAATGCCGAGGGGATTGAGACCGAATTCTTTCAGATTGGAACAAAACCGCTGGCCGGATGTATTGCCTGTCGGAAATGCCAGGAGCTGGGACGCTGTGTTTTTTCGGATAAGGTCAATGATTTTCTGGATATTGCCAAAGACGCCGACGGGTTTGTGTTCGGGTCGCCGGTGTATTATGCCTCTGCGGCGGGGGCATTGACCTGCTTTATGGATCGTGTGTTTTATGCCAATGCCTTATCCGGCAGACAATGTTTTTATTTGAAGCCGGCGGCTGCGGTGGTCAGCGCCCGGCGGGCGGGAACGACGGCGGCCTTCGACCAGCTTAACAAGTATTTTACCATCTCCCAGATGCCGGTGATTTCATCGCGATACTGGAATATGGTGCATGGCTCAACGCCCGACGATGTGAAAAAGGATTCGGAGGGGATGCAAATTATGCGGGTATTGGGCAGGAATATGGCCTGGTTTTTGAAATGCAAAGAAGCCGGCATAAAAGCGGGGATTGCCCTGCCCCAACGGGAAGACACGATCTTTACGAATTTTATTCGATAGGCGCAAGAAAAAACGGCGACGGGAAGCGTCGCCGTTTTGAAATGTGTTGCACTCGTAATAGCTTCTACTGAACGTTGAGAACGGAGTTGTAATCCCCAAAGGGATTCAGTTCGGTCATTTCATTATAGGGGTCTTGCTGCCACTGGCCATCGACCACCAGGCGATACCGATAGGTTCCTTTGCTCAGGGGCAGTTTAATCTGCCAGTTGCCGTTTTCGCTGACTTTTTCCAGCGGGGTCTGTTCGGGTTTCCAGCCATTGAAATCTCCGGCGATATGGACGGTTTGTGCCCGGGGATACAGGGCCGAGAAGACCACCGTGCCATTGACTTGGCGGACACCATAGAAATCGGCCAGTTTCTGCTCGAGTGTGGTTTTGGGCTGTTCAGGCTCAATGGATGTCTTGGGTTCTTTAATCGAAGCCAGCAGTTCATCGGCGCTGGCGCTGATGGATTTAAGACGGGTCTGGAGTGAGTTTACCAGTTCGGCCTTATGGGTCTGGGTGTCGGACCCGACCAGTTCATCGGCCAGGGCCAGGAAGTCCTTGAACCCCTTGCTGGCTGGATCATATTCACTAATGGGCTGACCGAGGCTGGCGGCTTCCTTGAGCTTGGTATTGAAGTTGATGACGGTTTTGAACATCCGGCTGCTGAAGTGCTTGCGGAGTTCGGCCAGAATTTCGCGGGCCATCTTCGTCCGGATATCGTACATGCTGGCCAGAATCATGACATTGACCCGCTCGGGGCACTGCTGGGACAGGGCGTTGAGGGTATCCAGCTGTTTGCTGAGGCCGTGCAGAGAGAAATAGCCCATTTCCACAGGGACAACCACATCGGTTGCGGCGCGAAGGGCATTGAAGGTTAACAGCCCTACTGACGGCGGGCAGTCGATAATCACATAGTCGAATTCGTTGCGAACCTGAGCCAGGATAGTACGGAGAGCGTTTTCCCGATCCGGCTGGCCGGTGGTCTGGGTTTCGAAGGTGGCCAGGTCGATTGTGGAGGGAGCTAATTCAAAACGCTCGGAGATTTTCCAGAGAATTTCAGTAATACGCAACGGCTCACCGCGGGTCTGACCAATCATGACATCGAACATGCTGTGTTCGATCTGTTCTTCCGGGACTGCCAGGCCGACGGCACAATGCGACTGGGGATCCATATCCACCAATAGCGTGCGATAACCGCGATTGGCCATGGCACTGGCCAGATTGATTGAAATAGTTGTTTTCCCCACCCCGCCCTTTTGATTGATAACAGCTATGGTTCTCATAGACTCTTCCTTGTGCCCCCCCCGGGTTTCATCCTTGAAACGGTTTTCTCCAAATCGATCCTGTTGTGCCAGTGTATTATAATTATATTGATTCCGGCCAGTCATTCAGGCAATTCGGTTTACATTCTTTGAATATCAGTATTGATATTCATATATCATATTATCGGAATCTTCGACCAAAACTTTATGATTTCTTCAATTTTTATCGGACAAAATCGAAAAAAACCGCATTTTTAGTCCTGATAGAGCTGTTTTTGTCATGGAATTGCCCTATTTTATCAAAAAAGTGTATATTTTTGCCCCGAATGCCGATATAATATTAAAGTTCATATAATTCCAGGCTATATTCCGCTCTGATCCAAATTTAACACCTTAACTATCCGGGATAGCGTTACGTCCCGGCGGAGTGCCTGATTGGAGAACCTAAGAATGACAGAAGAACAGATTATTCAATGGATGCGTCAAAAAGTGCGTCGGGATGGTTTCGTGAATGCCACGACGCTGGCCGAGAGTTTCCTTGCGGCACACCATATTACGGATGCGCTTGATCCTGATTTTTCAAAAACCCTGGATGCCGGATTCAAGGTTGCCCAGGAAATCCGCGACCATCGGCTGCACGCGATGGCCTGTTAAACAGGAATGCTGCTGTCCGGTTTTCGGATGACTTCACAATACCATAAGTCGTTTTAAGTCAACGTGATATAACAAGTTTATATGGAGCGGGATGAATCTGGCAGGACTTTTCTGCCCAGAAACAAGGGAGATGTTGTATCATCATTTGCACGCATTGTAGAATCCATTGGGCGTCCGGCGTTATTTGGGTTGGTCCCTGACGGGTCAGTAAACCTAGTCCTCTCAGGACAGGTTGTTATCGGTTTAAAACGCCAAAACGGGTCTTGATTATCTTATAATAGGTTCTCGGTGGAGTCGGACTGCAGGCCGGGGATGCTTTTAACGGTGATGATTTTCTGCCAGATTTTGGTGCTCAGGCCGTTGGTGAGGTCTTCGAGGTCGTTGACGGCCTCGGTGGCGACGGGGTCATGGTAATCCTGCACATAGAGAAAGGCGACCTTGCTGACCAGCGAAAGCATTTCCGAGCAATAATCCAGATAGCGGCAGACCTGAAAACTGTTCAGGGGCCGTTCGGGGGAATGGGCTGTACGAAGAGCCGAAGTGTCTGTAAAACAGGGGTCTTTGGTCAACTGGTGTGAATCGACGACATGGGCCAGACATCGCAGGATGTTGACGGCCTGGATGACCTTTTGGCGCTTGAGCCGGTTTTCAATCGATACCAGAAACAGAATGGCGCCGCCGATAAGAAACAGGATATTGATTGTGCCTTCGAGGACCTGAACCATATTGACCAGGACGGTGTCATCCTCGCTGACTTTGCGCTGGGTCCATCCGAGACCGGCAATCACAACCAATATTAAGACCACCGCAAAAACCAGGATGCGGTACTTATAGCTGGGCTGCTGGATGAGCCGGATGGTCTGGTCGGTCTGCCGGGCAATTTCGATCAGTTCGCCGCAGACCCGGCCCAGGCCGCTGCCCGGGAAGCGATCTTCAATACGCATCTGCAAACGAACGATGGTATCAAGTACTTTTTTGCAATCCAGTACCGAATGCGACATGATACGCTCCTGCTGTTAAGCTCATTTCGTTTCCTGCCGCTATTTTGACAGAAGCCCCGGAGCGTGTCAAGAATTTGAAGCCGTCCGGAGCAGAACCGTGGACACCCTGTGTCAGCGGTCTGCGTTTTTCAGAGCGGCTTCTGCGATGCGAATGCCCAGTTTTTTGGCGGTATCCACCCCAAATTCGTCTTTGGTGATGTCGTCACTGTAATTATTCCACAGCGTCGCTCCCTGATGAGCACTGGGTTTTCCGCCGACAATAAAAGGCTCATAGCAGAGCATGGCCGAGAGAATCTGTTCGATGACCAGTTCCTGTCCGCCGTTGCGGAAGGATCCGACGGCCAGGGCGCCGACAGGCTTATCGGCCAATCGCATCTCAGGCGTCCGAACGGTGTAGAGGCGTTCGAGAAACGCTTTGCACAGGGCGCTCATACTGCGGAAGTAAACCGGGGAACCGATAATCAGGCCGCCCAGGTTGGGGGCCATAAAATGCGGCTCTACATGGACCTCATAATCATCAAAGGGAATTTGCGGAGCGTCCGGCTTGGCGCCGCCTTTCCAGCCGGAGATTTTCATGTCGGCCAGATCGATGAGCTGTGTTTCAATGCGGGGGCTGACGGCCTGGGCCGCTTCGAGGGCGATTTTGACCGACGTGGCGGTGGTTTTGCCCTTGCGGGGGCTGCAGCTTACACCGAGAATGATGATTTTGGATTCCGGTTCACTTTCGGCAGCCATGGCTCCCAGCGAAAGGCCTGCAACCGCGGTGATTCCCTGCGATACAAAGTGTCTTCTGTCCATAAAAATCTCTCCTTATTGATATGCATTTTGATAGCGTTTCAGGACGCCGTATAAATCATATATAATCCGCCAAGCAATACCAGCACGCCGCAGAGTTTTTTGAGGATGGCTGAGCCTCGCGATTGTTCGTTCCAGTTCATATATCGCTGAACCACCTCGGTAAATGTACCGGCAAAGACAATGACCGAACAATGTCCAATACCGTAGACTAATAACAGGAGAATGCCGTATGCCAGATGAGTTGAGGCCAGCTTGAATGTGACCCCCAGCATCGGAGCCATATAGGCAAAGGTACAAGGCCCCAGGGCAATGCCGAATACCAGCCCCAAAATGAATGCGGCAAGCAATCCCTTTCGCTTCATCCCGACCTGTCCGGGGCCGGACCACGGCATTGGTATCACCTCCAGCAGATGAAGTCCCACCACAAAGAAGATCAATGCCACAAAATAGTTCCCATATCTGCCGACATCCCCCATCATCCTGCCTAAGGCCGCCGTTATGGCTCCAATGACACCGATGGTAATCAGGATTCCGACCGCAAATAACGTGGAAATCCAAAATGCCCGTTTGGTAGAGATTTTACCCTGTTCATCGATGAAGCCGACAATCAGGGGGATACT
>JAWRKM010000051.1:0-17744 GCA_040306945.1 Anaerohalosphaeraceae bacterium
AATTTTAGCCTTGACAAATGGTTTGAGATAGTGTATATGTTTGCCCACTAAAGACTTAGGTTCTTTAGGGCGGTTAGCTCAGTTGGCTAGAGCACCAGCTCGACACGCTGGGGGTCACAGGTTCAAGTCCTGTACCGCCCACTGGTTTTTTGTCCGGTTTTCACAAGGCTTCGAAATGCCTTGCAACCCCTGGCAATCACAAGGTTTTACGTCCGATTCGTCAAGATTGGTTTTTACTTCATTTCGGCCCCCTTCCGGTCGCAGACGGTCCCTGATTATGTCCCTTGTTCCCTCGGTTTGGTCTTGTTTCTAAAACGTATTCCAGACCATTATGTTTTAAGTTTTTTTCCTCAAACACGGAGGTTTGAGCTACTATTGTAGGGCAAGCCTCTGTGCTTGCTGCTTCCAGCCTCGCCGCAAGCGCATCCATTTTTATTTAATCGGAATGCCTCCGGCATAGATATTACCTCAAGCTCAGAGGCTTGAGCTACGATAAGTATTGTTTGCTTATTTGTCTGCCTTTGCGTGTTATTCATTTTTATGTGCCTCCATAGAGGGGGCGGAATTGCGTTTTTTGTTCGAAAAATCGAAATAGCACAGAACGTGAGTTTTTATAAACCCAGGCCGGAGAAGGAGAAAAATTTTTTTATTTTTTTGACCCATAGCAAGATCGTGTTAGCGTAATTTGTGCGATGTGGACATCAAGGATACAGAATACAAGGATGTAAGGATACAAGAAGCATTCGCAATTTTGTATTCTCGATTTTCTATTGGGGGGTTGACGATACGGCGGGTTATTGGCGGGATTATACCCAACGGGTATGATTATTCCGCGAGCAAAAGAAGCACGTGGTTAAAGCTGCTGTACTTAGCGCGACGAGACGGGAAATCTCAAGTAAAATCAGTATGAATTCAAGGTGGAAATTTGCGGGTTGAAGATGCCGCGGGTTATCGGGGCGGGGTTAAAAAGGATCGAAGGCTTTTTTGGATTTTGGCCGGAGTTTTGAGCTGGCACTCCCAGATTATCAGGATTTTCCATCCGATTTTTCTTAATTTGGCCAGGTTGCGTTTGTCGCGGAGCTTGTTGGAGAGACGTTTAGCCTGCTGGGGGCTAATCAATTACGGTAAATCCGATATCTTTTAAATACTCAAATGTCGGGTCATAAAAGTCAGGCAACCGTGTTGGATCTTCTGAATCACCTGATGGCACCACGATCACCATTCCCTGACGGGCACGGGTTAGAAGAACACGATATGCATTCTTGAGAAAAAATTTACGTTCCTCTTTCCGGATACGAGTCCAGTGGTCTCCACAAAAAGACCAATGTCCCCAGCCTTTTGGAGAATACCGGAAATCCGCATCCCATGTCACACATATCCAGTCAAGCTCCAATCCCTGTATGTCAAATTCCGTGGCAACATCTTCAAGATAATAGGATGACCGAACATCTTCTTTTGCATTTAGAAACCAATGAATCGGATTCATGGGTGACTTTACATCTATTGCATGAGGTTTTAAGCGTTCAGCCTGTGAAGATACGACAATACCATAACGTTCTGAACCGCGGGCTTGTCTTTTAAGCCACTGCTTGGCTTTGATAAGGTCACGGGTAATTACAATTGGATATTTATCTTGCACCTCTGCCAATACAATACGTGCCTCATCAAGATTACAATCTAATAAATATTTGACCAACAAAGAAACATTTTCTGCACGGAATGATCGCATTGACACAGCAAGATGCAACTCCTCTTTAAATACTGTATTTGAACGTAATTCGATTTTTTTTAACACAGAACCGGAGCCATACTCGCTATCATTAAGCCGGGGAGAAATGAAAAGATGCCAATCCGGGAACGACCGGATTAACGATTCTATCCACTCACTGATTCCTGCTTCGCCAGTGTTAATTTCTTGGCCACCACCCACAAGGCACACAATAACGGCCCAATCTGAATGACGATCAAGGCAAGAGATCAAAAATTCAGGCTCTGACTTACTAAAATTGGAAACATGTTTCTTTCTTTGCATGAAATCGGCCGTCTGCTTAGCAGTCCAAGCACGTTGGGCCTCATCAAACAATACAACGTGTTCAATGGGAGGCGATTGTTCATTTCTCAGGCATTCATCTCGAAAATTGTGAACATTCTGGATGAATGATTTGACACTACTAAGAGCTTCTCCTTTTTTTATTTTCTTGCCGAGCTTCTTTTCATGCAAAACCTTATCACGAGTTAACGCTTCACGAAGAATAGTAACAAGTGGTCCGTTCCCAGAAAGGAAAACACTATAAAGGTTATCAGATTTATCGATATGCTTGGTTGCAATATTTAGCCCCACCAATGTTTTGCCTGCACCAGGAACACCTGTTACAAAACAAATGGATTTGCATGATTTTTCCTTTGAATAACGGATGATATCAGAAATGGCATCGGAAGTTTGCCTCAGATTGATTGCACTGGCATCACTACGCGATATTTCGCTAACCGAATGACCTTTATATAGTGCCATTGCGGCTTCGATAATTGTAGGAGTCGGGCAATATCGTCCCCCTTCCCATTGAAAACGGTCAATGTCTTCGCCTTCGGCGAAACATAGTATTTGTTCGATTACAGTCCCAAGCAATTCAATGTTTGTTGTGACCGGAAACAGTACTTTATCCCCCTGTGGTGTAGCAGCGATAATTGGAGTTGCATTTTTTGCTTCGGTAGCTATAAGTATGGGAGCAATGACTTGATTGTGGCTTGTTTCGTGGAAGTTTTTCAAATCTAAAGCATAGTCCCAGACTTGATCTTTGGCGTAAGAATGAAATGAGTCTTCGCCGACTTTGAACTCAAGAACGAATATTACAGGGCCGATTAATAGTATTACATCGATTCGCTGACCCATACGAGGAATAGAATATTCAAAATAAATAGCACCTTGATAGGGTTGCAGGATTAAATGCAAAATATCGATTTCAGCTAACCATGCATTACGCTGGGTTTGTTCTAATGAGAAGTCATTGTTTTTTACCAGTTGGCTTAGTATTTCCTCTGGTGATGATTTCAAAAAACCAGTAATTGAATCAGAGTAGTATTCACGTTTCATTGGCGTTGTCCCTCAAGGTTCAGCGAAGAACAGATATTTATGTCACTCCAAATGACACAGTTTTATGAGTCCTTCGATCCTGCGAAATCCCTAACTTTTTATTTAGACGGGATTTATAATAAAAGCTTAGGTAAGTATAACCCAAAACCTTCCTTTATCAACCTAAAAAACTAAATGCTGCTTCGTCGAACAAGGTGTTCTTTCGCCCCGCAGGGGCAATGGGAAGAAGGAAATCTTTTACCCGGGGGCTTATGCTCCTCGGCTATGACACTATCATCCCTTTGGGATTGGAGGTCGCTTTCGTGTCGCCCCTGCCGGGACTTGGGTGTGGGATGCATGTCTCCGGGCGTTTCCACGCCCGTCTATTTTATTTGACCCCTTCGGGGTAAGTCGAAAGGCCAATTTCTACTGAGCTATAAACCAACCGATTTACGTCTTGGGATGAATTGCTTTGGATTCATTGAATATGGTTATGGGGTGGTTTTTCTTGGGTTTACAGAGGACAGCCCAATCGCCGTAGTAGATACCATCATAATAGATTAAACCCTCCACGACAGAAAAACGGTTGCTTGGGGAGCAGGGACAAAGAAATATGAGTTCCCTGTTGTATGTGCTGTGAATTTCCTGATAAGGACCGAAGGTGGGGCCTTGTAATCCTTTTTCGTTCGTCTGTTCTGTAGGTGTTTTTCTGCCGTGAAGAAGAGTGACATAAAAGACATTATTCTTTCCTTTATTATTGTTTTGCTGAATATCCAATTGCTTTTTGATGGTATCGATCAGATATTGATAATACTCTGCAATCGCGCGGGCCTCATGTTCGTCAGAGCATTCTTCGATGCAATCTGCGGATTGAGGATAGCCATTAATGAAATATTCTTCAGTGGCACGCCAGACGAGCATTCGTTCATGAAGGCCATCCAGTACTTGCCCGATGTCCATTCGTGATAATATGAGCTTGACGAAATCTTCCATTTTTTTATAGTCCTTTCTGTTTTTGTCCTTAAATGCCAGAAATTTAATGGAGATCAACGGACTCTAAGTCACGTAGGCAAAAAAGGGGAAGAATGTGAGATTTCGAAACAAATAATTTCGTCGCTTGCGCTGGGGGGGGAGAATTTGAGATTTGAGATTTCCAGAACAATCCCGTCGTTTGCGCTGGGGGCTGCTATTATTTGGAACCAGACTATGTAAAATTACAGTTTTGGGGTTGAAATAACCGACTTTTAGTATTGGAAATCGAACGAGTTGGCCCATTGGCCGGCCGGGTTGGGTGAACAAGACCGGCCGGGATGGGCATTTTGTCGTTATAACGAGGACACCATGGAATCCGTATTGGATAAGAAATATCATTTTATCGGGATTGGCGGAATCGGCACCAGCGGTCTGGCAAAGCTGTTAATCCGCCATGGCGCCAAGATTAGCGGCTCGGACATGTCCGACAGTGCGGTGATGCAAGAACTTGCGGGCAAAGGCGTGGCGATTTCGGTTGGTCACAAGGCCGAAAATGTTCCTGACGACGCCGATGCGGTCATTATCAGTGCTGCTATTCCGGCTACCAACCCGGAACTGACCCGGGCCGGAGAAAAAGGTAAAAAAATATACAAATATGCCGAAATGCTCGGCAAGGTCTTTGACCAGTTTGCGGGAATTGCGGTCTGCGGTACCCACGGCAAGAGCACGACAAGTGCCTGGACGGCCTATATTCTGGAAAAAGCGGGTCTGAATCCGAGCTTTATCATCGGGGCGGACATCCCACAACTTGGCGGGTCCAGCGGGGTCGGTGCGAGCAACTGGTTTGTGGCTGAGGCATGCGAATACGACCGCAGCTTCCTGAATCTGCACCCGCAGATCGCCTGTATGCTGAATATCGAGGCTGATCATCTGGATTATTACCGGGATGAAGATGAGATTGTGGATGCGTTTGCGGACTTTTCGCGGAATATCCGGCCCAGCGGGGTTCTGGTGGCCAACGGTCGGGATCGGAATGTGGCTCGCGTGCTGCGTCGGCCAGGCTTGCATGCCAAAGTGGTAACCTACGGTCTCGATTTGGGATGCCAATATACGGCGATCAATCCAGACTTAGTGGACGGACTTTATCATTTTGATATTTATTATCATGGCAAGCTGCTGGGCAAGACGCATATCTCGCTGCCTGGGCTGCACAATGTGGAAAATGCCCTTGCGGTGACGGCCATTCTGGCGGAGGCGGGTCTTCCGCCGCAACGTATCTGTGAGCTTTTACCGGGGTTTACGGGCACAGACCGACGGCTGATGTTGAAGGGCAAAGTGCGGGAGATTACGGTGATGGACGACTATGCCCACCACCCCACCGAGATTCGGGCGTCGCTGGCGGGGATTCGTCAGCGGTACCAGCCCAAGCGGCTGTGGTGTGTATTTCAGCCGCATCAGTACAGCCGAACCCGTTTTTTACTTGATGATTTCGCGGAAAGCTTTAAGCTGGCAGACATTACAATCGTCCCGGAGATTTACTTTGTCCGGGACACCGCCGAGAGCAAGAGCAAGGTGAATGCCGAGACGCTGGTGCAGCGGATTCAGAAGACCGGCAGTCAGGCCTTGTTTATTAACGACTTTGGCGGTATTCTTGATCACTTGAAAGACAATGTTCAGCCCGGCGACCTGGTCGTGACGATGGGTGCGGGCACAATATGGAAGGTTGCAGATGAATATCTTTGCTGGCTTGGACAACATAACTAAGCAAGACTGCCCGCTGTCGGACTATACGTGGTATCGGCTGGGCGGGAAAGCGGACTGGCTGATCAGCCCGACAACCATTGAACAGCTCCAGACGGTGCTGAAGCGGTGCGGTGAGAATCATATGCCGGTGCACATTCTGGGCAACGGATCGAATTTGCTGATCAGCGACGAAGGTGTTCGCGGTGCGGTGATTCGACCGTGCGGAGACGGCTTTAATCAGTATCGCTTTGACGGAATGAAACTGACGGCCGGAGGCGCAGCGGATTTGCAACGGGTGCTTCAGGACGCGGTCAAACGCGGGCTGGGCGGGCTGGAGGCGCTGGCGGGGATACCGGGAACCATCGGCGGTGCGGTGAAGATGAATGCCGGCGGTCGGTTCGGCGATATCGGGACGTGCGTGGAGAGCGTGCTGGTAATGGACCTGCACGGCAATGTATTCGAGAAGATCAAGCCGGAGCTGGTATTTGATTACCGGCATGTGAATATTACGGCGAGGGTGATTCTGGAGGCGCGGATGGAACTGTCCGAAGGCGACCCGGAAGAGCTGCTCAAGACGGTCAAGGAAGTCTGGATTTACAAGAAAAACACGCAGCCGCTGGATATGCGCAATGCCGGATGTGTATTTAAGAATCCTCGCGGGATGTCGGCGGGGGCCCTGATTGACCGGGCGGGACTCAAGGGAGAAAAAATCGGCGGCGCGATGGTCAGCACCAAACATGCCAACTTCATTACCACGGAAAAGGGATGCACCAGTGCGGATGTCAAGGCACTGATTGAGAAAATCCGCACTGTGGTGCGTGACCAGTTCGATGTGGAACTGGAGCTGGAAATTGAGATTTGGTAGCGAGTTTGGAATTCCGAGAAATGGCTTCCCGCTTTGGCGGGAATGACAAGCCGGAATGGTGTTTTTGGCAATCTGACACAGACTAAAAAGCGGAAGCATTTTGGAATAGACTTTTTAATGACGATAAAATCGATTACTGATTTACATATTGCCGTGCTGTGCGGCGGCGTCGGATCGGAACGGGACGTGAGCCTGCTCAGCGGGGAGAACATCTATCATGCGCTGACGCGCGGCGGATGCCGGGCGATACTGCATGACCTGAATCCGCAGGATTTGTCAATCCTCGATGATAAGGCGATTGATGTGTTTTTCCTGGCCCTGCATGGGCAGTTCGGGGAGGATGGACAGTTGCAGGCGATTCTGGAAAAAAAGAATCTGGCGTTTACGGGGTCGGGATCCAAGGCCAGCCGGCTGGCGTTTGACAAGATCGCAGCCAAGCGGGTGTTTGCAGAAGCGGGACTGCCGCTGGCTAAGCAGATTGTCGTCAAGGATACGGATACGGCGGTGCAGCTTGCGGCGAAGCTGGACGGCTGGGCGGCCAAGGTAGTCATCAAGCCGATCCGTCAGGGCAGCAGCGTCGGGGTGGAGATTCATACCGATATGCCGACGGCGGCGGCGGCCGCAATTCGCTGCCGGGATACGTACGGCGACTGCATGATCGAGGAATTCATTGCCGGGCGGGAGATGACTGTGGGGCTGCTGGAAGGCAAGGCACTGCCGGTTCTGGAAATCCGCCCGAAGGTGACATTTTACGATTATCACGCCAAGTATCAGGACGACTCGACGGAGTATTTGTTCGATACGCTGACCGATGCGGCGGTGGTCAAACGCCTGCAGGCGGCGGGTGAGACGGTATTTGCGTCGCTGGGTTGCCGGCATCTGGGCCGGGCGGATTTTATCGTGACCGAGGATGGGACGCCCTATGTGCTGGAGATGAATACCCTGCCGGGCTTTACGAGTCATTCGCTGCTGCCGATGGCGGCACGGAAGGCCGGAATCGGGATGGAAGAACTGGTACAGCGGATCGCACTGGCTGGCTGGATAGATCACAGTAACAATACAAGATAAAGAGTGTTGTGGCTAAAAAGAAGATCAAAAAACCCAAAAGCGGAAAAAGCTGGCGTGACTGGTTCAGTTGGGGCCAGCGCAAGGAAAGCCGTGCCGCCCGCGAGGAAAAACGCGAGCAGTTGTACCGCCGCATCAAGATTGCGGCGATGAGTGTCTTTCTGCCGCTGCTGCCTGCGGGGCTGGTAGTCGGTTTTTTTTATATGGAAAAATATGTTCATGCCCAGCGGGCCGAGACCCCGATTTATGGGTCGCTGGAATTTGTCAACGCGCCGGAGTGGGCGTTCACCGAGGGGATGAAAAAGAAACTGTCGGAAGCGGCCGGCGGAGGACAGTTTGAGCTGAAAGAAGGGATTGCCGAGGCGGTTGGGAAGCGGCTGGCCGAACTGCCGTGGCTGTACCACGTGCGGGTACGAACGACCACGCATAATATCAAGGTTGAAGCCCAGTATCGGGAGCCGCAGGCCATTATCAAGACCGCCAAAGGACAGACCTGCTATGTGGGACTGCCGGCTCCGGGGGATCCGCTGTGCGGGGATAATCCCGATGAGGCCAACACGGTGTTTGTGCTGGACCAGGTGGAGGTGAAGAAACCGCCGCTGATCGAAATCAAGGGGTTTGCCGACAAGCTGGCCCCGGCAGCGGGCAAAACCTGGTATGCATCCGATGTGGCGGCGGCATTGAAGCTGATTGCGGCCCTGCGGCAGATGGACGAGAAAGTCTCAAAGGAAAAACCGCTGAGCAATGAAATCAGCGAAATCGACGTCAGCAATTTCAGCGCCAAACAGGGCAGCTCAGCTCCGCGGATTGTGCTGCGGCTGCGCGACGGCAAGACACAGGTCAACTGGGGGGCACCGATGGGCAAATCGGCCAGCCAGCTGGAGGCCTCTGATATTGAAAAGCTGACGACGCTTTATACCTTTTACCGGGAAAACAAAAACACGCTGCTGAATATTGTGGCTTTTATTGAACTGCGTTACCCCAAGTTGGGCATTCCGCGACCGGAGTAAATCCTGCGACCAGCAATCCGGCAAGACAGGTCTTTTTCAAGAGACCTTATATTGATCTGGCATTCAGTGCTGTCTTTAAATCCAGATAGCGGTAAGAAAGAGCGTGCCGCAGGCATAAATTTTTCATCTGGTCAATTATTTCTTCGCTGAGCCGACTTTGAAGGTCTGCATCGCCGGTGCAGTTGAAGATGCGGCAGCCTGCGAAACGCCAGGGATAGACGGAGCATTTGCTGCCGTTGCGATAAGGGCAGACGCCGGTGGTCATCGGCAGCAGCAGGATGTTGTTTTGGGCCAGGCCGGCCTGAAAATAAATCAGTTCCGGCGGCGTCAGGAACAGCCTGTGGCCGAAAGACTCAAAATCGCAGCACTGGCCGCAGGCCTTGCAGGGCATGGGCGAGGAAGACAACGTCGCTTCGAGTTGGGAATAAAGTCTCTCGACAGCGTCGGCTATCTGCCGTATTTGTTTAATCGAAAATTGAAAATCAGAACTCGACAATCGTCTCACTCCCACCATTTTTTCTGGGACCGGATTTTTTCGATCTGTTCGAAGGAAAATTCCGGGCCGCGGTTGATGCCGGGACAGCGCTGGGCGGCTTCGTTCCAGTCGTTGGGGGTGGCGAGGTTGTAATTCCAGAACGGCCAGGTGCGGCACTGGTTGGGACGGACCGGGTAGATGGCACAGCCCCGCTGGCCATTGACGCCCTTTTGCAGGAAGATGCAGTCTTTGGTGGCCTTGTCTTCGATAATAGTCGTGCGCAGGCCGGAGCGTTTGATGAAACGCTTGCGGACGTCGGCTTCGGGCATGCCCAGATACTTGGCCAGCATGGCAATTTCTTCGGCACAAATCCAGATATAACCTTCTTCCGGCCCGGCACAGCAGTTGCCGCAGCCGATACATTCAAAATGCAAACCACAGGAATACCACTTTGATTTCAACTTTTACCTCATTTCTATTTATGCTGTTTTCTATTCGATTGCATGCCGCGCTGATGCTTCACCATGAAGAGCATGAAGAACAGGAAGATATTTTCATCTTTCAGACGCTCATTTCTTCGTTGGCTCGGCGTAATAGCTGCTGACTTTCATTGCATCCATGTCGACGGTGATGCGGAAATAGTCCGGGAAGCCGCCGAGCATTGTCGTCATCGACTGCCACTGGGGATAGACGACCGGGTCGAAGAAATGGAAGACGCAGGTGGTAACCTCGGAATATTGATATCCGCGGGCGCTGGCCACCATGCGATCCAGCTTCTGTTGGGGAATGTGAAGCTGCTCGAGGGCGAACTTGCGGGCGATGACTTCGGCTTGCTGCGTTTGTTCTCTGCCCAGCTGGATGGATTGTACGTTGGGCATCACCGGGCTGCAGCCGGACAAGGCCGCTATTGCTAAAAATGCATATACCAGAGCATGAATTACTGTTTTTTTCATTTCAATTTAGCTTGTTATGCAGATATCCGCTTCAATTTGCACTATCCTATTTTACCACAGCAGGGTTCGATAGTCTGTGTCAATCCGAATAAAAAACGGGTGAGCCTTTCGACTCACCCGTATTGGATTGGATTTACCACTTGAGGACCGCACCGGTGTCGGCGCTGGTTGCCATGGCAGCGTATTTGGCCAGACAGCCTTTGGTAATCCGAGGGGGCCGCGGCGTCCAGTGTTTTTTGCGTTCGGCCAGTTCGGCATCGGAGATTTTGATATTGATTTTATTGGCGGGGATGTCGATTTCGACGATGTCGCCGTTCTTGAGCAGAGCGATGGGGCCGCCGACTGCGGCTTCGGGGCTGACATGGCCGATGCAGGCGCCGCGTGTGCCGCCGGAGAAACGACCGTCGGTAATCAGGGCAACAGATTCGCCCAGGCCCGCCCCCATGATGTAGCTGGTGGGGCTGAGCATTTCCTGCATGCCGGGGCCGCCTTTGGGGCCTTCGTAACGGATAATGACCACGTCGCCGGCCTTGACTTTGCCGCCGAGGATGCCGTCGCAGGCTTCTTCCTGGCTGTCGAAGATGACGCAGGGGCCGGAGTGCTTAAGCATAGCAGCGGTGACGCCGGCGGATTTGACAACACAGCCGTTGGGGGCAAGATTGCCGCGAAGGATAGCCAGGCCACCGGTTTTGGAATAGGCCTTGTCGAGGGTGTGGATGCAGTCGGTGTTTTTAATCTCGGCGGTTTTGATCCGCTCGCCGAGGGAGATGCCGGAGACGGTCATGCAATCCAGATTCAGCAGGCCCGGAATTTTGCTGATTTCCTTTAATATAGCACTGATTCCGCCGGCAGCATCGACATCTTCGATATGCCAACTGCTGGACGGGGAGACTTTGCAGATGTTGGGGACTTTGGCACTAATAGAATTAATTCTATCCAGATTATATTCAATTCCGGCTTCGCTGGCCAAGGCAAGGGTGTGCAGGACGGTATTGGTGGAGCCGCCCATGGCCATATCGAGAGCAAAGGCATTGTCGATAGATTTTTGCGAGATTATTGCCGAGGGACGGATATCCTTTTTGACCAGTTCGATGATTTGTCGGCCAGCCTGTTTGTATAAATCCTGACGTTTTGGATCGACAGCCAGGATTGTTCCGTTCCCGGGCAAGGCCATACCGATGGCTTCGCACAGGCAGTTCATGCTGTTGGCGGTAAACATGCCGGAGCAGCTACCGGGGGTTGGGCAACCTGAACATTCAAGGTCTTTTAACTCGTTTTCACTGATTTTCTTCGCATTATAGGCGGCGACACCTTCAAAAATCGTGATCAAATCGGCAGTTTTGCCGGTTTTGGTCTTTCCAGCAGCCATGGGGCCACCCGAAACGAACAGCGTCGGGATATCGAGGCGGACGGTCGCCATAAGCATACCGGGTATAATCTTGTCACAATTGGGGATACAAACCATGCCGTCAAAACAGTGAGCCCGAATCATGGCTTCAACGGCGTCGGCGATGATTTCCCGGCTGGCAAGGGAATATTTCATGCCCGTATGGCCCATGGCAATCCCGTCGCAGATGGCAATGGTGTTGAATTCAAAGGGTACGCCGCCGGCGTCGCGGATGGCCTGTTTGACCACTTCGGCGACCTTATTGAGGTGGACGTGGCCGGGGACAATCTCGCAAAAGCTGTTGGCTACCGCAATAAACGGCTTATTCATATCTGTATCTTTGAGGCCGCAAGCCCGTAACAAGCCCCGATGGGGCGCCCGCTGAAAACCGCTTTTGACTGTATCGCTGCGCATTGTTTTACTCCATAAATGTAGTCTATCTTGCCTTTCGGCCCTGAAATGCCGAAAAGTGCGGGTATTATAACGCGATTGGGGTGTTAAAAAAACCTCTTTTTTGTGTTTTGGTGTTTTACTTCAAGGCGATATTGTGCCGATAGCTTACTATACGTATGAATTGAGAATGCCGGTAAAAGAAACCTTGTCAAGCAGGTCTAATCCAGCTATAATTTTTGGATTATCAGCGACATGGTACATTCAGGATCGGTTTGGGTTGGGCTGGTTTAACCCGGTACGCAAAGCTGTATCCTGACCGGCCAAAAAGGCAACACAAGCACAGTCCAGATAAGGAGAAAAGTATGTCCCGGATGATGCAAGTATGTGTAATCTCAGCGGCAGCAGTCCTGATGTCAGGACTGCATGGATGTTCGTCTTCGGTCAAAATGGCTTATACCCCCACAGTCGGACAGACAGCAGTCTATGAATCCAGCAGTCAGATGATCAAAGATTTTAAATTTGAACAGCCGACTTTGAATAAAAGCCGGGAAGAACAAACCAGTACGACTGTAACCGTCACGTATGAGCAGACGATTGCCGAAATCCAGCCGGACGGTTCGGCGGTTGCGGATATTACCCTCAAGGCCGTGGCATGCAAGATGGTCAACAAGAACGAGGTACGGTATGAGTTCAACAGTGCCGATGAGAAGTACAAAGGGGATGCCTTGAATACGATTGTCGGTACCCGTTATCGTATCGCCATCAGCCCGGAGGGCAAGGTGACGGTGGTGGATGCGGCTGCGGCCAGAGCCGTGACGGTCAGCGGCGAGGGACAGAAGATTGCCCAGAAGATCCTGATGGATGAAAGCATCAAAGAACGTCATCAACTGCCGCTGCCTGCCGGAGACAAGAACGTGATATCAGCCAAGAAGAGCTGGACCAGTGTGCAGCCGTCGCCTCCCGGACTGCTTGCTCCCAAGACCTTTGAAAAGGTTTATACGGTCAGTGAAGTCAGCAAGGACAAAGTGGTCGTCACGATGACCGCCAAGGAAAGCCTGCAGAAACCGGCGGAGAATTCCTCTGGCGGGGCATCGAGTATGGGCATTTTTGCCAAGATGTTCGACAACCAGGATCAGTACACCGGTACGCTGGTGATGAATCCTGCCAACGGGACCGTATCGGAATACAATGAAACGCTGGTCAGCAGTTATGTTGCGCAGGAAAAACCGCAAAATGCTCCGGAGGATGCAGCGCCGGATACGCTGCTGATGCAGCTGACCTACAGCATCAGCCTCAAACAAATCAACTAACCCCCAGCCTGTCCAGAGAAAGGATCCGGGATGGTTTTCGGAAGACGGCATGTAACCGGGCCGCTGTACGCGGTGATGGTATGTATGGTGACAGTCCTTACGGGATGTCATGGTCCTGTTCAGCGAGGCGAGAATCTGCTGATTGTCAATTTTGAGGAAGGCAAAGTCCTGCGCTACCAAATGACCTCCAGTCGGGATGTCACGATTGAACTGACAGGCTCAACAACCGGCAGCAAACAGGGACAGTCACAGAAAATGACCGAGTCGATGGAACTGACGATGGCCTACAAGCCTGTCAAGGTCGATCCGTTCGGACTAACGCGGATTGAATGCACGTTTGAGACGGTCAAGGTTCATCGCAGCTCCTTCAGCGGCCGCGGCGGCACCAGCCCGGATGCGATGGAAAGCCTTCAGGGCAAGAGCTTTACCCTGGAACTGTCGCCCAGCGGACAAATCGAGGACTTCAGCCAACTGGAGCAACTGCTTCTGGACACCGGCAAGGCGGCGTTTGATACTGCACGCAACGATTTGCGGGTCAAGAATCCGGATATGATTTATGATTTCGTCGCCCTGCAATGGTATCTGTGGGATTCGATATCCTCGGTACCCAATCCGCTGGACGGTGTCAGGCCAGGGATGACCTGGACCAATACGCAGTTGATTGCCTGGCCGGTACCGATTCCGAATCCGCCCTGCCGGGTCACAACGTTCAAGCTGGATTCAATCCTCGACGAAAACGACCAGAAAAAGGCTGTGATTACAAGCACTTATACGCTTAGCAATAAAACCGTGGCGAACTTTCCCAAGCCCTATGAAGGCACATTCCAGATGCGCGGACTGTTTGGGTTTTTACGGGATTATCAATTTCAGTCGCTGGAAGGGGAAGGCAAGCAGGTGTTTAACCTGAGCACGGGCACCGTGGAAAGCGATACCCAGAAGTATCTGCTGAAGACCACCGCATCGTTTCTGCTGCCGCTGGGGGATTCCGTGCCGCAGGTGGCCATCGAGCAAACCCTGCGCATCCAGAAACTGGAACCGTAATCGGAGATGGAGGACATGATCGAACGCAACAACCTGTGGGCCCCATGGCGGATCAAATATATTCAGGGGCTGTCCCAGAAAAGTCCATGTTTTTTATGTGATTATATCGCCTCGCCGCAGGATGATGCTCAGAATTTTGTGCTCTGGCGGACAGCAGATGCCGTGGTGGTATTCAACCGCTTTCCGTATAACAACGGGCACCTTCTGATTGCCCCGACACGCCACATCGGGTCCATGGAGCTGGCGACGGAATCAGAATTGCTGTCGATGATGCGGCTAATTCGCGACAGTCAGAAACTGCTGTCGGCGGCGATTCAGCCGCATGGGTTTAATGTGGGAATGAATTCGGGCCGGTGTGCGGGGGCGGGACTGCCCGACCACATGCACATTCACGTGGTGCCCCGCTGGAATGGGGACACCAATTTTATGCACGTGTGCAGTGATACGGATGTCATCAGCCAGAGCATGACCGATCTGTATGCTCTGCTGCTGGAACAAAGCCGTCAGCATCAATTACCCGTGGTCTAACATGTCATCTACGCTTGCCCCATACGCAGTCACCGAACACAATAGCCGGGGCAGACAATTCCCGGAAAGGCCTCATCGATATCGTGCCGACTTTGAACGCGATCGGGACCGCATTATCCACTGCGCAGCGTTTCGGAGACTGGAGGGCAAAACGCAGGTCTTCACCACCGGCTTGAATGATCAGTATCGGACCCGCATGACGCACAGCATCGAAGTCGCCCAGATCGGACGAACGATTGCGCGGGTGCTGAATCTCAATGAAAGCCTGACGGAGGCAATCTGTCTGGCCCATGATCTGGGACACAGTCCCTTCGGCCATGCGGGAGAAACGGTTCTCAACGAACTGACCGCCGAGGTCGGGGGATTTGAGCACAACCGGCAATCGCTGCGGATTGTGGATTTTCTGGAGCATCCGTATCCGGCGTTTGCGGGATTAAATCTGATGCATGAAACCCGGGTGGCGCTGGCCAAGCATCAAAGCCCGTATGACAACCCCGAAGGCTCCACGGAATCGATTTGTCTGGAGGGACAGATTGCTGATGTTGCCGACCGGATAGCCTATAACTGCCATGATCTGGAAGACGGCCTGCGTTCACGGCTGCTGGATGAAAAGCAGCTCAGGGGGATTGTGTTATATGAGGAAGCCTGCCGGACGGTTGGGGCCGGACAGATTGATGATATCGTCATCCGGCGAACGCGGATTTCCAAGGCCGTTCTGGATTACCTGGTGATTGACGCCATCGAGACCAGCAGACAGCTGCTGGAGAAGCATCAGATCCAGTCCCTGAAAGACGTCTATGGCTGCCCGGTACGGCTGATCGATTTGTCGGCGGAAGCAGAAACCAAACTGTGCGAGCTGGAACGGTTTCTCTATCAGAATCTGTATCATCATCCGCAGATTGCCGGACAGGCACAGTCCATCCGCGTATGGCTGACCCGGCTGTTCGAGAAATACAGCAACAAGCCGGAACTGATGCCGCATTATTATCAGCATATGATTGCTGCGGAAGGGTTAAAGCGGATTGTCTGCGATTATGTGTCCGGAATGACGGATCGTTATGCGATGAGTATGCAGGAGTGAACCGCCGCATGATGGATCACCAGGAACCCGAATATACTCTCCAGGGGCTTGCCGCCCGACTGGAACAATGTTGCAGGTCTGCCGGCCTGAGCCAGAGCCTGCAGGCGGTCATTGTCCGCAGACTGATTGGCTGGCTGCAAACCGGTCGGATCGACCCTGAAACGGCTCGGTTTATTGCCCAGCATCCGGGATGGTTTGCGGCCCATTTGCCCCTGCGTCTTCTGCCGGCTGGCTGGCATTGCTTTGTCTGTGATCCGCGGCAATTGCCCCGGCATATCGAAAGTCGGCTTCGGCTGCTGGGTCGACAGGTGATGGCAATGGCCGCATTGGCGTCGCCGCAGCCGAGCGGGTATCTCCATGTCCCTGTTGTCGTGGGACTGGTTTGGGCCTTTCTTATCGGCATGCATCAGATGCATTATCAATGGGTTGGCACAGCGCCCACAAGCAGTAACCTGTGGTACCTGAAAAGTCTGTGGGGGATTTCGGCCCCGTTGTTGTGCGGCGGATTGATCGCGGGATTTGGAGGAAGAATGCGATTATTCAAGACAATTGGGCTGGCGATGCTGGGGGGCTTTGCCGCAGGAGTGCTTTACAGTATCGGAGCATTTTATCTGGAAAAGACCTGGCGGCAGGATTATGTGCCGTCGCTGGCTGTACCGCTGGCAGTCCGGCTGCTTGTCTTTATCCCCCTGTCGGGATTGTCAGCGGCCATTTATGAGTATTTTCTGTTTGTTATGCGTTCCAAAGCGGGAAAGGATTCCTGATGAATCGATTATGGACAAGCTGTTTGGGACTGGGACTGCTGCCGGGAGCACCGGGGACGTGGGGATCGCTGCTGCCGGCGGTGGTTTTTATGGCGGCGGGGATTCTGTTGGGTCCGGCAGCGGCACTGTGGGCGATGGCGATTCTGCTTGCGGCAGGATGTGTCATTTCGGTAGTCTGTTCTCCTTGCGTGATTGCACAAACCGGACGCACAGACCCGGGGCAGATTGTCAGCGATGAAGTCGCGGGACAGGCCCTGGCATTGCTGCTGGCACAGTGGATCGCACCGCTTGATTTCTGCTGGATGTCCGCGTTTTTGTTTGGCTTGTTTCGGTTCTTCGATATTATCAAGCCCTGGCCGTGCAAAAAGCTGGAACAACTGCCGGCTGGCTGGGGAATCCTGGCCGATGACCTTGCGGCAGGGCTATGGGCGGCGGGAGTCTGGATTGCCGGCCGAACCCTGGCTTACTGGAATGGTCTGCCGCAGGACGAAGCTGCGATAACCGTTGGGTCCACTATGCTTTTGGGAGCGGTGCAGGGATTGACAGAGTTTCTGCCGGTGTCGTCCGAAGGGCATCTGGTTTTATTTCAGCATCTCCTGCCGGGCATGGATGCGGAAAATCCACAGATGATTGTATTTGACCTAGCGCTGCATCTGGGAACGGTGCTGTCTATTCTGGTGGTGTTCCGTAAAACCATCGCCCGTTTTTTTGTCGGGCTTGTATCGTCGTTCAAGTCCGGATTAAAACCGGTAGAACTAGTCCAGAAAAAGGCCCCGGTGCGACTGACGATTTTGGGGATAATAGCAACTCTGGCAACCGGGATATTGTATGTCCTTTTTGATGATTTGCTGGAAGCGGGACGCGGGATGTTTGGACTTGGATTCTGGTGGGTGGTGTCGGCATTATTCCTGTTCGGAGCTGATTATCGTAAAGGCCATATCGGCCTGAAACGGTTTGGATTTGGGGCAGCGGTTTTGATCGGTCTGGCGCAGGGGCTGGCGATTCTGCCCAGCGTGTCCCGCAGCGGCTCGACAATCTGTACGGCCATGCTGCTGGGAATCCGGCCTCGATGGGCGGTGGAATTCAG
>JAWRKM010000052.1:0-6715 GCA_040306945.1 Anaerohalosphaeraceae bacterium
TATAAGCAACTTTTCCTCCCCATCCGACATATATATAGGGCCTGCTCAGGAAGGACAGGCAGAAAAAAATAAGGGCTAAAAAGGAGCTGCAAAAGGGCTAAAAGGAGGCTGCAATGAACAGAAAAAAATCAAACCAAAACCTGCATACGTATATACCTATATACTTACATACCATTATCCTGTTAATTCCCTAAATCCCGTCCAAAAGGAATTTTATCGAAACATATCCATTCCATACAGCATCTGAATGGCATAGTATTGACTGAACACAAAAGCGATAAAAATGGAGACAGAACTGATGAAATGGTTTACAGTGGGTTTGGTTTGCCTTGCGGGAACGATTGCCCAGGCGGAAAAGCAGCTTGTGGATTATGTTAATCCGTTTCTGGGCACAGCGACCCTGTGGGACAGCAAGGACATCGGCTATACCCCAACGCACAGGACGTGGGGCGCAGAGGTCTTCCCGGGGGCATCCTTGCCCAATGCGATGGTGCAGCTTAGCCCCGTGACGCAATTTGGCAGCGGGTCGGGGTATCAGTACGAAGACACCTCCATCCAGGCCTTCACCCACACCAGCAAGGGCCACTGGAACCTGTGCCATATCCCCCTGCTGCCGGCCACCGGCGAGTTTGCCCCCGACGACTACAGCTCCCCCTACAGCCACAAAAACGAGTCCGCACGCCCGGGCTATTACCAGGTGTACCTCGAACGCTACGGCGTCAACGCGGAATTGACCTCGACCCTGCGGTGCGGATTCCATAAATACACCTTCAAGCCCGGCCAGCCCAAAAAGCTCATCGCCGACCTGTCGATTGCCAACGAGCGCGTCCGGCGGTGGGATATCGCCCAGGACGGCGACACCGTCTTTACCGGCTTTCAGCAGACCGGCGAGCGGATGTACTTCTACGCGGTAAGCAACCACAAAATTCAATCCATTGAATCGATGACCAGGGGCCGCAAGACCATCTCCGTGGTGCACTTTGCGGATGCGGATAAGCCGCTGGAGCTGCAGATCGGCTTTTCATTTGTCAGCCTTGCCAACGCCAGGGACAACCTCGACAAAGAGATGCGGGGCAAGAGCTTCCAGCAGGTCCGCGACGAGGCGACGGCCACCTGGCAGCAGCTCCTGTCCAAAATCCAGGTCACCGGCGGCACCGAACGCCAGCGGGGTCTGTTCTATTCGACGCTGTACCGGTCGTTCCTGTGGCCGGCACTGCGAAGCGATGTCAACGGGGACTTTACCGACCAAAACCGCAACGTCGTCAACAAGGGCTTCCGGTATTATACCGAGCCGTCGCTGTGGGATGATTACCGAAACAAGCTGGTGCTGCTGGGGATGCTGTCGCCGGATGTGACGGTGGATGTGATTAAGTCGCTGATCGACCGGGGCGAAAAGACGGGCTTTATGCCAACGTTTTTCCATGGTGACCATGCGGCGCCGTTTATTGCGGGGACCTATTTACGCGGGATACGCGGATATGATATCCACAGCGCCTATAACCTCTTGCTGCGGAATGCGACCCTCGAAGGCGGACCCCGGCCGCATATCACCGAATATATGGAAAAGGGATATATCTCCGAGCCGGATATCAAAAACCCCAATGTCGAAACCAAAGCCGCCGCGGGCGTGACCAAGACGCTCGAATATGCCTATGATGATTATGCGGTGGCACTGCTGGCCAGAGAGCTTGGCGATACGGCCAATTACCAGATGCTGATGAAGCGTACCAGCAACTATAAGAATATGTTCGACCCGTCGACAGGGCTGATGCGGGGGCGGCTGGCCAACGGCGACTGGATCAAGGACTTTGACCCAACGTATCCGTATTATGAATATATGTATCGCGAGGCCAACGCATGGCAGTCGTCGTTTTTTGCCCCGCATGACCCGCAGGGGCTGATTAGCCTCTATCCGAGCAAAGTGGCCTTCGAGAAGAAACTGGATGAGCTGTTTTCGATTCCATGGGGGGGCGTGGAGGCGTATAACTTTTCGGTCTTTATTGGGCAGTACTGCCACGGCAACCAGCCCGACCACGGGTTCCCGTATATGTACTATTTTGTTGACAGGCAGGACAAGGCCCAGGCGATTCTGAACAAGATTATGGATGAGTTTTATGATATGGGCAAGGAAAAGCTGGCGTATGCGGGGATGGATGATGCCGGCGAGATGTCGTCGTGGTATGTGTTTAACGCGATGGGATTTTATCCGTTCTCACCGGCGGATCCGGAGTATATCGTGACCGTGCCGCTGTTTGATAAGGTCGTGATTAAGATGGGGGACAACGTGAACTGGACAATTGTGCGGGACAAGCCCGGCAATCAGATTACCAAGATTACCTATGACGGCAAGACAATTGACGGGTATTTTATCTCGCATCAGGACCTGATGAAAGGCAAGACGCTGGTCATCAGCACGAAATAGTTGATTGCAGCGAAACAAAAAGGGCGAACACCCCGGTTCGCCCTTTATGTTTAAAGTTGGCTCAATTTAGCGTTTGCGGCGGATACACAGTCCCGCAGCGCCCAGCAGCAGGACCGTGGCCGGCTCGGGGATGACCTGCCATTGCAAAGCCACACCGTTGGCCGCGGTGACGTCAAAGGCAAAGGTATTGCCAAAGTCAGCATATGCCATCGCGTCGTTATTGGCATCCACATAGAGATACATATTCGATGTGAAATCCAGCGTATGGCCAACGATGGCTTCAAACATCAGGGTAATTTCACCGGTGTCAAACGAAAGGCCTTGCTGGTAATGAAAAGATTCGCCCAGATAGCTGACGCCATCGGAGATGCGGTACGAATTGCCGGCGTCGATATTGCTTTCATAGCTCCAGAACTGATCCCAGTTGGATGAATAGCTGTGATTCCAGTAAGGCATATACACATCATACGATTCCAGTTCGCAGGAGGCGCCAAACGAAGCCTGCGAGGGGATCCACATGCCTTCGCCGGTGTCGATCTGGATGGCCAGGTCACGGATGGTCAGCCCTGCGTCCATCTCGGCGTGTGCCCAGCCCTTGCCGGGCCAGGAGGTCGCTTCGGTATGCAAGGAGCCGTCCAGCCGGATCTTGAGGGTCAGGATAGTGGTGTCGCCTTCAGAAAGACCGGATGTCCCCGGCAGCACTGTCAGGCGATTGGTTGCCTCAGTGGAAATCCTGGCATCGGAAAAGTGATTGTTGTTCGGTGTGGAAATAACCTGGGCAACGGCTGCCTGCTTGAGATTGCCGGCATCTGCATAACCATGCGTAAAGCCCAGGGATTCACCGTTGACCAGCGTCCAGCCCGTTCCCGCACCGCCGGAAAAGGATTGATAGCCAACGTATGAGTCATCTGTGCCGTCTGAATTGATAGACTCATAGGCTCCGTCTTTGTAAAAATTGATGGCACTGTCGTAACTGACTTCAGCGAAGGCCGGAAGGGCCTGAATCAGCAGAGTCAAAATAGCTATCAGACAGGTGCTCTTGCTGGCATTAAAAATAGGGCTTCGTTTCATCATACTCTCCTCGTCCTTTCGGAACTATTAAAATAAAGTAGTGCGTGATTCAGAAGGATTACCCATTTTACCAATAATGACATTGCGGAGTCAAGATTATTTATTTTTTAAGATCTTATTTTAACAGGAGGATGTGATACATCTGTGTTTCTCCACAGGTAATAGGCCGGCGGCCAGGCAAGTTTTCGGCAGATAAAATCCGTACGTTCAAGGCTTTGTGATAAATTGCGGCGGCGGCCGAAAGGACCGAGAAAAGCATTGATGCGGCGTTCGAGCCGGCCCATATCTGCTGCCTTAAGGGCCAGTATCCGTTCGTGGACAGCCTCAGGATCATGCCAGAGGGTCGGCGGGATATTCAATTCATTGAGCATCTGTGCCAGGCGGATGGCCTTTTTGTTTTCGGGCGTCGGATAGCGTTTCATCCCGGCCTTTTCGAGGAAGGGATTGAAGCGGCCCATCACGGCCAGGGATTCGATGTACGGGATGTTCAATTGGGGCATGGTCCGGCGGACCAGCCAGGCGGCAAGACCAAGCCCGCGCCAGGCGGGATCGATAACGACGCGCGAGATGGTGCGGATGGACTGATTCAAATAACGCAGATGGCAGGTTCGGTCGGAGGAGCAGAATTGCGGGCCAAAGACAGCGTTGCGTGCGGCACAGTTGGGGGCAGGGTAAGTATAGACAATAACCCCAATGACGGCGTGTTCGAAGTGCATCAGCGGGACGTGCTGACGGAGCGTCCAAACCGCGGCCACAGGCCCCAGACACGCGTCGCGGTAGTGATAGCGGCTGAGCCGGTGGTAGTCCGCGATGGCTCCGGGGCACAGGGTAACGTATTTGAGCAATGAGCAATAGCGAGGGCGTTTGGTAATTGCTGCGGTTGCGGCGGGATGAGTAATGACAGCGGTTTCATCAGGAGACATGGGCGAGCCTTTCGGTTGGGGTTGTCGTCTTCGATTGGGGGGCAGAGTCGCGGCGGATGATGTCAGTCAGACCAGCGGGGTATTTGACCACGATGATGTCGGGGGCAAGGTCTGCGATGAGTTCGCTTTGTACGCCGGCAAAGATGAAGATACGGCCCGTTTTGCGGGCAAGGTCTCGAAGACGTCGGCTGACGATAGCCGCGGTCAGACGGTCAACCGAGGCCATGAATTCATCCGCGAAGATAAATTGCCTGCCGCTGAGGATGGCACGGGCCAGACGATAGCGAAAGACTTCGCCAGTGGACAAATGCTGCGGGCGGGACAACAACGCCAGGACATCCGACAGGCCTGCGGCGGCAAGTACGTCAAGAAGCTCAAAGGTTGAGCCGCCCACATCGCTGATGCCATCGATGAGGGATTGATCGGCTTCGATGGGGATGTCGTCCAAACGAATCCGTTCGTGTTCGGGAGTCTGAGCATACATCGCATTGAGAAGAATGGATTTGCCCGTGCCGGAGCGACCGGTAATGTAGCAGATATCGCCTTCGTGAAGTTCAATGTCGAGAGTATGACTGAAGGTCTGTTTGCGAAGACGAAACAGCGTCAGGCCGAAGATATTCATCACCTGCCTCATCCGATCGGTGATGGGGTAGGTAAAGGGAATATGTTTGCAAATCGAAAATCGAATCGATTTCATGGCAAGCTCCTTGCATTGGAATGGGTAGGATCAGGCAGAACGGTTTTGATGTTGCGAGGTCTTGAGTGTCTCGAGGATTTTACGCACACGATACCGCGACAGGCCCATCACACGGACAATATGGGTAATCGAATGGCCTTCGAGGATGGCCTGACGGGCAATGGCTTTTTCGAGGGCGGAGATTTTGACACGGTCGGCAGACACCAAAGCCCGCCGGCCGGTCAAGCCTTCGGTCAGACGGCGGATACGTCGGCTCAGGGTCGATTGGGAGCGGCCGGTCAGGACGGCCAGGGTCTGGTTTCGGCAGCCAGCCGTTAAAACAAGCTCCATCAGAACGCGATCCGGGCCGGTCAGCCAGTCACATCGGGACCGAAGGACTTTGGCATGCTCTGCGGGTCGAGCAACAATTTCGGTGGGAAGTTCTTCGAGATATTGGTGACTTAGTGTGGTTTTTCGATACAACATAAACGCTCCTTTTATACCTTCATATATGTTTTATAACCATCTAACTATATTATAGATTTTCTTTTTATAATTTCAACAAAAAGTTTGATATTTATATAACTATTTAATTAATTTATCCAGTATTAATGGATACTAAAAGGAGTCATTGTAGATGCAAGGAGGGAGCACTTTTCCTGAGATTGACAGGGAAATTGACAAAGATTTCACAGATAGCTGTGATTAAAATATGTCAATGCATACTCTTTTCAATGCCGCTGGCTGTGTTTACAAGTGATTTATAAATAGGGTTTTAAATGCTTGTTATAAATATTTTTAGTTTTTCAATAGATTTTAGTAAACATTTGACGATGATTATTCGTCATAATATATAGAGTGATACACTGAAATTATCAGATAGCTAATTCTGACAACTTAATTCATCACCCTCCTCCGAAGCCAGATACTGCGTTCTGCGGTTCTGGCTTTTTTTATTGCCCGTCTCAATATTATCAATACAAGACCTTTAATTCGTCTATTTGAGAACTTGTCTTACCGACTCCGTTTGAGGAGTTTTCGGAGGACGCTGGTCAGGGTATGGGGTTCGAAATAGGATTTATCAAGCCGGACATAGACGGTGCGGGGATCGGGGATGCTGACTCGGCCCGGGCTGCGAGCAAACAGGTCGGCGGTATAGGCCCCCTCTTCAAATGAGAATATCAAATCCATCCCCTGGACGATGAGGCTGCGGATTTTCCAGCGGGCGGCATACATCCGCAGTTCGGCGATATCCAGCAGGGTACGCACCGAGTCGGGCAGCGGGCCGAATAAATCCCGCAATTCCTCTTCGAAACGTCGGATATCTGCAACAGTCCGCATCTGGCCAGCACGGCGATAGACCTCCAGCCGCTGGCGGTCGGAGGCAATGTAATTTTTTGGGATGCCAACATGGAACCCCAGGTCGATGACAGTCATGGCGGGCTGTTCGACCGGCTCATTGCGGAGCCTGGCGACGGCTTGGCCGAGCAGTTGGCAATAGAGTTCGTAGCCGACGGTGTTGATGTGGCCGGATTGTTCGGGACCGAGGATGTTGCCGGCCCCGCGAATCTCCAGGTCGCGCAGGGCAATCCGAAAACCGGAACCGAGCTGCGAGAATTCCTC
>JAWRKM010000053.1:0-33548 GCA_040306945.1 Anaerohalosphaeraceae bacterium
CTGGTTCGAGGCTCCAAAATCGGTTGCCTCCGGATACCATTTATAAGTCGAAGCGGCCGAATCCCACTTTGCCCTCTGTACCGCAAAACTGCCAACCCCCTGCGACAAAATCATATGGAGCGACTGGCCGTCGGCGGCGGACAAATCCACGCCGGGTCTGTTGTTAAAACAGGTCAGAATATAATGTGAAGCGTTTGCGGCGGTATCCAGAATCATCCGCCAGTCCGCAAGGCTCAGATTATCATATTCAAAGACATCATTGCCATACAAAGTCTTATCTTTCCAGGCAACAAAAGAGGCCGTAAACATGGAAGCCGTCGGAAATACATTACCCTCAGGCATCTGCAGCTGCGTCATCAGATGGCATCGTCGGGCCAGAATCTGCTGGGTCCCGAGGCTGCGTGCATCGGGCACAGTTCCCTTATAAGATCGAGTTGCCGTGCGTTTCTTTTCCAATAAATCTATGGATACATTATTCGCCTGACCATAATAAATTCGTGCGGTGTTGCCTTCCAGGGCGGTCGTAGCGGAGGTCGCATCTGTTTTTTTATAATAAGTCCACTGCCGGGAAGTTTGAAATACCCCATTGGCAAAAAACTGGATCTGATCGTATCGTTTGCGGGTTACGGGGTCATATTCATACCAGATCGCCACCGGCATATCATTTCGCAGCCCGCGAAAATCCATATCAAGCTGTTCGGTCACCGCCCGCATTCGTGCCATGATTTCGGTCGTTGCCGCAGCTGTCCGATGGGCCTTGACCGCTGCCGAAAACACGACCCCGGAGATTGCCACCAGGATCACCAGCAAAGCCATCGCCACCAAAAGCTCAATGATTGTAAAGGCTTTTTTCATAATGTTCGTCTAAAATTCCAGAAGCCGCTGATAGACTCCAATGCACGGATTTCGTGTACTGCCCGCTGCCGGGGGGACAACCCAGACAAAATTAGCTCCAGACTCCGCATAATCCCGATCCAGGACAAGCAAGTCCCGAACCACATTATCCGAACTTTTGATTTCCACCACACGATACAGTGCCCCCGTGCGGCTGACCAGCAGCACACTGCCTTCGGTGAAAAAACGATATTCGGTATTGTTCGGCATCGCCGGCTTGATCTTGAGGGTCTTGCTGGCGATTTTTTCAATCTGCACCGGAAACGGCTCGGGCCATTTTCCCACAGCAAGGCCCTGGGAATGATTCGGGTCATAATAGAGGGCATTCTGGGACAATAGCCGGCTGACAAAAACCGTCGTCTGAAGCGTGGTATCGCTGATTTTCCGAACCATCGCCGACCAGTGATATTTCTTTTCCAAAGCCCCGGCTACCGACGGATACCACCGTTCATCGCCGGGCAGCAGTGATGGATACATCAAATTCAGGTTGGCACTTCCCGTCGCAGGTACCGAGGCCGGTTTGATGACCGATGACAGCGGGCCGGCGGGGCCATCCGGATCTTTGCCAAAAAGCTGAATTTTGGCAAACGCCTCGCTGGCTGCCGTCGCTGCCGCTGTACGTTCCGTGGCCGTACTGGTCAGCTTGACCCCGACTGGAAAGACCATGGCAATCATCACCAGACCAATCGCCAGCACCCCCGTCGCCAGAAGCACTTCCGTCAGAGAAAATCCATTATGTCGTAATCGCTGCTTCATAATTATTTCTTAATCAGCTCACCTGTATAGGGATTGACTGAATCCCGAGTCAGGAATTGCAGATAGTTCGTCCACGGTTTGGCACTGTTTTTCTGCAGTTCTTTTTTGTCGTAGATTCGGAATGCCGAAACACTGTCTTCTTGGCCATAGCCATCGGTGGGATAATCATCCTGGACAAATTGCGCCTTGCCGGCCAGAACATTGGGCTGTGTGTTAAAAACCCGGTCGGTGCTGGTATGATCGGTTTTGCCATCCCGATTGCGGACTCGAACCGGATGCAGCACAAACTTGCCGGACGCATTAAACACCACCGAAAACGTACTGGCCTGATTCATCCCTGCAGCCGAGGTCAAATCCGCATCGGTATAATTACCGTCGGCAATCACCCCCACCGTCTCCGGCAGCGGTATCGGTTTTTTGTTGTCCACCGCCCGGAAACCATTGGCAAGCCCGGTAGCCGACGGATCATGGATAATGAATGTCAGATACGTATTGCCCTCGACATCCCGCTGAAACCGGACGCCGGCATACTTCTGCTCACGAATCGCAATCGCCCTGGCATTGGCCAGCGCCGCATCAATCACGCTGCCGGCCCCCACCGACTGCTCCAGCGACCGGCTCAGTTCTTTGGCTGCCGGAATCGAAACCGCCAGGAGAACGGCGATGATCGCGACCGTCACCAGGACTTCCGTCAGCGTGATTCCATGATTGCTGTGGTTCTGCTTCATTCTTATTTCACTTTCTTTTCCGCATCCGCGAAAAAGAGATGACCTGCATCCGTTTGGTTTAAACGCATCCCCGGACCAGCCGGCGGGCATTATTTTTCGTTTTCATCGATGTTGTACACATCATCCGGCGACCCATATAAGCCATCCGCCCCGGCACTGAGCAGAATAAACGACTGAGCCCGATAGGGACGCTGGGGACTGGTAAAGTTGGGATTGGCTATCCGCTTGTAAAACAGCTCGCGATCGCTGGCCATGGGGTGAATTTCTTCCGTTGGCGTCACGTACGCAAAAAATGGATAATTATGATTTACATTATAGATCGCATCCGTCGATGTAGTTTTCTGATCCGTCCCCAAGGTGGTAGGCCGGAAGAGGGCCTTGGAGGTATCCGCACGATAATACAAGATGGGCATTCCCGTTTTCTTACCGGTAGTTCTGTGATATACCGTACCAAACATATCGGCCAGGACATAGGTATCCCTCGCCACAATAGCAGACGTGGGAAACTTTGGATCGTCTGGATAAATCGAACTCAGCTTAACCGCGTTGGATTTTTCCAGTTCCAGGTAAGGCCCCTTGCGGACCTTGCGATTTTCTTCGGCAGTCTGCAACACGGTATTACCAACTTTGATACCCTTGACGGTATCGTAAATCAGTTCCGTATTGCCGTCTCCATTAAAATCTGCTTCACCGTTACTTTGCCAGGCACTCTTGGGGTGATAGCCGAACCCGTCCCAGCCGACCATCGCCTCGGCCAGTTTCTGGGCGCCGCAATAGCCGGTTTTATTATCGTTGCCTAAGAAGGTGTACTCCGACGGCGGATAATCCCCCGTATCCACCCGGAACGTCTCCAGCCCGACTTCGATGGCATGAAACTGGGCCTTCTGTTTGACTACATGGGCCGTTTCACCGATTTTTTGGATGGCCGGAATCAGCAGGCTGATCATGATCACGACAATCGCCAGGGCAGTCAGCATTTCCAGCAGTGTGAATCCGCGTATTTGCTTGTCTCGTTTCATTTTTCTCTCCGTCACTATCACGGTTTATTAGGACGCCGCCGGCAGGCAGCCCCATTAGTAATTAAAATTGGTAATATCGTCTTTAGTGCCGTACACCCCATCATAGCCAGCCGAAATCAGTATAAAGGTACTGGCATTGAACGGTTTATAAAAATTCCTGCCCGCATCCGCCGTTTGAGTAATATGTTCATAAAACCACTGGGCTCGTTGTGCATCCGTAGTCTTGTCTGGAGCATTGGGGTTAACAAAATCCATATCAGACAAAGCAGGATCGGACAAGACCGGCAGCCTGACTAATTCAAAATTGTCATAATAATTATAAACCCATTTTTCGGCCTGCTGGGCGGTCGGATTGGTCACCAGATTTCTCTGGCTGTCGATCCGGAAGGGCTTGCTCTCGTTGGCTCGATAATACAGTACCGGCAGACCGACTTTGATGGATTCGCCGTTAAGGTCTATCTGATTCTTGTTAAAGACATCGGTAATGACGGGAGACCGGGAATCCGCCTGCTGAGGGGTCGGATTTGGGAGGGATGGGTAAATATTGGTACCGGCACTGCCGCCCCACAACTCCAGAATCGTGTAAACCCCGCTGTATTTGAACTCCACATACGGACCTTTGCGGCGGCGAAGACTGGCCTGTACCGAAGCATCATACAGATCGTCCGGAACCAGCGGATTATAATTTTTGTCGTTGGGAGGATACCAGCCCGTCTGAGGCTCAACACCATACCCATCCCGTCCCACCAGGGCCTCAGCCACCCGCTGGGCGCCGCAGATCACCGGGCCGCCGCTGACAGGTATCTGATTCGAAAACGGATAGCCGTCAAAATCCTTGGCAAACAACTCCAGCCCGATATCCATCGCCTTCAGTTCCGCTTTCTGCCGCAGGTTCTTGGCGGTGATGGTGGCTTTGCGTAATCCCACAGCCATTATCCCAACCAGCATAGCGATGATTGCAACCACCGTCAGCAGCTCAATCAGCGTGAACGCTTTTTTATTCAATTGTTTTGGAATCCGTTTCATCTGGTCTTCCCTGTTTTATTCGTTTTGTTTTCTCGCCTCGGCGGCATAGCCGCCTGTATACTCATTGATTGCTCAGATCGTCAGAAGTCCCGAAAAGTTTATCCGGCCCGGCCGACATAATCTTCGGATACGGGTAATGATCCAGATACTCATACTGTAAACTTTCACCCCAGGCATCGATAAAGTAAGGTACGCTATAGGTTATCCCCCCCATGTCCATTTTAATCTGATGACCATCTGCATCCAGAGTGGTTATCATTCGATCCGACAGCGTATCCAGAATCGCCTTACTGTCGCCGCAGCGATTCAGAAAATAATACAAGGCAGCACTGGAAGCAGCGTTCCAAACTATTATCTGCTCATCTTTATCTTTTTTGGTTAAGATTCCAGCGGTAATTTTCGCCGCCAAGTCTGCTTCGAAATGTTCTACAGTATACGGATCGGCAACGGCGTCCCCATTCTCATCCCTGTTCTTAAATGGAAATACCCGGTACTGCTCATGGTACTGCTCCAGGGCGGCATCAATAATCTGGATTGTGCTTTGGGTCAACTGTATCCCGGCACGGGTGCGCAGATATTGCCCCGTTCCGGCCAGAGCCCCCACCAGGATCATAATAATGGCCAGCGTGATAAGGACTTCTATCAATGTAAAGGCGTTTTTACGCATTCCTGCATCAATCCGGCAGACCTGTTTCTGCTGTCTGTCTTGACTTGTTATCTGCTGTTCCGCATCTGTTTTGTCCGGATGCGTTCGGACCCTCGGCGAGAAATAACGTCAATTGTTCCCCCGGTTGACATTATTTCATAGATGACTCAATGACCTGTCTATTTCTGATGCTGTCAGCACAAGCTCCCCTTCTGCCGCCGACAGGTCAAAATATCGCTTGTGTTCCGTCCTTACTGCTGGCTGCCCTTTTCGAAGTTAAAGATATCGTCGGAAGTTCCATAGAGCTCATCCTTGCCCGCCGAGACCAGAATATACGAATCGGCCCGGTAGGGACGAAGGATGCCTCTGGGATTGGCAGCCGTGACGGTGGATTGCTGAACCTGCTTGTTGAGAATCATATTCTCAAAATTTTCATAGGCAGAGCCGGTTACAGTACCGGTAACCGATTCCAATTCATGTCTCTCGGACGCATCGGTTGTCCCCAGGCAGACAAGGGCGCGATTGTCATCGTAATTGTAAATATCATTTCTATAGTTGCCATCGACGGTGAAATCCTGGAGGGTATAATTGATGCGTGCCTTGAAGTACAGAATCGGCATCCCTGTTTTTTTGCCCGAAGCACGGTTTTTGGCATAGACATCACAGAGCACATAATTGGTACCCAAAAAGGTCCCGCTGGCTCCACCCTGACTGGCAGAAAGGTTTGTATTATACACATCCTGCATACGAAAAGCATTGGCGTTTTCCATATCGATGTACTTCTTGCGGGCCTTGATATTTTCATCCCGGCTCTTTTCGGATTCCGTCCCAGCCTGAATCCCGTTGTTGGTATCATAGACCCAGGCATAGGCATTAAATGTGGGATTCTGGAAATAATTGTACCCATCGGAACGGAACCCCGAACGCGGATGGAATCCCAGCAAATCCCAGCCCACCATCGCCTCGGCCAGTTTCTGGGCACCGCCATAATTCATATTATCCGCCTGTAAGGGGGCAGCTGGGGCAGGTGTACTGGCTCCACGATTATCATACGAATCCGGATAAGAACCGAAATCGGTCTTGAACATTTCCAGGGCGACATCGATACTGTGGAACTGTGATTTCTGCTGAACCTGCTTGGAATAATCCTTGACCTGATTCAGGGCCGGAACCAGCAGGCCGATCAGGATGGCAATAATCCCCATCACCGTCAGCATTTCCACAATGGTAAAGCCTTTATTTTGACCTGTTCTTTTCATCGTTTTTCCTTTCTCATCAATTATGGCAAGTATTGCGTTATGTTTTTGTCATCGCCGGGCCAGCCGGTGATATCCTTATTCGTATTACATCAGCACCTGAATCATCTTGACCATCGGCAGGAACATGGCCAGCACAATCGTGCCGACCATTCCACCCAACATGATAATCATAAGCGGTTCCAGCAGGCTCATCATGGAGCCGACCAGTACGTCCGCTTCTTCATCAAAGTTGTCTGCAACCTTCATCAGCATTTTATCCAGATCGCCTGTTTCTTCACCCACATCCACCATGTTGACGACGATGGAGTCCACCGTCTTGCTCTGACGCAGGGGGTTGGCGAAGGTATCGCCCTGACGAATAGCCGCCTGGACCTTGCCGAGCATTTTGGAATACACCTCGTTGTCCGCGGTTTCCCGGGTGATATTGATGGCTTCCAGAATCGGTACGCCGGCGCTAATCAGTGTTGCCAGTGTACGGCACCAGCGGGCCACTGCGGTTTTATAGACCACCTTCTTCACGACCGGCAGGCGAAGCTTAACCCAGTCTATGGCAAACCGCCCCGCCTTGAACTGACGAATAAATTTAAAAAATGAAAATACAATAAACGGCGAAACAGCTACCATCCCTGCATTCAAGCCTTTTCGCCCCAGCAGCCATTTGCTGATATTCAGCAGGGCCTGCGTCAGTGCCGGCAGACCCGCCCTGCCATCGGACATATCCGCAAGCACTTCCGAGAAGGTCGGCACGATAAAAATCATCAGCCCCAGCACGATGAACAACGCCGCCGTCATCACAACCGCCGGATATACCATGGCCCCTTTGATCTTGGATTTAAGCTTTTCAGCCTTTTCCATAAAATCCGCAACACGGGCCAGAATCACGTCCAGCACGCCGCCGACTTCACCCGCGGCCACCATGTTTACAAACAGGCGGTTGAAGCATCGCGGATACTTGCCCAGTGCCTCCGACAGCGTCGAGCCGCCTTCAATATCATCAGCAACATAACCGATAATGCGTTTGAAGGGGCCTTTTTTCTGCTGTTCTTCCAGAATACGCAGGGATCGCAGAATCGCAAGACCTGCATCCTGCAGGGTGGACAACTGCCGGGCAAACTGTGTTACCACCTTGATTTTAATTTTCTTATTGGCCCCCTTGCGTTTCGGGGCCGCCGCCGCGGCTTTTACGGCGACTTTCTTGCCGGCTCCATGTGCCTTGACTTTGGTTGGAAACAGCCCTTTATTGCGGATTTTACTGATCGCCTCTTTACTGCTCAGAGCCTCGATCTCCGCTTTCACCTCATTGCCTTTGGCGTCCAGCGCCACATATTCAAAAGTAGGCATCGTGCACCTCCATTATTCTTCTGCCGCAATGGTTTCGCGGGCAACTTCATCAATCGTCGTGATACCGTCATAAATCAGCGCCAGGCCATTTTCACGCAGTGTCTTCATCCCGGCACGGCGGGCGGCCTCACGCAGGACCGACGTCGAAGCGTGATTCATAATCAAATCGCGGATTTCATCATTGAATACCATGATTTCATAAATGCCAGTACGCCCTTTGTAGCCGGTATTATTGCAGTGTTCACAGCCTCGGCCGTAATAGAGCTTTTTGCCCTTGATGTCTTCGTGCGTCAGTTCCAATTCCATCAGTTGTTCTTCCGATGGGGTATATTCGGTCTTGCAGCGATTACATATCTTGCGAACCAGACGCTGAGCAATAACACCTTCCAGGGTTGCTGTCACCAAAAAGGTTTCCAGACCCAGATCCAAAAGACGTGCAATGGTGCTGGGAGCATCATTGGTGTGCAGTGTCGTAAACACCAGGTGCCCGGTCAGAGAAGCCTGAATAGAGATCTCCGCGGTTTCAAGATCGCGAATTTCACCGACCATACAGATGTCCGGGTCCTGACGCAGAATCGACCGCAAACACCGGGCAAAGGTCAATCCGATTTCCGGACGAATCTGAACCTGAATAAGGCCATCAATATCATATTCCACCGGGTTCTCGGTGGTAATGATTTTCGTGTCAATGGTATTCAGTGCCTTCAGACAGGAATATAAGGTTGTGGTTTTGCCGGAACCGGTGGGGCCGGTCACAATCACAATCCCGTTGGGTTTGTTGATGAGCTGATTGACCATATCCAGCTCGCGAGGACGTAACCCCAGCATATCCAGCCGCAAATCCACCTGGGTCCGGTCCAAAACACGAAGCACAACACTTTCACCAAACATCGTCGGCAATACACTGACACGCAGGTCCACCGGATTGCCGCCGACCACCAGGGGAATACGTCCATCCTGCGGCAAACGACGTTCGGCAATATCCAGATTGGCCATAACCTTAATACGGCTGGATAAAGCGACTGCAATGCTCTTGGGAGGCGGCACCATTTCATACAAAACCCCGTCAATACGATACCGCATCTTGAACTCATCTTCAAACGGCTCAAAATGAATATCCGACGCCTTCTCACGAATCGCCTGGAGAAGGACATGATTCAGCAGCTTCTTGACCGGGCTGGACTCTGCCAGTTCCTTAATGTCTTCCAGGTCAATACTCTCGCCTCGTCCCTCAAACTGCTTGAGGGTCTGGTCGCCTTCGATTTCACCGATCAAATCGCCAAGTCCTTCTTTGTCCTCTTTATAATACTTGTCGAGGGCTGCGGTCAAAGCGTCTGGATCGGTTACTTTCGACTCGACTGAAAAACCAAGCAGCGTACTCAAATCATCTGTGGCGCGGAAGTTGTCCGGATTATCAATAGCGACAGTAATGCGATTGCTGGATTTGTCATATTTAAGTGGAAATATCCGATAAGTCCTGGCCATTTGTGATGGAATCTGATCAATCACGGCCTGTGGGATTTCCTGCCCTTCCAGGTCCACATATTCCATCCCTCGTTGTCCGGCCAGGGCAATGCGTAAATCTTTGGGTTTAACAAAGCCCTTTTCAACAAATACTTCACCGAGCTTGACCTGTCCTTTACGCTCCTCTTGAACCTTAAGGCATTCGTGGACTTTCTCTCGGGTCAGTAATCCCATCTTGATCAGGATGCGACCAATCGTTCTGCCTTTTAATTCACTAACCGGAGGTATTTTAGCCATTTCATTCACTCCCGAGCCTTAACCGTTATAAGGTCTCTGTCTTATTATAGGTCATTAAAATTGATTCGGCAAACAAATATGCACGGTGACACTTGGCTTAATTAACAAATATTCTCGTTTTTTCTTAAATAAGGGCTATTTTAATAAAAACAAGGTTTTTAAATTGGACTTCGAAAGACTTTTATGTCCTTTATTTTTAAAAATATTAATTAGACACGTGGTATAATTTACATACATATAAATTCACAATTCGTTTTTTTAAAAAAAAAGGCCGATTTTGTCGGCCCTTTGAGAACCAAGATAAGAAGGAATTAACCCTGTAAAACAGGCCCATATTCTTCTTCAATTGATTTCTTGGCGTGTTGACCTAAAGATTGTCCTAATTTCTTTTCGGCTTTCTCCAAAAGAGCTGCCGGATATCTTGCTTTGTCGAGCATTTCTTCAATACCAATAAGATCTTTATCATATAATTCCCACAAATGATCATCCAATAACTGCATGCCTATTTTTTTACCAATCTGGATGCTGGATTCGATACGATATGTCTTGTTTTCACGAATCAAGTTTGCAATCGCAGGAGTAACGACCATGAACTCGTATGCCGCAACACGCCCTTTTCCTGTCTTTTTTGGGCACAATGTCTGGCTAAGCACCGCAATCAAATTCGTACTTAACTGAACGCGAATCTGTTCCTGCTGGCTGACGGGAAAGGCGTCCACAATTCGGTTAATCGTACCTTGACAGCCCGTGGTGTGCAGCGTCCCAAATACCAAGTGGCCGGTTTCCGCTGCCGTGATGGCAGCTTCAATGGTTTCCAGGTCACGCATTTCACCAACCAGAATTACATCCGGGTCCTGACGCAAAGAACGTCGCAGTGCTTCGGCAAAACTGGGGGTATCCAGCCCCACTTCACGTTGATTGATAACCGATTTTTTGTGATTGTGGTAATATTCAATCGGCTCTTCGATGGTTACGATATGATGGTCGAGGGTTTCATTAATATAGTTAATCATACTGGCCAAGGTGGTCGTTTTTCCGGATCCCGTCGGCCCTGTCACCAGGAACAGTCCTCTGGGGCGTCGGCACAAGGCAGCACATATCTTGGGCAGGCCGATTTGTTCAAAACTCAGCAGGGCCGATGGAATCAAACGCAGTACCATCGAGATATAACCCTTCTGGCGGAATACGGCAGTTCTGAAACGCCCGGCGTCGCCGAAGGCAAAACCAAAGTCAGTACTACCCACTTCCTGGAGTTCCTGCTGATTTTTTTCAGGGGTAATACTTTTCATCAAGGCAACGGTATCATCGGGCTCCAGAACCTTGGTTTCGAGGGAACGCAGCCGTCCACTCAAACGAAGGACGGGCGGGCGTCCTACGACAATATGAATGTCTGAACCACCCATTTTGATACAGGCTTCCAAGAGTCGGTCAATATGAAGCGAGGCCATAGTAAATCCTATAAAAGCAACAAAATCGTATTATCCCGCCTGATCCACAACAAGGCCTTCTGCCTGTGTTACACGGGATACTTCTTCAGGAGTTGTGACGCCTTTGAACACTTTGAGTCGTCCATCCTCGAGCAGCGACCGCATGCCGCTGGCCAAAGCCGCTTTTCGCAAGGCACTGGTTGGAGCCCGCGTGAAAGCCAGCTCTCGAATCTGGTTATTCATTTCAAGCATTTCGAAAATAGCGATACGGCCTTTATAGCCGGTGCCGGAGCAGCGAGGACAACCAGCTCCCTTATAAATGGGGTGCTTTCGCAAGTCTTCCGGGGTAATATTCATCAATCGCAGGTAATGCGGATCAGGATGCGGGTCCAGCATCTTGCATTCCTTGCATATCACTCGCACCAGACGCTGAGCCATAATAGCCTGAATGGAACTGGCCACCAGGAACGGCTTGACACCCATATCAATCAAACGGGTGATGGCACCGGGGGCGTCGTTGGTGTGCAGAGTGCTGAACACCAGGTGCCCGGTCAGGGCTGCCTGAATGGCAATATCAGCCACCACACCATCACGAATTTCACCGATCAGGATGATATTGGGAGCCTGACGCAGCATCGACCGCAGAATTTTTTCGAATGTCAACCCGATATCGGTTCGTATCTGACACTGATTGATTCCCTTAATATTGTATTCGACAGGGTCCTCAGCAGTAATAATTTTCTTGTCCGGACGGTTCAATTCCTGCAGGGCCGAATAGAGTGTTGTTGTTTTGCCGCTTCCTGTCGGGCCTGTGACCAGGAAGATACCGTTGGGGCGGCGAATAATTTTGGTAAACCGCTCGTAGTTATCTTCTTCGAAACCAATCGCCTGAATACCAATATTCACGGAATCAGGACGCAAAATACGCAAGACAGTACTTTCGCCATGATACGCCGGCAGTGCTGAGACACGGAAGTCAATATCCTGTCCGTCAATATTGCGTTTGATACGCCCATCCTGCGGCAGACGGCGTTCGCCGATATCCATGCCGGACATAATCTTGACACGGGCCAGCACAGGGGCCTGCATGTTTTTAGGAATGTTGTCACGTTCCACGCAAACGCCATCAATACGATAGCGCACACGCACACGGTCCGCCATCGGCTCGATATGAATATCACTGGCCCGCATGCGGACAGCCTCATCGATAATCAAATTGACCAGGCGGATGACGGGGCCATCGTCTTCTTCACCGCTCATCTCGGCCCGGCGAATTTCAGCCTGGAGTGTCTTGCCTGCGGCAGCCAGTTCAGCGGCAGTCGCATCAATACTATTGCGAACCGCATCCAGGCGGGTATTGATGTAATTATCAATCTTGGTCGGTGATGCCAGACAACAGTTTAACTCCGCATTCAGGCGGAAACGAAGCAAGTCCAGCAAATCCAAATCCAGCGGGTCTTTGATGATGAGTTTGAGGGTGCCGTTGTCTTTGCTTAAAGGCAGGATACGATGTTTTTTGATTAATTCTTCTGGAATAAGCTGCTTTGCGTTTTCAGGGACTTCGACCTTGTCCAAATCAACATAGTCCATCCCGAACTGCTTGGCCAGAGCTTCAAAGACCTGGTCTTCATTGGCCAATCCCATCTGGATAAGCATTTCACCCAGACGTTTATTGGATTCCTTGGCCTTTTTTATAGCCTTAATAAGATTCTCTTTATCAACAAGCCCCTTGGCATAGAGAATCTCGCCTAAATGTCTCCTTTTTTTTATCATTCGGTCCTTTCTATCCGCTATTTGCCCGAATTTCTTAAAAAGTACATTATAACATAACTTCGGTTTACGTCAAACCCCCAGTTTTAATCGCAGCATATTTAATGCCGTCAGGGCTGCCCGCTGACGTATCGTTTCCCGGGAAAGCGGAGCAAAGCAAAATTCGCGGACCTGGACATCGTGTCCTGCGGCTATTGCAATATATACTAATCCAACAGGCTTTTGGTTTGTTCCGCCGGTTGGACCTGCGATTCCCGAAATACCAATCGCAGTATCAGCACAGGCCCTGGCTTGAGCCCCCAAAGCCATGGCTCTGGCGACCGGTTCGCTGACTGCTCCGTAGGTATCCAAAAGCTCTTTGGGTACTCCTAAATCCCGCATTTTCGCTTCGTTACTATAGGTAATCCATCCCCCTAAATAATACTCACTGCTCCCGGCTGTATCTGTCAGTAATTTTCCTATGAGGCCGCCGGTACAGGATTCGGCTGTCACAAGGGTCATTTTCTGCCGCCTGAGCAGCTTTCCGACCACTTCAGGCAGTGTTTCATCCTCAGTGCTATAAACCAGAGGGCCTAAAATCGACACAATTTCCTTTGTTTGCTGGTCAATCATAGTTTTGGCGGTGTTAAAATCGTCCGCGGTTGCAACCACGTGAAGTGTAATGTCGCCGCCGGAAACCGTACAGTTTAACAGAGGATTGCGTCCTCGTTTCATCCTGTTCCCCAATTGCTGGGCAATGGCAGACTCGCCAGCACCATAACAGTGTATACGCCCTGTCAATACAATAGGGCCAGATTTTTGCGAGGCCAGTACAGGACGTATATAGTCCTGATACATACTTTTCATTTCAACAGGTACGCCTGGCACAGAGAATAATTCTTTGTCTCCAAAACTGGCGTGCATCCCGGGAGCAGTGCCGATGGGATTTGCAATGGCTTTGACGCCCTTTGGAATATAGGCCTGCACCGCATTGATTGGTGCCATCACTACTTTTCGAGCCTCAAAGAAAGCTTTGATACCGTCATATAAATCTTGCTTAAACTCCAGCGGTACGCCCAGAAATTTCGCCAGGGCCTGTCGTGTCAAATCGTCATCTGTCGGACCAAGTCCCCCTGTAACCAGGATGATATTTCCGACTTCGCAAGCCTGTTTAAAACAGGATACAATATGGTCTATATCATCGCCTACAACCCACACCTCTTCGGTGGGAATGCCCAGTTCCAGCAGTTGGGTGCTGAGCCAATGGGCGTTGGTATCCAACGTCCTGCCATTTAGTAATTCATTGCCAATGCTGACGATACATGCTTTTTTCATAGCTTGATAATGGCCTTTACCACACCCTCTTTATATCCGGCTACCATCTCAAAGGCATCCTGGGTATGCTCAAAATCAAACTCATGTGTGACCATAAAGTCCAGTTTGACCTGCTTGGTGGCCTGCATGTCAATGGCTTTTTGGGTACAGTGATTTTGCCGTCGTACATTGATTATAGTAATCTCTTTGCGGCGAATCAGATCCGGGCAGAAGCTGACCCGTGGTTCTCGTGGAATTCCCACCATCATGAGCTTTCCGCCGGGTTTGAGCAATTCGATGCCCTGATCCAGCGTTTCTTGCTGGCCAGCACATTCATAGACAATGTCCATGCCGCCGGGTTCGAGTTTGCAAATAGATTGCACGATATCTTCCTGATGCGGGTTACCGACCCAATCCGCCCCATTTTTCTGAGCTAATTTTGCACGTTCGGGGATAATTTCTGTCATCAGTACCCGATGTGCCCCCAAAGCCCTGGCTGCGGCCATACAGCTCAAGCCAATCGGGCCTGCCCCGAGAATTGCAACTTTTGCTTTTGAAAAGACTTGTGACTGTTTTACCGCGTATAGTCCGATGGCAAAAGGTTCTGCAATCACCCCCTGATTGGCTGTCAGTTTTCCATCGATATCAAAACAGCACTCTGCCGGCATAACCAGATATTCACTGAGGCATCCCGGAATTTGTCCTGGACATCCCAAAAAGACCATTTTCCGACAGGTGTTTTCACGCCCGGCAAGACATTGATCGCATTGATGACAGGAAATGCCTGGCTCCACGGCGACTAATTGTCCCGGTTTAAGATGGGTGACCGACGGGCCCACCTCAACGACGCGGCCGGCACATTCATGACCAACTACAAAGGGATATTGAACAATCTGGCTGCCGATGCGTCCGGTTTCAAAATAGTGAATATCGCTGCCGCAGACTCCAACGGCTTCGATTTTCAGCAGAACATCATCGGGACGGATCATTTGAGGGGTAGGAATTTCCCTCATTTCCATCTGGCGAATACCGGTCAGGACTTGCGCTTTCATCATTTCTCAACCCAATGATTGTGATAAAAAAATCCTTGTTTAAGCTATCCGCAGCCAAAACAAGGATTTAGAGCGGGCGATCGGAATCGAACCGACATGGCCAGCTTGGAAGGCTGGAGCTTTACCACTAAGCTACGCCCGCAGTTGCACTGATTCCTCTGTTCAATGCTGAGGCATATCTTGACTCAAAATCGAAGAATTGTCAACCCAAAGCTCAATAAAATTGCTGAAAAAAGTCTGTTTTTGTAGGGATAACGCTGTATTATTATGGTGAAGTACAAAACCAGTTTGAAATGGAGGTCATGATGTTTAAAACCTATTACAATTTGAAGCGAAGTATCATTTGCATCTTTGTTTTAGTTGCCCAGACGCTATATTCGGATATACACCCTCTCATAACAAATGTTTATAATCGGGATACTCAGACTCTTAACGGCAAGTGGAATTATATTATTGATCCGTATGAGACCGGTTTTTATGACTATCGTTATCAGGAAAGCAACACAGGGTATTTTAGGAATCAAAAACCGCGAGATAAGTCCGAGCTGGTTGAATATGATTTCGATAAAAGTCCATTAATGAATGTCCCCGGTGACTGGAACAGCCAGCGGCCAGAGCTGCTGTTTTATGAAGGTACGATCTGGTACAAGAAAAGCTTTAACGATCCTCGCAAGGACAAGGGCAGTCGACTGTTTCTGCATTTTGGAGCGGCAAATTACGAAGCGATTGTTTATTTGAATGGTAAAAAACTTGGTAAGCATATTGGCGGATTTACCCCGTTTTGCTTTGAAATCACGGATGCGGTACGTCCCACACAAAATGATATTGTTGTGAAAGTTGATAATAAACGTTATCGGGAAGCCATACCCACGGTGAATACGGACTGGTGGAATTATGGCGGGTTGACGCGCGATGTGTGTTTGATTGTGACTCCACAGACATTTGTTCGTGATTATTCGATTCAGCTCAAAAAGGACTCGATGGATACCATTACAGGATGGGTTCAGCTGGATGGGCCTGAAAAGGGAACGGAGGTCACAATCGAGATAGAAGACCTTGGCGTCCGGAAAACCGTCAAGCCGGATTCTTCGGGCAAGGCAGAGTTTGAATGGACCGCTTCACCTGTGTTGTGGTCAACGGAAAATCCCAAATTGTATGAAGTAACCTTGTCTGCGGGCCAGGATACGGTGCGGGACCGGATTGGATTTCGTACGATTCAAGTCCGCGGACAGGACATCCTGCTCAACGGCCAGTCCATCTTTCTTCGCGGTATCTGCATTCATGAGGAATCGCCATTGGGCAGCGGTCGGGCTTGTACACCGGAGGATGCCGAGGTACTGCTGAGCTGGGCAAAAGAATTAGGCTGCAACTTTGTCCGGCTGGCTCATTATCCCCACAATGAATATATGCTGCGCAGGGCCGACCAAATGGGCATCCTGGTCTGGAGTGAATTGCCTGTGTACTGGACCATTTTGTGGGACAATCCGGCAACGCTTGATAATGCCTTGCATCAGCTTGAGGAAATGATTACTCGCGACAAGAATCGAGTTTCGATTATTCTATGGTCAGTCGCCAATGAAACGCCGGTCAGTGAGCCTCGCCTGAAATTCCTGACAACACTCATTGATAAGGTCCGCCAGATGGATCCAACGCGTTTGGTTACGGCAGCCATGGAAAAAACATCACGGGGTGACACTGTCCTGATTGAAGATCCGCTGGGCAAATATCTGGATGTCCTGGGCTGCAATGAATATATCGGGTGGTATGAAGGGACGCCGGAGCTGTGCGACAAAAAGACCTGGCAAACCTCGTACGAGAAACCCCTGATTATGAGTGAATTTGGCGGCGGCGCACTGCAGGGGTATCATGCTGACGACCAGACGCGATTTTCTGAAGAATACCTTGAAAAGCTATATATTCATCAAGTGGCGATGCTCAAGAAGATTCCGTTCCTGCGGGGTACAACGCCGTGGCTTCTGAAGGACTTTCGCTCACCCAGACGGCCCCTGCCCGATATCCAGGATTATTACAATCGAAAAGGGCTGTTTTCAGAGACCGGGCAGCGCAAGAAGGCTTTCTATATTATGCAGGACTTTTATCAGCAAAAAGCCAAAGAAGCTAACCCCTGAGCATGTATGCAGGCGAGGTTTGTTTAATCCGGCTGACGCTGCAGGAGGGTGATAATGTCTTCCTTTTTGGGCAGCGCATCCTGGACGCCAAATCGACTGCGGGTCAGGGCTTCGGCGGCTATCGCAAAGCGTACCGCGGCATCGAGAGAATCTTTGGCTCCACAACAGGCTGCCAGGGCCCCGCAAAAAGCATCCACTGCTCCGCTGTTATCAACTACTTCCATCTCAATTCCGGGGATATGTCGGCCGCCCTGTCGGTCTGCCAGTAAAGCTCCACGCCAGCCGAGGGTCATGACGACACAGTTGGCCCCTTTGGCCACCAGTTCAGTAGCTACCGATTTCAGTTCGGCAATTCCGCCCGCCCCCAGTTCGCTGGCACAGGTAAAATCGGCAAAGCGGACGATAAGGACATCCACATTGAAGAATTCCATCGGCCAGTTTAATCCAACGGTAGCATTTCGACCATGGTTTGGTAAACAAACGTCCAGCACGACACGACGTTTGTGGATTTGAGCCGTCCGGATAGCGGAGACAATGGCCTCCTGGGGCAGCTGACCGCAGACAAGGCAGACGTCGGAAGTCGCAATGAGCTGTTCGGCAGCGGCATATTCGATTTCATCCCGGCCAATCGTACGATTGGCTCCGGCACAAACGCAAATACTGTTTTCTCCCATCGGATCGACCAGAGTAATCGCCGTGCCGGTGCTGATGGCATTCGAGGTATAAATCAGATCGGTATTGATGTTATATTGCGACAGGGTTTTCTTGATCAATTGACCAAAGCAATCATCGCCGATGCGGGCGATTACGGATACATCGCATCCGCATAAGGCCGCCTGGATTGACCGTACGACTCCAGCCCCCATGGGATAGTAAGCAAATGACGACCCTTCGACGGTCCGCCCCGGCGTAGGGATGGACTGGCATTTGACTGCCATATCGACAAAGACCGGTCCGACGACAACAATTTTTGGAATCCGTTCCGTCATATCTTATGACCTCTTCATTCTGAGTACCAATCTGTTTGTTCCCAAAAGTATAGCAGAAAGTCGTTTAAAGAAAAGACATTGCTAAAAAAAACTCCTATTTCCGTAGACAGCCTGTATCAGGTTTCAGAATTGGATGCCAAACAACCTTGTCTTAGTTGGATTAAGCTCATTTAAAACTAACTTGACCCGTTATCAGGTCAATTGATGACTCATCACGATACCATTTGTGCCAATTCATCTTGACCCTGAAATGACAGGATGCTATAACATATCTCAGTGATCCTGAAAGGTTTACAGGTGATTCAAGCAGTATGTATGATGAATTCGGGCGTTCTGGACACTCTGAGCCGATGGGGTATCGGCGGGCTGGTCCCCGGCAGAACTTTATTTGGAGAAATCCTGTCATGAAATGCAAAACGATTTATGCTCTATCGGTGTTTTGGGGTGTTCAAATGGTTTTTTCATTGGCGGCTTTGGCGGCCGACAACAAAGAAAAACCGCTCTTTGATTACCAGCGAAGTCAGCTTAAAAACGGACTTACGGTCATTACGCTTGAAGACTTTTCCTGTCCGATTGTGGCAGTGCAGGTCTGGTACCAGGTTGGTTCCAAGGATGAACGTGCCGATCGCCAGGGTTATGCCCATATGTTTGAACATATGATGTTTAAGGGAACGGAAAACGTCGGCCCCAAAGATCATTTCCAGCTCATTCAGAAGACCGGCGGGACGACCAATGCCTATACGAGTTTTGACCAGACCGTGTATGTCGAAACGCTGCCGGCCAGTCAGTTGGCACTGCCGCTGTGGCTGGAAGCGGAACGGATGGCCTTTTTGAAAATAGACCAGGAATCCTTTGATACAGAACGGAAGGTGGTCGAAGAAGAGTTGCGTAAAGGCGAAAACGAACCGTATGGCACGCTTTACAAAAAACTGGCTGCGATTGTCTTTAAGGATCAGCCCTACCGCTGGACACCCATAGGCAATATTGCCTGTTTGCGAGCTACAAGTGTGGCTGATTTACGGGCGTTCTGGCAGCAGTATTATGTTCCTAATAATGCCACGCTGATTCTTGTCGGCGCTATTCGCCATGATAAGGCTGTTCAGATGGCCGAGACGTATTTCGGCTGGATTCAGAGACGGCCTGAACCGCCACGTGTCCAGGTCAATGCCCCCAAACCGGATGCGCCGCAGATTGTGGTGATTGATGACGAGAATGCACCTGCGGCGGTGGCGGGTTATATTTTCCGGACAGTTCCCGTGGGGCATACCGATCAGATCGCTTTGGACTTTCTGTCTTCGATTCTGGGCGGAACGCAAAACAGCCGGTTGTATCGTGATCTGGTTGCCGACAGTCAAACCGCCACACATTGCGCATCGATGACGTGGAATCTTCAACAGGATGGTATTTTTGCAGTAGGTGCGGTTCAGGCCCCCGGCACGGACGCCAAGACTGTTCTGCAGCAAATCAAAAAGCACATTGAGACGATTCAGAAAGAGGGAGTGACCGATACCGAGTTGCAGACGGCTCGAAATCAGCAATTGCGTTCGGTGATTACGGACAATTTGAACATCGAAAGCAAGGCTCAGGTGCTCGGTACGGCAGCGGTTACCATCGGCGACCTGGATTATGCCAACACCCTGCTTGGCCGAATTCGTGCGGTCAGGGCCATCGATATTCAGCGGGTGGCCAATACCTACCTGCGTTTTGATCAGGGCTTTGAAATTTCGGTTAAGCAGAATCTCAGCGGGATGCTGAATGCAAGCAAGGATGACGAAACCCAAGGTGTGATCGCCGAGCGTGAAACACAGGCTCCGCCGGCCGGCCGGCCTGGCGAAAAACGTCCTGACACCTGGCCCACCACGGCCCCGATAGCCAAATCCGAAAATGTCGATTTGTCGATGGTCTATTCGGAACATCGGCTCAAAAACGGAATCAAAGTGATTGTTGTTCCCAACCATGAGGTGCCCTTTATTTCCGTCAAGCTCGGCTGTATGGCGGGAGCAGCCACAGAAACCAAGCCTGGTACGGCCAATCTGGCCCTGCAGATGCTGGAACGCGGTACAACGACCCGTTCCGAAAAGCAGCTTGCCGAGGAATTATCGCTGTATGCCATCAGCCTGGGGGGAACAGCGGATATGGATACCTGTCAGGTGAATATGAGCTGTCTGACCGAACATCTTGATAAAGGTATGGACCTTCTGGCGGATGTGGTGCGGAATCCATCGTTTGAGGCGGCTGAGTTTGAGAAACTTCGCAAACAGACGCTGACTTCGCTTTCGGTCAATGAAAAGACGCCGGAATATCTGGCTGATAAGGAATTTTCGTTCCGCCTGTTCGGGAACCATCCTTATGCCCGTACCGTGGAAGGCAACAGCGCTGATATTGAGACACTGACGGTTGACGACCTGAAACAGTGGTGGAAGCAGTTTGTTCGCCCGGAAGACTCTGTCTTGATTTTTTCAGGTGATATCGACGCCCCCAAAGCCCTGGCCCTGGCGGAGGCCCGTCTGGGAGAATGGACCTGTGATACGGTACGGCCGAAAGTAAAACTGGCCGCCATTCCGCAACAGGAGAAAACCCATATCTGGCTGGTGGATAATCCTGGCAGCGCTCAGGTCCAGCTTCGGGTAGGCTGCCACTCCATCAACCGGAAGGATCAGCCGGATTACTTTATCAGTCGTGTGGTTGGCAATTATTTCGGCGGCTCATTCCATAGCCGGATCAATGAGACGCTGCGGGTTCAGAAAGGGCTGACTTACGGGGCATTCGGCTCTTACACAGCACAAAAAGAAGCGGGCTATTTTGTGGTGAATACCTTCACGAAAAATGAGACAGCCGGCCAGGCCATTGCAGCAATCATCGAATTGCTGGATCAACTCCGTAACGATGGCCCCACCGCAGAAGAACTGGACCTGTCACGCAGTTACATTAGCGGCAGCATCCTTCGTCGGCGGGAAACACCCCAGCAAATCGCCAACGACCTGTGGCTGATCGAGGCCGAATCGCTGGGCAGGGATTATTATGATAAACTGCTGGCGGGAGTGAATGCTGCTGATGAAGCCAAATGCCTGGCGTTAGCCAACAAAACCATCAATCCGGGCCAATTGACGATTGTTGTCGTGGGGGACGCCGAAAAAATTAAAGCGGACCTTGAAAAAATTGCACCGGTTACCGTTGTGGCCAGGGATCCATCGTAAAAAAACGCAGCCGTCCTGACGCATAAGACCGCAGCGGATTTGCTCATCCCCGTCTGTCGTATGTTAATGAGCGATGACGTTCATCATATTGAAATAAAACAACAGCGTGCATACATCCGCACAGGCCAATACCACGGGGCCGGCTGCCACCTTGGGGTCGATCCGAAAGGCTTTGATCAGCGAGGGAATCAGTACCCCCAGCAGGCCTGCAGACAGAATGGAGAGAATCAGGCTGAATCCCATGGCAAAAGAAACCCAGCCGCCCCCCTTCCAGACAAATGCCGTCAGCCCGATGATGGAGCCGCAGCCGGCGGCCAGCATCAGCGATACCAGGCCCTCGCGCCGCAGCGGCTCCATTACAGCCTTCCAGGAAAATGAGCCTAACTGGAGTCGCTGAACGGTAATGGTCATGGCCTGCATGCTGACGCTTTCACCCAGCGCCAGCACGACCGTCATAAACATGGCCAGGACCATAATTTCCTGAATCAGCAGTTCATACTGTGCGGTAACGATGGCGCACAGGATGCCGCTGATCACATTGCACAGCAGCCAGGGAAATCGTTCTTTGAACATCAGCCAGGGCGATGCTTTTCGTCCCAGGCTCAGATGCAAGCCCATGAGTTGGAACATGCTGTCGAGTTGCGCCTTGTGCCCAAGCGACAGTGATCCTTCGGTAAACTGGTTCATATCCACAATGCCGGCAATCTTTCCGTCTGCAGTGATTGCCGGAACCGCCAGCAGCTTGTGTTTAAGGAGGACATCTCCGGCTTGTTCCATTGTAGCGTCACAGGGCACTGTGACCAGCTTGCGAATCATGACCTCGCTGATCCGGGTATCCATGGCCCCTCCCAGCAGACGGCGAAGGGGAACTACGCCCACCAGACGATCTTGGCCATCCACCGCATATAAATACATAATCCGTTCATTCAAATCACATTGCTGCAGAAACTGGATGGCCTGACCAACCGTCATGTTTTCGTTCAGACGGACATAGTCCTGATGGTAATATTCCCGGACGGTCTGGTCAAGAAAATCGGTTTTGAATAATGTCATCATGCACTTCTCGGAAAAGACGCTTTTTTTAGACAGTTTTTACTGAAGACTGACAGGTTTTTGTTTGTTTAATCATTATTTATGTGTTTTGAGGTCTTGTGCCGGGGGGCTGAAGCGTCTTTCGGATCCAGGCCGAAGGCATCCAGCCATTGCTGGGTTTCTCGGCTGCCAATGCCGTGGCGTTTTTCCTTTGGCTCACTGACAGGCAGCGGTTTTTCGATGACCTGGCAGACCTGAAGCCAGAAGGGAACAGCCCCAACCCCCGGACATTTTCGCCGTTTGGCAGCAGACAGAATCCGTCGGTCACTGCTGACCACGATCAAACGTTTGGGGGCGGTATTGTCCTGGATGTAGTGTTCGATGATCGTATCCGCCTCAGTATGCTGGCCGGAAAACACGACCTGCAGAATCCCTAACCCCATCAATCCGGCCTTGTTGGGAGGGCCGATTCCGTCAAATACAATGACTCCTGTTTCGCCGGTTCGTCGCAGATACTCACACAGTACAGCACACAGCTGTGTGTCCGGAAATTCCATCTGCTCCTGAAGCTTCTGTACCGCCCGCAGGAGATTATACCCATCAATCAGCACCGGCATGGGATCAGCTCGCTGCGGTGTAACGGATTTCCCCGGCCACAATGGTATTGAGGACCTTGCCCCTGACTTTCCAGCCGTGGTAGGGACAGTTGCGGCTTTTGGAAATGAATTTATTGGCATCAATGGTCCATTTGGCATCGGGGTCGATAATGGTCACATCAGCCCGATCGCCGACACCCAGCCGGCCTTTGTCTACTCCGATGACCGCTGCGGGACGACAGGTCATCATCGCCAGCATGTCTGACCAGTCAATTATACCCGGCTCAATCAGCGCCTTGATATACAGCGGCAATGCACATTCCAGGCTGGCAATACCGAACGGTGCAGCCAGGAACTCCAATTCCTTTTCACTCATCAGGTGCGGCGCATGGTCGGTTGCAAGGGCATCGATTAAGCCTTCCTTGACTGCTTGTTTAAGAGCTTCGATGTCAGCTTTGGTGCGCAGCGGAGGATTGACTTTATAATTGGTGTCGTAATCGCAGCACATGTCTTCGGTTAATAGCAAATGATGCGGCGAGACTTCACAGCTGACTGGCAAGCCCATCTGTTTGGCTTCCCGCATAATCTTGACTGAGCCGACTGTTGACAGGTGCTGAGCGTGGTATTTGCAATTGCATTTGCGGACCAGCTGGGCATCGCGCCAGAGCATCATTTCTTCGGCCAGCGGGTCAATTCCAGGCAACCCCAGGACCGTCGATTGATAGCCGGCATTCATCACACCCTTGCCAGCCAGGGAATTATATTGGCAATGCTGGCAGATAACCCGACCGAACATCGAGACATATTTCATTGCCTTGAGCATAATGGAGGCATCCTGCACCCCGCTGCCGTCATCCGTAAATCCGATGGCACCGGCCTGACTCATCAGGCCGATTTCGGCCAGCTCCTGCCCCTTGCGTTCTTTGGTAATTGCCCCCATCACGTAGATAAACGTTTTGCGGGCCTGTCGCCCCATGCGGTGAACAAACTCGACCGCCGTAGCCTCATCAATTGAAGGATTGGTATTGGGCATGCAGACCACCGAGGTAAAGCCGCCGGCCACTGCCGCCGCCGAGCCGGAAGCAATCGTTTCTTCTTCCTCATCGCCTGGTTCCCGGAAATGAACATGCAGATCAATCAGGCCGGGACTGATAATCTTGCCGGCAGCCTGAATAATGTGTGCATCGCAGGCGCTGACCGGCCCAATATGCGATACCCGGTCCCCTTCGATAAGTACATCTGTAACGCGATCCACCCTGTTGGCCGGATCAATCAATCGTCCGTTTTTGATTAGGATTCGTGTTGTCATATTCAGAATCAAATTGAATTCGTATGATTTTCGTTCCTGCCGGATTTGTTTTCACTTTGCAGTGCCGCTGCCTGACTGACCAGAAACAACACGGCCATGCGTACCGCAACGCCATTGGAAACCTGCTGGAGTATGACGCTGTTGGGACCATCGGCCACTTCAGATTCGATTTCCACGCCGCGATTGATGGGGCCGGGGTGCATGACCAGAATGTTCGGCTTGGCCCGCTTGACGCGTTCGACGGTCAGGCCAAAGAAATGCGAATACTCCCGCACAGACGGGAACATATTACCGCCCAGCCGTTCAAACTGAATCCGCAGCATGTTGATTACATCTAATTCCTCAATTACTTCATCCAGATTATACGAGACCCGCACGCCGAGCTGATCGATTTTGCCAGGCATCAGCGTTGGGGGGCCAACCACAATCACTTTGGCGCCCAGCTTGGTTAAGACATAAATATTACTGCGGGCGACGCGTGAATGGGCAATATCCCCCACAATCCCCACCGTCAGACCATCCAGAGAGCCTTTGACCTGTCGAATGGTATAAGCATCCAGCAGGCCCTGGGTGGGGTGTTCGTGATAGCCGTCGCCGGCATTGACCACACAGGCATTGATGCTGCGGCTCAGGAGCTTGGGCGCCCCGCCGGCACTGTGGCGAATCACGACAATATCCACCCCCATCGCCTCCAGATTTCGGGCCGTATCAATCAGGGTTTCGCCTTTGTTCACGGAACTGGAGGTCTTGGTAAACTCTATGACATCCGCACTGAGCCGATTGGCAGCCAGGGTAAAGCTGTTGCGAGTACGGGTGCTGTCTTCAAAAAACATATTGACCACCACTTTACCCCGGAGGGTTGGTGCCTTCTTGACAGACCGGGCACTGAACTCTTCAAATCCCTTGGCCGTATCCAGAATAAATTCCAGTTCCTGCCGGCTTAGTTCGGCCAGCCCGATCAAATGCTTGTGACGCCACTGAAAAGTCGTATCCATACATTCCCGCAACTTTGGTTAATTGATTACTACTTCCTCGATGCCGTCGCTTTCCATCAGAAATACATTGATGGATTGTTCAGGCGGAGCCTCGGTGCGAATGCCGACATAATCCGCCCGAATCGGCAATTCCTGATGACCGCGATCAATTAATACTGCCAGACGAATGGTTTTGGGCCTGCCCAGGTCAGTTAAAGCATCCATTGCCGCACGGACCGATCGGCCGGTGTGCAGCACATCATCGACCAGCAGAATAAATTTGTCGCTGACATCGAACTCGATTTCGGTAGCCTGGACTTTTGGCTGAGTATGTGCTTTGGGGACATTGAAGTCATCGCGATATAAAGTGATATCCAGCGTACCGCTCAGAACTGCACGTCCGGTTTTTGCCTCAATCGCCTTGCACAGACGTTTGGCCAGCACTTCTCCGCGGCTGCGAATGCCAATGACTGCAAAATTGCCATCCTGGGGTATATCCGGCAGGATTTTAGTCAGTAATTCATCGAGGGTTTGCGCAATCTGTTCTTTGGTGAGAAGTTTTTTCATTTTTCAAGACCCACAGAATCCAGTTATAGACATCGGCAAAGTCATCTTGCTTATTTAATTCAACATTTAATCTGAGGCAAAGTATAACCTCTGGCCGCAAATAAAGCAAGGTAATTGCCGACCCGGAAGACCATATATACACAGTCCTGCTGAATTCTGACAAAACGCTATTTTCTCTGCCAGAATGCCCCATCATTGGGTGTGCTGAAAAGTGAATAAGGTAGGATTGCATCATGCGTATGCTTTGTGTATAATAAAGGCTCCATTGTATAGAGAATACTCTTGAAAACATTGCGAATCCAAAACTTATATAGCCTCATGATAAGCCTCTTTGTGCTGGCTGCGGTGTGCATTGCCGATGTCCCTGTCCAACCTCCTTTTCAGCCGGCCGCATTGGGTTCGATTGGTCTTCGCCAGCTGACGACATCAGACCCCAATCTGGATGGTTCCGGTATCCGAATTGCAGCCATTGGGCGGAGTATGACCTATAAAGACGGATTGCCGCAGGGGGATTATCGATGTAATATGCGGCATCAGGCCTTGCTAAAGGCAGATGTGCTTTTTGAAGACAATTCCGATGGCTTGACAGGTATATCTGCCCATGAGACAGCGATTGCAGGCTTACTGGTCGGTAACGACACCTTTGGATATCATCCTCAGCTGGGGCATTTTATCTATAAGGGGGTCTGCCCGGAAGCATCTGTTACTTCTTATGAATTCTGGAGATTCGTTAGCCTGTATATCTTCGCAGCCCATCCATTTGAGGCGGATATTGTAACGATGAGCCTGGGAGAAATATTCCCCGCATGGTGGACTCGGGGGGTCGAGAATCTGGCTGAGGAAAAAGGAGTTGTTGTTTTTGCAGCCGTGGGTAATGGCCGGAATGCTTATGACCCGGTTCTATACCCGGCTGCAGGAGCGAACGTGATTGCAGTCGGTGTGGTCAATGCGGCCGTGGATCCCAATGACCAGAAAAGTCTGTCGGTATTTGCATCCCCTCAGCCGGCCTATTCCAGCACAGGTCCGACTGCGGATTTGCGATGTAAGCCAGATTTGGTTGCTCCCGGGCGGGGTCTGGTGGTGTCGGCCGATTCCGATAGCGAATACACCATTGAAGGTGACTGGTCGAGTCTCGCGACGCCGATCACGGCGGGTACTGCCGCCCTACTGCTGCAAAAAGCCAAATCTATTCCGGCTCTAAGCAATGTGTTTTTTGCCGGTGACACCAACACGCTGATCAAGGCTATTTTGCTGACATCTGCGAAGAAGCTGCCTTACTGGCACAAGGGAAATCCTACGCCGGAAGATGATATCCTTTCGCCACTGGATTTCTCACAGGGTGCCGGAATGCTTGATGCGGTCAAGGCATATAATCTATTAATGACCGGTGCCCAACATCCCGGCAAGGTACCGCCTGCCGGCTGGTATCATACTGCATTGAATCCGGACCAATCCGGACACATTTATGACATTTTTTTAAGGGACCCCAATACTGCGACGATTACTGCCACCCTGTGCTGGAACAGAGTGTATCAGGACCAGTACCCGTTTGAGCCGATTTACGATAAAGACTCGGATTTACGCCTGGAATTATGGGGAATTCATCCCCAGGATCCAAATCTGAATCAATTGCTTGATGTCAGCGACAGTGTGAATGATAATGTGGAACATCTATACCGGGCGGTTGATGCGAGATTTGAACAGTATCGTTTGATTGTGCGTTACAGTGCTTCTGCCGTAAATCCGCAAAAATATGCCATCGCCTGGTATGCAGGTCCGGACAATCTGACCCAGAATCCATTCTGGTATGACTTGAATAACGATGGCAGTATCAATACCACAGACCGCCTGCTTTATTTCATCCTTGACCAGAATCGAACTGATATTCTTGATTCCATCGTAGCAGTGCCCGAATTTCATATCAGCCATGAGCGTCTTCAGACGCTTCAACTGTTCTGGAATCAGCGTCAAAGCTATCTGAAGAACTGGACCAGCCTGTTTGCACTGCCGCTTGAGTAATTGACAGCAGGATTTATCCGCTGATTATAAATCTTCATCCAGAAGATGTCCAAATCGGACTTTTTTGGTATGCAGATAATTTCTGTTATGTTTTCCCGGTTTAGCCTGAAGCGGAATTTGTTCGACAATTTTAATCCCATACACGGCGAGACGATCAATCTTTTTGGGATTATTGGTTAAAATACGAATGTTGCGAAGCCCCAGGTCCCGCAGAATCTGGGCACCGATTCCGTAATCCCGCTTATCCGGTGCAAAACCGAGCTTGACATTGGCATCATAAGTATCCAATCCCTGTTCCTGAAGCTTGTAGGCATGGAGTTTATTGGCCAGGCCAATCCCGCGTCCCTCCTGACGCAGATAAATCAACGCGCCAATGCCTTCCTTTTCGATCATTTGCATGGCCGTAATTAACTGGATGCCGCATTCACATCGCTGAGAATGAAACAAATCCCCTGTCATGCATTCGGAATGCACGCGAACCAGAATCGGTTTTTCAGTCACGATCGGATTGCCTTTATCGTCCAATTTGCCAATGTCCCCTTTGCACAAGGCCAGATGAGGCTCTGTTGCAGCGGGACTGTCGTATGCAATCAGTGTAAAAACACCATAATCCGTCGGCAGGGAGATTTGCTGAATCCGTTTGACAATACGTTCCCGCTGGAGGCGGTATTCGACCAGCCTGGCAATGGAGGTCATTTTGAGTTGATGTTTTTGGCAATAGGATATCAACTGCGGAACGCGTGCCATCGTTCCATCGTCATTCATAATTTCACAAATGGTGGCTACCGGTTCCAGTCCTGCCAGCCGCATCAAATCCACGGACCCTTCCGTCTGGCCCACACGTACCAGGACCCCGCCGTCCTTGGCCCGCAGAGGGAAAATATGTCCGGGTCGGGCCAGTTCTCGGGCTTTGACATCTGGCCTGGCAAGCAATTGAATCGTCCGTGAACGGTCAAAGGCGCTGATGCCGGTGGTAATGCCTTCACGTGCATCGACAGTCACAGTGAAGGCTGTGCCGAGGGCGGCGGTGTTTTCTGGTGTCTGGGGATGCAGTCCAAGTCGATCACATTTTTCCGCCGGCATCGGGACACAAATCATACCGCGTCCCTCTTTGGCCATAAAATTGACTATCTCAGGAGTCGTTTTTTCGGCGGCACAAACCAGGTCGCCTTCATTTTCACGATCTTCATCATCAACCAATACAATCATCCGGCCTTGTCGAAGTTCCTCAAGGATTTCCGGTATTTCGCAAAACACGTTTGTCATTGTCTTATTATCTCATAGTAGTATTCTTTTGTCGGCTTTGTTGCTCAAACTCTTCAATATACCTCAAACCATGGCGAATGTAAACTATTGTTGCCAGCGCTGCGATGCCGCCAGTGGCCCACCAACAAATCCAGACCCAATGTGTCCACAGGCTGACAATCTTGACCGCCTCCGGCCCAACCAACGTGGACACAACCATCACAATCTGCAAAAATGTGGATAATTTACCAGCCCAAACCGGTACGATTCTCACATGGCCGGTTATAAAATACGTCGTAATAAATCCCAGCAGCAGCAGGACATCTTTTCCTAAAATCAAAATAACCGGTTCAATCGGCATTTGAAATCCCGGCACAGCCGAACGTTTGATAGTCAGTATAATACAGGCGGCGATAATCAGGAGCTTATCGGCCAGCGGGTCCAGAAACGTCCCCAGGTGCGTTACCTGCTTTTTGACCCTGGCAAGATAACCATCTACGGCATCGCTGACCGCCATAACCAGAAAAATACCGAGGGCGATATAGCGGGCAGTCATTCCGAATCGAGCATCATTGGCTTCCACCATAAACAGCACAAAGGGAATAATTAAGATGATGCGCAAGATCGTAATCTGATTGGCCCATGTCAGCCGCATGGTATCGTGTTCCTTCCTATATCACCCTGCCACCATCTACCTGGATAACCTGTCCAGTGATATAATCATTGGACAGGAGGAATAACACCGCATGAACGATTTCTGCGGCAACTCCAAAGCGGCCCAGGGGAATCGCGTCAAGCCTCTTTTGAGTGTCCGGCATATGGTTAAAATCCGCCTGAGTCGCTGCGGCTGCATCGGGCAGGATGATTCCCGGAGCCACCGCATTTACTGTCGCGACGGGGGCAAGTTCTTTGGCCAGCGACTTGGTGGCCGCAATGAGAGCCGCTTTGGAGGCACAGTATTCCGCATAGTCGGCCCAGGGGCGAATCCCGCCAATATCCACCAGATTGATGATTTTAGCATAGGGGGCCTGATCTGGTTTGCAGCTATTTTTCAAATGCAGACGTGTTGCAAGATTACGACAGGCAATCAGCGGCGCTGTCAGATTGACTGCCAACATCTCTCGGATAGTGTCGCCGGTGATTTCCGCCAGCGATCTGCGGATAAATATCGCAGCAGAATTAATCAAAATCCGAATATCTCCAAATGTACAACATTGTTCAAACAGCAAATCGATCTGGCTGATGTCTCGTAAATCCGCCGGCACAGCAAGCGCCTTAAGCCCCATCGCCTTAATCTGACGGACAAGGGATTCGGCCTTCTGTTTGTTTGTGTGATAATGGCATATACAATGGCAGCCCGCATCGGCCATCGCCAGTGTAATCGCTGAGCCCAGACTGCCTGTCGAACCAGTCACCAGACACGTTAAGCCATTTAGATTCATAGCTCTGCCTTCGGAGAATCCCCGCGTTAGGGATGGTTCATAAATATCCGCTTTATATGGCGTTCAAACAGATTTTGCGTTACATTTCGCGAGACAACCGCCTCATATTTCTCAACCGTATCCAGATAACGCCGGCCCATCTGTGCGGCAATTTTGTACCCAACATGAAGCAATTGTCTGAAATGCGGATTATACCCGGGATTGCCGGGGTCGTGGCGTAATGCGGAGGTGTATTGCTGTTCGTCCCAGTCCCTGACCACAGCGGGATCGGGCAGACGTGCCGGGTTGATATCGATCACTGTCGCATAGGGTGCACATAACTGCTCACAATGGGTGTACGCCTGGGTATAAATTTCTTTGGCGATCTCCAGACCCTGGCCGCCCGCTTCGGCCAGCCCGATCATTTCTTCCAGCCAGGTCGTACCTGCGGTTTTGATGTGGACTCCGGCACCGGTATCCTTTAATGCCCTGCAAATCGGGGCATAAATGGAGAATTTGTCGCTGCCTGAATGCACACTGAGCTTTAAATTCGCAGGCAGCCCAAACTCCTTGACCGCACACCGAATGACCGCAAGGTCATCCCGGAATTCTTTTTCGAATGCCCGCACATCTCCGACGTAATCCACCCCTTTATTAAATCGTCCGGTGAACTTGGGGGCGATGGTTTGAACCGGAATATTCTGCTGGGCCAGCATCTTCAAGATAAAGAAAAGCTCCACCGGGGTCTGCGGCAAATCCGATTCGTCCATCGAGACTTCTGTGACAAATCGGCCCTCTCCCTTACGCTGGACAATATGCTGGTAGATTTTGCCGGCCTGCTGAGCGGCAGATAGAAACTTGGCGGCAATTGCTGTCAGCTGGTCCATGGTTATGGAAAACGCTTCCTCGATACCCGAAATGCGCCATTGTCCCAGATAAGGTTTACAGGCCGTGATAAACTGCTCAATCGCCTGTGGGGCTGCCGGCTTGCCGATTTCTTCGGCGACGTCGAGCGTGAAAAAATTGCTCGCCTCGATAAACCCATCCACATTTTTCAGGTGGATATGGTCTGCGTCAACATAATACCCGCCCTGCCAGTGCATGGCCTTAACGGCATCGTCAGCTTCCCGCCGGGTATCGACGGGATGAGTGCCAATAATGCTGTGTTCACGGAAGGACTTATTCCAGACCGGTACAATCTCAATTCCGGCCTGTCGGGCTTGGATGATGGCCCGAAGCTGAGCCTTACCCTGTCGGCCAAAACGGTCTCCCACTCCAAACGAATACGGTGCTATGTTCATCTTTTTAGGTCCTCATGATCTGTCCGCATGGTGATAAAGTCTTTCTGCATGTGTGGTATTGTAGAGAAAACGAAGTCCGTTTTCACGAAAAAAATGAAGCTGATTAAAGATATTTCTTGTCTGATAAAAAGAAGCCCTGTATACGCTTTGTATGACTTTAATACTTGATGTAGCCATCGCGCCTGTTATAATGCCCTGTCGGAATAGATTTTAAGGAGTTTGCATGGCAGTACTGAATGTCAATATCGATCACGTGGCAACGATTCGTCAGGCCCGTCGGGCGGATGAACCAGACCCGGTCTGGGCAGCGGTAGAGTGCGAACTGGCCGGAGCTAATGGGATTACCGTCCACCTTCGCCAGGACCGCCGGCATATCAACGACCGCGATGTGCGTCTTCTCAAAGAGACTGTTGCCTGCAAGTTTAATCTTGAGATGTCCATGGCGGAGCCTATCGTCAAGATAGCAGAGCAGATATGTCCGGATCAGGTAACCCTTGTTCCTGAAAATCGGGCGGAGCTGACCACTGAAGGTGGCCTGGAATGTGCGAATAATTTGAAGCGGCTTATACAGGTCGTCAAGCGGATGCACAAAAAGAATATCCTTGTCAGTTCGTTTATCGCCCCCTCTGAAAAGCAGATTTTGGCATCGGCGGAGGCCGGTTGCGATGCTGTCGAATTTCATACTGGCTATTATGCCAACGCCACAACGGATGCGGCGATTGAGAAGGCCCTGAATGAATTGCGGGATGCCCGAGATATTGCTGTTGCCGCAGGGTTGATTGTCCATGCCGGCCATGGCTTGACCTATCGGAACATCGGGCCGGTGGCCAAAATCGAAGGCCTTTGCGAGTTCAATATCGGCCACAGCATCATCTCCCGGGCCGTCATCGTCGGGATGCGAAAGGCCGTTGCCGAGATGCGGCGTTTAATTGAATTGAATCAGTAAAAATCCCTCTGCGGGAATACGAATCATTAACCATTTTGGAGAAAGACCATGTTTCACGGCGCGTTAGTTGCCCTGATTACACCTTTTCATGATGGACAGGTGGACTACCAAACTCTCGAAGAACTGGTGGAGTTTCAAATCGAAAGCGGCTCGGACGGTATTGTTCCGGTCGGTACCACCGGAGAATCCCCGACCCTTTCCTATGAAGAACACAAGGAAGTCATAAAGCGCGTCGTGGATGTGGTAGCCGGGCGGATTCCCGTCATCGCCGGCACCGGCTCGAACAGCACCGCCGAGGCCATTGAACTGACCGAGTTTGCCAAAAAGGTTGGCGCAGACGCCTCGCTGCAGGTTTGCCCCTATTATAATAAACCCACGCAGGAAGGTTTTTATCAGCACTTCAAAGCTATCGCTGAAGAGGTTGACATTCCGCTGGTGCTGTATAATATCCCGGGACGCTGCGGCGGGACGGGGCTATCAATTGACACGGTGGAACGGCTGTCCAAAGTGGAGAATATTGTCGCCATCAAAGAAGCAACTGGATCGCTGGATTTTGTTGCAGAAATTGCCCAGCGGACCGAATTGACGATTTTATCCGGCGATGATTCCCTGACGCTGCCAATTGCCTCAGTTGGCGGCAAAGGTGTCATCAGTGTCGTTGCCAATATTGTCCCGGCCGATGTCAAGGCCATGACCGACCTGATTCTCGAGGGGGATTTTGTCTCAGCCCGAAAATGGCATCGCAAACTGTTCCCCCTGGCCAAAAGCATGCTGAGCCTGGCCACCAACCCGATTCCGATTAAAGCCGCTGCCGCCATGCTGGGGATGGCCTCTGACGAATTGCGTCTGCC
>JAWRKM010000054.1:0-107705 GCA_040306945.1 Anaerohalosphaeraceae bacterium
AAAGCCATTTAAAATCCAGACGAAAATGAAAAACAAAATAAAACAGACAACAAAAATTCAGACCACTGTCGCAGTCAAGCGACCCGGAATTGTTTCGCTGATTGCGGTGACGATTTTCCTTGGGGCGTTTCTGCTGTTTCAGGTTCAGCCGCTGATTGGGAGATTCCTGCTGCCGTGGTTTGGAGGCAGCCCGGAAGTCTGGACGACCTGTATGCTGTTTTTTCAGTTGTTCCTTCTGGCCGGCTATGGGTGGGCGCATCTGTGTATCCGCCTTCTGACTCCCCGGCGGCAAAGTCTTGTCCAGATTGGACTTCTGGTCATCGCGGCGATCACGCTGTCGGTGGTTCCGGCCGATTCGCTAAAGCCTTCTCCGACAGACAACCCGATACTTAAGATTCTGCTGATATGTGCGGCCAGCGTGGGATTGCCATATTTTCTGCTGTCCACCACGGGGCCAGTACTGCAATCATGGTTTGCCAGGCTCTTACCGGGCCAGTCGCCCTACCGTTTATACGCCCTCAGTAACGCCGGATCCCTGCTGGCCTTAGTCAGCTTCCCGCTGTTTTTCGAGCCGTATTTTACCCGGCTGTCAATCGCCAAATTCTGGTCGGCAGGCTTTCTGACCTATGCGGGGCTGTATGCGGCAGCGGCACTCCTCCAATGGCGGTCCGCCCCTGCCGCTAACGCACCGGTAGGCCCCGAGTCCCTTAAGCCTGTGCCGAAAATCGCACGGTCGATGTTCTGGCTGTGGATCGCCCTGCCGGCATGTGCGTCAGTGGAACTGTTGGCGGTGACAACCAAAATCACCCAGGATATCGCAGTCGTTCCGTTTTTATGGATTGTCCCCCTGAGCTTGTATCTGCTGTCGTTTATCATCTGCTTTGACCATCCCCGCTGGTATGTCCGACCGGTCTTTCTGATCCTGTTCATGGCCGGAATTATCGGCGTGATTATCGCCATCAACCTCGGAGAACATCTCAACACTGCAACGATGGTTGGACTCTATCTGGCGATGCTGTTTTTCTGCTCAATGGTCTGTCATGGTGAACTGTTTCGCCTCCGGCCAGAGTCTTCGCAACTGACGGCATATTACCTGGCAATCTCGACAGGCGGAGCCATTGGGGGGATTCTGGTGGCGGTCGTCGCTCCGCTCATTTTCCGAGTCTATCATGAACTGCACCTGGGCCTGCTCGCCACGGCGGCAGTGGTGATGATGGCCCAGCAGGGATTGAAACCCGACCAGCAAAAACGCCGGCGGATCTGGGTAACGGCACTGGTGATTGTCGGCGCGGTCGGCATCATGTTTCAGGGACGCAAATCCGTCAAGGATCAAACCGCCATTATCAATGTCCGTAATTTCTTCGGGGTGCTGACCATATGGGAAGAAGCACCGCAAATCCCGGAAGAACATAAATTGCTCCTGCAGCACGGCACCACCTTCCACGGACTGCAGTTTCAGTCTCCCGACAAAAAACTGCTGCCCACATCCTATTACAGCCCCACCAGCGGCATCGGTCTACTGCTGGAATCAATGTCCAAGCAGGACCATCGCCGCATCGGGATTGTCGGCCTGGGCGTAGGGACGATTGCAATTTACGGAAAACCGACGGACTCGATTTGCTTTTATGAAATCAATCCCGAAGTGGAGCGTCTGGCCAGACGCTATTTTACCTATTTATCCGAATCCAAAGCGGATATTCAGATTCTTCTGGGGGATGCACGACTGACACTCGAAAATCAGCCGCCTCAAAATTACGACGTCCTGGTCCTTGATGCATTCAATTCTGACTCGGTACCCGTTCATCTGCTGACAAAGGAAGCTATCGAAATCTATCAGAAGCACCTTAACAGCGATGGAGTGCTGGCATTCCATATCTCGTCGAATTATCTGCATCTGGAAAAAGTCGTCTGGCGGATGGCCGAGGAATATCATCTCCACTCGGTCTACATTGAAGGCGAGATCGATCCGCAAAGCGGCAGCGTATTCTCGGACTGGATACTGCTGAGCCGCAATCCTGCCATGCTGGCCACACCGCAAATAACCAGGGCAATCAGCACTCAGCTACCAGATAGCAGCGGAGTGGATTTATGGACCGATGACCACATAAATCTGCTGCAGATATTGAAGAAAAAAGTCGAATAATCTCCGCTCAGGACATGCGGCCGATTTTCTGGCACAACAGCAGAATGGCAACACACAATACAATCGTCGCCGGTCCTTCCGACAACGACCAGAACAGCGGCATCTTAATCACAAAATCATACACAGCCAGACACACCGAAGCCGCCAGACTCAGCCAGGTCAACGCCCGCAACAGATCCAGATATCGCGGAATATCCCGAGCGATGAAAACCAGAACAAACCCCAGCAGGACATACAGTCCCGACAGGCTGCGAGTCAGATAGGCCATCAACGGCGTGAACGGAAGTTCACCCAGACCAATCATTTTATGGATGGCCTGCATCCATGAAAATGGACAAAAAACAAAAACAATCGCCATCATCATTACCCCGCCTGTGATTTGCAGTAGTATTTTCAGCATTTTTTCTTCACGCATGGTCAATCCCTGCCTTTGCAATTTGACTCCTTTGGATAACTTATCGGCATAGAGACCGTTATGACACAATTTTATCCGTATTAATTAGAACTTCGCTTTAATGTACCTAAAAAGAATAATAATTATTCAATTTAGTACAATATAACAAAGACAACAAAATATATTATGATTTTTTTCACATTTTTTGTTGACTCAAATAACTATGGATTGTAATATATCGATATTAATTTACTGATGTAGGTAGTTACAGTCCGATCGTGACACAAAGACAATTTCCTATTTATTATATTCAGGAGAATGTACAATGACAACACAGGCAAACAAAGAACAGACAGAGGTTATCGACAATACGCCAACGCCGGCAGCGGCATTGGATGCTCTGATTCAAAAGGTCAAAAACGCCCAGCGGCTCTATTCGAGCTATACCCAGAAACAGGTGGATGAGATCTTCCGGGCAGCAGCAATGGCAGCCAATTCCAAACGTATCGAGCTGGCCAAGCTGGCCGCACAGGAAACCCGCATGGGAATCGCCGAGGACAAGGTGATTAAGAACCATTTTGCATCCGAATTTGTCTTTAACAAATTCAAAAACACGCCCACCTGCGGCATCATCGAAGACGATGAGACCTTCGGCATCAAGAAGATTGCCGAACCAGTCGGGATTCTGGCGGGAATCATCCCCACAACCAACCCTACCTCGACAGCCATCTTCAAGGCCCTGCTGGCATTGAAGACACGCAACGGCATCATCTTCTCACCGCACCCTCGTGCCAAACAGTGCACCATAGAAGCCGCCAAAGTCGTTCTCCAGGCAGCAGTGGAGGCTGGTGCCCCGCAGGACATCATCGGATGGATCGCGGAGCCCACCGTAGAACTGAGCAATCAGTTGATGACCCATCCGCTGGTCAATATGATCCTGGCTACCGGCGGCCCGGGTATGGTCCGTGCGGCCTACTCTTCCGGCAAGCCCGCCGTGGGTGTGGGGGCAGGCAACACCCCCGCCGTCATCGACGAAACTGCCGACATCCAAATGGCCGTCAACTCCATCCTGCTGAGTAAAACCTTTGACAATGGCATGATTTGTGCCTCAGAGCAGTCGGTTGTCGTGGTAGAGGCTGTCTATGAACAAGTTCGCAATGAATTCCTGCGTCGCGGTTCCTATATCGTCAAAGGCAAAGAAAAGACGGCCCTCGGTCAGACCATTGTCAAGGACGGCAAGCTGAATTCGGCTATCGTCGGACAATCCGCACACAAAATCGCCCAATTGGCGGGCTTCAATGTGCCGGAAGAAACCAAAATTCTGATTGCTGAAGTCGAAACCGTCGGCGTAACCGAGCCGTTCAGCTTCGAAAAACTTTCGCCAGTACTGGCGATGTACCGTGTCCCTGCATTTGAGGATGCCGTCAGGGTCGCTGCCAGACTCGTCGAGTTCGGGGGCATGGGCCACACCGCCGTGCTGTATACCGATGAAGCCAACGACAACCGCATCGAGGTCTTCGGTCGGCATCTGTCCACGGCACGCGTCCTGATTAATCAGCCCTCCAGTCATGGCGCGATTGGCGATATTTACAATTTCCGTCTGGAACCGTCGCTGACACTCGGATGCGGAAGCTGGGGCGGCAACAGCATCTCCGAAAACGTTGGCGTCAAGCACCTGCTGAATATCAAAACCGTTTCCGAACGGCGTGAAAACATGCTGTGGTTCCGCGTCCCGCCGAAAGTCTATTTCAAACGCGGCTGCCTGCCGATTGCCCTGTCGGACCTGGCGGGCAAAAAGAAGGCTTTTATCGTGACTGATAAGCCGCTGTTTGAACTCGGAATGACTGACAGAGTGACCCAGATCCTGGAACAAATGGGTATCGAAAGTGACATCTTCTATGAAGTCAAACCCGACCCGGATCTAAGCACAATTCACAAAGGCGTTGAGCAGATGAACGTCTTTGGGCCGGATGTAATTATCGCTCTGGGCGGCGGAAGTCCCATGGATGCGGCCAAGATTATGTGGCTGCAATACGAACATCCCGGCGTAGAGTTTGAAGACCTCGCCATGCGGTTCATGGACATTCGCAAACGCGTATACCAGTTCCCAAAACTCGGCCAAAAGGCAATCCTCGTGGCGATTCCAACCACCTCCGGTACCGGCAGTGAAGTGACGCCGTTTGCCGTGGTTACCGATGACCAGACTGGCCGGAAGTACCCGATTGCTGACTATGAGCTGACACCCAACATGGCAATTGTCGATTCCGAGCTGGTGATGAGCATGCCCAAGACCCTGACCGCCTATTCCGGTATTGATGCAATGACCCACGCGATTGAGGCGATTGCGGCGGTGACGGCCACCGACTATACCAACAGCCTGGCGCTGGAAGCCATTCGCATCCTGATGAAATACCTGCCGCGTGCCTACAAAAACGGCGCCAAGGATGAGCTGGCCCGCGAAAAAGTACACAACGCCGCGACGATGGCGGGAATGGCCTTCGCCAATGCCTTCCTCGGGTTGTGCCACTCAATGGCCCACAAACTGGGGGCCATGTTCCATCTGCCCCACGGCCTGGCCAATGCCCTGCTGATTAATGAGGTCATTCGCTACAATGCCACCGACGCACCGCGCAAGCAGACGGCCTTCCCGCAGTACGAATACCCCAACGCCAAGGCCCGCTATGCCCGTATCGCCCGGTATCTGGAACTGCCCGGTGCTAACGATGACCAGCTTGTCGAAAGCCTGATCGGAGCTATCAACAAGCTCAAATACGAACTGGACATCCCAGCCTGCATCAAAAACGCCGGCGTAGACGAAAAGACATTCATGAACAGCCTTGACGAGCTTAGCGAAATGGCCTTCGACGACCAGTGTACTGGGGCTAACCCGCGATATCCCTTATTCGGCGAGATTAAACAGTTGTATATTCAGGCGTTCAATCCTCCTAAACGCTAACCCTTTTGGCTCTCGCCGATGTTCTATAGTATGGCCGGACCTTGTGTTCGGCCTTTTTTATTTTGTGGCATTATGGCTTGATGCTATACTGCTGCAATGATGAAAAGCTATACGGCACAACAGATTATTGACCACTTTGGCATGCAGCCGCTGGGACAGGAAGGCGGCTGGTTCGTGGAGACCTATCGGGCCGCCGAGAAAATCGCCAGGACCGGTCTGGACAGCCGCTATCCCGGCGACCGCTGCCACTGCACGGATATTTTGTATCTATTAACTCCGGAGTCGTCCTCGAAGATGCACCGCGTCCGCAGTGACGAAATATTCCACTATCACCTCGGCGATCCGGCCCGGATGCTGTGGCTGTGCCCGGATGGAACCAGCCGCGAAATTATTATCGGTCCCGACATCCTGCACGGCCAGCAGGTCCAGGTCATTGTCCCCCGCGGAACATGGCAGGGAGCACGGCTTATCGACGCCGGCCGGTGGTGCCTGATGAGCTGCACCGTCGCGCCCGGATTCGAATACGAAGACTACGAGCACGGCAGACCGGAAGACTTAATCGCACGCTGGCCCCAGCGAAAAAATGATATACTGCAACTTACATAAAAACCCGACACGCTCAAGACCATGGAACATAACGAATCCCAGTCAGATATTCGCAAAACACGACGGCGGTTATTAATCCGTGCAGGCCTGTTCTATGTTATCCTGGCAATGCTTCTGTTGATGCCTGCAGGGACCATTCGCTATTGGCAAGCGTGGCTTTATTATGGTTTCATTTCCATCCCGTCTTTGGCCACACTGGTGTATTTATGGAAACATGACCCCGCTCTGCTATCGCGGCGTGCCCGAAAACGCGAAAAACAAAAGACACAGCAATGGATCGTCCGGCTGATGGGCTTTCTATTTTCCGCAGGCCTGATAATTGCTGGCCTGGACCATCGCCACCAGGGGTCGGCTGTCCCGACGGCACTGGTTGTTATAGCCGATGTGTTTGTCTTTCTGGGCTATACAATGATCTTTTTCGTCTTCCGTGAAAATACCTATGCCTCACGCATCATCGAAGTCGAACAGGGACAGCAGGTCATCTCCACAGGCCCCTATGCTCTGGTTCGCCACCCGATGTATCTGGGAGCCATCGTTTTTTATCTGTTTACCCCGCTGGCACTCGGCTCCTTCTGGGCGTTAATTCCCTTTGCCCTCCTGCCGCCGTTGATCGTGTTCAGGCTCTTGCAGGAAGAAATCCTGCTGCGAGACCAGTTGCCGGGCTATCAGGACTACTGCCAAAAAACACAGTATCGCCTAATCCCGCTTATCTGGTGAGCTGATTATTAGCGGAAAATGCTTGTCCCTGTCCCCAAGTAAACGCCGACCAATAATCCCATCAGCAGTTTACATAACTTATCGGGGTATTGAATAAGATACTTCAACTCTGCAAAATGGCCCCCAAAAGCGGATTATCAGAGACTGGTATGGCCCTTCAAAAAAACGAGGATATTATATAAATCTCTATGTTTGCGGGTTGTTACAGAGCAACACCAATTCAAGACAACTCTTGTCCAATGGGCGATACAGGACTCGAACCTGTGACCTCACGGGTGTGATCCGTGCGCTCTAACCAACTGAGCTAAACGCCCGAAAGAAAATAATTTATATAGCCAAAATCCGGCTCTGTCAAGAGGTTTGTGGACAAGGATTATAATATAGCAATTTATGCATCCTTACCCTATCCACTATCCTGGCTATTCAATCTTTATACATTAAAGCGGAAATTGATGATGTCACCGTCCTGAACGACATAGGCCTTGCCTTCAAGCCGCATTTTGCCGGCCGCTTTGACACTTTTTTCGTCGCCAAGCTGTTTAAGGTCGTTGTAGGCCATGGTCTCGGCACGGATGAAGCCGCGTTTGATATCACTGTGAATCTTGCCAGCGGCGTCAAGCGCCGTCGTTCCAGCGGTAATGGGCCAGGCTCGAACTTCATCTTTGCCAACCGTCAGAAAGCTGATCAGGCCGAGGGTTTTGTAGCAACTCTGGACGAATTTGATGGAAGCCGGCTCTTTGAGACCAAGATCGGCCATGAATTCCTTACGGCTTTCCGGATCCAGGCTGGCCAGCTCGCTTTCGATTTTAGCACAAAGCTGAACAATTTCGACGCCGGGGGCAACCCTGGACAAATCAATAGGCTTGTCGATCTGGTCTTCGCCAACATTGACAACAACCATCATGGGACGCAGTGTCAGAAAGCCCAGTGGCTTAATAATCTCCAGTTCATGATCGCTTTGGATAACGCTCCTGACAGGCTGTTCAGATTCGAGGGCTTTTTGCAGTTTCAATTGCAATTCCAGCTCAGCCTTATCCTGAGCCTGGGTCTTGGTGGGTTTGTTGACCTGTTTCTCGAGGCGTTCGATGCGGGTGGTGACCAGCTCAAGATCAGCCAGCAGGAATTCGGTGCGAAGCTCCTCGAGGTCTTTGGCTGGATCGATACGTTCACGATACGCAGGCACTGAATCATTGGCGAACGCCCTTACCACCAGCACAAACATGTCCACGGTACGGATGTTGCCGAACAACTTGCGTGCAGCGGCTCTGCCATGCTCATCCGCAAAAGATACTCCCGGCAAATCGAGACAGTCCACAGTTCCGGGGACAAGCTTGTTGGGTTGATACAGATTGTTCAGCCAATCGAGCCGCTCATCGGGTACCGGCACAATCTGTTCATGGATTTCAGTGGACCCCATCATCGCCGGGGCTTTGCCGGAAATAGCGGATAAGATCGTACTCTTGCCGGATTGGGGCAGGCCAATTAATGCAACTTTCATTCAAACTACCTCATATTGTTATCGATTTATTATTGGAAACCAAAGCTGGTTACAGATTGTAAACAGTATTGCCATACGCATCATACGCAACCACAGCTGGAAAATCCCTCAATGTGAGCCTGCGGACGGCTTCAGCACCCAGGTCTTCATAGGCGACCAGTTCGCTCGCGACAATGTGTTTGCTGAGCAGTGCCCCCGCCCCGCCGAGCGTGGACAAGTGAACTGCGGTGTGCTGCTGCAGAGCCTGCCGTACTTCGGAACTGCGGTAGCCTTTGCCCAACGTAGCCTTAAGGCCCTGTGAGTAGAGCATCGGACTGAAGGCGTCCATCCGGCTGGAGGTGGTCGGTCCTGCAGCTCCGATAACCTGGCCGGGCCTGGCGGGTGTCGGACCGACAAAATAGATCATCGCTCCACAAATGTCAAATGGCAATGGCTGCCCCTGCTCAATCAGGGCACATAACCGCTTATGGGCCTGATCCCGGGCAGCATAGACATAGCCGCTGATCCGGACTTCATCGCCAGCCCGCAAGGCTTTGACGTCCGCATCATCCAGTGGAGTCTGTAATTGTATGGATTTTATGGTCATGGCTCAATTATTCATATTAAAGATAAAAGTTTGCGTCTATTTTAGCAAATTTTTCGCGTTTTTCGACTGAAAACTGAAGATTCTAACCTTGAAGTTGTATTTTTTGACGAATTAACCCATTTTTTTGCTCTGGACATCCCAAAACGGGTTATAATATGAGTATGGCTAAATATCCAATCTATCTTGAATTGTCAAACCGCCGGACGGTTGTCATAGGCGGGGGAACGGTAGCCCTGCGGAAAACACAATCACTGGTTGAAGCCGGAGCACGTGTAACAGTCGTTGCTGAACATGTACCGGCCAATATGGTATCCGCATTTAACCTGCCTAATGTGAAATTGGTTATAAGTACTTACAGGAAAGATTATCTGGTGGGTGCGGTTTTGTGTATTGCCGCAACCAATGATATGGCAGTGAATAAACAGATCTACGCAGACTGCCAGGAACTCGAGATTTTGTGCAATGTCGTGGATCAGCCGGAGTTATGCGATTTTTACGTCCCGGCGGTGGTTAAACGGGGTAATTTACAAATTGCTATCGGGACCGACGGCAATTGTCCAGCCTATGCAGGGCATATACGGAAAAAGCTTGAGGAGCTCTTTACCGAGACCCATGGGCGGTTTGTCGAAGAATTGGAAAAAGTCCGGCGGCATGTCATCGTGGAAATCCCCAATCCTGACCATCGCAAGATTCTATTAGGCGATCTGGCCAGCGACGAATCCTTCGAATATTTCAGCGCCTATGGTGCCGAACAGTGGCACCGGCACTGCCGCGAACAAATTCATAAAATCCAGCAGAGCTAACCGCTCAGGCCGCCCGGCCAAGGGGACCCGTCGCCTCCGTTATTTGGATTTTAAGATATCCCGGATTTCAGTCAGCAGCAATTCTTCTTTAGTCGGAGCCGGCGGCGGCGTCGGTTTGGCTTCTTCTTTCTTCTTAGCCATATTCATGACTTTGACCATCGCAAATACCGCAACAGCAACAATCAGAAAATTGACTATCGTATTGATAAACATCCCATAGCCCAATGTCACCGCAGCCACCTCTTTACCGGCGGCGTCTTTGGTTGCTTCCCGCAGCACAAGGCTCATCTGAGAGAAATCCATCTTGCCCAGAAGTATCCCAATGGGCGGCATCAGGATATCACTGACCAGCGAATTGACAATTTTGCCGAAAGCGGCACCAATAATGATGCCAACGGCCATGTCCATCACGTTACCGCGCATAGCAAATGTTTTGAATTCCTGCCATAAGCTCATAATTTGCCCTTTCAAGATAAGCGTTGTCTGGATATGCTTGATTTACACTTGTTAAATAACCCAACCTCTTAAACTGTATCCAGTGTATTCGATATTATTCCCCTGTAAAGCCTAATTTTGGGGAAATAATCACAAGGACTGGCCGGAAAATGTCTTTACAAAATCCCTGTTTTTAGATATATTAAATGTTTTCGCCGAGGTAGCTCAACGGTAGAGCACGGCTTTCGTAAAGCCGGGGTTGTGGGTTCAAATCCCATCTTCGGCTTTGATAAAAGTTCGGTACTTTGAGTTCTTAGTTCATAGTAATTCCGATATCACCAGTATTTATATATATATTGATGTCCCCAATTTCCCACGACAAATTAAGCATTCTTCGACAGAAATTGTCCGGCCTGAAACGTGTTTTGATCGCTTTTTCAGGCGGGGTAGATAGCAGTTTTCTGCTGAAAGTCGCCGTGGACACACTGGGGGCCTCCAATGTGCTGGCCTGTATCGGGATCAGCGGCTCGCTATCCAGCCATCAGTTGGCTCAGGCACGCGAAATTGCCCGGCTGGTTGGGTGTCGGCTGGAAGAAATTCCGGTCGATGAGATGGAGAACGACGCTTACCGGGCCAATAACGCAGACCGGTGTTTTCATTGCAAAAGCCGCTTATACAAATTATGTACTGAAAAAGCCCGGCAGGAACGATTTGAATATGTCCTGTGCGGGGCCAATTTTGACGACAAAGACGATTACCGCCCCGGGCACCATGCGGCGGAAGAGTTTGGGGTACTCAGCCCGCTGATGGATGCGGAGATAACCAAGACAGAAATTCGGGAATACAGCCGCCAACTGGGTCTGCCGACGGCGGACTTGCCGGCCTCACCGTGCCTGGCCAGCCGGGTGGCTTACGGAATGGAGATAACGCCGGAAAAACTGGCCCAGGTGGAAAAGGCCGAGGAGCTGTTGCGCAGGCTGGGATTTGTGGAATTTCGGGTTCGACATCACGGGGTCATCGCCCGGATTGAAGTCCGGCCGGACGATTTCGAGAAAATTACCAGCGAATCGGTTCGCAGGCAGATTGTGGATGAACTGAAGACCATCGGATTCAGCTATGTCGCCCTCGATTTGCAGGGCTTCCGCAGCGGCTCGATGAACGAAGGACTGTCAACAGAGCAGAAAATGCACTAATGCGTATTACTCTTCTTGCTCTTTTGGACGGCGGCAAAAAATGGCTGTGCAGGTGTAATAAAAAATAATAGCGACTGCAAGAGGGATAATTACTCCCAGCAGGACATTTTTATCATCGCCTTGCTGCGTTGTCTTTTTCTCATATTCAAACCATGCGGCGCCAATACTGCCCCACAGGTAGAATGACAGCCATGTGAAATAGGTACGCCAGGCTGAAGCCCTTTTTGACCAGTCTTCATTCATTTGAATATTCAGCAAAAGGCTCAGTTTATATTTTATCAGATAAAAGCCGGCTCCTGCCGCGCATAATGATAGAAATTGGCCTAACAACTCAAGGCGATACACATGCTGTTTGTCGAGGGAATCGAATAGATCATTCAAGAGCACGCCGGATATAATAAACCCCAGAATTGCCACAATCCAGGCCAAATGATTCATGGCGGAGACAGATGGGCCGGTCCACATCAGATAGGCATCGCGAAGGCTAAAATAACTGAAAATAAAAAAGGGCACCGCAAAAATCAGCAGAAACAAGGATTTGCCGGATACACTGCCAAACAATGATGTTCCAGCCATCCATAACGAAATCGTCCCCAGGCTCAGCAGAGCGAAAGCAATTCCCCGGGAAATGACTTTCACCCGAAAGTTTTCCGTCAACGGCAATGTCATAAGGTTCTCCTTCCCCAAAATGTCTATGCCATATCCATCACTGAGTCTTCGCTCAGTTGGTCAATCCTGCGATCGCCGCACCAACCAGGGTGGCGTTATCGACACAGATAATGTCGGTAAAGATGCCCTTCTTGTTTTCCAGATACTGTTTCAAGTAGAACTCGACACGAGATTTGAGGGTCTTCATATGGTAGAAGGTCGTGCCTTCCGCAACGATGCAGATGGGCCTGGACGGATCCGTCCCCTGGCCGCTCTTGATGGCCATGGACGAAAGATTGATCGCTGTGAATTTCGCCGCTCGCTCGGTCGTGCGATCGGCCAGCAGATACATCGTCAGGGTATCCGTATCGCCGCCCTGCCTGCAGATTTCAGCCAGCGTACTGCCGCCATAGGGATATATCATGAACTCATTCATGTCTTTGGTGGACAGGTCTTTGATGGCGGTCAGTTGGGATGCGACGGCATTGCTGAACAGGCCGTCCTTGCAGGCCTTGCGGATAATATCCCGAAACAGCGGCCCCAGATAGGCTCCGGAGATCATCTTTTCAAACGGATTGACCCCGGGGTTGGCGGTGGATTTGTCAAAAGCAATATCGAGTTTGCCGCGATGACCGCGGGCAAAGCCGCCGGATTCAGTATTGATAATCTGAGTCTTGGCCGGATCCAGGTCCTTGTTCTTGGTGATATTACAGTTTTTCTCAACATAGCAGGTGTTGGTGCCGGTACCGAGGATAAACCCGATATAACCGCTGTACACCTTATTTTTATACCCCATTCCCGCCAGCAGCGTAACGACAGTATCGTTGAGCAGAACGATATGCTTGTTGCCCCCCATACCCAGAGAATCCAGCGCATGATTGAGATTTTCGCCGATGAGCTGGCCTTTGACTTCTTCGGCACGGACTTCCTTGGAAAAGCGAATCAGTCGGCCATCTTTGTTAGGATACATCTGGACCGCATAGGAAAAACAGAAACCGATATTGCTGGAAACCTCAATGACATCACGAAAATACCCGGCCATCGTCCTGAAAAATTCCGTTTTACCCATCTCACGATCCACCGCAGGCATCTTGAACAGTTTGAGATTTTCAATCACGGGCATTTTCTGATGGTCGAAATAAACGGTAGCGACCCGGAAATTGGTCCCGCCGGCGTCGGCAACGATAACCTTTTTATGGGTGGGGACATCGCCTTCGGCACTGATATAAGTAGGAATCATTTCAAGGCTGCTTTTCTTACCGGCCAGGCCTCGCTGCATCTCCTCCAGAAACAGCTTCACATTGGCATCCATATCCACATCCTGATAGTCCATCCCGTAACCACTCAGAAAACGAACAACATTCCGTTTGATTGTCTTCACGGCAACTTCTCCTTATGTGGATCATAAATGCGGCTGTTCTGCTATTCACAATACCCGTTGGGATTGGCGGTATGGAATTTCCATGCTGACTCGACAATCTTTTCCAGCTCCGGGTAATCGGTCTTCCAGCCCAGCACAGTGCGTGCCTTGCTTGCATCGGCAGTCAGTACCGGCGGGTCGCCGGGACGGCGTCCCGTCTCAATCACCTTAAACGCTTTGCCGGAGACCTTGCGAACACAGTCAATCACCTGACGAACCGTATAACCTTTGCCGTTGCCGAGGTTATACACCTGCTCGGTTTCTGAATCAAGCCGGGCCAGAGCCAGCAGATGGGCTTTGGCGAGGTCTTCAACGTGAATATAATCGCGGACACAAGTACCATCCGGAGTCGGATAGTCGGTGCCAAAAATCTTGATATTGTCACGTTTGCCCATAGCAGCCTGAATAATCAGCGGAATCAGGTGCGATTCAGGCTTGTGGTCTTCGCCGCGGGTGGCATTAAAGCCGGCGCCGCAGGCGTTAAAATACCGCAAGGCCGCGTAACGCAGCCGACCGGTTTGGCTCTGGAAATGGCACATCCGCTCCACCGCCCACTTGGTTTCACCATATGGATTGATGGGGCATTTGGTGGTGTCTTCCGTAATCGGAATCTGGTCGGGCATGCCATACACGGCAGCGGTACTGCTGAAGACGAATTTCTGCACCCCCGCTGCTTCCATCGCAGCCAGAAGTGTGCGGGTTTTGCTGACGTTGTTATCATAGTATCGCAGCGGCTGTTCAACCGATTCACCCACTTCGATGAAGGCGGCAAAATGCATAACCGCTTCAATTTTGTGTTTCTTGAGCACTTCGACAGTAAAGTCGAAATCACCAAAATCGCCTTGAACGAATTCGGCTTTCTGAACCGCGGCCCTGTGGCCTTTGCTGAGATTATCCAAAACGACCGGTCTGTGTCCCTCACGACTCAGCAGTTCGGTCATGTTGCTGCCGATATATCCGGCCCCGCCGCAAACGAGAACTTTCATGAACGGAGTTCCTTTTCAATTGATTTCTGGATTTGAGTTATAATTTGATACTCGAGAGCGTCATCACGTCCCAGATCAATCCATCGCATTTGTTCCAGCCGTTCCGGCTCCACTTCAAGCCGCTGTTTACTGCGATCACTGGCGGTATAAAGGGCCGGTGCGGTATTGTAGCCTCGGATGGCTTGTTCGGGCAGCGATAACCGCTGGACAAGTGTAATACATTCTACGCAGACACCATTTTGTTCCGTACGAAAGACCAGTTCCACAGAACGCTGAAGGCTTTGCAGGTTGGCCTCGGCCGAATTATAAAAACCAACATTATCCCGGCGCCAAAACTCAAAGAACTGTTTGGCCCGAAGCGGATGGGTACGGATGATGCCATTGTCGACATCGAATTTCTGGATTCGAAACTGCATGTCCAGCAGGACCTTTTCGGAAACCTGCATCAGCTTTTCCGTACCGATAGCGTCAAGACAGTATGGCTGGCTAAGCTGCTTGTTCTGATTTGCACAGCCAACCACAACAACCAATAAACTAACTATAATCGCCTGATAAAATCCATTTTTCATAGTCTTATCCTATTCATCAAATTCCGGGTTATTCTATCGGCTTTTGTTGCAACTCTCAAGGCCCAAAACCCCCATTTTTATCCAGTTGAGGATAACAATTTACAATTCTTGAGTTTCGAATTAGAATTTCGGGTATGCTGAACAACCAAATCATCACACTAAAAAAGAAACTGGGAACCGATGCTATTGGGGCGGAAGTCTGCCAATTTCTGGACTATTTAGCCCTGGAAGCTGGATTATCCGCCAACACCGTCCTGGCTTATGGACGCGATTTGTTGGAATTTTGCCGGTATTGTCAGGGCATCAATTTGAAAGAGATTTCGGCCCTGGAAGTAACCCATATTTATGGACATTTAAAAGCTATTAGCCGGGCAGGTAAGGTCGAAGCCTCAATCAGCCGGGCGATGGTAGCCATCAAAATGCTGTTGCGGTTCTGTCTTTCCACAGGCAAGCTAAAGGACGATTTTGTCAGCAGTCTGGAAGGCCCCAAGCTGTGGAAACGTCTGCCCAGTGTGGCCGGATATGAGCAGATATTCAAGCTGCTGGATACTCCGGACCCGCAGGAGCCATACTATCTGCGAGATAAAGCACTGCTGGAGGTATTGTATGCAACAGGTGCGAGGGCCTCGGAAGTCGTCAATCTGAAGATTCGAGACGTCAATATCAAGGTCGGATATGTCCGATGCTTTGGTAAAGGAAGTAAAGAACGAATTGTACCGCTGGGAACAGTGGCTGGGCAGGCCATCCAGCAATATCTGGATAATCTTCGCCCAGCTTTAGAAAAACCCAAAAGCCCCGAAAACCTGTTTTTGACCCGGACCGGGCGAGCGATGGACCGGATTGATTTGTGGCGAATCGTAAAACGGCACGCCCTGCGGGCAGGAATGCCCAAGACCATGACAGTCCACACGCTGAGGCATTGCTTTGCCACGCATCTGCTATCGGGTGGAGTCGATTTGCGTTCTCTGCAGGAGATGCTGGGGCATGCCGATATTCGTACGACCCAGATTTATACCCATGTGGACAACGACCGGCTTCGCAAGATACACAAAAAATTCCACCCCAGACCGTAAACTTATCTCGATTCAGCGATTTGTCCCACGTGGTCCAGCACAAGGCTGGGGCGATAAGCATAGCGTTCTATATCTTCTTTTTTGGTAATCCCGCTGAGAACAAGGACTGTTTCGATTTCCGATTCTATCCCGGCAATAATATCCGTATCCATACGGTCCCCCACAATAACCGTTTCTTCACGTCGAACATTGAGCTTCTTAAGGGAATGCCGCATAATCAACGGATTAGGCTTGCCGATGAAATAGGCCTGACGCCCCGTGGAAAGCTCGATAGGGGAAATCAACGCCCGGCAGGCGGGAACAATCCCCTTTTCACCCGGGCCGGTAACATCAGGATTAGTGCCAATGAGCCGGGCGCCACGAAGAACACAGCGTATGGCAGTTTCAATTTTATCATACGTATAATGGGAGGTCTCGCCAAAAACAACATAATCGGGACTCTCGCTGTCAAATTGCATTCCTCCTTCCCGTAAGGCTTCCATTAAACCCGTTTCGCCAATGGCATAGACTTTGGCACCTGGGGACTGGCTTCGCAGAAAACTGGCAGTGGCGATGGCGCTGGTCATAAAGTGATCCGGCCCAACCGAAATCCCCATCCCGGCCAGACGGTCAGAAAGCTGCTGCGGGGTCCGCTCGGAACTGTTGGTCAGAAACAAAAAAGGTTTCTCATTTTTCTTAAGCCAATTGATAAAAGGCTTGGCACCAGGCAAGACTTTCCTGCCATGATAAATTACGCCATCCATATCACAGATAAAGGCTCGTTTATTCCGAATTTTCTCAAGCATGGTCATCGCATCGGATTCCTTTCTTTTTAGTGCCAGAGAATTATACCCGGATAAGCAATCTTTTCATATCTTTTAGAGCTGGCAATCTGAATTCGCTATAATATATGGTTTTTAATTTACACGCATTATTGTTCCGCTATTCACATTATACAACAATAAATCTATTTATTGCTCCAAAAAAGATTGTTATTGGTGATATTTGTTGCATTAATTTGAACAGCCTTTTATAATATGGCGTAAAATATGAAAAGATGGTTGGATTTTCATCGGTCTTCAATGGATAATAAAAGAGCAGCAAGCAAATCGCGAATTTATGATTTGCAGCCTGCTCTTTATTTTTAATTTGTGCTTTTTTGGAGATGATAAGAAATGAACGGACAATCGGATTTTATTCAGGATTCAGTCATTGAACAGACGCTAAGCCATGCGGTTCGCAAAGACCGGGCGGCAGTCGAAGATGTTTTATCTAAAGCATTGGAAATGAAGGGGTTAAATTTGCCGGATATCGCAGTGCTTTCAACCATCAGTGATCCGGAATTACTGGCCAAACTGTTTGATGCAGCCAAGAAGGTCAAAGAAACCATTTATGGACGTCGTCTGGTATTGTTTGCTCCTTTATATATTTCCAACCTCTGTAGCAACGAATGTTTATATTGTGCATTCAGAGCTCGAAATAAAGAGATTAAAAGAAGAGCTCTGACCCAGCCTGAAATATACAGGGAAGTCGAAGAACTGGTGAAACAAGGTCACAAACGTGTCCTTCTGGTGGCCGGAGAAAGTTATCCCAAAGAAGGTTTTTCATATGTTTTGAAGTCGATTGAGACGATTTACTCCGTCAAAGTCGGGCCGGGTGAAATCCGCCGGGTCAATGTAAATGTGGCACCGTTGACACTGGAAGAATTTAAGCAGCTCAAAGCGGCCAAGATTGGAACGTATCAATTGTTCCAGGAGACTTACCATCGACAAACCTATAAGAGTGTACATTTAGGTGGAAAGAAAGTCGATTATGACTGGCGAGTGTCTGCGATGGACCGTGCGATGGAGGCAGGCATCGACGACGTAGGGATTGGTGTCTTGTTTGGTCTGTGCGACTGGCGTTATGAACTCCTGGCCCTGATGCAGCATATCCATCATCTGGAAGCCAAATTTGGCGTTGGCCCGCACACTATCAGCGTACCGCGACTCGAGCCGGCCACTGGGTCGGACATGGCCAGTCACCCGCCAAAACCGGTCGAAGATATCGAGTTTCGCAAAATTGTTGCCATTCTGCGGCTGGCAGTACCCTATACGGGCATTATTATGTCCACTCGCGAAAATCCAAATATGCGGCGTGAAACCTTTGCCCTGGGCGTATCTCAAATATCGGCAGGCTCCCGCACCAATCCCGGCGGCTATGTTGAGGGCAAGGACGTGCTGGATGAGGCACAGTTTTCGCTGGGTGACCACCGTGGGTTGGATGAGGTCATTCGGGACATTACAGAATTAGGCTATATTCCCTCTTTTTGTACAGGATGCTATCGCCTCGGCAGGACCGGACAGGACTTTATGGATATGGCCAAGCCGGGCTTGATCAAAGAACACTGCGACCCAAACGCCCTATCAACATTTTTGGAATACTTGCAGGACTACGCATCGGAAGCCACAAAGCAGGCTGGGTTGAAATTGATCGAAAAAACCTTAAACAGCATGGATGACAAACCCCGAATGCGCAGCACAAAAATGCTCGAAGCGGTTCGATCCGGCAAGCGGGACGTCTATTGCTGATATGGCCCAGAGATATCGATCAGAACAGGATTTGCTGGGGCGAATGGACATCCCGGCAGAGGTACTGTACGGAATTCATACCGTACGGGCAATGGAGAATTTCCCCTATTCGTCCCGGCCGGTACCGTCTGGATTAATTCGTGCGTATGGGGTAGTCAAGCAGGCCTGTATCCAGACCTGCCTTGAGCTTGGTGAATGGGCCGACGAGCCCGCCAAAGGCGATGCGATGGTACGAGCCTGCGCCCAGATGGCTGCGGGTTTGCTTGATGAACATATCCGGGTGGATTTGTTTCAGGGTGGAGCAGGAACGAGTCTGAATATGAATGTTAACGAAGTCCTGGCTAACCGGGCACTGCAAATCCTGAATCTGCCGCTGGGCAGCTATGACCGCGTTCATCCGCTGGAAGATATCAATCGCTATCAATCGACCAATGATACGTTCCCGACAGCGCTGCGTGTAGCAGCAATTCAATCAATCCAGCAACTTGAAAAAGTTCTGGTTGCCCTGCAGGAAACATTTCAGACCAAGGAAAAAGAGTTTGCCAATGTAGTCAAAATCGGACGAACGGAATACCAGGATGCCGTACTGACCACTCTCGGGCGGGAAATGTCAGCGTATGCAGAAGCCATCAACCGAGACCGCTGGCGTGTCTATAAATGTGTTGAACGGCTGCGGGTTGTGAATCTGGGCGGAACGGCAATCGGTTCGGGACTATCGGCACCGCGGGACTATATTTTCCGGGTAACAGAGACCTTGCGGGACTTGACTGGGCTGGGACTGGCGAGGGCCGAAAACCTGATTGATGCCACACAAAATGCAGATGTGTTTGTGGAGGTGTCGGGGATCTTAAAGGCCTGCGCCAGTTCACTGTTGAAAATCAGCGGCGACTTGCGGCTTTTGTCCAGCGGACCCGCCGGAGGGCTGCGAGAAATCACCCTGCCGCCGCGACAGGCCGGCTCATCCATTATGCCCGGCAAGGTCAATCCGGTAATTCCCGAATCGGTCAGCCAGGCGGCGATGCAGGTCCTGGGCAATGATGTGGTGATTGCCCAGGCATGTTCGGCAGGCAACCTTGAGTTGAATGCCTTTTTGCCAGTGATTGCAGCAAATTTGCTGGAAAGTATTGAATTGCTGACGGTAGCCAGCGATATATTACGAAAGTATTGTGTAGAAGGCATCGAGGCCAATCGCGAGCAATGCAGGCAATATGTGGAAAATGCCACGGCAGTGGTTACTGCCCTGCTGCCTCAGCTCGGGTACGATATCTGTGCCCGGATTGCCAAAGAATCAGAAACGACCGGGAAATCCATTCGTCAGCTTGTAACAGAACAACACCTGCTGACAGAGCAGGAATTTGAGGCCATAATCAGCCCTGAGGCCGTCTGTCGGTTAGGGCACCCCAAAAAGCAAACAAAATCTAAAAACCATGGATCAGACAACACCTAAAAGCTTACGTCTTCATATTGGGCTGTTCGGCAGGCGCAATGTCGGCAAATCCAGTCTCCTGAATGCAATTGTCGGACAAGATGTATCGATTGTATCCGAACATGCGGGAACAACGACCGACCCGGTGGAAAAGCCGATGGAACTGCTGCCGCTGGGGCCGGTGGTGTTTATTGATACGGCCGGGGTGGATGATGAGGGGGCCCTGGGACAATTGCGTATTGCCCGGACGCGCAAGGTTTTTGAACGGACTGATTTGGCAGTGATCGTCAGCGATGGCTTGTGGGGGGGCTTTGAAGAGACGATTGCCAGCCAGCTTGCTGAACTAAAAATACCCTATATCGCCCTGTTTAATAAGGTTGACCAGATTCGCCCGGAACAGCAGATTATCGATTCTTTACAGAATAAAAAGGTGCCGACACTTTTAGTCAGTGCCAAACAAAAACAGGGACTAACAGAATTTCGGCAGGCGCTGCTGGATAACGCCCCAGCCGAATTTGTCGAAAATCCGGCGATTGTTGCCGACCTGGTCGGGCCAGGACAAACGGCGATTCTGGTGGTTCCGATTGATAAAGAGGCCCCCAAGGGCCGGCTGATTCTGCCGCAGGTCCAGACAATCCGGGATTTACTGGATGGGGATGCCTGCTGTCTGGTGGTCAAAGAGCGGGAATTACGAGCGGCAATCGATAATCTCAAACAGCCACCGAAGCTGGTAGTAACCGATTCGCAGGCGTTTTTGAAAGTGGCCGCGGATACACCAAAATCTGTGCTAATGACCAGCTTTTCGATTTTGTTCGCCCGATTCAAAGGCGACCTTGTAACGCAGACACTCGGAGCGATGGCTGTCGATACCCTGAAAGCCGGGGATCCGGTTCTGATTGCCGAGGCATGCAGCCATCATCCGATTGGTGAAGATATTGGCCGTGTCAAAATTCCTCGCTGGCTGACACAGTATGTCGGGGGCAAGCTCGATTTTACGATTTTGGCCGGACGGGACTGGCCGGAGGATATCAGCAAGTATAAACTGATTATTCACTGCGGCGCCTGCATGTGGAACCGGCGTCAGATGCTCTCGCGGCTGCTGGAATGCCGCAAGGCGGGTGTGCCGATTACAAATTATGGGCTGGTAATAGCCTACAGCCTGGGTATTTTTGAGCGTGCTCTGGAGCCATTCCCGGCGGCACGTGAAGTATATCGCCAATTGAAACAGAAAGAACAATCATCATAATGGAACCGATCACTTTGCATGAAATAGAACACTGGCTTAGAGAAACCAGCGAAAAGGCCCTTGAGACGCTCTGGGCACGAGCGGATCAAGTACGCAAAGCCACAGTTGGCGACGAGGTACATCTGCGCGGCCTGATTGAAATTTCCAATCACTGTGTACGCAGGTGCGCCTATTGCGGGCTGGCTGCAGGCAATCGAACCATCGAACGCTATCGGATGACGCGGGAGGAGATTTTAGAGTGTGCGATGAAGGCCGTGCGGCTGGGCTATGGTACTGTGGTCATGCAGGCCGGTGAAGATTATGGGATCGCCGCCGACTGGCTGGCTGAAGTTATTCGAGAAATCAAAACACAAACGCCGCTGGCTGTAACGCTGAGCCTGGGCGAAAGACCCTACGACGAATTGAAACTCTGGAAACAGGCTGGGGCAGATCGTTACCTGCTGCGATTTGAGACCTCCGATTCGCATTTATATGAATTAATTCACCCCTCGCTGCCGGGGAAAAAATCCGATCGATTTGAAATCCTGCGGCAGCTTCAGGAACTGGGGTACGAGGCAGGCAGCGGCGTGATGATTGGTATTCCCGGCCAGACATACACAATCCTGGCCCAAGATATCCAGATATTTAGTACGATGGATTTGGACATGATAGGGGTGGGGCCCTTTATTCCCAGTCCAAATACGCCTTTGGGACGTGGTGAAATCCATTTTGATATTGATCCGGCCCAACAGGTTCCGAACACGGAATTAATGACCTATAAGGTAGTCGCCCTGACGCGGCTTGTCCGTCCGGATGCCAATATCCCCAGCACGACCGCACTTGCAACGATCAATAAGGAAAGCGGGCGGGAATTAGGACTAATGCGTGGAGCCAATGTTGTGATGCCGAATTTGACTCCGGTGCAATACCGTGAAAAATATGAGATTTATCCTGGAAAAGCCTGCATTAATGAGACAGCAGAGCAATGCAATGGCTGTTTGCGGGGTCGAATTGCTTCTATTGGCAGAACCGTTGGAACTGGGCCAGGCGGAAGACATATAAGACCCAAATAGCCTTGATTCTCAACTCAGAAAACTAAGATTTTATAACACCAACACAATTTATTGTGACACACAACACATTAAATAATATGCATATTCACTATTCATAGTATTTTTTAAAATATGGTGATTTTTTTCACAAAATTAGGGTTGACATCTTTCAAGAAATGATATATATTTATCGATATAATGGTATCGATAACATATGCTCATAGATGGAGAACCAAAATTGAAAGAGTTAACCAGTGTATCTGTTCCAACGGTGCGACGCTTACCACTGTATATGACTATTCTCAAAGAGATCGAGTCGTCCAGTGAGCACGTCAGCAGCACCCTGATTGCAGACCGCCTCGGTCTGGAACAAATCCAGGTTCGCAAGGATTTGGCCGGGATTGGGGTTACTGGTCAGCCTGCAGTCGGATTTAATGTCCGCGAACTGATCGGTGCCATTGAACGCCTGCTGGGGTGGGACAATATGCGGGATGCGATTCTTGTCGGGGCCGGCAATCTGGGACAAGCCTTGCTGGGATATGATGGGTTTGCCCGTTATGGCTTGAATATCGTTGCCGCTTTTGATTCCAACCCTGAAATTATCGGAATGAAAATTCACGGCAAACCCGTGTTTGATATCGAATTGCTTTCTTCTCTGACGGAGCGGATGCATATTCAAATCGGCATTCTGACAGTCCCGGGTAAAGTGGCTCAGCCGGTTGCCGATATGCTGATAAAGGCCGGCATTCACGCAATATGGAATTTCACGCCGGTAAAACTCAATGTGAGTGATAATACCATCGTGGAACAGGTTGATCTGGCGGCAAGTCTGGCGGTCTTATCCAGCAAATTAAAGGCAGCAAACAAATAACATACAGGTATATCTTTATACTGTTCTGAATCTGAATACGAATGATAGCTGACAACGCTCAGCGTCTATAGATAGAAAGGGATAATCATGTGTTCATCGTGTTGTAATGCTCAGCAGGAGCAGGTTCGGCGGTTTGAAAAAGTATGCCGAATTCTTGACAAACATCAGCATAATCCGTCACGGCTGATTCCGATTCTGCAGGAAGTCCAGAAAGAATACCGGTATTTACCTGAAGAGGTGATGGCATTTATTGCAACCTCGCTGGGTGTATCCCCTGCCAAGGTGTACGGGGTCGCCAGCTTCTATGCCAATTTTGCCCTCAAACCCAAGGGCAAGTATGTTATTCATATCTGTGAGGGCACAGCCTGCCATGTCAAAGGCTCCGGCAAGATTAAAGACGCCTTGTTCAAAAAACTGAATGTCACAGCGGAAAATAATACGACAACAGATATGCTGTTCACGGTTCAGCCGGTGTCATGCCTGGGAGCCTGCGGACTGGCCCCGGTCATGACAGTCAATGAAGAAGTGCATGGCCAGGTCACGCCCGAAGCGGCGGTGGCCATTGTCGATGAAATCATCAAAAAGGAACGAAACTAATGCTTACTGATATGCAAAGTCTGGAACAGATTAAAGAGGGTTATGACAAGGCGGCCCAGCCTATCCAGCATCGTATTATCGTCTGTGCGGGTACCGGTTGTGTCGCGAATGGCTCATTGAAGGTTTTTGAAGCCCTGAAAAAAGAAGTCCAAGCCAACGGACTGACCGCAGTTGTGGCACTGGAGGAATGCAATGAAGGCCAGATTCATCTGAGCAAGAGCGGCTGCCAGGGATTCTGCCAGATGGGTCCGCTGGTCACGATTGAACCGGAAGGTATCCTTTATGTGAAAGTCAAGGTTGAGGATGCAGCCGAAATCATTAAGACCACACTCATTGATAAAAGCAAGGTCGAACGGCTGCTGTATGTCGATCCGGCACACGGCCAGGTCTGTCATACGCAAAAAGAGATCCCCTTCTATGCCCAGCAAAAACGCATCGAGCTGGGAGATTGCGGCTATATTGATCCGGAGGATATCCGGGAATATATCGCCCGAGGCGGCTATCAGGCGGCTCGCCGGGCTTATACCAAGATGACGGCCCAGCAGGTCTGCGAAGAAATTACGGCGTCGGGCTTGCGAGGACGCGGCGGCGGCGGTTTTCCCACAGGGAAAAAGTGGGCACTGACCCTGCAGCAGAAATCCGACAAAAAATATGTCGTTTGCAATGGTGACGAAGGTGATCCGGGTGCTTTTATGGATCGCAGTCTGATGGAAGGCAACCCGCACCGCGTGCTGGAAGGTATTATGATTGCCGGTCGTGCAATCGAAGCGGACTATGCATATGTATATGTTCGGGCGGAATACCCGCTGGCCGTGGAACGGGTACGCAAGGCTGTGGAGGATGCACGTGCGTTGGGCATCCTGGGAGCCGATGTATTCGGCAGCGGTATGGCTTTTGACTGTGAGGTCATGGAAGGTGCCGGCGCATTTGTCTGCGGCGAAGAGACTGCTTTGATGGCCTCGATTGAAGGCCAGCGAGGAATGCCGCGTCCCAAACCCCCGTTCCCCGCACAATCTGGATTGTGGGGCAAACCCACTGTGATTAACAACGTAGAAACCCTGGCCTGTGTCCCGTTGATCATCACCAACGGGCCAGGCTGGTATCGTGAGTGCGGCACGCAAGGTTCACCGGGAACCAAAACCTTTGCCCTGACCGGCCATGTGGCCAATACGGGACTGATTGAGGTTCCGTTTGGTTCGACACTGCGACAAATCGTGTTTGATATTGGCGGCGGCGTAACCGATGCGACCGGTGAAATTGACCCGGATGCCTTCAAGGCCGTTCAGATTGGCGGACCATCCGGCGGGTGTCTGACTAAAGAGCACCTCGATTATCCTCTGGATTTCGACACGGTCAAAAAGATTGGGGCCATGGTCGGTTCCGGCGGTCTGGTGGTGATGAATAACAAGACCTGCATGGTGCAGATCGCCCACTTTTTCATGCGGTTTACACAAAATGAATCGTGCGGCAAATGCATCCCCTGCCGGGAAGGCACCAAACAAATGCTGCTGCTGCTGGAACAGATTATGGAAGGCAAGGGCACTGCCAAGACACTGGATACCCTCCAGACGCTGGCCGAAGCCGTCCAGAAAGGCTCTCTGTGCGGGCTGGGCAAAACGGCCCCCAACCCGGTATTGAGCACGCTGAATTATTTCCGGCATGAATACGAAGCGCATATTTTCCAGAAACGCTGCCCTGCCGGTGCGTGCAAGGCGCTGGCGATACCGGAAATTGTAGCCGAATTGTGCAAAGGCTGCGGATTATGTGCCAAGAAGTGTCCTGTCGGGGCAATCACAGGCGAACGGAAACAACCTCATAAAATTGACGCGGATAAATGCATACGCTGCGGCGCCTGTGCCCAGGCCTGCAAGTTTAACGCGGTTGCTGGAGTATAATCATGAATACCAATGGAACCAATGAACAGATCATTCTGAACGGTCAGCCGGTTGCTATCAACGGGCAAAAGAATCTGCTGGAGCTGATTCGATCAACAGGCATTGAACTGCCGACGTTCTGCTATCATTCAAAATTAAGCGTTTATGGCGCCTGCCGGCTTTGCATCGTGGAAATAGACGGCATGGGCATCGTAACCTCGTGCAGCACAGTGCCGACTCCCGGCATGGTCGTGCGTACACATACCGACCAGCTTCGCAAGATGCGGCGGGTGTTTCTGGAATTGCTGCTGGCCAACCACCACCAGAGCTGTACCACGTGTGATAAATCCGACGCCTGCAAGCTGCAGGAACTGGCCCGGCAGATGGGTGTGACGGAGGTGCGATTCCCGTCGATTCCCAAACATATGCAGGCCGATACCTCCAGTCCCTCGCTGGTACGTGATCCGAATAAATGCATTCTCTGCGGCGACTGCGTCCGGGCATGCAGCGAAATTCAGGGTATTGGTGCAATTGACTTTGCCGGCCGCGGTGCCAACACCGTCGTTGCTCCGGCGTTCAATAAAGAGCTGGGGCAAGTTGATTGCGTCAACTGCGGCCTTTGTGCCAGCGTCTGCCCCACCGGCGCGATTGTTCCCAAGAGCGAAATTGAGGAGGTTTGGAGAGCCGTTAATGACCCGAATGTGACTGTCGTTGCTCAGATTGCCCCGGCGGTGCGTGTTGCCCTCGGCGAAATGTTCGGACTGGAACCCGGAGTGGCTACGACCGGGCGTATTGTCGCTGCTCTGAAAAAAATCGGGTTTGACAAAGTATATGATACCAGCTTTGCTGCCGACTTGACGGTGCTGGAAGAAGCGACAGAATTTATGGAACGCAAGACTCTCGGCAAGAAGCTGCCGCTGTTTACCTCCTGCTGCCCAGGCTGGGTCAAGTATGCCGAGCAGTATTATCCCGAACTGCTGCCGAATCTGTCGAGCTGCCGCAGCCCGCAGCAGATGTTCGGTTCATTAGCCAAGACCACCCTGCCGGAACAATTAAAGATCAAGCCGGAACAACTGTATGTGGTATCGATTATGCCCTGTACGGCCAAAAAATTCGAGGCCAAACGTCCTGAATTTCGTGGTCCGGCCGGTGCTGATGTTGATGCGGTCCTGACAACCCAGGAACTGGGCAAGATGATTAAGCAGGCCGGTATTCAATTCCATAAACTGACTCCCGAATCGCTCGATATGCCGATGGGCTTTAAGACCGGTGCCGGCGTGATTTTCGGCACCACCGGCGGCGTCAGCGAGGCGGTCTTGCGATATGCCTATGAGAAACTGACCGGGACACGGCTGGAAAATCCTGATTTCACCGAGGTCCGCGGCAACACCGGTATCCTCAGCAAGACGTTGCGAATCGGCGACATTTATCTGAAGCTGGCGATTGTGCACAGCCTGTCCAATGCCCGCAAGATTGCCGACCAGGTCAAGGCTGGTAATTGCGATTATGATTTGATTGAAGTGATGGCTTGTCCGGGCGGATGCGTTGCCGGGGCCGGTCAGCCGGTCTGTGAAGGCAGCGAGGTCATCCAGCAGCGTGCCAAAGGACTTTATGAAGCCGATAAGACTCTCCAGCTTCATAAGTCGCAGGATAATCCCTATATTCAGCAGTGCTACCAGACGACTCTGGAAAAACCCGGCAGCCATAAGGCTCATGAGATTCTGCATACTGAATACAACAGCCGCAAACGGCTGTGCGGCAGTGCCATCAACCTGTCGGAAGGCAATGGTGACGGCAAGCTGAATGTATCGGTCTGCGTGGGAACCGGCTGTTACCTCCGCGGCTCTCAGACGCTGCTGACGCAACTGCTGGATACGGCCCATACCAAAGGCATCAATGATAAGCTGCACATCAAGGCGACATTCTGCTTTGAGGCATGCACTAAAGGACCAACTGTCAAAATCGGCGATACGATTCTGCATAAATGCGACCTGAAAACGGCAACCCGAGAGATCGATAACCAGTTAAATGTCCGTGCCTGATGTTGATACTCACCCGGTTTGATTATACCGCGAACAAAAAAGCAAGTGGTTGAAGCTGCTGGTTTTTGGCCGCGACGAAATGGGACATTACAAGTTGAATCAGTATATTATTGTGGTAAGGAACTCGAACCATGCAGACGCCCAATCAAGTCGTGTTTACGAATAAAGCCCGATGTCGGGACTGCTACCGGTGCATTCGCATCTGTCCGGTCCACGCCATCGGGATCCGTGATGGGCAGGCGTATGTCGACCCGCAAAAATGCATCTGCTGCGGGACCTGCATTCGAGAATGTCCCCAAAAAGCCAAGGTTTTTCGCAACGATGTGGAAATGGTTCGGGATTTACTGCATCAGGGCGGACCGGTTGCCGTAACAATGGCCCCGTCGTTTGCTGCATTTTTCCAGCCCTGGCAGCAGAAGCGTCTGCCCAGCGCGCTGCGCAAACTTGGATTTGCATTTGTCGCCGAAACCTCCGTCGGAGCGTATCCGGTGGCTCAGGCGACACGCCAGCATTTTGAGCAGTGCCAGCAGGGAGCCTGCATCAGTACGGCGTGCCCTGCTGTGGTGGGATTTATCGAACGGCTGCAGCCGCAACTGGCCGCCAATCTGGCACAGGTGGTTTCACCGATGATTGCCCACGGCCGTATGCTCAAGATTAAACTGGGGCTAGGGACCAAAGTGGTTTTCATCGGTCCCTGTGTAGCCAAAAAGGCCGAGGCGGACCGCTATCCGGACAAACCCATTGATGCAGTACTAACGTTTCAGGAATTGGAAGAATGGTTTGAATCAGACCATCTCAATCTGGCCAACCTGGAAGAAAGTCCGTTTGATCAACAGCCCGCCGGATGGGCAAGATTGTTTGCCCTGGCCGGGGGAGCCCTGAAAACAGCTTCGGAAAATACCGATATGCTGGCCGAGAACACCCTGGCCATGAGCGGCGTTGAGGAAATTCGGGAATGGATCGCCTCCTGCGGAGATGGGAAAGGACAGCATGTTCTGGTCGAACCACTGTTTTGCCGACAGGGCTGTATTAACGGCCCGGCCGTGCCTCAAGAAACACTTCCGGTATTCCAGCGTCGCAAAGCCGTGCTGGACTATGCGGCCAATTTGCCCGGACAGGAATCCATTGAAGCGATTCCTGCAGGCATTACCGAAAAGCCATATCGACTCCATCCCGTGGCTGAGGAGCCAATCAACGAGGAAGTCATCCGGATTATTCTGGAAATGAGCGGCAAAAAGGATCCTTCCGACCAGTTGAATTGCGGAGCATGCGGATACTCGACTTGCCGTCAGCAGGCCATTGCTGTCTTTCGCCAGATGGCCGAGCCGGAGATGTGCATTCCCTTTATGCGACGACTGGCTGAGCAGAAGACCGATAAGATTATCGACACCAGCCCCAACGGGATTGTCATTCTGGATGAACATCTCAACATTCTGAACATGAACCCCTCGTTTCGACGAATGTTCATGTGTTCAACGGCTTTATGTGGCAAGCATATCTCAACACTGATCGACCCGGATACCTTTGAAAAAGTCGCCAGCGGTCAGAAAGAGCGGCTGCAAGCCCTCATTGAACATAAAAAATACGGTTTGGTCTGTCATCAGATCGTGTACGCCCTGCCGCAGGAAAAGCAATATGTCGGAATTTTTGTGGACATGACACAAAGTCTGGCCGAACGTAAACAGCTTGATGAGCTGCGCAGCCAGACCCTTCAGCAGGCCCAGAATCTGCTGAGCCACCAGATCGACATGGCTCGCCGGATTGCCCAGTTTCTTGGCGAAAGCTCCGCGCAGGGACAGCGGCTGGTGGACAATCTGATGCAGATGGCCCAGGAAAAGAATCCGCCGCGAAAACCGCTGGCACCCGAACAATGAAATCCGGATACCTGCATATCGACATTTTGTCCCGGCAGATGCCCAAGCGTTTTGATGATGTTTGCGGCGATGCCATCCTGCAATGGCGCACTGAAGAAGCGACCACAATCCTGTTGTGCGATGGGGTCGGCTCCGGCTCCTCGGCCCATATTGCAGCCACACTGTGCACTTCCACGTTCAAGGGATTGCTGGATAACGGATTTTCCTTTCGTCAGGCGTTTCAGATTGTCGTCAAGACGCTGGAACAATGGAAGGACCCGCAAATGCCGTATTGTGCGATCAGTGCGGCTCGCATTCTGAATGATGGCCAGACCACGGTTCTGGCTTATGAAGCCCCGGCTCCTGTTTTGGTCGGCCAGGGAATCGCCACGGTCCTGCCGCAAAAACCGTTCCTCATGGAAGGAGCGATAGCTCATGAATATAGCTGTTATCTGATTGCCGGAGAAGGAATCGTACTCTTCAGCGACGGCATCAGCCAGGCGGGTTTAGGCAGAGAATTGATCGGCGGCTGGGGCAGTGAACGGGTTGCCGATTATCTGAGTCGTCTGATTGCCGATCACACCCCTGCGGCGGAGTACTGTGACAGGATTCTTGAGAAAGCCTGTGATTTATCCGGCGGCCAGTCGCACGATGACGCCACGGTAATTTATGCCCGATGCCGGCCGGGACGGACAGTGACTATTCTGACCGGCCCCCCTTCGGAGCCGGCCAAAGATGCAGTCGTCGTCCGACGTTTTCTGCAATCCGCAGGTGCCAAGGTGGTTTGCGGTGCAACGACCGCTGCAGTTGTTGCCCGCGAAGGAAATAAAACCCTGGAAATGGAAGACATGCCATCCAGTCTGGTCGCTCCCCCGCGATATTATATGGAAGGAATTGACCTGGCTACAGAAGGAGCGGTCACTTTAAATCAGCTTTGCAACATATTGGATATCACGGAACCGAAATTTGAAGAGACCAATTCTGTGACCGAACTGTATGACCTCCTCATGGATGCAGACCGCATCGAGTTTTTGATGGGCAACCGGAAAAATCCAGGCTCCGGCGGCATTACCTTCTGCCAGAAAGGCATTCTAACCCGCGAAAAGATTGTCCCTATCCTGGCTGATAAACTCCGGGCTAAAGGCAAACTGGTCGTCATCCATCCTTTTTAAAACAGTGCCGCAGGCCTTAAAATGGCCATGTCCAGTTGCGTATTTCGGGCATATCTTCGCCATGTTCATAGATGTAATGCTTATGCTCAATGCGCTTATCCCGCATCTGCTGGCGTAGATAAGCGGCCTTGACTGCCAGGCCGGGCACACGATCAATCACATCCATCACAAGATGATACCGGTCAAGGTCATTCAAAACGACCATATCAAATGGCGTGGTGGTGGTCCCTTCTTCCTTATATCCCCGAACGTGCAGATTATCGTGATTTGTACGTCGATAGGTCAGCCGATGAATCAGCCACGGATAACCGTGATAGGCAAAGATGATCGGCTTATCGACCGTAAACAGGGCGTCGAATTGTTTGTCTGAAAGCCCATGGGGATGCTCCTCTTTCTGCTGGAGGGTCATCAGATCAACGACATTGATGACTCGAACACGCAACTCAGGAAGCTGTTTTCGCAAAATTGACGCAGCCGCCAGGATTTCAAGGGTCGGAATATCGCCGGCACAGGCCAGAACCACATCCGGCTCGCCGCCGCGGTCGTTACTGGCCCATTCCCAGATGCCGATCCCGGCGGTACAGTGCTTGATCGCCGCATCCATATCCAGATACTGCAACGCCGGCTGCTTGCCTGCAACAATGACATTGACGTAATTGCGGCTGCGGAGACAATGGTCGGTAACTGACAGCAGGGTATTGGCATCGGGCGGCAGATAGACTCGAACGATATCTGCCTTTTTGTTTACTACGTGATCGATGAATCCAGGGTCCTGATGACTAAAACCATTGTGATCCTGCCGCCAAACATGCGAGGTCAGCAGGTAATTCAGCGAGGCAATAGAACGCCGCCACGGAATCTGGCTGCGCGTTACCTTAAGCCACTTGGCATGCTGGTTGAACATGGAATCCACCAGGTGGATAAAGGCTTCGTAACAGGAGAACAGCCCATGTCTTCCGGTCAGAAGATACCCTTCCAGCCAGCCCTGGCAGGTGTGTTCGCTGAGAATTTCCATCACCCGTCCGTCGGGACCTAAATGTTCATCGGTTGGAAGCTGGTCGGCCACCCAGGTTTTATCCGTAACTTCAAAAGTCGCCCCGAGACGGTTGGAGGCGGTCTCATCCGGCCCAAACAATCGGAAATTGTCGGGGTTATTTTTCATGATATCCCGAACAAAGGCACCCATGACCCGTGTAGCTTCAGCGGTAACGTTGCCGGGTCTGGGTACTTTGACTGCATACGCCTTAAAGTCCGGCATCCTGAGGTCTTTGAGCAGGATTCCGCCGTTGGCGTGCGGATTGGCTCCCATTCGCCTTGCCCCTTTGGGGGCCAATGCCGCCAGTTCAGACTTAAACCGGCCCTCGGAATCAAATAATTCTCTGGGCTTATAACTTTTCATCCATTTTTCTAACAGGCGAATGTGAGATTTTTTTTCCGCCAGCTCTGAAAACGGTACCTGATGCGACCGCCAGGTACCCTCGACTGGCTTTCCATCCACGATACGCGGGCCGGTCCAGCCCTTGGGGGTACGAAACACAATCATCGGCCACAGAGGACGTTTAATCGCTTTCTTACTGCGGGCCTCGGTTTGTATTCGGCGGATTTCAGCAATAATCTTGTCAAGTGTTTCGGCCATCAGCGGGTGGAGTTTTTTTGGGTCGGAACCCTCGACAAAATAAGGCTTATAGCCGTACCCCCTGAACAGGTCCTGCAATTCCAGCTTGCTGATCCGGGCCAGCAGCGTGGGATTATTAATCTTATAGCCATTCAAATGCAGAATCGGCAGGACAGCCCCGTCGCGGGCGGGGTTGAGAAATTTATTGGAATGCCAGGAAGCCGCCAGCGGCCCGGTTTCGGCTTCCCCATCGCCGACCACACAGGCGGCAATCAGGTCCGGATTATCAAACACCGCCCCATAAGCATGAGAAATGGCATACCCAAGCTCTCCCCCCTCGTGAATGGAGCCGGGTGTTTCCGGGGCAACATGGCTGGGGATGCCGCCGGGAAACGAAAACTGCTTAAAAAGCTTTTTCATCCCCTGTTCATCCTGTGTCACGGCCGGATAGAATTCTGTATAAGTACCCTCCAGATAGGTATTGGCCACCATGGCCGGACCGCCGTGGCCGGGTCCTGCAATATAAATCATATTCAGGTCGTATTTGTCTATAATCCGATTCAGGTGGACATAGATGAAGTTCAATCCCGGCGTCGTACCCCAATGCCCAAGCAGACGAGGCTTGATATGCTTGATAGACAGCGGCTTTTTGAGTAAGGGATTATCATATAAGTAAATCTGTCCGACGGAGAGATAATTTGCTGCACGCCAGTATGCATCCAGTCGTTTCTGTTCTGCTGCCGTTAATGCCGTGGCCATATAGACTCCTTTCCATACACCTGAAACTGGTTATGCTGCAATTCCAGGAATCCATATTAGACCGTATTCCAAAGCAGTACAAGAAAAAAATCGCCCTTCTGATTGCTGCAATCAGGATTTAATGCGACTGACGACCGCATTTTTGTGGGAGACCATGTTCTGGCAAAGAACGGCATTCTGGCAGCGGCCCTGCTCGAATTCACGGATATTGGACAGCGTCGTTTCAGCAATCGCAGTCAGGGCATTATGGGTGAAAAAGGCCTGATGCCCGGTAATGATGACATTGGGAAACATCAATAACCGAGCAAAGACATCATCCTGAATAATCTGGTTGGACAAATCCTCAAAGAATAAATCGCCTTCTTCCTCATAGACATCCAGGCCAAGATAGCCAATCCGTTCGGTTTTGAGTCCCTCAATGACGGCCTTGGTATCGATCAGTGCTCCTCTGCTGGTATTGATCAGCATCACACAATCCTGCATTTTACCGATAGACTCAGCATTAATCAGATGATAGGTCTGCGGGGTCAATGGGCAGTGCAGGGTAATAATCCGGCATGTCCTGTACAATTCATCGAGCGATACATACCTGACACCCAGCTTCAGGCAGTCCGGATTCGGATGAACATCATAGGCGTATAAATCGCACCCGAAGCCATGCAGTATCCGGGCCACAAGGGCACCAATTTTACCCGTGCCGACAATGCCCACCGGCGTCTGGTACATATCAAAACCCAGCAGGCCCTCCAGCGAAAAATTACCCTCGCGAACTCGGGCGTGGGCCTTATGCGTACGACGATTCAGGGCCAGCATCAGTGCGATGGTGTGCTCGGCCACAGCATAAGGTGAATAGGCAGGAACGCGGACCACCGAAAGCCCCAGTTTCTCGGCCGTATCCAGTTCCACGTTATTGAATCCGGCACATCGCAGAGCAATCAGCCGAACTCCCAGCTCTGCCAGGCGGGTCAATACCACAGCATCCAGAACATCATTGACAAACACGCAGACAACCTGACAGCCCTTGGCAAGTTCAACCGTATCAGGCCCCAGCCGCTGTTCCAAATAGATTATTTCATGGCCGAAAGCTTTATTGGCCATCTCAAAATATCGCTGCGTATAGGGTTTATTGCTGTATAATGCGATCTTCATTGCTGCACCTCTGCTGTTGATACGTTTGATAATACTATTTGTTCTTGTAATACTATTTGTTCTTGCTGGCAGCGATCGGACTCGCAAATAGCTTTGTGTATCTGACCTGACAGTGGATTACAGTTTTTCTATGTTCTTTTTTCCATAAGTTGCACCACGATCCGGCGGCATGGACCGATGCCATTGGATCACCGCTTTGGTCAGCCGTTCTACCCGTTCCGGATGCTCAGATGCCACGTTACGCTTTTCAGCCGGGTCGGCTGCAAGATGGTACAATTCAGCATTTGATCCGTCATACTCACAGAGCAGCTTCCATTCGCCCTCACGCACGGCAAGATCAGGGAGGTCATCAATTCCGAAGATTGCATCCCGATCCGGAGGCCGACGGAAAAACACCGGCCCCTTGCGTGATCGCTCCGACCGACCCGTCAGCACATCCTCCACCGGCTGACCGTCAAACTGAACAGTCTGCGGCACCTTAACCCCGGCGATGGCCAGCAGGGACGGAACCAGGTCGATTGCCGCCATAAATGATGTCCGGTTGACCGTCCCCGCCTTTTTTGACTCAATGAGTCCAGGCCCCCACACAATCAGCGGTGAGCGAATCCCCCCTTCGTACAGCATGGCCTTCAGACCCCGCAGCGGTCCGGCGATACCGGCCCCCTGCTCTGGTCCGTTATCCGAACAGAAGACGATAAGGGTATTATTCCGCAACTCCTCGTCCCGGCGAATGGTGTCGAACAGGACGCCAAGCTGTCGATCCATGGTATCCAGGACACTGTTGTAGAGCGTCCGCTTCTTGCCGTCCCCCCGCTTGTCCTCAGGCGGAAAAAAAGGAGAATGAACATCATCTGGCCAGAGATTGATGTAAAAGGGCTTCTTGTCGGCGCGGGCTTTTTCGATAAAGTGAATCGCAGCCGCAACAAACGATTCGGTGACTTTGGAGCGGTCCTGCCAGGTAATGGGGCCGTGTCCAAGTGTATCGGAGCCAAGGGCATATTTATGGGGACCTTTGCCGTCATAAGAGTCGCACAGCGGCAGAACACGGGGCCCCAGTCCCTCGAAGTTGGTCAGTGACTCATCAAAGCCATATTGACTGATGAGCGGAGCCTCACCAATATCACGCTGGCCGCCCATGTGCCATTTGCCAAAATGGCCCGTTGCATAACCGGCTTCCTTCAGAAAACGCGCCAGCATCGGTGCGGCAGGGTCGAGCCAATGGGCGATGCCGCGTTTCTCATTTTCCGCACGGTCGCTCAGGTAAGAGCCAATGCGCCAGCGCTGCGGGTATTGTCCGGTGGAGATAGCCACGCGGGAAGGCGAACAGATCGGAGAATTCACATAAAACTGTTCGAAACGAATCCCCTCGCTCGCAAGACGGTCAATATTTACAGTCGTGACGTCCCGCCCCCCAAAACAGGACAGATCCCCCCATCCCATATCATCAATAAACACAACAACAATATTCGGATGGACCGCCTTCGGTTCGTCAGCCCGCAGCATGCTGACACCACCGCCAACTGCCGCAACAGCAGTACCCATCCATTTCATAAAGTCTCTTCTGGAATACACGGGATCACAATGTCCTTTCTCTGCCTCACAGACAGGATTATTCTATGAGCAAAATCAGCTTCAGGTGAATATCTCTTCCTGCTATACCTATATACCTAACGAAATGGCCCATGAGGCTCTATACAACCATTATGCATATTTGACTGGGGACCGCAATTTTTTACACAAAAAATATTTTTAGGATTGACCTGAAATACAAATTGATGTATAGTTGTTTCTATGAATAGAAACAATACAAATAAAATCGTATCTTTTGGTTGGTGGCGCCCTGTTGGATAGGCCGACAGGATCCGAAGTTTCTATAGTCTATAACATGAAATAACGACCTGAAGGCTCGAAAATAGCATTCAGGTCTTTTTTTATTAATACCCAATTGACATTACTCACAAGGTCTTGATTATGAACGAATTACAAAAACGCATTCACCAGGCTCGGCCGGGACAAATCATCCCCATTGTGCGTGAAATCGACATCCGATGTCCGGTAGAATACTTTGCCCGGCTGACTGATTATGGCCGGCGTAAACCGTGCTGCCTGTTTGAATCAAGAGATTATTTGTCCGGAAGCGGATCGGGTGAATTAACCTTTGCCACAGCACTGCCCGCCCTTTACTTAACCGGCAATGGGACCCACTTTCGGATCGAAGCATTAACTCCTGCAGGGAAGCGAATTTTGAGGTATCTGGCTTCAAACCCAAGACGCTTCTCTTTTTGCGACATGGTGTCGTACGAACAGGATCGGATTGTCGGATCATTTAGTCTGCCACAGCAAACCCTCGATGAACAAAGTCGCCTGAAAAGCACCAATCAGATGGACGTCATTCGAGCCGTAGCATTTGCTTTTGAGCTGGCCAGCAAACCTTTCCGCATCACCTGCGGACTGCTGGGGGCCTTGAGCTATGATTTTATCGATCAATTTGAAAAACTGCCGGCAAGCCGCTGTGACATCCTGGAAAATCCCGATTACGAGCTGTATTTTGCCGACAACATCTTCCTGATGGACCATAAAAAAGGACAGGGTTTTGTTGTCGTTAACGCCGTAGTCACCAATGGCGACCGGGACCAGATATATCAGGAAGCCATGGATACCTTTGATTTTTATACCAATCGAATACACCAGGAAATGCCGCAGCCCAAGCCTTGCACGGCTTCCCTGCCCGGTCCCACTACCGACACCTCGCAGCAAGATTATGAAAATATGGTACTCCAGGCCAAACAGCACATTCTGGATGGCGATATCTTTCAGGTGGTTCTGAGTCGGACGCATATTGAACCCTGCCCTGCCGAGGCGCTGGATGTCTATCGCAAGCTGCGAAAGCTCAATCCGTCTCCTTATATGTTTTATCTGAATACGGACAATACCGTACTGATGGGAGCCAGCCCGGAATTGAATCTGCGAGTCAGCGGTTCATCAGAACGCGTTGTGGAGATCCGCCCGATTGCCGGCACCAAACCCCGCGGTCGGGTAAACAACAAAATTGATCCCGATATGGATATGCGGTATGAAGCCGAGCTGAAACTGGACCGCAAGGAACTGGCCGAACATATGATGCTGGTCGATCTGGCCCGCAATGATATCGCCCGCGTTTCCAACCCCGGCAGTCGGGCTGTCAACGAGATGCTGACGGTGGAAAAATATGAATCTGTAATGCACTTGGTCAGTAATGTACGCGGGATTCTCCGCAAAGACCTCGATGCCCTCAGCGCCTATCTGGCCACTATGAATATGGGAACCCTGACGGGGGCGCCGAAAATCGAAGCCATGAAAATCATTCGCAATCTGGAACATACCAAACGGGGCTATTACGGCGGTGCCGTGATGTATCTGACCGTGGATGGTCAGTTTGACAGTTGCATCACGATACGCAGTATGCAGATACGCGACCACAAGGCCTATATCCGGGCCGGTGCGGGAATCGTTCATGACAGCGTCCCCAAAACCGAATATGAAGAGACCGTTCACAAAGCCGGCTCATGTCTAAAGGCCATTCGCAGTGCCGTCGAAGACATCGCAAAACCGCACAAACAATAAGGAAATCCCAATGGAAAAACCAACTGTTCGAGTCCTGTTTATTGATAACTTTGATTCGTTCACCTATAATCTGGTGGATGAATTCGCGAAGCGACACTGTCCAACCAAAGTCTATCGGGCCGATACACCACTGGAAGAACTCAAGAAGGCTGCGCAGGAGTTTGGAGCTCAATTGCTGGTCCTGTCGCCAGGGCCGGGTAATCCCGACACTGCCGGAGTAACACTGTCAGCAATTGACGCCTTCAAAGGACAATTGCCTATTTTAGGTGTCTGCCTGGGTCATCAGGCAATCGTCCAGTATTTCGGCGGCGTCATCAGCCATGCCCCCGAAGTCATGCACGGCAAACCGTCGCGCATCACCCACAATGGGCGTGGACTTTTTGAGGGCCTTGAAAATCCCCTGCAGGTTGGACGCTATCACAGTCTTGCTGCGGTAAAAATGCCGGACTGTCTGGAAACCACCGCAGAATTCGAGGGAATTATCATGGGAGCCAATCATAAAACATTGCCGATTTATGGTGTCCAGTTCCACCCGGAAAGCATTTTAACTCCAACCGGTGGACGTATTATCGAAAACATGCTGGCGATTGCCTCAGCGTTTAAACAAAATCAATAAATTTACGGAGCCTCCAAGATGAAAAAGATTACCGAATATCTCGAGATTATTCTGGAAGGAAAAGACCTGAGTTTTGAACAGGCCCAGACCCTGCTGGATATCATTTTCACCGGCGAGGTTCCTCAGCTGCAGATTGCAGCCTTTCTGGCGGCCATGCGGGTCAAAAAAGCCGCCGTCAGTGAACTGGCCGGGCTGGCTTCTTCCCTGCGAAATCACGCCATCAAGGTCGAAACCGGCCTGGATAATCTGGTGGATACCTGCGGCACAGGCGGTGCCGCGATGAAAACCTTCAACATCTCCACAGCCGCCGCGCTGGTGGCGGCCGGAGCGGGGGTATATGTTGCCAAACACGGCAATCGCGCCATCACCAGCACCTGCGGCTCTGCCGACGTCCTGACGGCCTTAGGTGTCAATATCGCTCCCGGGCCGGACAAAGTCGCCCAGTGCATTCGTCAGGCACATATCGGTTTTATGTTTGCACCTCAGTTTCACCCGGCCATGAAGCATGTCCAGCCGGTGCGGCAATCTCTGGATTTTCGAACTGCCTTTAATATCCTTGGCCCGCTGGCCAATCCGGCCGGGGCCACCGCCCAGGTCATGGGGGTCTCGGATGAATCTCTGATGCCCCGCATCGCCGAGACACTGAAGGTTCTGGGGGTCAAGCGAGCCATCGTGGTTCATAGTTGCGGCCTGGATGAAATCAGCACGATGAGCCCCAGCAATATCATTCACTTAGAAAATGGACAGTTCCGCAATGAATGCCTCGACCCGGTTTATCTGGGCATCCCCCGAGCAGATTATAATGACCTGATCGGCGGCGAAGCGGAAACCAACGCCCGCATCGTCAGAGATATTATTACCGGCTGCCAGAACGGGCCGCGAAAAGATATTGTGGTATTAAACGCCGCAGCGGCTATAATGGTGGCAGGTCTGGCAAAAGATTTTGCCGAAGGTATTGAGCTGGCCGATCGAGCCATCCACAGCGGGTCGGCAGCCAAATGCCTGGAACAATTAATTGCTATCAGCAACAGTTGAATACTCAGGAGACAGCGGCATTATGTTATCAATCAAAGTCAAAATCTGCGGTATCACCAACAGTGAGGATGCTCTTGCGGCAGTGGATCTGGGGGCGGATATGCTGGGCTTTAATTTCTATGAAAAAAGTCCTCGCTATATCCCTTATGAAAAGGCCATTGATATTATTAAAAAAATACCAACCTCCATTGACACCGTCGGAGTATTTGTCAACCCCACACCCACGGAATTAAAACGAATTGTCGAAGGAGGCTTCTTAAACTGGATTCAGCTTCATGGTGACGAAACACCGGAGTTTTGCCGTTCATTGACCTGGACAAATGCCCGCCTGATTAAGGCCATCCGCGTCAGAACCGCTGAGGATATCCAGAAAGCCTATCAATATCCCGTCGATGCGATTATGCTGGATTCTTATGATAAGAATCTATATGGCGGGACCGGCAAACCCTTTGACTGGTCGCTGATTGGAAACCTGCATCGCAGATTATTTCTGGCCGGCGGAATCAATCCCGACAATGCAGTCCAGGCCATCCAGATAGGCATTTATTGCATTGACGTCTGCAGCGGCATAGAATCCGCCCCCGGCAAAAAAGATCATATCAAAATGAAACAATTATTTGACAACATTCATCAGGCCACAGGCTGGAAGGTACGAGCATGAAACACAACGGACGATTTGGCCAATTCGGAGGCTTTTATGTGCCGGAAGTGCTGATTCCGGCTCTGGAGGAAATCGAACAGGCGTTTGATCGATTTCAAAACGACCCGCAATTTGTAGCCGACCTGAATAATCTCTATACCAATTATGCCGGCAGGCCCTCCCCCCTGTATTATGCCAGACGCTTCAGCGAGTATGTGGGATTTCAGGTGTACATCAAACGCGAAGACCTGCTGCATGGCGGTGCACACAAGATTAACAACACCCTGGGCCAGGGGCTGTTGGCTCAATATATGGGCAAAAAGAAGCTGATTGCTGAGACCGGTGCCGGCCAGCACGGCCTGGCCACCGCAACCGTCGGGGCCTTATTCGGCATGGAAACCAAAATTTTCATGGGAGCTATTGATGTCGAGCGGCAAAGCCTCAATGTCCATAAAATGAAACTGCTGGGAGCAGAAGTGATCCCCGTTCGCGGCGGAACCTGCACTCTCAAAGATGCCATCAACGACGCCCTGCGGTACTGGACATCCCATGTCGAGGATACCTTCTATCTGTTCGGCACTGCAGGAGGCCCTCATCCCTACCCCACCATTGTCAAGCATTTTCAGTCCCCCATCGGCAAGGAAGCACGCCGGCAATGCCTTGATCAGATTGGTAAATTGCCGGACATGGTCGTAGCCTGTGTCGGCGGCGGTTCCAATGCCATCGGCATCTTTAACGGCTTCATCCCCGACAACACGGTTCAATTAATTGGTGTTGAGGGTGGCGGTAAAGGCATTTCGACCGGTCATCATTGTGCCACCCTGTGTACAGGCACAGTGGGAGTCCTTCACGGAGCCAAAACCTATCTGCTCCAGGACGAAAACGGCCAGATTCACGAAACCGAATGCATCTCCGCCGGCCTGGATTACCCCGGCGTCGGCCCCGAACACGCTTATCTTAAGGATATGGGGCGTGCCCGCTATGTCCATGTCTCCGATGAACAGGTTCTGGACGCCTTTTTCCTATTGACACGTCTGGAGGGCATTCTGCCAGCACTGGAAAGCGCCCATGCCCTGGCCTGGGTCAGTGAACAAAAAGGCAAATACCCCAGTCAAACCGTGGTCGTCGTGAATTTGTCTGGCCGCGGCGATAAAGACATCGGTATCGTGGAACAACATCGACCTTTGAATAAATAAGGCACGTTTATGATTTCATACAAAACCATTTTCAATCAATTAAACAGGACAGCACTGATCCCCTTTTTTGTACTCGGCGATCCGGACGAAAAAACCAGTCTGGATTTAATTAAAACAGCCATTGACGTGGGAGCGGATATTCTTGAGCTGGGAATTCCCTTTTCAGACCCCATTGCCGACGGCCCGACTATCCAGAAAGCCGATATTCGAGCTTTACAGGCAGGCATGACACCCCGCAAAGCCCTCGATTTGATCGCTCAAATCACCGCTTATAAAGCCATCCCTATAGGATTACTGGTTTACTATAACCTGATTTACCATTATGGTGTGGAGGCGTTTTTCAAAGACTTCAAACAGGCCGGCGGGACCAGTGTCCTGGTCGCAGACATCAGCATTGATGATGCTGACGAAATCACCCCTGCCGCCCTGTCTGCAGGACTGGAAACCGTTTTTATGGTAACCCCCAATACCCCCGATCACCGACTGCAGCAAATTGCAGACAAAACCACCGGATTTATCTATACCGTCTCCCTGCTGGGCACAACCGGACAGCGGAATACCTTGTCCGGTGCAGTCAGGCCTCTTGTTGCCAAACTCAAGGCCATCACGGATAAACCGATTTGTGTCGGCTTCGGCATCAGTTCCGCCGACCATGCCGCTCAGGTTGCTTCGGCCGGGGCCGACGGCGTGATTATCGGCTCCCGCGTGGTGAAAATTATCGAAGACAACCTTGACAATCCTCAGACTATGAAACATCAGGTTGCAGCGTTTATCGCTTCGGTTCAGACAGCACTCCAAAAAGCATAAACCCAAAACCCTCTTTCATCCCAATAAAAAACGGCCGCCTCAGCAGTCCTGGGCGGCCGTTGGTGTGATGCCTTGTTCAGCCTTAAACGTGAACCGGCTGCTCCTTATCCTGTTTGCGAAAGGATTCCAGGGATTGCGGTTCTGCAACCTTGCGATAGCCCAGCGCCTTGATCACTTCCAGCACTTCTGTCCAGGCGGGAAAGGGACGCTGGTTGGCCCGTTTATACTGGTCAATGGCCATCAGAAATTCGAACTGTTCTTCCGTCATTTCGCCTTCTTCGGCACTGCGTCGCTCTTCGGTCCGACGATGACCAGGACCTCTGCGACGATCCAGCCCAAGACGGCGATCCACTACATTTTTCCTGCGTTCAATAAATCCGCGACGTTCTTCCTGATCGCCGGTCGTCGTGTTTTTTTGTTCTGTCATTCTGCACCCGTAGTTAAAGGTTCCTGATTTTCAAAAACGTATTAGTCTTCATCATCCCACTGTTCACTGGTCTGGCTATCGGAACCAAAGACCATATCAAAGAAATCATCACAGGCAGCCTGGCGAGCCAGAAACGTATACGCCTGTTCAAGAAACTCCTCCGGCACCATGACGGCAACCTCAGCCATAGGCATCTTTTTTGTGTCCGAAAGCGGCTCAATCGCCGCCGGAATGCTGTTTTCAAGTAACTGTCGCTTATATTGTTCAGCCAGCTCCATATCTTCGGCAAACGCCACCGTGACTAAATTTTTGAGGTCCGGCGGGGTCTCCAGCAGTTTTTTGGGTCTTCCCATAATCCAGCCTTTCTTGACTTCTGAGGCCTCAATACAACGCATCAGACGCAGGTTGTTTCGGTCATTTCGGGGAACGAGTTAACGTGAAACAGGCTTGCGGAATCAAAATTCACGGGCAAAACACCAAAAACAGCTTCGCAAAATTCATACTTTGCGGTTATACGGCCTCCGAATGCAAAATTTTGTGTTTTTTTCAAATTTTTTTGTTGCTTTTCACCGTCAAGATTTACAAAATACCCACGAGGATTGCGTTTTACGCCTAAATCAGGCGATATTATTGGAACCACTTAACATGGAGGTAAACACAAATGGCAAAGAAGAAAGCCGCAGCAAAGAGCGCCAAGAAAGAAAAAGAAATGCTGATCGTCGCCAGCAAAGTCAAGGCCTATGTCAAAAGCAAAGGCATGATGACCTCTTCGGAAGCACTCCCGGCGCTGAATGATTGCATCTACGCGATGCTGGATGCCGCTCTGGCTCGCACTGAAGCCAACAAACGCAGCACGCTGAAACCCCAGGACCTCTAATTGGGGATTCGACGACCCTGCCTTGAGTGGCTCGTCAGACATGACTCAACAGAAAAAGACCGTTTCAAAAGAAACGGTCTTTTTTTTCTAAAAGAACTTCACCACAGCAAAGCCTTAATGTATATATAATATTATATATACATTACCTTTTAATATAGAATTTACTTCTCTTGCTCTGATTCAATCATTTCGTATTTTTTCATAAAAAATTTATAGACGCTTCATCAAACCATCTTTATAATAATAGAATTAAAAATAAAGATGACATTTTATGTCTTAAGCTCTGGCTGAAAAATGGAATTTTCACATAAACATAAAGCATTGAGGCGAATCGGGGTTAAGCTATGAAAGTGTTCATGCTCGGCTGGGAGTTTCCACCGTTTATCAGCGGTGGCCTTGGAACAGCTTGTCACGGATTGACTAGGGCGATGAGCGATCTGGGCGTGGAAGTTGTCTTCGTTCTTCCAAAACCATTTCAGCAAACCGCGAGCAACCATGTACGCATGCTGACGCCTTTGCAGGTCAAACCGCAAACGGGAACATCCACCCAAATTGCAACCAGTTTTACTCAAAAAGAGCTCAAACATGTAACATTCCATGCCATTAACTCGGCTCTGCAGCCCTATGCTACACCACAGATGTATCAGCAGCAAATTGAACAGCTCATCCATCAGAAGGTCACGCAGGAGCAGCTCAAAGCCATCGGCGGTATGGATGAGATCTGTCACTGGCTCAGCCAGGAACCCACGGTCATGGGACAGCCCGGCAATTACAGCGGCGATATGTACACCGAAGTCCATCGCTATGCTGCCTCGGCCGTTCGGCTGGCCATGCAGGAACAATTTGATGTCATTCATGCTCACGACTGGATGACTTATCCGGCCGGCATTGCCGTTGCCGCATTCACCGGAAAACCCCTGGTTATCCATGTCCACTCGACGGAATATGACCGCAGCGGCGAGCATGTCAATCCGATGATTTACGATATCGAACGCCGGGGAATGCACGCCGCCCGGAAGATTATTGCCGTAAGCCACATGACCCGAAATATCATTTTGGCTCGTTATGGCATTACCGGGGACAAGGTAGAAGTTGTCTACAATGGTGTCGAACGCAACGGAGACGCCTCGCAATACAACAAAATGGGCATTCGCAGCGACGAAAAGATCGTCCTGTTCCTCGGACGCATTACCATGCAGAAAGGTCCGGAATATTTTCTGATGTCTGCTCGTAAAGTCCTTGAGGTCATGGATAATGTCAAGTTCGTCATGGCCGGTTCCGGCGATATGATGCACCGAATGATCGAAATGGCCGCACAAATGGGCATCGGTGACAAAGTCTTGTTTACCGGTTTCCTCCACGGCAAAGACGTCCAGAAAGTCTTCCAGATGGCTGATCTGTATGTCATGCCCTCCGTATCGGAGCCTTTTGGAATTGCTCCACTGGAAGCCCTCAATTATGATGTGCCCGTGCTCATCAGCAAGCAAAGTGGTGTCGCTGAAGTGCTGCATCACGTATTAAAGGTTGATTTCTGGGACATCAACGAAATGGCCAACAAGATTATCGCAGTGCTCAAATATCCCCCCCTGCAGCTGACCCTGCGTGAGCACGGCAATTTCGAGGTTCGCAAGCTGCGATGGTCCGATGCCGCGAGGAAATGTATAAAAGTCTATCAGGAAATGACGCAGGGCGCTTAATCGCTTTGCTGAACAATAAGGATTGTTATGCCGTCGGTTTGTTTCTACTTTCAAGTTCATCAGCCTTTTCGACTCAGACATTATACGGTATTCGATAAAACACCGAATTATTTCGATGATTTTCGTAATGCATCTATCTGTCGTAAAGTAGCCAATAAATGTTATTTGCCTACCAACCGGCTCTTGCTGGACATCATCCGTCGGTACGAAGGACGGTTTAAAATCGCTTTCAGCCTGACCGGAGTGGTGCTTGAACAATTTCAGCAGTTTTGTCCTGAGGTCATGAGTACCTTTGATGCCCTGGCACAGACCGGCTGTGTGGAATTTCTGGCGGAAACCTATTATCATAGCCTCAGTTTTCTGTACTCCCGCCAGGAATTCATTGAGCAGGTCAACATGCAGATGCAGTTGATCCAAAAACTGTTCGGACAGACACCCCGGGTCTTTCGCAATACCGAGCTGATTTACAACAATCAGCTTGCCGAGACTATTGAGGCCATGGGGAAATTTGATGCCGTAATCACTGAAGGTGCCGACCATGTCCTGGGCCATCGCAACAGCAATTTTGTCTATCGCCCGCCGAACTGCAGGCATCTCAAGCTGCTGCTGAAAAATTATTCGCTCAGTGACGATATCGCATTTCGATTCAGTAACCGCCAGTGGAATGAATATCCCCTGATGGCCAACAAATTTGCATCGTGGGTCAACCGCATCAACGGCAACGGTCAGGTCGTCAATCTCTTTATGGACTACGAAACCTTCGGTGAGCACCAGTGGCAGGATACCGGGATATTCGATTTCATGGCCCATCTGCCCCGGGAAGTCCTCAGTCATCAGGACAATGATTTCAAGACACCCAGTGAAGTGGCAGATACCTACCCGGCTATGGACGTCGTCGATGTCCCGCATATCATCAGTTGGGCTGATACCGAACGGGATTTGTCAGCCTGGCTTGGCAACGCCATGCAGTCCAATGCCCTCCATGAGGTCTATCGTCTCGAAAAGATGGTCAAGCAGACACGGGACGATCAGCTTCTGGCAGACTGGAGAAAGCTGCAAACCTCGGATCATTTTTATTATATGTGCACCAAATACTTTGCCGACGGTGATGTGCACAAGTATTTCAACCCCTATGATTCGCCATACGATTCCTATATCAATTATATGAACGTCCTGAATAATCTCAAGGCTCGCTGTGAACAAGCCTTGCCGGGTCAGACGGCACAAAAGGATTCATCTCAATAGCGACAAGGGTTGACCCGTGAACCGAGTTTCTGAATTTATGGCTCATACCAACAAACACCTGCAAGGGACGACGATTCAGTTTAACCTTAAAAACGCTCCACTGGAGCTTTTAGTGGAGCGAGAATGGCTGCTGACCAACAGTCGGGCTGGCTTTTCAAGCAGCACCCTGGCCGGCTGCAATACCCGCCGCTATCACGCCCTGCTGATTGGGTCCCGTACTCCCCCGGCCAACCGCATTAAAGCCCTGGCGACCTGCCTGGAAACCTTGCTTCGAAGCAACGGCCAGGAATTTTCTTTTAGTTGTTTTGAGTTCGATAAGGCATTTCACCCCCAGGGATATCAATATCTGACCGCATTTCGAAAAGATATCGGCGTTCACTGGGATTACCGTATGGGGTTTGCCGCATTGACCCGGTCTTTATACCTTCTGCCTGACAGCGACACGATAGCGTTGAGCTATCATTTTACCGAAGTCAAAGAGCCATTTGATTTTTCCATCAGGCCGTTTGCCTCCATGCAAGACTTTCATAGCCTCCAGAATGAATCTTCCCATCTTTATTCCCTGTGGAATGACCAGGAAATCATTGTTCAAAATGACAGTCCCCATCATGGTAAGCTGCTGTTGTATTGTGATTCAACTCGGTTTGAACAGCAGCCCCAGTGGTGGCGACGGTTCTTCTATCGTCAGGAACAGCGTCGCGGGCAGGATTGCTTTGAAGACCTCTGGTCGCCGGGCATCTTTACACGGCGAATCGAAAAACCCTGCCGACTGACATTCTGGGCATCATTGGCCGATGAGATGGAACCCAATAACAATCTGGATCAAATAGATCTTGATATTGTCATCGACAGTCTGTCGCTTAAGCACAAGGAGTGGCTCAAAAAAGCCGACACCACTGAACCTGTCTGCAGCCAGCTGTTCATTTCCGCCGGCCAGTTTGTGGTGGAGCGAAATATCGGCGATCGCCCAACGCCAACAATCATTGCCGGTTATCCGTGGTTCCTTGACTGGGGCAGGGACACTTTTATTGCTCTGGAAGGTCTGTGCCTGTGTACTGGACAATATCTGACCGCTGCCGGCGTGCTGCAAACCTTTGCCAAAGCTGTCAGTGAAGGCATGATTCCGAACCGTTTTGACGATTATGGTCATGGCGCTCATTATAACAGCGTCGATGCATCACTGTGGTTTGTCCATGCCGCCTTTGCCTATTTACGAACTACCGACGATCGCCAGACATTCAGCGGCAAACTCCTTCCTGCCATTAAATGGATCGTAGACTCCTATCGGCGAGGAACACGCTTTGACATTCATGCCGATAAAGACAGCCTGATATCTGCCGGCAACGCCGATACCCAGCTGACCTGGATGGACGCTAAATGCAACGGGGTTGTATTTACACCCCGCTATGGCAAGGCCGTCGAAATTAACGCGCTGTGGTATAATGCCCTGCGGAATCTGGAATGGTATTATCAAGACAAAAATATTGAGCAGACCGCCTTCTATCACTCTCTGGCCGAAGAGGTTCACAAAAACTTTCCCAGGGTCTTCTGGAATGAAAAATACAATTGCCTGTTCGACTGTGTCCTGCCGGATGGCACCGAAGACACCAGTATTCGACCCAATCAAATCCTGGCCGTCAGCCTGCCCTATTCACCTTTGACCAGGTCGCAACAGCAAAAAGTCGTTCAAGTGGTGCAAGACCATCTTCTGACCCCATACGGCCTGCGAAGTCTCAGCCCCACCGACAGCCGATATGCCCCACGTTACGAAGGCGGCCCCTACGAACGGGATTCAGCCTATCACCAGGGAACCGTCTGGGCATGGCTGATCGGACCTTTTATCGAAGCCTATTTACGGATTAACAACTTCACGCCGGAAACCAAACGCCAGGCCAGTCTTTTTCTTGAACCGCTTCTGACGCATTTTATCGAGGATGGCTGTATCGGCAGTATCAGCGAGGTCTTTGACGGCGACCCGCCCCAGAAACCCAAAGGCTGCTTTGCCCAGGCATGGAGTGTTGCCGAAGTCCTGCGTGCCTGGATGCTGATTCATAAAGGCAAATAATCTCTCGTGCAGTGGGCCTTTGCCGGATGGCTATGGAACTGACATTAAGCCTCGGATGAATTACCTGTGGGGTGTTCTGGTATATTAGTATCACCGAACTGACGGTATTTTCGATCCATTAAAAAATAAATTTTCTTAAACACATCAGACGGCAGCCTTTTTCGCAGCATCGCTCGAGCCTGCCCCACAGAGGTTCGCTGGGTTAAATGAGTAATCACAATATACCGGTTATTCATTCGCTCCAGCAGCGGCCCGAATTCATCAATATGCATATGACGACCGGCATCGGCCCGATCGGTATGTTCATCTTCAAAAAAAGTGCACTCCGCAATCAGAATCTGGCTATTGGCAACATAGTCCAGTTGCGAAAAATCCACATATGAGGTGTCCCCTAGATACGTAACAATCGGAATTTCCAGCGGGCTGTCGATTGAAACGCCTTTCTTTTTGAGTTGCACCAGCTGCGGCCCGCTGAGGTCATGATACTCCGGCCTGAGTTTTTTCCGTCGTTCAATCACACAAAAACCGATAGATTCCCGCGTGTGTTTGGTTGGAAATGCACGCACAAACAGATTGGGTTTAACCTTATATTCATCGCCCGGCCGCATCGGGACCAGTTGTGCCGGTATCCGGCTGCCATCCAGACGCCCCCAGGCCTGCAAAATCTGGTTCAGGGAATCGATCGTATTCGGCGGTGTCAACACCACCCCCGGGGTCATCTTCAAAAAATTCCGATGCGACAGGTAATACGCTATCCCCGCCGCGTGATCCATGTGGCCATGCGTCAACAGGATGTTTTGAATCGGAATTATCTGGTCCGGTGCCTTGCCGATATCAAAGCACACATCCAATTGCGGCATCCCAATGACCGATTCCTCGCCGGCCACAGAATACCCCTGTAAATCAAGACCATCTAACGTTATCTGTGATAAATTATGACTGGACATCTCACCTCTCAATAATAGTAATGGCCGCATAGTAGGCCATCTTGCCTATCCTGTCAAATCTTTTTATGGCTTGCAGTTATCCCTGTTGTGGATTACCATAAAACCATGCCAGATACACGCTTACACAGAGGAAAAGCCCCGGAGGATGACTATTTATTCGGCCCGGAAATGATCGATTTACTGTGCCGGGCAACGACGGATTTGTCGTTATTGCTGAGCCGGGGATATGCCCTAAAAAGCTCGCTGATGCTCGTCGGCGACCGCTACAACCTGACTGCCCGGCAGCGTGTTGCTGTTGGACGCTGTGCCTGCTCCGACCAGCAGCTGGCCGGACGGAATAAAACCCAATACTCAGCAATATCTATCCAGAACAAAACCCTCTTATTGGATGGCTACAATATTCTTATCACGCTGGAATCGGCCCTGAGCGGAGGCTATATTTTCCGGGGACGTGACGGCTGCATCCGCGACCTGGCCGGAATCCACGGAACCTATCGCAAAGTAACCGAAACCATCCCTGCCCTTGAACTGATTGGCCAGACCTTAAAAACGCTGAATATTCAAAAAGCTGTCTGGTATCTGGATAGTCCCGTGTCCAATTCCGGGCGACTGAAAACGATCCTGGGCTCACTATTCCGAAATTATCCATTTGAAAATGAGATTCAACTGATACCCAATCCGGATAAAGAGCTCGCTGCGGCTGAGCACTGCATTGCCACCAGCGACAGTGCTATACTCGATCAGTGTCAGCCATGGTTTAATCTCAGTGCCTGCCTGATCGAACACCTTGTTCAGCAGGGCATACCAGCAGCATTGATCGACCTGTCACAGTGCGCATAAAAAAGCCCCGAAAACCTGAGGCCTTCGGGGCATTGCAGCTTTTACCTGAAAGATGCCGGTTTACAAGGCATTGGGGTCGCTGAACATCTGCCTTGCTCTATCAGCCAGATCCGTAATAATTTTATCACGCAGGATGATGTTTTTATCAATGATATCCTTGTGATCCGCGGATACTGGAATTTCTCGCCGCATCACTTCGTCAAATACATACGGCGTTACGAATACCAGCAGCTCGGTATTGGACAGGGTTGCCTTGGTATGACTAAACAAAGCCCCAAGCACCGGAATATCGCCCAGCAGCGGCACTTTATTGACAACCTGATTGTCGTTCTGGAACAGAATACCGCCCAGCATAATCGACTGACCATCAGATACAATCAGACGAGTAGTGGTATCCAGATTTTTACGGGGATACTGTCCGTTAATCAGCGTCAACAACTCCATTTCTGAGATGTTCAGATTGATGGTCATATCAACCGCCTTCTCAGGTGTGATATTGGGACGAACACGCAGTGTAATACCCACATTTTCATAGGTAAAAGTCCGGCTTGTGTTGTTCAAGTTGGAACTATCGGACTGTTCGCCTTCAATAAAGGCGACTTTTTGCCCTTTGACAAAAATCGCTTCTTCGTTATCTTTGGTCCACAGCGTAGGCTGGTTCAAGACACGACCCTGGGTCTTTTTAATTAGAAAATCCACAAGGGCATAAATGTCAATCGTGGTGTCCAGGCGTGTGCCGGTGGTGACAGTATTCGTCGAACCGCTGGCTGTCAAATTCGAAGTTGACGTCTTTTCGACATTTTGCAAAGCGTTCAGGAAGCTGATGCCATTAATCCCGGTATCGCCGAAAGCCTGAGGATTGGATGACAGCATCACACCCAGACTGCTGTTATCTTCCAGGTTGATTTCCACAATCACTACCTTGATCATCACCTGCATGCCGGGCTGGTCCAGCGACTCAATCATCCGGGTAATATCGTCCACATACTCCGCCGGGGCCATCACTAAGATCGCCTTGCTGCGCTGAACCGGCACAAAACGGACCTTGCCTATCAGATTGCTCGGAGGCAGTTGATCGGTGGTTCGCTGCTGACGGGTCCACCAGGGGGTTATCGACGATGATGACGATTCTGAGGCATTGACTGCTGCACCCTGTTTTTCTGCATCATAACTGCTTAACCCCTTGGCCGAACGAGGAATCGTCGTCGGCGTTCCTGCTTCATTGAAGATGGAGTTCAGCTGATCGCAGAGCGATTCGCAGTCGGCATATTTGAGCACCACCACATGCGGAACCTCCCCTCGTTCCTGCCCATCAAGCTGATTGACCAGCCGCTCAATAACCTCATAGGCTTCGGGAATCTTGCTGATGACAATCAGCTTCTTGGTATCCGGCACCGGCTCAAACGTCAATAATCCGTACAACGAACCCACGATTTTTTGTTTCGATTCAACAGAATCTCCCAGCAGCATTCGCATCAGATTGCTGCTCGACCCGGTGCTGCTGCTACTGCTGTCGGAACTGAAAAGCTTATTGAGCAGTTCGGCCATTTTTACCGGGTCAGAATTCTGCAGCGTCAGAATACGGTACTGATCCTTCTGAATGTCCAGAGGAATATCCCATTCCTGCTCTATCTGCCGGGCAATTTTCTCCATATTGAGTTCCGACGCAATCACGGTCACCTGCTTTTGCGTGGGATAGGAAATCACCTTGACTTCATTTTTGGGATCTGTCCGAACCCGGCTGGTGTCATAGTAGGCATAGGAACGACTTGTTGTAGTACTGGTCTGACTGTATAAACCTTCAATATTTTGTTTGATCTGATCCGGATCGGCATGCTTGAGCTTGAAGGTCCGTTCAACAAAATAATCCCCGCTGGGCAGGTCGATCTGGGCAATCATTTTCTCGACCATGGTACGTCCCTCTTCGTCGCCGAAGATTACAATCTGCTTGGACGCCTCAAGCCCCTCGACCACAACCGGTGCCTTGCCCTTGACCGACGGCATGTCGCGCAGGGTTCTGTTAATCATGGTAACCACTTCGCTTACGCTGGCATAAATTACCGGCACCACCGTCTGCTGGGGAGATGCAATCTCAGCCAGGTCCAGCTTCTTGACCCATTCGGCAATGCGTTTCATATCCTCTCGATTGGCCCGGGCAATAATCCACCGCTGCTTGGCAACAGGGATCAGCCGAATGGGCGTTGTCGTGCCCTGGATGACAACAGAGGTCAAGGTTTGTGTCTGTGCCCGCGATGAACTGCCGCCAGACCGTCCATAAGAAGATTGTCCCTGCTGTCCCTGCTGCGGCTGCTGAGAAGTTCCGCTGGTAGTGGTACGTGTGGCCTGCCGCTGTGCCTGGTCACTGAGTATCAGCTCCATCACGGAAACAATCTCTTCCGGATTGCCGTATTCCACTTCGAAAACCTGCTCAACCATCTGCTCGGATTCGGGAATATCCAGCTCCTTGATGATCTTTTCGATACGCAGCAGGTTATCCACCGTATCAATTATGGCAACCCGACCGGTGTTTTCATCAGCCATTGCGTACCCGTGTTCACCCACCAGCGGTTTGATCATTTCAACCAGATTGCTGGGCCTGTAATTATACATCTGGAACCACTTTTCCACCATGCTGGTCTTGTCCTGAACCCGGGCCAGTGGTTCATCCACACCCAGGGTTGGGATCGCCCCCAGCTTGGCAGTCAATATCGGACGCAGGATAATCCGCTGTTCCCCCTGGTCAGCGATCACACCCCGGGACTGCAATGCCATAAATATCAGTCCCAGAGCCTGGGTACGGGTCACACGCTGCGGCGAATACACCGTAATCCGAGTCTGCATCACCTCATCAGAAGCCGGAATAATCGCTTTGCCGGTCCAGTCGCCCAGCATTTTAATAATGTTTCGCATTTCAACATTGTTGAGATTCAGCGATTCGGTCGGTTCATTGGGATCGCCCGGAGCTGTCATCGGACGAATATCAAAACCCATACCGCGGGCAAACTGCTGTCCACGCTCTATCATCCGCTGCCGCTCTTCCTGGGTCATCGAGGAAAAATCAAACGAAAACCCGCCCCCCTGACCGCCGCCCATCCCTCCGCCGCGACGGTTACCGCGTCCAAATCGCCCTTCTTCCATCGGACGCTGATTCGGATCGGCCGGACGTGCCAAATTGGCGTCCTGGAACCCTCCCTCTGCTGCCGGAGCGGCTGGCGTATTAACATCCCTGACTTCGGTCTGAGTTTCTGCGATAGTGATGCAGATCAGAACAATAATGCCTGCGGCAATTCCAATACATACATTTCTCAGTTTCAAGGCTTATCTCCTTATTGCATGGGTAGTGTACGATTTCTTCGAAATTCTTCAAACGCTGCGCGACGCTCTTCCGGCGACATATTCATAAAACGATCCCGCATCTGCCCCAGTTCCTCATTGGACATTCTCCGGAAATCAAAGCCCCCTCCCGGACCGCCTCCCATCATCATACCGGGAGGTCCCATACGGGGTGCTTCTGCGGAGGTCACTCCTGCAGCATCTGCAGGACGCGGTCCGGCGGACGGTTCGGCCCGGGCGGTTTCACCGCGACGGCCAAAACCTTGCCCCTGTCCCTGACTGCGACTGCCATAGTCAACCGCCACATCAAAGGGACGCAAGACCTGTTCCTGATTTTGCCAGGATATCCTGACTTCTGTCGGGGTGATTTCCAGAATTTTGGCCCCATTGAATTCATCCCCGGTTTTCTTCCACTCCTGGCCAAATAACGCATAGTCTCCCAGAATCGCCAGGCATTGCGGAAGGGGCGGTGTTGCCGCAGGTCCGGCAAACGGGCTTCGCATGCGCATCGCTTCCAGAGTTTCATTTTTGATGGGCTTGGCTTCAGCAAACTGCTTTTCCATGACCAGATAGCGTTCAATCGCCTGGTCCACACGACCGGACAGACCAGAGACAGTAATCCCATAGGAAGCAACCACCCAGACCAGTCCTATCGCCGGGCACACCCACAGATAACGGATTACCGTTTGTCCAATACCACCGGCAAGCCAGTGTTTGATTGTATGCATTGCTCTTGTCATAACACTTTTGCACTCCCTCGGAAGGTGGATACCGTAAAGGTGAAATCCAGTTCCTGCCGATTTCGTTCGTCCACGCGAAGCGTCAGTTCTTCAACGCCGACATAATAGGGATTCTTTTTTAATTCTTCCAGCAGCCTCATCATCGCCGGAAACTGACACCGGCCGCGGCATTGCAGCATGATAACGCTGGATGCATTGGGACCTGTCGCCGAACCCGTCTGAAACTGAAAATTCTTGACCTGAATGCCGGCCTGTTGAATCTGTTTGGTCAGCTGGTCACGCAGAAGCTGAACCTGCTTGTCCGGTTCCACCGGCATCTCCAGCACCGGCACCGCAGCAGTCAGACTCTTTAATTTCATGGCTTCCACGCTGCCTTCCTCGGCCAGCAGCATCGACAGGTTCTGACGCTGCTGTCGAAGGCGGCTACGAACCTCTCCGGCCTTCAGCAGCAGCGGCTCAGCGATCAAAAAGTAAATCACCATCAGCCCGCCTGTCACAACACAAAACAGTGCTGTTTTTCTTTCCCGCGGATTCAGTTTGTCAAGGTATGTCATCATGATCGCGTAAAATTCCTGTAAGCTAAGGTTATCGTAAACTGCACCTGACTTCGCCGTTCATCCAGCGTCGGAGAAATCAGCTTGACATCTTTGAAACAGGCCTGCTCCTGCAATTTCTTGTGGAATGCATTGACTTGTTCGAACGAACGAGCCTTGGCGGCAATTCGAACCGGCTGACCTTTCTTGAAACTGATGCTGTCCAGCAGCATGTCCCTGTCCATGCAGCTTCCAATCGCCGCCAGCATCTCCAGCATATCCGGACGAGCCTTGGAAATACGATCACGCATTTGCTGGCGCGCCAGAATAGCCTGGCCCGTGGTGCCGTGATACTCGGTGGACAAAATCCGCTCAATCACCTCCAGTTCCCGGGCCGATGTCCAATACACCGCCCCCAGCAATAAAACCACAAAGAACACCGCAGCAGCAAGGCCTCGAACCAGTATTTTTTTATCCACTACAGCATCATCGACCGCCTCAGTCTTGGGCAGACGGATAAAATCATAGGCCGGCTCCTGCTCATCCAGAGCCGCCATCGCAAGGCCTATGGTTTCAGGATGATTACGGATTTCCGTCAGCTTATCCCGAATCCCCAGGGCCGTAACTTTGTTGTCCGACAGACGCCATCGCTGCACGGGCCGCCCTCCCTGGGCCAGATCCCGGCATAACGCCGCAGCAATCTCCTCTTCACCCGTGACATAAACCGGGGTGCTCTTGGGCAATTCCATCGTATCCATCACCGCGGCCAAATCATGTGCAATCACTGTCGTCAAAGACAGGTCCTCCACATCCACCGCCGCCGCCCGCACCAGCTTTTCTCCCTCGGACACCGCCAGAATACAGCTATGCTTGCGAATCTGAATCAGGACACATTTTTCCGTCGTGCTCTCAAACACGCCCGCCCATCCCTTTACCAGACCCACAGCATCCGGCAGAATCGATGCCACTCGCCCGGGAACCAGATTACACAATTCCTGACAATAAGTCTTCCGTACCACCGCCAGACACCCATCCTGCGTAGCACCATCCTGTTTGACCATCCTCCAGGTAAAGGCTGCCTGGGACAATGGCATCGGCAACAAAGTCTCCGCCTGGGCATGAATGACGGCCCTCAGCCTGGCCCCTTCTACCAGGGGGGCCTTAAACGCAAAAAAGACCGTCTGGGTCGTATCTGCCCCCACACAAACCAGCGTCGTATCTTCTTCCGGGTTCGATTTGCTGCCAGACAGTTTTTCAACCTCAGACGCCAGTTTCGCCGCATCTGACACGGTCACATATCCGCTCATCCGAAAACCCGCCGCCGTTTTTTCAACCAGACTCAGAGTCCAACCTGTGTTATCCACGGCTTTCAGGATGCCAATTGCTTTGGAATATACTTTCGTCTCGTTATTCAAATGCCTACTCCCTCGACTTGATAAAGGATTTCTCGACCTTCCCGGTCCCGATTCACAACCATTTCTATTGTATAACTAACCCCGCTGACCGACGAGGTCGATGTTGCGCGGATCATATACACACTGGAACGCACACAAAACAGATCGATATACTGCCGTAAAATATCCTGTGTCATCCCATCCACATTAATTAAATCCCCCACACTGGTAATTTGCCCACCCATACTGTCACGGTAATTAATAATCTTGGCCGCCAGGTCATCATTGCCGCCAAGAAAAGCACGAAGGACTTCAAAGCTGACCGTGTTGACATTGATCTGGCCGGTAATTGTTGTATTGTTTGATACCGTAACCTGGTCCAGAATCCGACTGAATGTCGCCCAGTCCAGAGCTTGTGCCTGAACATCGGTTTGTCCGGCCGCCGGCGAAGTCACACCGCCGCGACCACCGCCCTGCATCCCGCCCCCCTGGCCCGGACGGCCCATACCCCCACCCGGACCGCCTTGACCACCAGGACCACCGCCGGGACGTCCACCCATCCCGCCGCCCGGACCGCCACCTTGACCACCCCCCGGCCCACCACCGGGGCGACCGCCCATACCACCGCCCGGACGCCCCCCACCCATGCCGCCACCGGGACGACCGCCCCCCATTCCGCCACCCTGGCCGCCGCCAGGACCACCTTGACCGCCACCGGGACGACCACCCATTCCGCCGCCTTGACCACCACCAGGGCGTCCCCTGCCGCCCTGGCCAGGAGCCTGCCCGCCACCTGACGATGGGCCGGACCCGGCATCCGCCGCCAGCAGGGCCGGGGAGACATTCATCATAGAATACTGGATCATCTGCTGGTCATGCTCAGAGTAGGTCCCCGCCAAAGGCATCAGCGGCCCAATCAGACCACTGATGCGTCCCGGAGTCTGGGTGCCTGAAGAATTTCGTTGCCCGCCGCCAGTCGTTCCGCTGCCGCCTGGGGTACCACCCGTTCCACCGCTCGTTCCGGTACCGCTTGAGGTACCCAGCAGATCGGCAAGCGAACGAAATTGCCGGTTTTGCACAATCCAGCGGGCCTGTGCCTGGGTAATCGACAACTGACTAACCATGTCACTTTCGCTGGCAGAATTCACGTTAATTCGCTGATTACCGCTGGCATCAACATTATTCGTAGCCGAAAAACAGGTTAAATACCGGCTCCATCCGCCCTTGCCGAGGGTGCGGTTGTTTTCACCATAAAATAAATCTTCGGTAACACCACGCACACGAAGGAGTTCACGCGGCGTCCTGAAATTGGCATTCCGGCACTGATATCCGATCGGAAGATTCAAATAATAACCGCTTTCGGCTCCATTGGTTTCGGCTTCTTCATTCCGATCCCGCCAGTCAATAATGCTGTCGGCAATCGTCTCATTCATATTCTCGCTATCCAGCGCCAGCAGTTGTGCCGCAGAAGCGGTGTTGATATTCAGCTTGGAACATTCATCGGTAATCGTCACCGTATACGTCCCGCCGGTCAACATAACATTCTCCAGCTCTGTCGTGTCGATCGCCCAGTCATCCAGGAGGCTGTCGATCTCTTTGGCATCCTCTTTCAGATACGCCAGTGCGGTTTCGGCTCCGGCCCGTGCCATCCATCGACAGCGGATTTTTTCCACCGAAGACAAACTGATGCGGCTGTCCAGACGACTGTTCTGGGCGCCAACGGCCAGAATCGCCATCATCACCACCAGCATCCACATCACTCCGGCCAGCACGGTACCGGCTTGTTTGTCACGTTTAGACGCCATAATTCGTTTATAATCCTATACTACCGCTATCCATCGTGCCACTGTCCAGGCTTCCGCTTTCGGCCTGCTCCCACTCAAAATTTGCAGCATCCACTTCGTCAGTAAACTGCCCCTGTTTGAACCCCACCGCAACCTGTCGGGAATAAATTTTCTGCTTGAGGGTCCCGGCCTGACCGACCGCCAGATTGACTAAAACAAGCTGCGGCGGACGCATATTTTCCGATGACCACTGGTCTGTCCAGTTGCCGCTGTCAAAATACCGGACATCAAAGGCCACAATCGAACTGGCAACCACTTCCAGAATACCGCCATCGGAGGTTTCTGTCGCCGTCTGCGAATCAAGCCCGACAATCGGGCAGACACGCCGCATCAGCGTTCGAGCCTGCTTATCTTCGGTGATGAAATATTCCACTTCGTACAATTCGGACTCCGGCTGATCCAGTCGGGCCTTGATACGGCTAAACGTCCGAAAAATCAGGCGGGGCGTAGCAACCGAACCAGTCTGATCAATCAGTCCTTCGAACCGAATGGCGTTACCAAACGGACGGACATTACTCAAATCCGTGCGCAGTTGCTCCGCCGCGTTACGCAGTTCATCCACGGTCTCACTGTGTTGATCAATCGCACTGCGGGCCGCAGTAACACTGCGAAGACCTGACAAGGCCACCAGGGCAATAAATGCCCCCAGCGTTGCGGAAATCAGCATTTCCAGCAGCGTAAATGCTTTTCTGGAATGACTTGTCGTCTTCATCTTCATCGTGTCGTCCTTGTTCCGCCGGTGGAAGTCCCGCCGGCTCCCATGGTGCCCATCGTACCGGTTGAGCCTGTTCCGGTAGCAGTGCCTGTCCCTGTTCCGGTCGTCGTGGACGGTGTTGTACTTGTACTGGCCGTCTCTGCTGCGGCACGCAGCCGGGTATCGCACTGAACCCGCCGTACACGATTTTCCGAGACCCATTCCACCGTCATCCTCAGACTGTACAGTTGTTCTATACCCAGCGGTTCCAGCACAGCCTGCCATCGCCACTGCATCCCGCTATGCGGATCATTAATCACCCCGGACAAATTCGGATTGCTAATCAGCGATTGAATACCAATCTGGTCCAGTAGAACCATCTGACGGTCCAGCATATCCCATGCTTTTTCATATTCCTGATGAATTCGCAGCGACGAAAGGCTCCTGGCTCCCAGAGCGCAGATGGTCACTGTAGCCGTGGCCAGCAGTCCTGCGGCAACCACCACTTCAATCAAACTGAATCCCTTGTGTCGTCTGTTGGTCATCATTCTTTTGAATCCAAATCCACACGTCCGGTCAGCAGTTGTTCCGCCATGCCATGCTGCATCGTAACACGTCCGGTCTGACTCACCGTCACGTGGGCATGATGCAGCCCGTCACCCAGTTGAATCAGGCAGGCCTGTGCCCTGCCGTCCGGATAAAACAAACTCTGTGCCTGCCGGCCATCCAGACCATCCACCACAAACAGCTCCACCAGCAGTTTCTTATCCAAAGCAAGCGGACGGGTATAGGCATTCTTGAGTATCGGGCTTTCCATCTGCCCCGACAGGCTTTCCATCTGCGGTACTTCCGCCATCGAGGTGCCAGACAGCCCAGTCGGCATCGCAGCTTCCAGATAAAACAGCTGCTGGGCCTCATTCAATTTCAGAGCAACCACCGTTTGCCTTTCAATCGCCGCAATGCGGGCATACTTGGCAATCAGATAGAGCTGGCGGGTCTGATTCATCAACACGGTCTGCGACCCCATCTTCGAGTAACGCAGCACGGAAATGGAAGCAAGGATCCCCACCAGCGCCGCAACCGCCAGCAGCTCGATCATCGTAAAAGCTGATTGGTTTCGAGTCCTTGCCAACATACTTGTCCTCAGGCTTCAATTCTTCATTTCAAAAGCCATTAATCATTATAAATATCCGCATTATCCCCTTCACCGCCGGGCTGACCATCGGCACCGTAACTGAAAATATCATAGCTGTTCATATTCACGGTGCCCTGCTGCAGATAAAAATAGGGCCGATCCCATGGATCCAGCAGGTCGCTCTTTTTCAGATACGGCCCATCCCAGCGGTCCTGAACATCCGACGGCGGAACCAATAGCGCCTCAAGGCCTTCGGTATCTGCCGGCAGCCGACCGCAGGAATATTCAAAGCGTGCCAACGCCCCTTCAATAATGGCGATCTTGCCCTTGGCAATATCCCGCTTGGCCTTGCCCAGCCCCTTAAAGGCACGCGGCACGACAAAAACCGCCAGCAAGGCAATAATGGTAGCCACCGCCAACAATTCAATAATCGTAAACCCTTTTCTGCTTTTCCTCATTGGTTTGCCTTTCTTATCCCTGTTCAACTCAAATACCTTATTCCTCATAACCTATAATGCGGACGTTAAATCCATCGCCAGAATCGGCAGCAGGGTTGCTGCGATAATAAACCCAATCACCGTCGCCAGAAGCAGAATCAATATCGTCGGCAGCAGCGACACAAATCGCACCAGCGCCGAATCCGCCTGGTCATCAAATGTATCCGCCGCCTGGAGCAGCAGTTCATCCAGCCGGCCAGTCTGTTCCCCCAGGGCAACAATCTGTACCAGAAGTTTGTCAAACATCCCGGACTGTCCCAGCGGTTCGGCCACTGAGCGGCCGCCCTTGACTTCCGCGGCCACTTTGTCAATCTGCTGCCCCAGAACCTCGTTGCCCAGCGTATCCCGAACTACCGATAATCCTTCCAGAATCGTGATCCCGCATTTGCACAACGAACCAAGCGTACGAGCGAAACGCCCCACCGCCAGAGTCCGCAGCACCTTGCCAACCATCGGGATTTTCAGTTTAAAACCGTCCCAGGCAACCCGTCCCGCCTGCGTTTCCTTCCAGCGGTTAAACGCATAAATCCCGCCTATGATCACAATCGCCAGCAGCCATCCATACACAGCCAGAAAATCACTGACACCCAGCAGCGCCTTGGTCGGCCCAGGCAGTGATGCCTTGTCGGCTCCGATGGTGGCGATAATCTTGGGCAGCACCCAGACCAGCATAACCACCACCGATATCAACCCGACCGCCATCACCATAATGGGATACGCTGCCGCATTTTTGATATTGGATTTGATTTTCTCTTCACGCGTCAGAAGCCGTACCAGCTGATCAAAGGTCTGATCCAGGATACCTCCGGTTTCTCCCACCCGCACCATCGAAATATACAGAGGACTGAAGACACGCGGATATTGCTCCATCGCCTCTGACAGCGATTTGCCGGAACTGACCTGCCTGGACAGATGTTCCAGCAGGGTAATAATCGCAGGCTTGCTCTGCTGATCACGGATGATTTGCAACGCCTCCAGAACCGGAAGACCCGCCTTCAGCGCCGTCGAAAGCTGCACTGAAAATGCCAGCACGTCCTTGCTGCTGACACGAATGCGAACCTCGCCTTCACCAGCCGATACCGCTGCGGCCCGATGCGCTTGCCGCTGGGTTTCGTTCAGCTCCAGGGCAAAATGACCCTTTTGTGCCAGAAGCCCGATGGCCGCCTTGCGGTCCGATGCTTCGATAACGCCCTTCAGCGATTTGCCCGCTGTATCCACTGCCTTGTATTCAAATAACGACAATTCCTTTGTCTCCTGTCTGGATGATTCTGAATGCGACTAATCTTCTTCCACACCCTGTGTCACGCGGAGCACTTCTTCCGGCGTCGTCATCCCCGCCAGAATCTTCTCGATGCCGTCATGACGCATGGGATGATAGTCCGAGGGTGCCGCAGCCATTATCTGTTCGGTCGTCGGACGCTCGGCAATCAGCTTGCGAAGGGTTTCGGTAATCCGCAAAAATTCGAATATCCCGTTTCGCCCCCGCATTCCCGTCTGGTTGCAGTCATCGCAGCCGGTACCATGATACAACGATGCATCCGGGGGAATTGAGATGGAATTATTCAGATTGGCCAGCAGCATCTCGTCCGGCTTATACGGCTTGCGGCAGGACGGACAAATCTTGCGAACCAGCCGCTGTGCCAGTACGCCTTCCAGAGAACTGGCCAGCAAAAACGGCTCTACCCCCATATCAATCAGACGGGTAATCGCACCCGCTGCATTATTGGTATGCAGCGTCGACAGCACAAGGTGGCCGGTCAGAGCCGCACGAATCGCAATCTCGGCGGTTTCTTTATCACGAATTTCGCCAACCATGATAATGTTGGGATCCTGACGCAAGATATGACGCAATCCCCGCCCAAAGGTCAAACCTCGACGCGGATTGATGGGCATCTGAACCACGCCTTCCAGCTGATATTCAACCGGGTCTTCAACCGTAATAATCTTCAGCGCAGGATTATAAATATGATTCAAGGACGCATACAGCGTCGTCGTTTTACCGCTGCCTGTCGGACCGGTAACCAGAATGATTCCGTGTGTTTTGCTCAGGGCCTGAGTGAATCCCTCCAGCATCTCCGTGCTCATTCCCAAATCATGCAGAGCAATCAACGCATTGCTCCGATCCAGAATACGCATCACGACCGCTTCTCCCCATACCGACGGAACCGTCGAAACACGCAAATCCACTTTGCCCCGACCCGTACTGAACTCAATGTGCCCATCCTGCGGGATATAACGTTCCGCAATATTCATCCCGGCCATAATTTTAATACGCGAAATAATCGCCGCCTGCAGACGTTTGGGGGAGGTTGATTTTTCTATCAGCATCCCATCAATGCGATATTTGATTTTGACCTGGTTTTCGAAAGGCTCAATATGAATATCACTGGCGCGGGATTCAATCGCCTCCAGCAAAATCAGATTCACCAGGTTGACCAGGGATGGCTCACGCGCCAGCTCATGCAGTCGTGAGGCTGTCAGCTGACCATTGGAATCTTGTTCCTCAGATTCTTCCGACGCAGATAAATTGCGAACCATCCGGGCAACATTGCTGCCGTAATAATGCTGAATCACTTTTTCCAGTTCCGACGGACGGCTGTAACATCGGCGGATCGACAGCCCCGTGATCATCCGCAAATTGCTCAATGCAACATGGTCAAAGGGATCCGACATCGCCAGGATCAGGCGTCCGTTTTCACGCCCCACCGGCAGCACATTATACTGGCTGGCCGCTTCCGCAGGCACCAGCGACAGCACATCCGGCGGGATTGTCAAACCCTCCAACTCCAGCTTCTCAATCCCTGCCTGTTCACAGAGAACCTCATTTAAAAAACGAGTGTTCAAGCCGGTAATATCCAGCAGAATCTGCCCCAGCTTACGGGGATCGTCTTTTTGCATTTCCAGGGCCTCTGCCAACTGTTTGGAATTGATAAGGCCTTTACTGCAAAGCAATTCTCCAAGTTTTGGACGCATTATCGAAATATTCCTTTTCGCCTGTGTGTCTAAGCACGTTTCCATCGTCAGTTTCGCCACTTTAACATTTTTGCAATTTCTTATATTTAAATAACTTACGCACTTAGTGTCAAATCCAGATGAAGCTTGTAAGCTTAGACGGACAAAGACAGAAAATTGTTTCAAAAATTTTAAAGACAGGGAAAATTTGACTTGAGGAAGAAAAGAAATGATAAAAAGCACTTAATTACAGACTATCCGAGTGTAGTATCTAAGGTATTAATCAGACAATTTCGGCTATATCGAATTCTCAATCACACCATGATGTTTCTGAATCGCAATACGCAATCCCGGCGCCATCGCGGCAATCGTACTCAGCTCCTCTGCGGTAAATGGTTTCTCAGCCTGCCGATAGAGCAAGACAAAACCGACTCCTTTACCCATTTTACCGAGCGGAACTCCAGCAGCCGTAATATGCTTCAGCACCGCAGGATTCGCCTGAAGTCCCATCTCAAGCATCTGCTCCAGCGTACAAATCCGACTGCTCCGGCTGATTTCCTGGACTACAGGCATCGTAAACCACGTCTCAAAATGCCCTTTCTCGACAGCAAACTCCGATGACGAGTTGGAAGAAAAATGAATATCAAACCCTTTCGGCTCAGCCAGGAAAATCGCCACCCCCGACGCATCCAGATTTTCCCGCATAAAACTGGCCGCAGAATCCAGAATCAATGTCAAGTCGGATAATCCCAGCAGGCTCTCATGAAACCGTAACACAAACGAAAGCGTGGCAACCTTCTGAACAAATTCACCATGCGCACCAACAATATCTCGACATAAAATGTCTATTTTTTTGTGCTGACGCTGCTCCCGCCTGCGCAACATGCGGATCACACGTAAGGCTCGTTCATTTCGTTTGAGGTTCAAGACCGAATCCCTTAAAAAAACAGTTCTCCCAATTTATTCGGCCCTTTTCTGCCGCTTCTGAAGAAACGTTTTACAAGATTAGCAATTTCTGACCATTTCGTCCGATAATGCTTGAAACTACAAAACCTACTCCAAATACACAGACTCCCCAGAGCGAATCGGGGGAATTTCCGATATTTTCCCTTGTATATCCTCTTTAAATAGGGCAAAACTCGGTGCTATTTCCAGAATACAGTCCGGCCGCCCATCGGCTTTACGCGGCACTTTCACCCCTGCCGCTTCCAGCCAGCAAGCCGCCCGATCAATCATCATCTGATAAGTCACCTCGGCACTATCCACCCCGGTCGCATTTTTGACAGGAGCAAATTCCTCACTTCGCAGCGTTTCCAGAATAATGGATTGTTTGGCCATCGGCAACGCATCAAACACAAATGTTTCCAGCTTAACCCCATTGGGCTTGTCCGGATTGACCGCATTGCCCTGAGCATCGATATGCGGGATTTTCTTGATAGCCTTGTGGAACGGCAATGCAAACCCGCCGCCGGCGTTGAGCTTTTCGATAAAGCTGACGCTAATCATATGGATTCCGATGGACCCCAATTCAAAAACGAGCCGGCCATCGGCATTTTTGCGATGAGCCTGTTCATCCGGCAGATCGCTGTATTCAATCACCGTAACCTTGCCATCCACCAGGCAGAAATTCCCCACCTTCTCCAGCGGTCCGGCCTTGAGCAATGCCTTGGATGACATCTCTGCTCCATCCATCGCATGCAGCCCGATAAACAGCGGATCCAGCACATGAACCAGTGGATTATCCACCTGCCAATACGACAGGTATTCAATGCCGCGGCGTTTCATATCTGCCAGCGCCCCGCTGTCGGCCAATGCTTTCAGACTGCCCCCATGTCCGTCCGGACTGGTCGCCAACGTCCCTTTGTCTGCCAGAAATATCTTGCCGTCAAAGGCAAAATTCGGCATCGTGCCCTGAACAAAAATCACCACATTGGATTTCTTCAAACCAAAATAACCAGCTTTCTCAAAACTGTCCACCGTGGCTTGATAATTCAGCGGGCTGGTCATCACATACCACGGAATATCCACGTGATATCGCTTTGAGGCTGCCAGAATCGACTCGCCGAAAATCGTAAACAGCGTTTTCTTTTTGATCGGACTGGTCGGGTAATTGCCTTTGGGCCCGTCAAACCCCAGCCGCGTTCCCTGCCCGCCGGCAACAACAAAGCCTGCCGCCTTGCCTTGCCGCAGCAGCGTTTCTCCCAACTGGCGTGCCTTGGCATATTTGTCTTTCTGAGCTGCTGTCTTGGGCTGGGCAGGATAAGAAGGTGCCGGCTCAAACGAGGTGGGAATTGCAATCATTCCATCGTGTTTGACATATCGCTCAACCCACTCGGGAATGCGGCCAAAATCCAGCTTCTCAATCTGCCCAAGCAGCGCATCCTGCTGCCGGGCATCAAGCTGGGAATAAAACGCCAGCAGGTGTTCCTGCCCAATCTGTTTACACTGTCTCAAAGCCTTATCAAATCGTGTCTGATCTGCCATACTTCTGTTTTCCGATAATCCAAACTATGATAATTTACCCGTAATGAATGTCTTTGCAGTGCGGAGAGCCTCATCGATTTTAGACGGGTCCTTGCCGCCGGCCTGAGCAAACTGCGGACGTCCACCACCCCCGCCGCCGACAATCGGAGCAATCTGTTTGACAATATCGCCTGCAGATATTTTTTTAATCAAATCATCCGTCACGCCGGCAAACAGCATCACTTTGCCGTCTCCGTCTGCCATCCCCAGCACGACCACCGCCGACCCGGCTTTGGCCCGCAGACTGTCAATTAAACCGCGTGCCTGATCTGCACCCAGCGCCGGAATCGATTCAGCAACCACCACCGTTGCTCCCTGCCTGGAAGACCTGGCCAGCAGATCGTCTGCCGAGACCTGGGCGGATGCCGCTGCTGCCGCCCCGCTTTTGAGCTGCTTGGCCAGCGATTTATTGTCCTCCATAATTTTCGCCACCCGGGACGTAATCTGATCGGCTGGGACTTTGAGCATCCCGACCAGTTCATCTACAATTGCATTGCGGCCCATCAAATAGTCCACCAGCTTTGTACCGGTCAATGCCGTAATACGTCGGACACCCGCCGAGACGCTTTCTTCTTTGACAATCCCAAACCCCCCGATTTCAGATGTGTTGGACACATGCGTGCCGCCGCAAAATTCCTTGCTGAACGCCTCGCCAAAATGGTCTTTATCCGGTGCCCCGATCCCAATCACCCGGACCACATCTCCGTATTTTTCGCCAAACAGGGCCATAGCCCCCAGTTTTCTGGCCTCCTCAATCGGCAGGCTCACACACGTTACCGGCAGCCCCTCTGCTATCTTCTGATTGACCAAAGCCTGGATTTCCGCGGACTGTTCCGGCGTCAGCCCCTTGGGCCAGGTGTAATCAAACCGCAGATAATCCGGACAGACCGCACTGCCCTGTTGTTTGACCGAATCCCCCAGGACCTTTTGCAGTGCCCATTGCAGAATATGCGTTGCGGTGTGATTCTTGCGGCTGGCCTGACGGTCTTGATAAACCTGCATCGTTGCCACATCTCCCGCAGCCACTCCGCCGCGGTGCAGTCGCCCTTTATGGAGCACGCAATTGCCGACTTTTTCTGTCCCCTCAACAATAAATTCCCAGTCTTCTCCGCGAATTAGCCCCTCATCGCCAACCTGTCCGCCAGATTCGGCATAAAAACAGGTCTTGTCCAGAACCAGTGCCGCCGGTTTATGGGCATCTTCAAACTCGCCTTCCGCGGTAAAACCTTCCGATGTAACCCAGCCCAGAACCTTACCCTGGCAGGAATCGGTCTGGTATTTTGCCGCATCATCGGTGGCCGGCAGCTGAACATTAGACAGACTGGCCGCCAGAGAGACCCCTTTCTGCGCCGCACGGGCACGCTCTTTCTGCTGATCCATCAGCTTGACAAACAGCTCCGTATCGACCTTTAAGCCCCGTTCACGGGCCATCAGTTCCGTCAAATCCAGCGGAAAACCAAACGTGTCGTAAAGCTGGAACGCATCGTCGCCGCAAATCGTTTTGTTGCCCGCCTTTTGAGCCTTATCCGCAGCCACCGCAAACAGTTCCAACCCCCGGTCCAGCGTCCTGCCAAACGAGGTCTCTTCTGACTGAATCACACCAGCAACAAAATCACCGCGACCCTTGAGTTCCGGGAAGGCATCCCCCATCTCTCGGACCAGGACCGGCACCAGCCGATACATAAACGGCTCATGGGCACCGAGATTGCGCCCAAAGCGTGCGGCTCGACGCAGCAGCCGGCGAATTACATATCCCCGCCCGTCGTTGGACGGCGACACGCCATCGGCAATTGCAAACGTCAGCGTACGAATATGATCGGCAATCACCCGAAACGCATTATCGATTGCGTTGCCCAGCCGCGACGTGTATTTTTGTTTGGTAATATCCTCAACCGCACGGATAATCGGCATAAACAAGTCGGTGTCATAATTGCTCGTTTTGTTTTGCAGCACCGAACACACACGTTCCAGACCTGCCCCGGTATCTATATAATTAGCCTTGAGCCGTTCCAGCGACCCATCGGGCTTGCGGTTATATTGGATAAACACCAGATTCCATAATTCCATAAATCGGGCACAGCCGCCATTGACCCTGCAGACATGGCCCGGGATATGCTGCATATCGCAGCGATCGGGACCCAGGTCGATATGAATTTCACTGCACGGCCCGCATGGCCCGGTATGCCCCATCTCCCAGAAGTTGTCTTTTTTGCTGCAGAATAAAACCTTTTCTTGGGGCAGCGGGGTCAGCTTGGTCCAGAGCTCCGCCGCCTCCGTATCCGGCCCGGACCCATCGGCTTTATCCCCGCCAAACACCGTTGCCCACAACCGGCCCGGCGCAATCCCGTAAACCTCGGTCAACAGCTTCCAGGCCCACTCTATCGATTCGGCCTTGAAATAATCTCCGAAAGACCAGTTCCCCAGCATCTCAAAGAACGTATGGTGGTAGGTATCCAGACCCACCTCCTCAAGATCATTATGCTTGCCGCTGACCCGGATACATTTCTGACTGTTGGCCGCACGTTTCCACTTGGCCTGAGCATGCCCCAGGAAGATATCCTTGAACTGGTTCATTCCCGCATTGGTAAACAGCAGCGTATCGTCCCCGACAGGCACCACAGGCCAGCTGGGCACAAAGGTATGCCCCTGGCTCTTAAAAAAATCGATAAACGACCCGCGAATCTCTTTGGACGTAAGCATAAGTTCTTTCTTCGTCTAAATTTTATTGATACTGATCCTGCTTGAAATTTTCCGGCTCATCGCAGCTAAGTACAACAATATCAACTACTTACTGCTTTTTCTCGCGGAAAAATCATTCCCGTTGGGTATCTCCAAACAACAATAAAAAATGAGGCAGTATTATAGCTTTTTTCGGCGGAATGTCCAAAGAAATATTACCAGACACCGCATGTCCTGTAAACCCAGATAAAGACAAAAAAGGCATCTTGTCGATAGAATCAAGACAAGATGCCCTGAATACAGATGGGTTCCAAAACCTATTGGCTCAATCCCTTGGCCTCAAGGACTTTGGCTCGGATTTCGTCAACCAGCTCTTTGTGTTCCACCAGATATTGCTTGGCGTTGTCCCGGCCCTGCCCCAGCTTGACATCTCCATAAGTGAACCATGCCCCGCTCTTATTGACAATATTGATTTCCGACGCCAAATCCAGCAGATCCCCTTCGGTGCTAATACCGCTGTCGAACATAATATCGAATTCGGACGTCTTAAATGGAGCTGCCACTTTGTTTTTCACCACGCGGGCACGGACACGGTTGCCAATCGCCTCCCCCTTGGCATCCTGAATCGTCGAAACACGCCGGACATCCACACGAACCGACGCATAAAATTTCAACGCATTGCCGCCAGTGGTGGTTTCAGGATTGCCGAACATCACACCGATTTTCATACGAATCTGATTGATAAATATGACACACGTCTTGCTCTTGCTGATAACACCAGTCAGCTTGCGAAGCGCCTGGCTCATCAGACGGGCCTGCAGACCCACATGACTTTGCCCCATCTCACCCTGAAGTTCGGCCGCTGGAACCAAAGCAGCCACCGAGTCGATGACGATAATATCCACCGCATTGGATTTGACCAGCATCTCAGCGATATCCAGGGCCTGTTCTCCTGTATCAGGCTGACTGATGAGCATATTGCTGATATTCACGCCCAGCTTGCGGGCCCAGGTCGTATCCAGAGCATGTTCGGCATCAATAAATGCTGCGACACCGCCGGCCTTCTGCGCATTGGCAATCACATGCAGGGCAAGGGTGGTCTTGCCGGATGATTCAGGGCCATAAAATTCGATAATGCGGCCGCGCGGAACACCCGCTCCGCCCAGGGCGATATCCAGCGACAAGGCACCGGTGCTGATGCCGTCGATTGTTTTGACTACGGTTTCATCCATCTTCATAATCGAGCCGGCGCCATACTGCTTTTCGATTTGGGCAATCGCCCGATCCAGAGCTTCATTTTTGACAGCCGGACGGTCCGTTTTTTCAGCCTTTTCTGGCTTTTCCGCTTTGGGCTTCTCGACGTCCATCTTGACGGATTCTTTTGTTTTGGGTTGAGCTTTTTCTGTGACAGCTTTCTTTTTGAATGCCATGATCAATTGCTCCTGTAGAGTACGTTGACTGAGTCTGATCGTTCCTGTTATCTTGTATTGCCGCAACGATACAGGGTAACGTTCCCCTGATACGGCTTACGGCATCATTATGCTCATGGGGTCTATTTTAAATTTGTCCGGTGAACCACGGTATAAGCAGGTCCGCCACCGGATAAATGACTTTCAAAAACACATACCGAATCCACAAAACTGCCGCCAAACGGCTCATCGCGCAGGGGAGCAATTTTACGCCTTAAGTCATCTCCGGCTGCGGGCAGTTTCACCCGGCACAGCGTCAGATGCCCGACAAACTCGCGGTTTTCCACCGGCCAGCCGGCCTTCTCAAAACCTTCCTGAATATCCCGCTGCAGCGCCTTCAGTGCCGGGTTGGGGGTAATACCCGCCCAGCCAACCCGCACGGGTTTGCCAAAGGTACCCAGTCCCTTGATTTCCAGATCAAAGCCCTGATGAGCACAGGCTGCCTGTTCCACAATCCGACATACCTCCATCACCCGCCGGTCTTCGGTCTCACCCAAAAACACCAGCGTCAGGTGCGTATTTTCCGGCTCCACCCACTTGATACCGCCTTTGACGGCACCGATCTCGCGACGCAGCCGCTGACGCATCTTATCAAGCCGCTCCCTGACAGCAGCGTCAATTTCTATGGCCACAAATAATCGCATCCAATCCTTTCTGCACCGAACCACAACCGGCTGACGACCTGCCCAGCTCAGAACTGGGTAATTCGCCGGAGATGATCAAATCGATCATCAATCATCTGCCGGGTGGCATTCTTAATACCATAGATCGAAAAATCGCCGATGGTAAACGACGCCACAACCGTTCCATAAACCATCGCATTACGCAAGCTGATAACATCCACCCGTCCTGCTGAAGCCAGATATCCCATCAACCCGCCGGCAAAAGAATCCCCCGCACCGGTCGGATCAATCACCACCGGTGTCGGATACGCCGGCAGAAGAAAACAATCCCCTTCCTTGTTATACATCATCGAGCCATGCTCGCCTTTTTTGATAATCACCACACGCGGCCCCATCCCAAGAATTTCCTTGGCCGCAGTCACCAGATTCCGCTGACCGGTCAGCAGCTTGGCTTCCCCTTCATTGAGAATCAGCATATCGATACGATCCAGCAGCTCACGCAGGTCTTCATTGGCCGTGACAATCCAGTGATTCATGGTATCGGCGGCAACAAACGATGGACTGCCGAGCTGATCCAGCAACTGCATCTGCAACGCCGGGGCCGTATTGGCCAGAAACACATACTCACAGTTGCGATACGAATCCGGCACATGCGGCGGCTCTTCAGACAGCACGTTCAATTCAACCGATTCGGTATGAGCCGAATTCATATCCCCTTCATAAGACCCGCTCCATCGAAATGTCTTGCTGCCCTTGCGAACTTCCAGGCCGGTTAAATCCACTTTACGATCACCAAATATATCCTTTAGATTAAAGGGACAATCTTCCCCCACTACGCCGAGAAACTTAATTTCCGTAAAAAAGCCTGCCCCCATCGTAAAATGTACGGATGAACCACCGATACAATCCTTATTAAATCCGTAAGGTGTTCTGACTGTATCAATGCCGATGGAACCTGTTACCAATAAAGACATTCTCCGAAACCTCCTGTTACGATTGAAATTTAGTTATGGTTAATGCAATCCGTTTTAATGTTCGATCCAGACCAAGAATGTCAACTGTATCGAAGATGGGCGGGCTGATCGTTGTACCTGTTAACGCCACCCGCAGCGGCTGTGCGATCTTGCCAAGACCAACCTGCTTCTGTTCCGCAATGCCCCGCAGCAGAGTCTCAATGGATTCTGCGGTCACCTCGGGAAGCGATTTCAGGCCCTCAGCAATGACCCTTAGCATAACCAGCCCCTCATTTTTGAGCAAGACCTTTTTGACGGCCTCTTCATCATAGACAATTGCGTCATCAGCCATAAAGGCAAATCGACATTTTTGCTCAATCTGCTCAAGCGTGCGGGCACCCTCATTAACCTTCAGAAGTCGCAATAATAAAGCATCCTCGGCTTGGGCAACCGGAGAATGATTCTCTTTCAGATACGCCTTGAAATACCCCAAAAGTCTATCCGGTTTACACAATTTAATATGTTCAGTGTTGAATGCCAGCAACTTCTTGCGATCAAACAAGCTGTTGCTCTTGTTAACCCGCGACAGGTCAAATGATGCGGTCATCTCCTCGACCGTCATAATCTCCCGCTGGTCGCCGGGATTCCAGCCCAGCAAGGCCAGGAAATTGACCAATGTCTCCGGCAAATATCCACTTCTAAGAAAGTCCACAATATTGATTTCCGGCAGATGTACCCCGGCATAAGCTGCCATCGCATCGACAATCGGCATATCGGGAGTGGAATCCCCGGCAAGAAACCGCTGTACCGTCTCAAGATCAGTCCCGCCGGCGGCTGCCATTGCGGCCAAGTCGATATCACCGCGTGATTGAACTGCATCTTTAAGGACTTTGGCCCGTTCACGCTTGCTTAGTTTGCCGCCGCCTTCGCTGACAATCACCGGCAGATGAGCATAGACCGGCGTGCGAAAGCCGAGGGCCTGCTGCAGCAACTGATGATTGGGCGTATTCATCAGGTGTTCCTGGCCGCGAATTACATGTGTAACATTCATCAATTGGTCATCAATGACCACCGCAAAATGGTAAGTTGGGAAACCATCGCTTTTGATAATAATAAAATCGCCCAGTTCGGCAGGGTCAAACTGGACCTGGCCGCGAATCTCATCCTGAATGATAACCGGCTTGCTCTGATCCACCGCGAAGCGGATGGTGACCGGCCGGCCTTCGGATTGTGCCTTTTTGACATCCGATTCATCAGGAAACCGGGCCGGACGGGGATAAATATTTTTCCGTTTCTCGGTCTCGGCCTGTTTGCGCATCGCGTCGAGTTCATCAGAAGTATCGAAGCAATAATATGCCTTACCCTGTTCGACAAGCTGATGTGCAAATTTTGTATAGATATCCAGACGCTGCGACTGGAGATAAGGACCGTTTGGACCGCCTTTATCCGGACCTTCATCCCAGTCGATTCCCAGCCATTTCAGGTCTTCAAGAACCTGGGCGGTAGCCGTCGGGGTATTCCGCTTGACGTCAGTATCCTCAATACGCAGCAGAAACTTGCCGCCCATGCGTCGAGCCAGCAGCCAGTTGAACAGAGCTGTCCTCGCCCCGCCGACATGCAGGTAGCCCGTCGGTGATGGCGCAAATCGTGTTACTATCATGATATACCTCTTCTTTCAGTTCAAAAATAAGGATAGAGGAGTGTAAGCGAGCCGCCCTGCAAAGTCAAGGACAGACCCTGCACCGAAATTGCGACTCATACACTCCACTATCCCACTCCTCTGCCGCTCGTACAAAAATGGAACCACAGATTTCAACGATTACACAGATACTTCATTTCCAAATTGGGTGGTCAACAACCACATTTATGCCGCGAGAAACCTCGGGTAACGCCACTCGACATATAGCCGCAACGAACCTAAATTGGATTCGTTTGGCCGGACAACGTCCGGATTTATGCCGCGAGCTATCACGGGGTAACGCTTACCAACATAGCCGCGACGAACCTAAATTGGGTTCGTTTGGTAAAACTCATCAAAAATCAAAGAGCGAAAATTAAGGATACAGCTCGAGGCCGAAGGTGATTTACTCTCAAGCACGGAAGCTTGAGCTAGTACGAGATTGGGTCCGACTGTATTACGACCTGCCTTGTCCACAACAAGCACCTTTGGTGTTGAATTGATGCTGCCTTGCCACGGTTTCCGGCCAGTCTGGCTTGTACAGACTTCCGAGCCTCCGTTTGTATCACGGCTGACAACTGAGGAGCATTATACATACCTAACAAATGCCTTACAAGCAAAAAATTAATATTTTTGAAAATATTTTCCGCAGTGTGGTTCAGGTAACAACAACCTTGCAATTCGATTGTTTTATTTAACCGTCCTGTAGTCCCCGTTTTTTATAAATGCAACAGCATCATGTGAAAAGCGAAATTGGCAGATTTTTGTCTGGAAATGGAGGGTGGATTGGGACCGATGAAACGGATTGCAGGGCGGGTCAGTTGCCCAGGAGTTTTATCAGCCCGTCATAGGATGGAACCTTTCGGATGGACGGATCGATTTTCAGCGCCGTCTGCATTTCTTTTCGGGCATTCGGGACGTCATTACGGGTATAGAACAGATAGGCCAGCATGGCATGTACAGATGCGGTCTGTGGTTCGGGAAACAGAGTGATGGCCCTGTTGAGCGTCTCTATGGCCTTGTCGGGATGGCCGGATTTATCGTAGGCGTCGGCCAGACTCAGATGCGGCCCGATCATGCTTGCAGGCTCCAGCGACAGTGCCTTTAACAGATGCGCGATGGCCAGGTCGTACTGGCCGGACTGGCTGTGGATCGAGGCCAGTTCCAGATATGCTTCGACGGTGCCGGGATTCAATTTCAGGAGGTTCTTCAAAACCGACTGGGCCTCTGCGATTCTGGCCTGGCTGTGCAGGTTTCGGCCAAGGTTCAGATACGCCAGATGATACGGACAGAGTCGGAGCACTTTTCTGAGCAGATCTTCTTCGGCTTTGAGATTGTGCAGGCCACTGTTGTTGAAGGCCGCATATTGAAAAAGCATCTGCCAGTCATCGGGTCGGTTTTGAAGGGCTTGTTGGTGCACCCGTGTACAGGCCTCCAGTCCGCTTTTGGACAAAGCCAGAAGACGTCTATCGATGTCCTGTTTTGTGTCCGCCAGACGGCGGGCATGGTCGAGTTGACTGGTGAATGGCGGCTTTAAGAGAAATGTCTGATACACCAGACTCAAACAGACCGCACGCTCGTAGTCCGTATAGGCAATCATGCGGGCGACTTGTTCTTCGGTGAAGAGGTCGATTACGGCCGGATGCAATTCCGGCGGCAGCGTTTTTTGGATATAGGGCAGTATCGCACAGGCCAGAATATAGTTGCCTTTGAAGGTCAGATGGACATGTTCGTAGAACAGTTCCCGGCCGGGAATCTGATGCGGGCTGGCAGCTTCCATGGCTGCGATACTGTCGGCAAAATAAAGCTTGTCCTGTTCGGCGTCGGCTGCGGCGGCACGAAGGATTTCATTGATACGGCTGTCGGCCCGAAAACGCAGCGTGTCGTACTGACGAGCAAGGATATATCTTTTCCTGGCGTTTTGATAGTTCGCGGTATTCCAGTAACAATCCCCCAGACGAAATTGAAGCTCTGCGTACGCGGCATCGATTTGTTCGGCCTCAAGGTACAGTTCAATCGCCCGGGCATACTGTCCCTGGGTCTGAAGGGCAACGCCCTGCTGGTAGATTTCCTGCCATCGCTGCAGGTCGGCATCGGTCCATTGCTGTGGGTGGAGGGATGCAAAAGGAGGACAATCTTTCAGGTTTGTCGGCACATTGGAGACAATCACAGCAGCCCCGGCCTCAAGCCCCACCCGGCAGATGTCGGCGAGGTTCTTTTCGAAATGCCGGTAACTGATATCCAGATCTGGATCATCGTATCGAATCTGCTTATCCAGAAACATCTCCAGCCCGCCCCACTGCTTTTGTTTTTGGGGATCAGGTACAGCCGATCGCATCAGTTGGTCGAGAAGCTGACCGGTGCGGGTGGATTTGAGAGCTATGTTGGCCCGAATGAGAGGCAGGTTCGGCGACAAGGGAGCAAACACAGTACCGGGTCCATAGGGACCGACAATTTCATTATTGCCCATATAGACAATAAATATATCCGGCTGATACCGGGCACAGTCTTTGGCGATTTCGAGAACAGCATGGGAATTGATGGCGGGCATCGCAGCAGTCAGCACTTCAAAGTCAACCTCCGGATACATAGCATCGAGCATGACCTCAAGGATATGACCGAAGCTGTAAGCGGGTGCCGGGACGCCGGCGGCGGCGGATTCTCCAAGAATGAAAATACGGCGGGTCTGGGGAGATTTGCGGGTATCGAATACAAAACCATCAAAATGACGAGCCATCGAAGGCGGAAAAAATCGCCAGGCAAATTGATAATTATGGCAATAGACCGACTTGTCTTCGAGCTGACATTTCAGGATGGCTCGGGGGGGATACCCATACCCCACACAATGCAGCGTCAATTCCAACCCCCCCCCCAAGAAACATGGAATCAAGACAATGCTGACCAAGCGAAACAGCCATAGCTTTCTCCTGTTTGGCGACAGGGAAACAGGAATGTGCTTGGGGGAACCATGTTTTTGCGATCGCTTCTTTCGGCTCATAGCTATCAACAACGAACCTACCTGAGAAAGAAGTTCAGCAGCAGTTGAGTGCAACCGCCAGGCATACTACATGATGTATACCTAACAGGAATGCGTATTCCAGGAGCATACACACCATATAGTGAATGCCTCTGCACGTTGCCACGACGAATCGGTACCTGTTCACGATTCGCTATACAAGCGATATACTATTACTATAGCAGGCTTGAGGAAAGGATTCAAGATGTTGACTGCATTTTTTTGAATTACTGTAAAGGCAGCCCCGACAGGATATTACAAATCACCGAAAAGACCAAACGAGCCACGCCCCAAATCTCAGGACCGAATTGAAGATCGTTGACATAAAATCACCTATCCCACAGAGCAGATAAGCAAACCGATCAAGTTCGCGACAGGCCCTGCCGTTGTGTGCAAAGGGTGCCCCAAAAAAACAGGTTTCCGGGCGTCTGAATCGACACCCGGAAACCTTTGTTATCGATAGAACACACTGTACTTACGGAAGGCTGATCTGATAGGCATCTTCCAGCCATTTTCCTGCGAATGTAGCAAAATCGGTCATATCAATACGGCAATCGTCATTGACATCCAATGCCACCATCAGTGCATCGGCTGCCCAGGCTTCCCAATCGCAAACCCAGGGCTTGGTTGTCGCCGTCCTCAGATATTCATAAGCGACTTCCTGAGCACTCAGACCGTAGTTCCATATCTTCAGGTCATCGATCATGCCGTTGAAATAGCCGTCGCCTGCACCCCACATGCTTCTGGCAAGCCAGTTCTGCGTCGTCGGAGCAAAGCTGATCGGGTCATTGGTCAAGCTGGTGTTGATTGCAACCCGTTCGCCATTGATATACAGCCGTGCGGTATTGCCGGACAGCGTGGCGGTAACAAATGTCCATTGTCCCACCGGAAGCGCCTGTGCGGGCGAGGTTACACTCTGTTCAGTACCGGCCACTTTCACCGCAAAGCGTACTGCATTGTTGACGCTGCCAGGATTCAGGCACAGGAAAATATAGTTGTCCGTGTTGTTGCCGAAATCAAGGATTCGATTCCAGTTGGAACCGCCGCTGGAATAGACCCAGGCCGAAATCGTGATATCCTGGTAAGCAGCCACCATGCCTTCATCAATTTGGGCATACTGGGCATCGACGTTGTTCGGATCCGCCGGATTGGCGCGAGGATTATTGAACTTCAGCGAATAACTGCCCGCAAGTCCGGGGACCGTATTGGCAGCCAGCACCGGCACATCCGCACCGGAGTCATTGCTGGCCATCTTCAGATTAAATCCATTAACGATATCCGGCGTAATCCCATTGGGATTGACATCATAGCTCATCGATTCCATCGGATAATGACTCATCAGGCGTTTGGTCATCACGCGGGCCGAGCCGGTATCCCGATTGGAGGCCGTGCTGGGCAGTGAATTGGTCCCAACACAATAATAATAGCCTTCATCGGCTATCTGAACATCCAAAATAGTCAGGGTGTCTGTATTCACACCGCTGTAATCCGGACCGTTTACAAGAGCAATATCCGGATTGCCTTTCTTATACCACTGATAGGTGTCAATGGCCGTTCCCTTGACGGATAAGACAAGGTTATTGCCTGCCTCCACGACGTTATATGCCGGTGCGACGGCAGTGATCAAGGCAACCGAAGGCACGGTAACAAAGGACCACAGTTCGCCCATAACGTTGTTGGGATGACCTGCCGGATAAGGATTGCCGTTGGGATCCGCAATCACTTCTTCGATCTTCCAATAATAGGTCATTCCGCGTTTGACTGTGACCGGGCCATATTCATTATAGGGATCGGTCAGGCTGGGATCTGCATTGTGGACTTGAGGTACTGTATCCAGCAGATAGACATTCGGATCATTGGCCGAGATGCCTCGGGACAGATAGATGTTATGACGGAGGACCGCTGGATTCACCGGCGTGGTCGAACCCTCAATTGCATTCCAGCTCAGCGTAACCTGTGCCTCGTTCAGCGAGATCGGTGTACCAACCGAACCGTCCATATTGACAGGAGTCACATTGGGATTATAGGGAATATCCGTCTGCATCACATAGGCTTTCACAGCATCCAGCAACGCCTTCTGGCCTGCAGCCGTGTTAGGCAGGCCGGATCCGTTGACATGAAAATTAAACAGCAGGCGATTGCCAAGCATGGTGGTACCGCGAGCATTCGTGTCGCCGGCTCGCCAGCCGACAACGGCATTGTATCCGCCGATGGTGGCAAGGATTTTACCCGTACCCACAGAACCCGAACCCACCCGGTCAAACGCTCCGGTTCCGCTCCACCAGTCAAAGGTGCCCTGGGCTCCAAAAATCTTGGCACCCTCGGCAGTAACCGTCGTTTCATTTCCATCGATGGCTGGCCCCTGTTCGCCGCCGCCTTCCCAATTCATCCTGCTGGAACGCGTAAAATAACTGCTGTGCACAATAATCGGGATGGAGAGATAGGTGTTATAATAGGTATCATCGTCGGTGTTATAATCGGAGCTGTAATTGGTGCGGGCGATGACAAGCAGGTCTGCCCCAAGCAGCGCTGCCTGGACAGCGGCAGCCCCGGTATTTCCATAATCGCCATATGTCACAGTTGCATTTGGAAAAGCACTTTTGTAGAAATCGACGGTAGGCTGGTTCAGGGTCTGATGGTTTGATACCCAGCCGGTAGCGGTTATCAAAATGTTTTTGATCGGCTTGGCATAGCTCGTTGCGACACACATCACAACGACCAGCGATGATAGTGCAATCACTCTTCTCATTACTGTTCTCCTAAATTGATTTGGACAATACGACTTCTTACAATTCCGTTTGACGCGCGGGCTTCCATCACTACACTCGCCATCACACACATTCCTCACATCGTGATTCTTTGGGTCACCAACCTCCTTTCACTCATTGAGCCGGTTTTATTTATTTCATATTTTTATTTCATTGCCAAGATGCAACTGCGGCATCCACAAAACATCGGGCGTTTTATGCAAAGAGCATTTTAAAGATCAGTCGATATTGAGAATCAGTTCCGGTCGACAGAAGAAACACCAGTCATAGGCATTTCCCTGATTGCCCCGGCCCCCTTTCCCTTCTGTCACCACCAGCGACAGAAACCGGTCCTGTTCGGTCAAGGCCACATCAATAGGGACATTGTCCGGTGCGGAAATGCCTGTTTTTGAAAACCGAACCTGTCCGTCCACGACAATCCAGACATCAAAATAACTCGTAATATCCGGATACGGGACCGGAGCCGCCGCAATCGCTGTGAAGCGTTCCGGCAGCAAACCATCCGGCAGCAGACTGCGAATGACTTTCAGATCGTAAGTAATCCCAATATTGGCGTGCATAAAGATAGCCGGGTTTTCAGGGGTTCCATATCGGACATCGTCGACCACCAGACTGAAGTCATCATCAATGGCTTTGCTGCCATTGATGATCGGAGAACACCAGGCCCCATTGGTATCCGGGCACTGCTCAAACAGATGTCCCTGCGAACTGACCACGGTCGGCCCAGGGTTACCGTCAGGGATAAAAATACCATCAATGCCGGGGATTTGAGACACCGGACAAAACGACGAGGCCCAGGGTTTCTGGTTTCTGATCCCATAGCCATTCACAGACAAGGGATTTTCTGAAAGAGTTCCTGTCTCGATTCTGATACCGTAATCCTGACGGCCTGTCCCCAGTCCATTTCCACCGCCGACCATATCCGCCAGATTGATTGCCGATTGTCCTCGCCAGATAAATTTCGAAGCCGAATCGATAGCCCGTACAAACAGGGATTGGTTACAGTGAATGTCGGAGATAACACCGGAAATACCCGAGACCCTCTTGGCCATCCCTGCCCCCACCTCCACACTGTTTTTTTTGTCTGACTGCCCGCCGGCAATCAGCATGGTTTTCCCCTTGATGACATGCAGAAATGTCTCGTGAGTCGGACTGGCATGGACACCGAATTCGGTCCCAAAATCAATCACTTTGCCGTTTTGGGTATAGACGGAAAAACCCGTTGCCTCCCTGGGAACAATCGCATACACTTTGCCGTATTGCAGTCCAATTCGGTCTTCGGCAAGAATCTGAAACTCCGCCGGAGCTTCAATCACCACCTGGGCATTGGAGTCAAACCGGAGCTCGACAAATCCTTCCCGCAAGACCATCGATTTGCCGTCGGCCAGCAAACGGTCGCCGGGTTGTGAGGGGCCGGCCGGATTTGCCCATTGAGCCGACAGACTATCGGTCAGTGTGGCAACTTCAAGACGTGAAGGATCTGGCACAAAATACATGAAACTGATCACAAAAATAATAGCCGCAGCAATCGCAGCGAATGAAATGGCCGTACTTACACTGATTTTTCGGGAAATTTTGGCATACTTTAAAGCACTTTGCTGAATCGGCGATGGGTCTGGAATCTCCCTGGCAGGTTCAATCGCCGGGGCGGATTTTTCATGCTGGGACATCATGCCCCAGAACTGCTGATTGAATAATTCCTGGTGGGGACTGTTTTTAAAGTATTCCGAAGACCGTATCTTGCAGAGAATGGACATAAAATCGATATAATGTCCCATGGCCTGGGGATGTTCACGAAGCATTTGCTTCAATGCACTGAACTGCTCAGGCGTACTGTGCCCTTCGATTGCAGCATAAATCAGCTCGTATAGCCGTTTGAGTTCCTGGGGATTCATCAGGCCAAGTCCTCCGACATCAGTGTCCTTTTGATGCAGTTGTGCAGCAATATAAAAATGGTCGGAATTCGCTTGTAAAGAGTATGCAGGTTTCGATTGGTTTTCGATGCAATTTCGGGCACGGAAATGCGTTCATAAAACCGCATGCGAATCAAGTCCAGATCGGACGGTTCGAGCTTACTGAGACATACCGTCAACGCAGCCAGCTGCTCTTCGGAGTGCTTTGATTCCTTCTCGTGAGCCGAGGTAAGAGCATCCAGCATCTGGTCATCAAACTGGAATTCATGTCGTTTGGTGCGATAATAGTTGGATACGGTCAGCCGGATGATTTTTCGAGCCCAGGCCAAGAAGTAGGTATCCCGCTGATAGGTGTCAAATTTTTCCCACATAATGCTGGCTGATTTCTGGAGGATATCTTCAGCATCTGAGTAATTGGGCACCAGTGTCAGGATGAAATTAAACAACTGGTTGTTGTATTTGATAAAATACCCAATATATTCATCTTTTCTGGACATAGAATTATCTCTAATCCCTGCAAACACCCTTTATGTTCTTACTCTATATATGTAAATCATTCTGCGGTTTAGTATAATTTATTTTTTTTCTCTGTAACAGCCCAAATAGGAATATAAATCTCTCTTTTTTTAGGAGTACATAGCCATATCAAAGGGCATGCCGGAATCTATCCGACATGCCCTGTCTTTATATACCAATATGTGTATTACTATAAACCTTGTCTATTTCGTCGCAGAGAGCCGGTTACTGATTAGCCGTTTTGGCTTTAATCACGGCCTCAAACGCCTTTTTAGGCTGATAATTTCTGTCAAACAGCAGAGGAGATCCTCCGATCCAGGATGTTGCATCATACACGCCCCAGAAGGTAACGCGGGAGATCTTGTCTCGATGTTTGATAAATATGCCGAATAGTTCGGCGTATTTTTGTGCCAGCTTTTGCTGGGTTTCTTCGCTTTGAGCAGTGGTATCGGCGGTGCTTTGTCTGTTAATCTGGTTAACATCCGCTCCGCGGTACCCTCGGGTCTGAGTCCTGATGTCCAGTTCGGTAACCATCACTTTTACGCCGGTTGCGGCCAGGGTGTTGATGGCATACTCCAGGGACTCTTTGCTGGGATATTCCAGGCCGCCATGGAGCTGAATCCCGACACCGTCTATCCGGAGACCTTTGGACTGCAGGTGCTTGACAATCGCGACAGCCCCATCACATTTTGCCTTACTCGTATCCAGATTGTAATCATTATAATACAATTCCGCATCCGGGTCGGCCTGATGGGCATATTCAAAAGCTTTGGCAATATGATCGAATTTCTGCTCGGGCTTGCCTTCACCGATAATTCTAAACCACTGGGTGTTCCTCAGGCTGCCGTCTTCATTTAAGGCTTCATTGACGACATCCCAGCCTTTGATGCGGCCCTTATAGCGACCTACGACGGTGGAAATATGGTCTTTCATTCTGGCCAGCAAGGTATCCCGATTCACAGGCTGCCCAGAATCGTCGGTAAACACCCAGCCTGGAACCTGGGCATGCCAAACCAGCGTATGGCCAATGGGAACCATATTGTGTTTCTCACAGAATTCCATGAAACTGTCCGCGGGGCCCCAATTGTACTGACCCGGCTGCGGATGGATGAGCTGCCATTTCATGTCATTTTCGGAGGTGGCTGTATTGAATTGCTGGATGGCAATGGCTGCGGCCTGGGGGTCCTGGCCTGTCACCACGTTGCGATTGTATGCGCCTCCAATTAGGAAATAATCCTTATAGACGTCCTTCAAGGCCGGCAGATCGGACACTGCCACGGCGGCGACAGGCTTGTTGTCGGGACGCTCCAGTGTCAACAGGCCCAGTTGATACGGCAGCAGCTCATAGCGGTCGTTGATCTTCGGATCACGTCCCTGGAAAAGGAATCGCAGGTTTGCGGGATCAATCGTCGGAGTTTCGTTGTAATTGTCACGAAGCAGTTCGCCATGGCTGATGTCTCTTGTCCAGGGTTCGACACCCTCTTCAAAAGTCACGTTGTTGATTCCGGCAAAGGGCGTCTCCCAGGAGTCGGCACCCGGCAGGGGTTTCCATTCGCCGTCAAGGCGGTCGGATATCCACGCGCGGTAGTACCGGGCCGGACTCATGGCCTCAATGATCGTCAGATAGGTATTGGTTCCTTTGATCTTGTAGGTCATGCTGCCTTCGAAGAGGTTGTTGCGATTGTCCTGGATGGCAATCTCGATATCACCAAACCCATTGGGAAAATCTTCAATTCGGGTCCGGGTACGATAGAAACGTCCGTCATCGCCAGTAAAGAACATATAAGCATGGGTCTGATCACAGATGATGTGGTAGTCAATCGGGAGTCTCGGAGCACTGGGCGGCATTTTTTCGAAGAAGTTCTTCGGTGCCGTCCAGGTTTCGGGTTTGGTAATGTCATCAGTAGTGCAATACTGGGGCTGCTGGGACTGGAAGACGAGATACCACTTTTTGTGCGGAGTAAAATAGAACAGATGCGGTGCACAATGATAGCCTTTTAAAGCCGGATTCACATCGATAAATGTCAGCTTGGCATTCGGGGCATCCGACCAGTCTTTGAAGTTCAGATAAGCCATACTCCAGGTTCTGGCCGACGTTGAGTAAACGGTTGCATACACATGCCACAGATCATTGTAGCGGACAATGGTCGGATCTTTGATGGATACGATAGTGTGGGTGTCATCGGAGACCGGCTTGATCAGCACGCCGGAGGATTTCCACTTCAGCGGCGTAGGAAAAGGCGACTGGATGGATTGTGCAGATGCCGCGACAGGCTGACTTGATGCAAGCAAAGCCCCGGCGGCCTCCGGACGGAAAAGATACTGGGCAAAATAATACAGATTATTCCGCCATTCGGTAGCATCGTGGGCATTGGAATCCACATGCCAGACATGCGGCACATTGTTTTCTTTCAGATACGCATGAACATTCTGGCTGATGGTAATCAGACCATCTTTATTGCCGCAGGCCAGCCATAGCAGTTTCAATTCCCGTCGGGCCTTGGCCGGGTCGGGAACCAGCTGCTGAGCCGGTCGGGTATTGGGTGCGGAGGAGAATCCGCCCACCCAGGCAAATTTGTCAAGATTTCCCAGACCGAAATTCAGGGCCTGACCGCCACCCATCGACAGACCTGCCAAAGCCCGATGCTCACGATCCGCTAAGACCGAATACCGGCTTTCAATGGCGGGAATGACATCATTGAGCAAGTCCTGCTCGAATTTCTCAAACGCCGGTGCGGTGCTGTACACATTTCCCTCCGCCCGGTCGTTAGGCTGGGCACGTCCGTTGGGCATCACCACAATCATCGGCTCGGCTTTTTTGTCGGCCAGCAGGTTATCGAACAGGATATCCACCGAAGCAAACCGCTGCCATTCGGTTTCATCCCCGCCGATACCATGCAGCAGGTAAAGAACCGGATATTTGCGGTCGGCTGAGTAGCCTGCAGGTGTATAAACCATCATCTTGCGTCGGGTGCCGACCGTTTTGGAATCGTATTCGATCATGTCCAGTTTACCCCGAGCGATTCCTTCGCGTTTCTGGGTAATGTCCGGGGCGGGATCGGGGAATACCGGTTTATCATCCGGCCCCAGTTGGATTGGGCCGCCAAATTGACGTCCTGCACCTCTGCGGGCCTCCGGGGCGGGGGCGGGTTGAGCCGTACTGGCCTGATCCCCTGTCTGCGGAATGAGTTCGATTGCATTAATCATCGGATTTTCGATCTGGGTGATAAAGTCTATCCGGAACTGCCCATCGGTTACTTCCACGGGAATCGTTTCGATATAGGCACGATTTGGACCTCCAGCTTTGGCCCAGACATCAAAATCCTTAAACTCTTTTCCATGCACCTTGAAGGAGAACACACGCTGGCCGGGTCCGGTAATGCCCTCAAAGGTCTCAGCAAAATAGAGCTTGGCGATGTATTTGCCGTTGGGAACCTTGCAGGAAAAGGCATCCATGGCGTAATGTTCACTTAAAAACAGGGCCGAATCCTTGGTTCCGGCAATCACCGTCTCCGGATCGCGATCAATGGTGGCGCCGCCCTCAAAGCCCTGGTCCGGCTGCCAGACATTACCGCTGGAATCCGTAAAGGGAGAAAACTGGCCGGCCTTGATGCGGATAATCTGGCCAGAGGGGGCTGGATTGGACGCAACCGACGCAGCCGGTTTCGCCGCAGCCCCAGCCGTCAGAGGCTGGTCCTGGAACAACAGCGGTGCAAACTGATAGAAACTTCGTCTCCAGGTCAGAAATTCATGAGCCGTATCCGGCGAGACATAGGCCACATTGGCGATGCCGATCTGATTGAGGGCTTCGTGATTGGCCTGGATATTGCCGGGGTTTTCACGGCTGCCGCAACTGCAGAAGACGAGTTTTACTTTGTCCTTAAAACCGGGAGTCGTGTTGACATCGTTTGGCGTGATGATGCCGCCGCTGAAAAGACCGATGTGAGAGAACTTGTCCAGATTCTTGAGGGTAATGGTCTTGGTTTCCATGCCGCCCATTGACAAGCCGGCCATGGCACGGTTGGGCTGGTCGGAAAGCGTACGGAAATTGGCATCGATATACGGAATTAACTCATCGACAAGCACTGTCTGAAATGGCCCGATATCGAAATTTCGAAGGCCGCCAAATCGAATTTCATTGGTCATACCGTAGGTCATCACGATCAGAAAAGGTCTGGTCTTGCCTTCCGCCAGCAGATTATCCATAATCAGATTGACGCGTCCCTGATTGCTCCAGGCGGTTTCATCCTCGCCCCAGCCATGCTGCAAATACAGCACCGGATAACGCTTGGTCAGATCCTTATCGTAGTCCGGCGGCGTATAGACAAATGCCCGACGTGAGGTGTTGGTGCTTTTGGAGGGAAACAAAATCTGCTGCACACGACCATGCGGAACATCTTTGAGGGCATAGAAATCCTGGTCACGTGCGGGGATTTCAATCCCGCTTTCCCACCGCGTGGAACCGTAAAAATTCATCGTGCCAGGGTCATTGAAGGTTCCCCCATCTACGGTCAGATGATAGTAGTGAAACCCTTCATCCAGCGGCCCGGCTGTAGTGCCTGTCCAGACACCATCTTCGGATTTGGTCAGCGTGGTGCCGCCGCGTCCGCCCAGGCCCAGGCTGACGCTGACACTCTGGGCCTGCGGGGCCACGATGCGGAACCGGGCATATCCCTGTGAATTGACCTGCGGGTATTCCTGGCCTGGCTGATTTAACGTCGAGGGCTTGAAATCGTCCTTGATGGCCGGCTGCTCGGCCTGGGCCAAACAGAGGCTTGCAGTCAAGACCCCTGTCAGCAGCATAATGACTCTGAGTTTCATTTAAAAACCTCCCTTCGATTACTAATGATTAATATTCCTTCACTCTGTTGACTCTGTGTTTTAACGCATTACCGTTAATCCCTGAACAGCAGCTGTGCAAACTGATACAGGCTTCGCCGCCAGGTTTGCCATTCATGGGCCGTGTCGGGGGAGACATAGAAGACAGCATTAATTCCAGCCGCTTTCAACTGGTCAACATGGGCACGGATACTGTCCGGTCTTTCTTTCGAGCCGCAGCTTTCGAAAATCAGCTTGACTTTTTTGTTGAATTCCTGGGCATTGGCCATCACGCCGTTGTGTGCGGTAGCAGGATCGCCAACCGTACCGCCGCTGAAGATACCGATATGCGAGAACACATCCAGGTTCTCCATGGCGATGGCATTGGTCTGCATCCCCCCCATCGACAGGCCGGCCATAGCCCGATGCGGCTGATCAGCAAGGGTGCGATAATTGGCATCAATCATCGGGATAATTTCTTCCAAAAGCACCCTCTTGAAGGTATCGGCCCAGCCTGTCGGCGGCCAGGGGGCACCTTCGACACGACGGGGACGTTCCCGGCCAGGCATACTCCAGGTCCCATTATCCATGACAATAATAAAGGGACGAGCCTTTCCTTCGGCGATCAGGTTGTCCATAATCAGATTGGTTTTCCCCTGGTTGGGCCAGCCGGTCTCATCTTCGCCGCCGCCGTGCTGCAGATACAATACCGGATAGCGTGTTGTGGTATCTTTGTCATAGAAAGGCGGGGTATAGACAAAGCACCGGCGCCAGCTGTTGGTAATCTTTGAAAAATAAAGATTCTGTCGTATCTGGCCGTGGGGCACATCCTTAAGAGCATAGAAATCCTGGTCTTTGGCAGGCACTTCAATGCCGCTGCCCCAGCGGCTGGCGCCATAGAAATACAGACTTCCCGGATCGGGAACCTGAGCACTATCAATCACCAGCTGGTAGTAATGGAAGCCTTCGTCCTGGGGCGCCGAATCGCCCGTCCAGGCGCCGTCCTGCCCTTTGGTCATAGGATATTTAACTCCGCCAATATCCAGCAGAACCTGCTGAGCTTCGGGCGCCACAATCCGTGCACGAACCCGGCCTTCGGAGTTGACCTGGGGGTATTGCCGACCCGGCTGATTGGTCGATGCCGGCTTGAAATCGTCCACCACTGCCGGCTGGACTGCCGCCTGAGCAGCCGAGGGAATCTGAGGGCTCACACGGTAATAATCAAAATCCACATAACCGCCGGCGTCTTTGGAAGCGAAATTGAACAGCCCAAACCGGTATCCCATAAAGTGCGGCAAGGTATAGGACATCTGCAGCACAGAGCCAATCTTGGTCCATGTCTGGCCATCAAGGCTGTAATAGAAATTCGCCTTATCCGTCCGTTCCCGGAAGTCGCAGTCAATCCGCAGATGGACAGCCTGCTGATTCAGGGCAACCGTCTCAATGGTTTCGGGCTTGTCAGATTGGGCACTGACCATCACAATCGACTTGTTCTGCCCATCCCTTTTTACGCCGACAAAGCCGTATTTTTTCTGCAGGGCTATCAAGCCGGCACAATCGCCATCTTTCATATTGTCCACTTCGATTTTGGTCACCGCCGAACAAACCGGACCGAAGGTACGCTGGGTCAGGGTGTTACGGGCCTGTAATACATCGCCATCCACCCGCCCGGTAGTCAGCCGCAAAAAGCCGTTGCGCTGGCCAATCGACCAATACCGATTATCCGGATTGTGGTTCCACTGCCAGGCCAGAGGCAGCGGTTCGCCGGGCTTGCGATCAAATTCATCCGAAGCCACAATATTGCCCAGCCCCTGCTCGTTGTCGACAATATCAAGCGTTACGGGTGCTTTTCCATCGACGCCCAAGACCGGCCAGCCATCTTCCCATTTGACCGGCACCAGCCAGGGACTGCGGCCAACCGCACCGTTATCCTGAAACAGCATCGCATACCATTTGCCGTCCGGGGTATCAATCAGGCAGCCCTGTGCAACGCCTTTATCCTGCAGCACCACCCTGCCTTCATAGGGACCGGTGATTTTGTCGGCCCGGTGAATAATCTGAGTCCGCATCCCGCCTCGCGGCCAGGTGATATTCATCACATAATATTTTCCGTTGACTTTGAGCATCTGTGAGCCTTCGGCGTTCAGGCCGATATTGGGGCCTGCAACCGCACTGGCATTTCGGATGACAACATCATTGAATCCGCCATCCTTGATGCCCGTCAAATCCGATTTGAGCTCCACCAGGCGAAGATTACCGCCGCCATAAATCATATAGACCCGCCCGTCATCATCAAAGAACAGGGAATGGTCATGCAGGGAGGGAGCAAATGAGATTTCCTTCCAATCGCCCTTTTCAATATCTTTGGTGGTGTAGATGTGGGTTCTGCCGCTGGTGCTGGAGAAGGTGGACACATAATAGGTGCCCTCATGATACCGCAGACAGCTGGCCCAGGATCCCTGGCCATAGGCATTTTTGCCGTTTTCCAGCCGCAGCGCCTCATTGTCTGCCAGGGTATTGTAGGCATATCCAATCAACTGCCAGTTGACCAGATCTTTGGATTTCATAATCGGCACTCCCGGACTCATGTGCATCGTGGTACTGCTCATATAGTAGGTATCACCGACACGAATGAGCGCAACATCAGGCACATCAGCCCAGATGACAGGATTCTGTGCGAAATCCGCCCGGACCAACCCGGGAAACAAAACCAATACCAGGATAAATGCCCATACCAATCTTTTGTTCATAGGTGATCCTCCTTGAGTTTAGTGAGTGATACGAAACACGGTTAAGGAATTGGCCGGCGCCGTATAGGCAAAAACCGGCTTGACGGTCTGTGTGGAAACGTCCGGCTTTACAGACGGCGATTTCCCATCTTCGTTGACGGCATCGGCATCCGGGCCGGTCAGTACTGTCCTGATCGCCTTCATCGAGGCATCCTGCGACAGACCGACCAGATGAACGCGGATATCTGCCGGCTGATCGGCACCGTTGACGATTTTGAGGATCAGCGCTGCGGTTTTCGAATCGAGAACCGAAGACGCGGCGAGCATTTTGGGCTGCTCAGGGGCAAATGAGGTTTCAAGATACTGATCGCCGCTGTTTTGCCCGAAAATCTGCTGCACATAATAGTTGGCTGAAAGATAAACCTGAGTACCATCGAAATAGATCATATCCGGCGTCCATTGGGTATGACCACGACGCGCCAGCAGCGGGGCATAAGACGCAAACCGGACGACATCACCATTGCGTTCATAGCTGGTCAGCCCGGCGGCTTCGGCCAGGGCCGACCGCAGGGTATTGCGTCTTGCCCGATCGTGCGCTGCGTATTCGCCGACATAGACTTTTGAATCGGCACGATTATAGGTATTGTAGCGATTGAGGTTGTCCCAGAACCACTGTGGACTGACATAATAGTGTTCATCTACCATCGGGAGTTTCAGCTCCCGGGCGAATGTCCAGCCATTGTCGTAGTCTTCGCCGCTGGCAAAAGGCCCGACTGTCCCCACCACAACAATCTCGGGATGCTTTTGCTTTATTGCGTCATAGATCATCTTGAACCGCTCTTTGAAGATCGGGGTAATGGCATCTTCATTGCCGACCCCGATATATTGGAGGCCAAACGGTTCGGGATGCCCTGCAGCCGCTCGTTTGGCACCCCAGGGGGATGTCACCGGGCCATTGGCCCACTCGATCAGGTCCAGTACATCCTGAATGTAGGCCGGCATCTCGTCGAGGGGCAGGCCTTCCTGGCCGCGACCGGGCGAACTGCCAGCATGCTGACAGCAGACCCCGGCAGAAACCACCGGAAGCGGCTTGGCACCAATATCTTCACAAAACTGGAAAAGCTCATAATAGCCCAGCCCCAGAGTCTGGTGGTAACCCCATAAATTGCGTCCGGCACGTCGTTGTTCGACCGGACCAATGCTGTCTTTCCAGTTGTAAAACTGATAGATGCCCTGACCGTGAACCAGACAGCCGCCGGGAAAACGCATAAACTTCGGTTTGATGTCGGCGATAGCCTGGGCCAAGTCGGCCCGCAGACCGTTTGGGCGATTGCGGAAGGTTTTTTCCGGAAACAGTGAAACCATATCCAGACATACTCCGCCCCTATCGTGAGCCAGCAGCACCAGGCGTGCGTCGCTGAGAGTACGGGTGGGAATCAGCTTGGCGCTGTATCGCGTCCATTCGCGGCCTTTAATCTCCATTCTGGCCTGGGCCAGTACCTCGCCGTCCTTTGTTTCAAGGCGAAGCGTGACCGGCATGGGCTTGCTGTTGTCGCCGGGGCCCCACATCTGTCCCATAAATGCCTGATACGCCCAAAAAGACGCCTGGTAGGGTTCACCTTCTTTGAGGACAATACCATCAAATCCGCCATTGGAAATCCCCACACCATCGCCCGGAGTATCAATCGTCAACAGGGCGTAATGCGGATTGTTTCGGTGAACAGGACGCATGTTGGCAACCGTAACGGAACCGCCCCCCCCGCCGTATTTCTTGAGTTCCCAGAATTTGAGCGGGTGCCAATCGGGCTTTTCTGTCGGGCTGTATTCAAACGAGCGATTCTGAATCAGCTCCGCATAAAGTCCGCCGTCGGCGGCATAGTTCAGGTCTTCGAAAAACACCCCGACGATATCCGGGCTGATCGGTTTTCCTGGCTTGCCGGCCTGTACGGTCAGCTCGACAGGCTCAGCATTCACAACTGCAACAGACACCAGCAGGATCGCCACCAGCCCTGGAGCGATCCATGTCCCTGAGCACCGGGACAACAAAGATTGACATAGCTGCATAACAAGACTCCATTTTGTTATTAAGTGTTTACTATTAGTGTCACTTTCTGTAAATCGCAATCGCGCGAGGAATTGCCAATCATAATTTCGAATTTACCCGGCTCAACAACATAGTCCATATCGATATTATAAAAAGCCAGGTGCTCCGGTGTAATATCCAGATCAACCGTCTGAGTCTGGCCCGGTTTTAAGGTAATCCTTCGAAACCCTTTCAGTTCCTTGACAGGACGCGTCACGGAGCCGACACAATCGCGGATGTACATCTGCACCACTTCATCCCCGACTCTTTGACCTGTATTGGTCACTTCGACCGATACAGTCGTCGATTCGTCCGGCCGAATGGCCTGCTTTTTGAGACGGGGCTGTCCTAACGCAAACCGGGTATAACTTAACCCATAGCCAAACGCATACAACGGACTGACATCGTCAAACAGATAGCCTCGCCGGGCCGAAGGTTTATAGTTGTAATAGCAGGGAATATGACCTACGGAGCGAGGAATTGAAATCGGCAGCTTGCCGCCAGGATTGACATCGCCAAACAGCACTTCGGCAATAGCCGTCCCGGACTCCTGCCCCAGATACCAGCATTCCAAAATAACGGGCACTTTTTCGCTCAGATGCGTTATCGACAAGGGCCGCCCATTAAACAATACGGCAATCACGGGCTTGCCAGTGGCAGCCATAGCCTCCACCAGCTCATCCTGCACACCGGCCATGGTCAGCGTCGGACGATCGCCCATATGATTTCTGGCCCAGGCTTCTCTGGACGTCTGTTCATTGCCGCCAATTGCCAGAACAATCACATCCGCCTGCCGGGCAACTTTGACGGCCTGAGCAATCGACTTGCGATCTTCAACAGGATCACTCGGAACAACGTCGTCCTGCTGCCAGGAGCCGCCTATGGTGATTTTACAGCCTTCCTGATAAAGGACCTTCACGGAATCCCCAACGCGGTCTTTAATGCCCTGCAAGACACTGACAAAATAATTGGGCACACCGCTGTAGCCTCCCAGCATCACGCGATCGGCATTGGGGCCGATGACGGCAATGGTTTTAATGGTCTTCGCATCCAGCGGCGCCAGTGAACCGTCATTTTTCAGCAGGGTAATGGTTTTGCGAGCAGCTTCCAAAGCAAGTTTATTGTGTGCTTCGGAACCAACGATTTTTTCGGCCTCATCAGGATTGACAAACGGGTCTTCGAACAGGCCAAGCTTGAATTTCCACTCCAGCATCGGAGCGATTAATTCGTCCAAAGCCGACTCGGGCACACTGCCTTCTCGCACCAATTCGACCAGGTGTTTATAACAATCCGGATCAGGCAGCTCGATATTAACGCCGGCCTTGACAGCCAGAGCTGCGGCCTGCTTGCCATCTTCGGCCAGATGATGCCCATACAAATCCGGCCGCTCATTGAGTTCACGAATGGCATAATAATCGGACACAACATATCCTTTAAAGCCCCATTCCTGACGCAAGACCTCCCGCAGCAGCCACGCATTGGCATGGGAGGGAACACCGTCGATTTCATTGTATGAGGCCATGACACTGATGGCGCCGGCTTTGGTTATCGCTTCTCTGAAAGGAAACAGGAATGTTTCACGAAGCACCCGGGCTGAAACATTCACCGGTGCACAGTTGGTCCCGGATTCAGGCTGGCCGTGGGCGGCAAAGTGTTTGAGGGTGGCAATCACGTGCTTTTTGTCTTTAAAAGAGGCATCGCCCTGAAAACCTCGTACAGCAGCAATACCCATCCGGCTGACCAGATAGGGGTCTTCTCCATAGGTTTCCTCAACCCGGCCCCAGCGGGGTTCACGGGCCACATCCACCACCGGCGTTAATGCCTGATGAGTTCCCCGAATGCGGGCCTCGCAGGCAGTGGCTTCAAATATCCGCTGGACCAGGTCTGGATCAAATGTTGCCGCAAGACCGATCGGCTGAGGAAAGCTGGTTGAACCGACCGCTGCAAGACCATGCAGACATTCTTCATGGAATATCACGGGGATACCCAGCCGGCTGTGTTCCAGAAAGAATTTCTGGATGGCGTTGGTCAACTCCGCATGTTGTCGCGGCGATAAACCACCGCCAGCATCGCTGGGTCGGCCCACCTGCCCCAGACCATGCCCCGAACCAAAAGCGGCTCTGGCCTTTTCAAAGTCAAACTCCCCCTTCTCATCAACCAGGGTTTTGGCCTTGTCCAGCCAGACACACTGCATCTGAGCAGCTTTTTCTTCCAGCGTCATACGATTCAGCAAATCCCTGACCCGTTGGGTGACAGGCACCGTCGGATTCCGGTAATCGGATGGAATCGTATTCTGCTTTTTCATTCTTTTGCTGACTCTGGGTTGGTATTTTTTATGTTCGCATCCTACATACAATGAACTCAGGAACCGAATTCTGATTGCATTATTTTCGCTGCTGGGCCAGGTCTGCCTCAATCGCCGTCATCCGTTGATTAGTCAACGGATAGAAGAACATCAGCAGGGCGCCAATAGCCGCCGGAATGGCCGCATAGATACTCATCGCAAGGCAAATCCCGCGTAATGACAACTCTGTCTGCGGCTGGTTGGCCTGATAGCCGTACCAGGCGAGAATCCAGGCCAGAATCGCACCGCCCAGCGCAACACCCATCTTCAAGGCAAACAGGGACGCAGCCATAATCAACGCCGTCGCCCGGCGGCCTGTTTTCCATTCCGAGTAATCGGCGGTATCGGTATAAATCGCCCATTGCAGAACCGACACCGGCCCCATGCAAAACGAGGTCACAATTTGCAGGGCAAACAAAAGCAGCAGGTTTTGCGGACTGACCCAATACACCAGGGCCGTGGTAATCGCTGCCAGAAGGAAAAATCCGGCATAAATTTTGGATTTATCCATGATTTTGCAAAACCACTTGGTGGTCATCGCCGCTCCAATGGTAACAATGGTTCCGCAGAGCATAAAGGCCGAAGAAAGCTGAGTCGAGGTGAATGTCCATACCTTTCCAAATAAAGACACCTGCTGACTCTGGATGTAATAATCAAAATAATAAACAATGGTGCCGCCGCGAATCAAAACATAAACCAGCTGAAATACCGTTGCAAAACCGATCAGCATCCACGGGCCATTTTTAAATAAATCAAACATGTCCTGCTGGAATGGATTTTTCTGTTCATGAAGCGGTTTGACACGTTCTCGGGTCGAGAAGAACGTAATCAGGAAAAGAATGACCGCCAGGGAAAACAGCACAATCATGGCATATTGCCAGCCTTTGGTGGAGGCCTTTGAGCCGCCGAAGAATTCGACCATCCTGACCAGCGAATACTGCACGATAAACATGCCGATAAAAGCCAGGACAAACCGATAGGACGAGACCACGGTCCGTTCCATGGAATTGGGCGAAATCACACCCATCAGAGCACAGTACGGGACATTGACCACCGTATAGACCATCATCATCAGAGTATAAGTGACATAAGCCCAGATCAATTTACCCCCGGCACTCAGATCGGGCGTCGTAAACATCAGCACGCCAATGACTCCAAACGGCACAGCAAACCACAGCAGATACGGCCTGAATTTCCCCCAGCGGGTACTGGTGCGGTCAGCAATTGCCCCCATGATCGGGTCATTGACAGCATCCCAAATACGGGTTACCAAAAACATCGTGCCGATAGCCGCCGCAGAAAGACCAAAGACATCGGTATAAAAATACAGCAGGAAATAGATGGTGGTCTGAAAGAAAAGATTGGATGCCGTATCCCCCAGACCAAAGCCAATCTTTTCCAGCACTGAAAGTCGCTGCGATTCATTCTGCATATACATCTCCCTTTAATCCGAAATTTTGACGGTACCGGAGCGATCCTTGTCGCCGGCAATAATACCCTGAACAATTCGTAAGTCAAATAATCCGCCGGCATAATGACCCGGATGCGGTTCAAACCTTACGGTAATGGTCTTTTTGTCTTTGACCAGGCCCTCCGGCAGCGGATATCGCACGGCCTGAAATTCATCCCGGTTCCATTTATCGGCCAGATTTTCGGTAACCAGCTTTTCTCCATCTACTTTAATATCAAATGTCCGCCGGCCGCGTTCACGCCCCCAATAAAGCACATAAAGCTCAAGCGGCACACCCGGAATCACCTTCAGATCATAGCTAAACCAGCCCGGCGCCTGAACATGGCGGAAATGAAGGTTGTTGAATACGCCGCTTTCGGCGTTTTTATGCTGGAGATTATGGTCGGCCTCGGGCTGCTGCTCGCCGGGAATGACACGGTCCACGGTCTGTCGATCCAGCATCAGCCGCTGCTGTTCTTTGGCCTTTAACTCCGCCTGGATTAGGGCGTATGCTTCCGGCCGCACCACCCGCCAATACATCATATACCGGGCATCATGCACCTGAGAAAAAGGTTCCAGCACCAGCGATCGGAATGACTCGGGACGGACAATCTCGTCCACTTTAAACTCAAGTCGATGGGTATCAACCGGTGTAACCTTTTCAGCGATAGCAGCCATATCTCCGACCAGCATGGGAGCCTCGTCCAGCGGCAGCAGTTGTCCGTGGGCAATATGACCCCAGCGATCGTCATCGGCAATCAGTCCCTGAAGGTCTTCCGTGCCGGTTTTGGCCGCCAGGACAATCGGCCCGTAAAGGATAGCCGCATAATCCGGCACATTCGGCATTGGTTCCAGCTTGGTCTGCATCGGCAAAGACACCTTCAGTGTGTCTCCATCGTTCCAGACTCGGTCTATCGACGCATACGAAGACGGCCTGGAAGCCACACGCAGCGATTCTCCATTAAGCTCCATTTGCAGATTGTCTTGCGGCACCCATTCAGGATGACGAATCTTCAGCATCAGACGGACCGGCTTATCCACCCGTACTTTCAAAACAGTCTGCGACTCATAGGGAAAGCGGGTTTCCTGGCGTACACGGATGCCCTTCTCCGGCCAGTTTAGTTCGGATGCAATAAATAGATTAACCAGCAGCGTTTGGGCCTCGTGACTGTAGATGAATCGTCCGTATTGTCCGTGGTTTTCCATTCCTGTTCCGACGCAGCACCACATGGCTTGGTTGGGCGCCGAATACACCCGATAGTGACGCGGTCGGACCGGCGTAAAGTAAACATATCCGCCATGGTCGGGGTGCTGGGTGGAGAGAATATGGTTAAACAAAGCCCGCTCATAGTAATCCGCATATTCAGCCTTTGGTTCCATCCGGTGCAGAATCTCGGTCAACCGCAGCATATTGTATGTATTGCAGGATTCCGGCCCTTCTCGCTCCTCCACAAATTCAATACAGGCTTCAGCACTGGGAAAGTGTTCCCGCCGGCTGTTACCACCAAAAGCCAGGGTTCGGTTGTGAACTACGGTGTCCCAGAAAAAACGGGCAGCATCGGCAAACTGCTTGTCGGGACTCACTTCTGCAATTCGCGCAAAACCAACAGCCTTAGGGACTTGTGTATTGGCATGTTTATTGTCTAAGGTGTCTTTGCCCTGCGACATCGGTTCCAGCAGCTGACGGTGCGAGAAACGCCTGGCCAGGCGAAGGTATTTATCATTGCCTGTGATCCGGCTCAGATCCGCCAGCACCTCATTCATCCCGCCATGCTCCTGATCCATCATGGTCTCCATCTGCTGAGGCGTATAGTCGGCCAGCAGTCTATCGCACCAGTCCCCAAGCCCTATCAGGATACTTTTAGCCTTCTCGTTGTGTCCGTAAATCCAGGCATCCCGTAATCCTGCAAATGTTTTATGCAGATTATACCAGGGCACCCAAGCCCTATGCGGAGCACGCGGATTCCCCGCGGCGACCTGACGCCAGATATCACGCCCTCCCGGTACCCCCCCTACATAACCGTCCCCATTGGCCTTCTGGCACCGGGCCAACTCATCCACCATATAGTCCATCCGGCGGCGGCACTCTTCATTGCCTGTGACCGCGGTGTAAATGGCCATCGCCGACAGGTAATGACCGCCGATATGCCCATCCAACCCAATCCAGTTGGGATAGCTTTGCCCCTTGGGCTCCAGACCCGCTTCTTTGAGATAAGGGGCCAACAGCCGGTCCACATCATACTGCAGCAAATGGTTTAGATTCACATCCTGCGCATGCTTAAATGGTCCATCCAGAAGCTCAACCTGCTGAAGGGGAAAAGATTCTGCTGCATACCCCAGACTTACCAACAAACAACTCAGCAGGAACACCGCTTTTTTATTGAACTGCATTGACTAAGAATCCTTTCTTTCTCCTTAATTTATTGATATGAAAGATCGAGCCAATTATTCGCGAACGCTGCAAATTCATAAAGGTTGACTAAGCAGTCACCATCTAAATCCAGTTCACAATGTTCCTGGAGCCAATTATCAGCAAACGTCAAAAGATCGTTTGTGTCAACAACATTGTCCAGATTGGCATCACCGTAAAGGATTCTACCAAAAACCGAAATATTATCAATAGCAATATCTCCCCGAGGTCCGCCTGCGGCGACCGCCCGAAAACGTATCTGAATCGGACCGGTATAGTCCGACAGATTTACTATGGCCCGAGTATAGGGTTCGCTGATGGAGTTGTGCTGCTGACCACTAAGACTCCATACCGCATAGTGCCATGTCCCATCATAGACATCGATATTCAGAGTACCTGTTTGATCGCCATACATATGATAATAAAAGCTTAAAACTCGCCTAAAGCCAGCAATCACAGGACTTTGCAAAATAGCACTCTGACCGGCAGTGTTGGCTCCCCCCGGGGAAGTCTCCAGATAAGCATACCACGTACTGCCGTCAGCCCCGCCGGCCGGACCGGTATTGGGCGTTATCGTACTTCCTGAATAACGGGTCCAATCATGAGTATCTTCGCCGGTAATATTGCCCCAGTCACCAAATCCTTGTTCAAAATCAATAGCACTAAGTTGAACCGCTTGACTGTCAGTCAGCGTGACGGCAATTTCAGCTGCATAGGGACTTTCATATCCATAGATGTCAACTGCAGTTACCGTATAATAATAGGGTGTATAATAGGCAACATGGCTGTCTATTAATTCCGGCTCATCCAGCAACACTTCATTCAGTTGGGCATACCCGCTTCCAGACATTGTAGACCTGTAAACACGGTATCCAGCTAAATCACCTTCCGTATTGGCATTCCAACTCAGGAGAATCGACGTATTGCCTGGTGTTGCCTTCAGGCCCGTCGGGGCATCCGGAGGCGTACTCAGCGTCATCGCACCGGCCTGTATCGAATTGGCACTTTCTCCGGCACTGTTGACAGCACTGACAACATAATAATAGGTCGTCACCTCCGATAACCCTGAATCGCTGAAGCTCGTCCCTGACACACTGGCAACATGGGTATAAGGCCCACCGTTGACAGGTGAGCGTTTGACGTTGTAGTTAGTGGCACCGAAGGACGCATTCCAGCTCAGATTAATCCGGCTGCCGGATATCGCTGTCGCAGCCAGATTCACAGGCGAAGCGGGATAAGCGGGAACCTGTTCTGCATACAGGGCCGATATGTCGGCGGCGCTCAACGCCGCAGCATAGATGCGAAATTCATCGATTCGTCCATTCAGATAAGGATCCGCCGAGTATTGCGATCTGCCCAGATAGTTCTGGGTTGTAGCCCCCAAAGAGTCTGGCGTCAGAGTCATGGAATTGTTGCGTCCCACTTCCACTCCATTGACGTAGAGAATCCCCGTAGTACCGGCCAGGGTCACTGCGACATGGGTCCAAGTTCCCGTCGGCAGAGCGGCAGTGCCATTGATCTGCTTTTCGCCGCCGGCGCCGGAGGTGGTGATCGCAAAACGCACCGCCCCCGAACCGCTGCGAGGCGTCAGGAACATATTCACTGACGTCCCCGTTCCAAAGTCAAATATGCGTGACCAGTTACTGACCGCATCCAGATTGACCCATAGTGCGATGGTAAAATCGGTCAGATTATCAACAATACCTGTCCGCAGGGTAACATGGTCATTGGTGCCGTCCAGATCCAGGCCATTACTGAATTTTCCTGTCGTCCATACCGGACCATTGACCAGGGTACCCGACCAGCCGTTGCCGGTGGCATCCGCAGCAGTCAGGCCGCTGGTTTCATCACATTTTAAATAAGTACGCAACACGGCCGGCGTCACTTCGGTACAGTCGCGGCTTTCCCCATTTGCCGTGTTGGCGCTCACAACATAATAATATTGCAATCCCGGAACCACCGTGGTATCACCAAACCCCGTGACCGTCAGACCGGAGGCGATGGTAACATAAGGTCCCCCGCTGACGGTCGATCGCTTGAGATTGTAGCTGATCGCACCGGCAGAGGCATTCCACTCCAGGTTCACCTGATTACCGGACAACCTTGTTGCGCGAAGACCCGACGGCGCCACAGGACCATAATGGTCCCATACCACGGTCGTTACCGACGCTGCCGGCAATAGGATTTGTGAACCGACAACTTGCCCCAGTGGTTCAAAAGTATGCGTGCCATCCGTTTGATAAATGCTCGACACATCGTATTGGAATGAACCGGGATTCAAAGCCACCCAGGCCGGTTTGGTCGTACTGCGATTGATCAATACCGACACAAGCCGTTTGTCATCCGGCGAAAGATAAGCCGATGTCAGAACATCGGAATTATTAGACGCGGCCTTAACCCGCCGGAACCCCGGCTGGATATAATAAGAATAGTGCTTCATCGACCAATACGACGGATTGAGCCAGTACCCCTTCGGAGAAGTCCAGCTGCTTGATCCCCATGGAAACTCGATTTCAACCAGTCCGATATCGCCGGGCCAGATTAAACTCCAGTGGTTGTATCCGCTGACCTGTTCAACCACCAGCGAATTATGAATTAAATTCGCACAGGGAATCAGCCCTTTAATATCGCCAAATTCGGTCATAAATCGCGGCTTGCCGGGGAACAGCGTATTGGAGCTGTTCAATACTGTTGTAAAGGCGGAATTATACCCATCCGGCGTCCCGTCCGTACTGCCGCCGTAGAGGTGATGCGCAATCCCGTAAAATGTGTTAGGATTCATTTGTGCCATATAATTGCGAAGCCCTGCCGCATTACCATAAAGCCCCACGCACTCCGGCCCCAGCAATTTGGGCGGATTGGCCATAGTGGACTGTAGTTTTTGATACACCGCATCCTGTGCCAGGGCAAAACTCGCATAGGATTCACCGTTGACGGGAACCTCAGACGGATTGAATCGGCAGGAATCATAATCAGCCGTCCAGTCCGGCTCGTTTTGAATGCCAATCCAGGTTGGATTGACACCACGGGCAATATAGTCCTGAAGCGAGTCACGCCAGTAATTTGCAAATCCATCGTAATCATAGGCGCCATTGACCTGAATCAGTGTTCCGCCGTTGGCGACCTGGCCATTGCTCTTCAGATAGGCCGGAGGCGACCAGGAGGTCATCAGGATGGGCACGGGACGCCCCAGCCGCTGGTTGGCTGCTGCAACAATTTCATACGTGGCGGTATCCTGACCGTTGACCCCTCGCCACCAGTTGCCAATCCGCAGCATAGACAGATTCAGCCCCGAAAAGGCATAATCAAAGATCTCTTTTTTGTACGGATGAGCCGTAAACCAGCCATTATAAAAACAAATTGCGCCGCCCAGCCCCTCAATGGTCTGATAGCGGGTTGCCCAGTCCAGCGAAACGGAAGCCGCTGTTACTGCAACCTGCTGGAACTGCCACCAGTCCAGGTTGAATAAATCATTGCCCTGCCCCCCTATAAACCTCAGGTACAAATCATGCACCCCCGATACCCCGGACACGTTACAGGCAACCGTCGTCCAGGTTTGTCTGCTACCGGTGTACGGAACCAAACAGGTCCCAACGACTGTGCCAGTGAGGCTGTCCAGCCGCAATTCAATGCTGCTGCCGGTATTGACGCTGGCCACACGGGCCAGAAAACTCAAAGCGCCAGTCCCAAAATCCACCCCTCGCACCCCAATCCAATCCCCATTGGAAATAGCAGTAACATTCATCCCCCCTTCGGTACAGACTTCGGTTTTGATGCCGCTTTGGCGGGCAATCGTCTCACCTTCCACCCGGACAAAAGGATTGAGATACTTTAACTGACTAAGGCCATCCTGGGTACTCACAACCTGCTGGATCGTTCCATCCGAATTGTAATAAAGACGGTCCAGACAGATATTCCGATGCACGGTAGGCACAATCCCTTCCACCGTCGCCTGATGGCGATTATGATATACACAGTACCACTGGCCCTGATAGGTAAAAAACGTGTGATGATTGTTATTGCCGTAATTATTGGGCGGTGTGCCAAGGGCCACTCCCCGGCGAACAAATCCGCTCATCGGGCTGGAACTGGTCATGTAGGCAATCTGCGAGCCAGGAGTCGTATCCTCATAATTGTCTGCATAAGAAAAATAATAAATGCCGTCTCGTTTATGCATGTGGGATGCTTCAAAAAAATCCGGCATCTCTATCGTCTGGGCCGATCCAATCGGATCGATCATATTGGTATTCAGTTTAATAACACGGGCCTGATTGGGGCCGCCGCCGCCAAAATAAAGATATGGCTGGCCGTCATCATCCACAAACACACAGGGATCAAAAACCCAGGTACTGTTGGCTCCCGGAGTCCCTCCTGGAAGTTCCTCCCGTTTGACCACCAGTCCATTTTTGGGAGCGGTAAATGGCCCGGTCGGAGAATCACTCGTCACCACTCCAATCCCCCAATAGGGATCACCGAAATAAAGATAAAATTTATTATTATTGCGAACAATACACGGCGCCCAGGCCGTGCCGATCCAGGAGACGGAATCAGAATCAAAAACCACCCCATGATCCGTCCAGTTTTTGAGGTCGTCGGTCGAAAAACAAACGATCGAATCCATCAGATAATCCGTATCGTTGTTTTCTTCATCATTTGAACAATAGACATACAGCCGCCCGTTCCATTCAATTGCGGTCGGATCTGCGGCATAATGCTGCGGCATTATCGGATAATCTGCCCAGACCCGGCAGGCAGCAAGACTGAGAATAATGGCAATACAGGTTTTTAACAGGATACGGCTGTGTGCAATCTTGACCCTATACTGGTTCATAATCATTCCCCCTAAAAATCAAAAAAGTCCTTTACGCCAAACAGGCAGGATTGGCGGCTTGAAGCCCTCCGCCAGGAGAGCTTTTTTATGCAGATATCCATCGCAGCCTCCAAATACAGAGCATCCCTCATTTAAAATGAGATTTCCGGGCGTCTGACCAGACGCCCGGAAATCTGTGTTTTACATAAATTTCACAGCTTAGTCCGCATAAATGCGGTCATTTTCCAGCCATCGTGCTGCAAAACTGACAAAGTCCGGCAAATCTATAATGCAGTTGCCATTGGTATCATAGGCCTGCTGATCGTAGATTTCCCGATTGCATACCGACCCGCCCTGAATCGCCAGGTATTCCTTGGCAACATCCACGGTGGTCAAAGCATAGTTCCAAATCTTGAGGTCATCAATCATGCCGTTAAATTCAGGATCCGGCCACTGGCTCTTGCCGATATAGTTTAATATCGCGCCAACATCAATCGGATTAATCGTCATACTCGTATTGGTCGCAACCAGTTCACCGTCACGATACAGACGCCCGGTATTGCCAGTGAGGGTTACCGCGACATGATGCCACTGCCCGGCAGGAATAGCACTGGTCTCCAGCAATTGCTCGTTAATGGAGGGCGTCCTGATCGCAAACCGCATCACACCCCAGCCGGCATCGGGCGTAATGAACAAGTAACTCGACGTTCCATTGCCGAAATCCAAAGCGCGGCTCCAGCCCAGAGTACTGCTGGGACGAATCCACAGACTAATGGTCATATCCTGGTAATCGACTACGCCGGCAGGGATCTGTGCATACTGGCCATCAGCGCTTTGTGCATTTGCATTGTCCAGCAGCAGACTGGATGTTCCAACTTTCGCATCGGTACTGTTCAGCCCCGGCAGCGGACCGGATCCGGCCTGCTTCATCGTTGCGTCAAACCCGCTGATGATATCAGGGCTGACATTATTCGTGAGCGTCTCAAACGGATAGTGGCTGACCAGACGCGGATACCATAACCGTGCAGAATTCGATGGGGTTGAAGCAATCCCGCCGGCCTCTGGAGAACCGTTGTAGGCAATACAATAATACCGCCCTTCATCCGCAGCCGTGGCACCGGTGATAACCAGCGTGGTCGTGTGTGTACCCGAATAAATCCCACCATCGCTCAACTGCATATCCGGACTGCCGACTTTAAACCACCGGAAATCCGTGGCTGCAGGTCCGGCTGTCACTTTAAACGAGGCATTGCCGTTGAAATCAGCCAGGGCATTTTCAGGTCCAACCAGAATCACAGGAGTGGCGGCAATCGTATGGAACGTCCAGATCGGCCCCATAATATTGTTCTGATGACCAGCCGGGTAAGGATTGCCATTCGGATCCGCAATCGCTTCTTCCACCTTCCAGGAATACTCCGTGGCCTGTTTAACTGAAACAGGCCCATACATATTGTATGGATCAGTCAGGTTGGGATCGGCATTATGAATCTGCTGCACATAATCCAGCAGATAAAGATTGGGGTCACTCGGATTGCCGTTGCTCAAATAGAGATAATGCCCCTTGATTGCAGGATTGACCCGATATGCAGTCAGATACGCCGGATCTCCGCCCGCTTTCCAGCGGAAGGTAACCTGGGCCTGGGTCTGAGAGATCAATGTTCCGGACGAACCATCATCGTTAGCGGGTAAAACCTCTGGCTCATGAGCTTCAGCATCCGATCCCATGGTAATTTTAAGATTATCCATTTCCCACACCTGGGTAAAAGATGTCCCATTGGGCATCACATCGCCTGGCCAGGGCTGGCCAATTTCCATCGACCAGGTGGACTGCAGCAAATCCCAATTGGCCCCCTGCCACCAGTTATTAACGTAATCAGCCATGTTAAATTTCACATGGACCCACCCGTCCGCCTGAGAAATGCTCAGGTTGGCATAACCATGGCCATACTGGTCCCCGCCGACGGCAGGATTGGGGGTGACAATGGCAACCCCTAATACGATGGGGTTCCAGTTGCCCGAGACATTGCGGATATCAAACGAAACGTTATAGTCCGCCGGGTTGGCACTGGTATTCCCAGATACCGTAAAGTCCCACTTGGAACCAAATCGGGCATTCTTGCCTTCACCGGAAGTATTACTGACCACCCCCGTATGGCGAATGACGATATTTCCACCGCCAATATCGACTGCGGCGACAGAATGCGTACAGATATCCGTCCCCCAGTTCCAGGCAGCCGTCGTGCCGCCGTTGGGATTGTCATAGATGACAACCCCAAAACTCGTCGCGGCACACAGTGCCACCAACATCAAACACATTGTTCTCATCTTTTGTTCCTCCACAAAAAAGGGTTTAGTATTATTACAACCATTACACACAGTACACATAGGCTCGAATATCGAATCTTATTGAATCCGTTCCCTTTCGTCGCAGCTGAACACCGCTGCGTTATCCACATGTTGATTTTCCCCGCGGCATCACCCTGCCCCCTGGTTTTCTCACTGCCAGTTCACTGCTCCAAAACCAAAACCGGATCGGCATACATACACCAGTCGCTGTCAATCGCCGTAAGCGGCGCATGATCCCAGATACGCCCTTCAGGATCCTGCCCGTCAGTGGTAATCAGAGTCAAAAATCGGTCCTGGTCGGAAATCTCGATATCCGCTGAAAACAGCGTTTTCTCCTTGACCTGTGTTTTTTGATGCCTGATTTTTCCATCTACCAGAATCCAGAAATCCGCATTACTGGCCTCGGGACGGATCGCCTGCTTTTCGATTCCAAACCATGTCTGGAAACGCGTAATCTTAGTCGCAGGAAACAGACTGCGGATAGCCTGAAGATCATAGGTGATTCCCATATTGGCATGCATCAAAACACAATGGGCATTCCAGGAGCTCGACATGGCAGAATCCTGATTCGTCTGGGTATCCAGAATCCGAATCGCACTGGTAATGGTTCCGTAACAGGCCCCGCTGGATGGGGGACATTCCTGGAAAACATGGCCCAGAGAACTGACTATCTGCTGCGATTGACCATTGGGAACAAAAACGCCGTCGATATACGGGTTGGAAGGCACGGGATGATAGACATTGGCGATGGCGTAAAATTGGGGCATTCCCTCAGGTTTGATGAAATTCCCGCTGGGCAGGTCAATACCCCAGTCAATGGCTCCTGTACCCAGCCCATTGCCGCCGCCGACAATATCAGCGAGACTCAGTGTTTTCTGCCCCCGCCAGATGGTATTGCTGTTGGAATGGATCATTCGCACAAAATGCGTCTGCAGGAACGGAATATCCGAAATAGCCAGTGTATCGGCGGCAACCCTTTTGCTCATCCCGGCCACGACTTCCACAATCTCTTTGGACGCTTCAATACCAGCAATCAGAGTCGTCTTGCCCCGCATCACATACAGAGAGGTATCCCCGCCAATATCCGCCTGGACACCAAACTCCGTACCCAGATCGATAATCTTGGCATTGTCCGTGTACACCGAAAATCCGACCGCTTCCCGCGGCACAATCGCATACAGCCTGCCGTATCGCATCTTAATCTGGTCTTCGGTGCGAACCTGAAAGGCACAAGGCCCCTCCAGAGTGACCTGGGCCCCATTATCAAACAGAAACGTGACGCAGCCTTCCTGAAGCACAACATCACTGCGGCTGGTCAGCACAGGGTCCCCCTTGTCCATCGCGCCATGGGGCGTCGCCCATTTGGCATGGATACTATCCGCCAGGACCGCCACCTTAAAACCTGTGGCCGGCGGCGCCAGATACGCAAACAGGAAAATCAGAACTATCGCCGCAGCCGAAACCACAGCCGCAATGACGGCCCCCGCACTCACCCTGCGTACCATTTTGGGATATTCTACTTTATTGACAAAAATTCTGGGCTTGGGCTCAGGCTCCTGAACAACCTCAACCGTCGGAGAGTTTTTTTCGTCCTCGGCCAGTCTCTGCCACATCGTCTGGTCGAAACACTTATCCAGCAGCATTTCGCCGCAGATCCGGCCCTGCTCATTTAGTTTCGTCCGCAAAGCGGTGTAGTTTTTGACATAATTGCAGTACTCGTGGATCGCTTCGGGATGATGCGCAAGATAATCGTCTAATTGCTGAATCTCTTTATCTGAAATACAGTTTTCCAGCAATTTAAAAATCAGTGTACCTATTTCATGGGGGTATTGCCGCATCACAGGTCCTGATTAGACAAAGATCTCGAAATACATAAATTAAGCATATTCATGATATGCGAAATACGAAAATATAACGTGCTTGTCGGCCGGCCAACCTTCAGGGCAATATCTTTCACTGACACATTGTCCCGGTAACGAAGACTGATTAACTTCTTGTCTTTTGCATCCAGCTTTTCCAAACAATGGTTCAGCGCCTTGACGCGAAGCCCATAATCCTGGGCGGATGTTTCCGCCACATGCGACAGTCGGTTATAAAATTCATGATGAAGGAGTTTTTTGGTTTTCCGGTTTTCCCGCAAATACTCAAGCGTTTTATTTCTGGCAATGGTCATCGCCCAGGCGGTAAAATTGGTCCCTTCCTGAAACTGGTCAAAATTCTCCCACATGATCGTAGCGGTTTCCTGAAGCAAATCCTCCGCGGCCGTCAGGTTATGCACCATCATCATAATATAAGACATCAGGCTACCATGAATGCCGTTATACAAACCGAAAAATTTTGAGCTTTTGCTATCCACGATCATCTAAAACCCAATTGTCACATTTGGAATTCAACCATTCCTCATAATGTAATGTAAAAACGTCCAAAGTTTCTAAAGATTTCAGAGTGAAACCCTCTAAATACGTTTTATCTCATTTATTTACAATTAGTTACATTTTGATAAAAAACGAGACTTGATTCGGTCGACTGGACTTTAAATGCCATCAGAAACAATTTTACATTTCCGCTTCAAGTGTTTTCCATTAGTTTTTGAAAATTGGTACGGCCCTTGCATTACCACATTTAGAATACGTGGATCGAACGCTCTGGAACCGCATTATCTGCTGAAAAATCAACACCCCAGAGCAAACAGATAACAAGGATAAGTGTCGATTAATTACAATTTTGTATTTGACGCGATATTTTGATACAATAATGTTGAAAGAAAAATCAGCCGAACCAGAGCCATCCAGCCGGCCGCTCCGGCAGCTCAATACGCTGCATACGATTTTGCAGATCATCAGTCGCAGTTCAGGTCAGAAACAAATGCTCAACGAACTTCTGGATGTCCTGCGGGAACAAATGGGGATGCGCAGGAGCGTATTCATGCTGTCCACGCCTGACGGACGGGAGCTGGTTGTCGAAGCAGCCAGCCAGGAAGAAACACACTCCCAAGCCCATGCTGTTCGCTATCAACGGGGCGAGGGCATTACCGGCCGGGTTTTGGCTACAGGTCAGCCGGCAATCATTCCTCGTATTGCAGACGAACCGGACTTTCAAGGTCGAATTCATCTGCGGCAGGACAAACACGATCGGGAATACAGCTTTATCTGCGTACCAATTACCCTGAACAATGAAATTATCGGCACCTTTGCCGTGGATGCCCCCGCCGGCAATATGGAGTATCTCAATGAAACCCAGCGATTTTTA
>JAWRKM010000055.1:0-6885 GCA_040306945.1 Anaerohalosphaeraceae bacterium
GGAACCCTGACCAACACCCTTGGCCCCAAACCGCAGGCCTTTTACGAACCGCTGAACGCCGGGACGTTTTGACCAGCAACCAAATCTTTAGAATGAATCAACCCATCGGCGGGCTTCGTGTTTGCGTTCTTCCACCAAAGCCTCAATGGCTTCGGGGGTGCCGTGCAGGGTCGGTTCAACCAGAATGTGTTCGATTCGGGTAAAGCCGATGAAGTTCAGAATCTGATCCAGGTAGCGTTTCTGCTGGTCGTAGCCCTCGGCCGGGCCAGAGTAGGCACCACCCCGGGCCAGGACAACCAAGGCAGGTTTGCCTTTGACAAGACCTTCATAACCTGCTTGCGACACGGCAAAGGTCAAGGTCGGCTGGACGATGATATCGATATACTGCTTGAGCCGATAGGGGATGCCAAAGTTCCACATCGGAACGGCAAAAACATATTTGTCAGCGGATTTGAAATGGTCGATGACGCCGACCACCTCGTCCCAGGCCTTTTTCTCCTGGGCGGTATGGGGTTTGCCGTGCATGATATTGTACTTGCCCTGTACAACGGAGCCATCAAAGGCAGGCAGCGGGGCCTCAAACAGATTCAGGACCTCCACGGTATCCTTTGGATTACGGGTCTTGTAAGCCTCGACAAACGCATCAGCCACTTGAATCGACTTGGACCTGGGCCCACGCGGTGAACACTGGATATAGAGCAACTTTGCCATTGGCGAATCCTTTCCATTCCATTCGACACTTTTTATCTTCTATTTGTCCTGCACGGATCAAGTTCGCAACAATAATATGGAATTTACAGCCTACTATAAGCCGGACAATGAAGGTCCATAAAAAAGGCCCGCCTTTGCAGACGAGCCTTATTATACCCAACAGATATCGTTATATCGCAACGAAAAAATGATTAAAAGACTTTTTCGAAGACCTTGACGCCATCGACGACTTTGCAGGTATGGACGGCATACTTATCGGCGAAATCGGGACGGCTTTTCGGATAAGCAGTGTCCACTGCTTTTTTGACGGCATCAGCACCAGAGGCCAGAACGATGGCCCCAGCGGCCCCTTTATCGCCGCCGCCGAGCATCCGCTCGCCAATGGTCTGAGGGACGGTACGGACGATATCGCACATGGTTTCCAGTTCGGGGCCGGAAATCTTGTATTCATCACGCAAGCCGATACCATCTTCGCGGAAGATTTTGCCGACGGTTACGATGTCGCCTTTCTTCCAGGCTTCCATCATTTTGTAGAAGCGTTTCTGGGCTTTGTAGATATAGGTCATCCGGTCAACCAGATGCGGGGCTTTCTTCTCGAAAGCGGCCTTGATTTTATTATACAGGGCATCGGTCTTGATGTCGGCCAGACAGTTGATTTTGAAGCCGGCTTTTTTGGCCTTTTTGGCCAGTTCTTCGCATTCGGCACGACGGACTTTGTAGGTCGATTTTTCCAGGCCCGGACGCACGGTGCCGGTGTCCATCACGACAATACGGAAATCTTTGGCTTTCTTGCCCAGCGGAACATAGCTGATGGAGCGGGTGGCGGGCTTGTAGTGGGTACCCATGCCCTGCTTGGCAAACAGAATCATAATCTGATCGAGTTTGCCGCAGGGAGAGCCGATGTATTCATTTTCGACCGCCTGAGCCAGATCGACAATCTTCATCTGGTCTTTTTCGACGATGCCGTTGGCATCGAGAATCGACAGAATCAGGTTCAGAGCCAATGAAGCCGAACGGCTCATGCCGCCGCCGGGAATGTTGCCCAGCAGGACCGCATCAATACCCTGGGTCAGCTTATAACCGGCTTTTTGCAGGATATAATCCACGCCATAGGGAAAACGTGCCCAGGTGTCGGCCACTTTGGGCGAACGGGGAGCGGGAACCTTGCCCAGTTCAAACTGGATGATGCCGTCGCCGGGGAAGTTCTCGCTGTACAGCCGCATCTTATTGGTGCCATTGGGCTTATAGGCCATCCAGATGAAACGGTCGGTTCCGACACCAAACAATTCGGTGCCGTTATAGTCACCGTGTTCGACGCCAAGGCAGAACCGCGAGGATGTGCGGCGGACTTTGGCGCCTTTGATATTGATTTTTTTCTTTGCAGCAATCGCCTTGAGTGCCGCAAATGCCTGTTTATCATTGGTTACCAGGGACACTGCTTTCACGGGAATGCCTCCTTTATTTAGCAATTACAAGGGGACTAAAAATAACATATAAAATCAACGTGACCACAACAACCACCATTCCAACCCACAGGGCTCCGCGGGAACCTTCCAGATTAATGGTCGTATTCTGTTTGAACTCCATAGGCTGGGCCAGCGGGCGAACTATCCGAATGAATATCATCACCAACAGGCACAACCCAAAGCAGATGGCCATGCGATTGAGGAACTGGACCTGCGGAACAGCTACTTTGAGGACACCGTAGGACACGATATTGGTCACCAGTCCCAGCACACCGGCCATGCCAGGCGCTTTGCGCACCAGCAATCCAAAGGCAAAGACTGCCAGAATACCGGGCGAGATGAAGCCCTGGCCTTCCTGAATAATGGTAAAGATGCTATGGCTGATTTTGGGATTGCCCAACTGGGGGGCCAAGAGAACCGCAATTCCTGCAAAGACCACCACTGAAATACGCCCCACCGAAACGATTTTATTCTGCGTGGTTTGGGGGTTCATAAATTTCTTGTAAATATCCATACTGAAGATGGTCGAAGCGGCATTGAGCATTGCGGCAAGCGAGCTGACTACTGCTCCCAGCAGTGCCGCCAGAACAAATCCAACCACTCCTGTGCCCTGCGGCAGGACGTTGCCCAGCAGTTGAGCCAGGGCGGTGTCGTACTTATGGGCAATAAACTTTTCGGTAATCACGGGTTTGGATGCAGCGGCTGCGGCAGCTTTGGTTTTTTCATTATAGCCGGTCAGTTCTGCTTCCAGGGATGAGAACACAAAATTCCATGACTGGTCATCGGAGGCAAAAATCGTAAATTCCGCAGGTTTGAGTGATTCATAGACCGACTTGACAATAGGAAGAACAAACATATTTTTGGTCTTGAGGGCCTTGATGGTCTGCTCATTATCAAACAACGCCACCATAAATCGTCCCTGCGGCCATGCGGCGATGGCTTCTTCGGACGGAGAGTCCACCACTTCAACAATCTGTGTCTGAGGGTTGGCCTTGTAGTATTTGGAAATCACCGGGGCATTATCATAGACGGCCTCGAATTGCATATTTTTGGCAAACAGGTTGAATGCAATAATACCGGGAATGACAATCACAAACGGAATCAGCAGTTTCATGAATGCGGCAAAGACGATACCCTTTTGACCCTGTGCCAGCGAGGCGGAACCAAGGGTTCGCTGGGTAATGTACTGATTCAGGCCCCAGTAATAAAAGTTGGGTATCCACAGCCCCAGCAGCAACGCCGTCCAGGGCAGAACCGGGTCTGTAGGAGGCAGGAACATATTCAGGCGAACCCGGTTCAAATCCATAAACCGTTCCATCGCACCCTGGCCTTGATTCATCTGTACGAGAGCCACGGCGCCGGTTTTGACATCGGCGATTTTCCAGGCTTCCGAGACATTGCCCAGCTTGTCGAACGCGAAGAACATAATCAGGGCGCCGCCGACAATCAGGGCGCTGCCCTGAATCAGGTCGGCCCAGGCACAGGCTTTCAGGCCGCCGGTGACGACATAAATCATGGCAATCAAACCAATGATCAGGGACGCCGCAGCCAGACTGATATTCAATCCCCACAACTGGCCGGCAAGGCTGCGAATGGTTAATGCGCCCGAATAGGTTACGGCGCCCAAAAGCAGCATATAAATAAACATCGTCGCGACGGCCATGATGGTCCGTGTTGCCGTATTATACCGATGTTCGAGGAATTCCGGCATGGTATAGATACCCGTTTTGAGAAAATACGGGAGAAATGCAAAAGCGACCACAATCAGCGTGATCGCCGCCATCCATTCATAGCTTGCGATAGCAAGACCCACGTGACTTGCCGCGTTGCCGGACATGCCCACGAATTGTTCGGTAGAAATATTGGCCGCGATCAATGAAAATCCAATGAGCCACCAGCTTAAGCCGCGTCCAGCCAGGAAATAATCTTCGCCGGTGGATTCATGGCGACTCTTGTACATTCCAATGCCAATCACACAAGCCACGAAAACACCAAATACCAGAAAATCGAGAAACATGTCTTTCTCCTTAAAAATGAACCTGATATCCACTCTGATATACAAAAAATCCAGCCCGTATTATGCCAATTTTTGTCCAGATATCAAGCAGGAATCCTGGGAGGTGATCATTTTTATAGAAGACAGGAGAATTCCACTTTCGGCCTGGTTATTCGTTTAAAACTGTAATTTGAGCATCGGGAGTGCAGATTATTACTTTGGATGCTTTTTTTTCATGCAACAGCTGCCTGATTTTGTCTTCGGGCATAATCATGACTGCGGTTGAGAGGGCATCGCCGGCGGCTCCATCGGCGGCAAAGACCCAGCAGGCCAGTCGGTCGGTAACCGGTTTGCCGGTGGATGGATTAATAATGTGCGATTTGCGAACAATACTGGAGGCACTGAGGGCCTGATTGGCAAGGATGGGCTTTTCGATAATCTGGTCAGAGTTCTTTGGGTTGCGGATAATGGCTGGCCAGCCAGGCTGGTTGGCCGGCGGATCCATGGCTAAAACGGTGCTTGCTCCTGCGTTGAGCATGGCGCGGGTAATGCCCCATTGACGGAGGATTTTGGCCATTTTATCCAAAGCAAATCCTTTGCCTATCCCCCCTAAATCCAAATCCGTATATCCGTGAACCACCTTCACGGTGAGATTATCGGGATTCAGTTCGAGGTTGTCCATTCCCAGATGATGGGCGGAGGCATGGACTTCCGAGGGTGTTTGTTTGTGCTCTTCGGCGACCTTGCCAAGGGTGGGGTCGAATGCCCCGCCGGTGAGCCGGTGCAGCTTTTGGGCAGCCAGAAGGCAGTCCATGGTGTCGGGGCTGACGACGGTTTCCTGGCCGGGCTGGAGGTTATTGATTCTGGATATGTCGCTGTTGGGAATATAACGGCTCAGCTCGGCTTCGAGGCCGGCCAGTTCGGCAAATGCGGCTCGTGCCGCAGCCGCGGCATTTTTGGCATCTGAGGAATTGATATAGATTTCAAATACCGTCGCCATGGCCTGCTCGCTGAAACGCATGGGCTTATCCGGCAGAATTGATATATCTTGATTCATTGTCGAAGGCTCCGTAACAGAGGTTTTGCCTAGACCAGCAAGGTGCTGCTGCAGCCATTTATCATAATCCGTCTTGCGGATATAGCCCTGCCAGAGGACACCGGGGCGAAGCGGCAGCGGAGTATCAAAAACGGGCATGTAGAGCGATTTCTGTCCTGGCGGAGGCCATTCATAAAGGGCACTGAGAATCCGTTCTTCCATTCGCAACGGAGCCAGAATAATTGCGGCCGAGAGCATGGAGCGGTCGATTTCGGTCCAGTAGCCGACTTTGTCGGACTGCCGGAGATACCACGGCCAGGGCCAATAATAGCCTGTATCGTCGATAACATAGATGCCGAAATCCGGCTTGTCGCCGATGGCCTGAATCATACTCTGGATGCGGGTGTTCATCTGGAGGATTTCAGGGCTTGTGTGGGCATAGACATAAGGATTAGCCGGGTCGGCGGGGATTTTAAAATTCAACCACACGCTTTGCACCGCCGGATTAATCAGACCTATCACGATCAGAAGTCCTCTGAGCCATGCGGAGCTTTGCTGCCACAGCCAGGCGATCATGATGCCCGACGGCAGTGCCATCGCATAGAGGATAATGACCCCGTTCCAGGGGGTTTTGTAGGGGATGATGGAATAGATGACATAAAGGGCCAGGGTCATGCAGGTGGTAAACCGCAGCATTTCCGTGGAGCACGGAAGGCTGACTTTACGGGCACCAAACAGCATAACCACAGCCAGAGCGGACAGGACGACCAGAATATCCTCATTCCACGGCTGTTTTTCAACAAATTCCAGCCAGGTAAACAAATCCAGATAATAATACCACGGATAGGTATGAACGGGGGTATGCAGGGCACGAGCGGTGCTGATGAAAAAAGTGGAGTAGGATTCTTTGACCCCCTTGAGATCGCGGCCAAAGCCCGAATAGAGCAAGGCGGATATCCCCACCGCGACAATCAGCATGGCCAGCTTGCAGAGCATTCTCTTTTGGGTATTGCGGATGAATTTCCGCTGGTCGGTGATGTGCGAGAAAACAATCGCGATGGCCGCAGCGGCATAGACGAGAACGCAGGTTTCCTTGGTGGCGTGCATCAACCCCGCAAAAAGGCCGGTCAGAACCGCCCAGAACAATTTTTCCTGGGCAAAATATCGCCACAGACAGGCGATAAAGGCGCCGGCAAACAGGGCAAAGAGCATTTCGTGAATGTAATAGCGGCTGTAATAGACCAGGCCCGGAGAAAATGCCAGCAATGCCGCACTGAAAAAAATAGCCCGTCGGCTCAGGTATCCCCAGAACAGAAACGGTATGCCGCAAATCAGCATGCCCAGTGCGGCCGTGGCATAACGCAATGCAGCTTCGTCGAGCGTTTTGATGTCGCGGCAGCCGAATGCAATCGTAAATGGATAGGTCCAGTAATGCAGCGTCGGGCCGTGAAATTCACCGGGGTCATAATCGTAATACCCCCGCTGGAGAAAATCGGCAAACCGGAATGCATTGACGGTTTCATCCGGATGCATGGGACGCTGGTCCAGTGCCCGGAAATGCAATACCGCCGCTGCGGCAAATACCAGCAGGGACGAGAATATCCAGCCTGTCTTGGGATTGAGATACATGATTTGCTGCCGTGCGCCCTGCCTTCAGAGAAATGGGGGGGGGGTTT
>JAWRKM010000056.1:0-2823 GCA_040306945.1 Anaerohalosphaeraceae bacterium
ATGATAACCGCAGACGAGATCAAGAGCCTGACGAATAATCTGCTGGTGGTGGACACCCCTCCGACCGGCAGCACAAAACTGACATGCTGGCTGGAACAAAACAGGAACCTTCTGGGACAACATTATATCAGTGAATTACTGCGAAGACATAACAAATCTTCACAGACTTGACCGAAAAGGAGAAAACTATGAAATACGGACTGATTGCGGCAAAATTACTGGCAGCGGCAGGGATTACAATAGGATTACTGATGGTGATGCGGCCTGGGTGAGGCAACCCCCTGGTATCGCTTGGAGCGATACTCTGCATGGTGTGTATGCCGCTGGCATTGGTGTTTGGGATCATCGGAATCATTCAGGACCAGCGCAAGTGGCTGGCATTTGTCATTGCCGCGATTGCCCTGCTGCTGATGCTGCCTTTTATTTTGCAATGGTTGTCCCTTTGTTGACTTGAATCGGAATGTATCAGGCCGGAATCTCTGCATGCGATTCCGGCTTTTTTCACTTTATGTGCAGGAATCTGAGTCTCTGCAAGAATTTTTTATTCGCATATATATTGTTCCGACTTGAAATGTCCCGTTTCGCCGCAGCTGAGTACAGGTACTTCAATCTCTTGCTTCTTTTGCTCGCGGAATAATCATACCCATTGGGTATATTTTTTACTTTAGTCTTCGCTCGATTGCCGGTACAATCGTCGGTCTTATGGATACGCTTTTGAAACGACAATTGGATGGGCCCGGCGGAATACGGGAAATGCTGGCGATTGCGATGCCGATGGTGGTGTCCAATGCCTGTGATACGGTGATGATTTTTACCGACCGGCTGTTTTTGGCAAAACTTGGCTCTGAACAAATGGCTGCGGCCATGGGAGGCGGCCTGACCAGCTTTATGCTCACGACGTTTTTCCTGGGCCTGACCGGCTATTGCACTGCTCTTGCAGCACAATACTTCGGGGCCGGGCGCAAAGAATACTGTTCCAAAGTGATTACTCAGGGCTTGCTGGTCTGCCTCCTGGCCTATCCGGTAATTCTATGCTGTCGTCCGATGGGGCTGGGGTTGTTTGACCTCGTCAGGGTCTCACCGGAGCAGCTTGCTCCGCAAAAGGTGTATTTCAACATCCTGATTTACGGAACCCTCATCGGGCTGGTTCGCAACTGTCTGAGCTGCTTTTTTTCCGGGGTGGGCAAGACCCCCGTGGTCATGTTTTCCACAGTGGCCGCGATGATTACCAATGTCGGCCTGGACTATGTCTTTATCTTCGGCAAGCTGGGATTTCCCGCCATGGGCATTTCCGGTGCCGCCTATGCCACACTGACCGGCGGGGTTGTCGGCCTGAGTGTCCTGGCCATATCCTATTTCATCAGAACCAATCGGGCAGAATTCGCAGTCAGCCAATCGTTCCATTTTGACTGGCCTATCATGAAAAAACTGCTGCGGTACGGCTACCCGACCGGCGTTGAGTTTTTTCTGAATATGCTGGCCTTTACTGTTCTGGTATTGAAATTTCACGGCATCAGCCCGACCTCTGCCGCAGCCGTTACCGTCGTATTCAACTGGGATATGGTCTCATTTATCCCCCTGATCGGGATTCATATCGGCGTTATCAGTCTTGTGGGGCGATACATGGGAGCCAAACAGCCCGATACGGCCCATCGCGCCACGCTGTCGGGCTTGAAACTGGCCTGGGCCTATTCGTTCTGCACCTTGATGATTTTTGCCCTCCTGCCGCATTATCTGGTGGGTGTTTTTCGACCTGCCCAGACGGATCCCGTATTCGAACAGGCGTTTCCGATGGCCGTAACGATGGTCCGGATGGCTGCACTCTATGTCATGGCCGATGCGATGATGCTGGTCTTTGGTGGAGCTTTGCGAGGTGCAGGTGATACCTTCTGGGTCATGTGCATTTCCGTCACAATGCACTGGTCGCTGGTAGGTGTACTGGATGCGGCGCTGCGGTATTTTCACTTTACGCCACAGTCGGCCTGGAGTATCCTGTGCATCACCATGATGCTGTTCAGCGGAGTGCTGTTTCTGCGATACCAAAGCGGCAAGTGGCGGTCCATTCAGCTTGTCGGCGAGCCGCAGGAACCGCTGGTCTCGGAATTTGCCAGCCTCAATGAGACCCGTGAAGTGTAAAATGAAATACTTGTTGTCTGGTCGGATATCGATATAGACAGGAGATAAAACCTTGAATCCAAAGCGGTATGAATCCATGATCTATCGTGCCTGCGGAAAAAGCGGCCTCAAGCTGCCATTCATTTCCCTGGGACTGTGGCAGAATTTCGGGGAACAGGATAGCTTCGACACCGCCCGGGCGATGATTTTGACTTCCTTCGATGCCGGCATCACCCATTTTGACCTGGCCAACAACTATGGCCCCCCGCCGGGAGCGGCGGAACGCTGTTTCGGCAATATCCTGAAGACGGATTTATCGGGTTATCGCGATGAATTAATAATTTCAACCAAGGCGGGGCATTTGATGTGGCCCGGGCCCTATGGCGACGGCGGCAGTCGCAAGTATGTCCTCTCGAGCCTGGACCAGTCGCTGAGGCGGATGAATCTGGATTATGTGGACATCTTTTATTCACATCGGGTCGATCCAGCCACCCCAATGGAAGAAACTCTGACCGCCCTTGCGGATGCAGTGAGGATGGGCAAGGCATTATATGTCGGAATTTCCAAATATCCGCCAAATCTGACCCGAAAGGCTGCCGAGTTCCTGCGCCGTCTGAATTGTCCGTTCATTATCCACCAGCCGCGACACTCGATGCTGGTAAGGAATCCAGATGGTGAGGCTCTGTTTGAAACACTGGAGGAATTGGG
>JAWRKM010000057.1:0-17863 GCA_040306945.1 Anaerohalosphaeraceae bacterium
GAATATCTCCATCGCCCCGCGAATCCCATCCCGCGTCTTGGTCACAAACTGCGCAGCCCGAAATACATCCTCCTTGAACAGCTCCGCCTCGTCGCACCGCAGCTTGTGAATATGAATCCCGCGCACATCCCGCGGCGAATGCGCCAGCACACCGACATCCGACCCGTTGCCGAACCGACACCGCCCCACCCGCACCTTGCCCTCCAGCATCGGCCGATACGCATCCGTCAGCGCATAGTCGCAGAAATACTCATACATCCGGCTGCTCTGATCCAGCGACCCAGCCAGGATGCGTGTCTTGCACCCCGGCTTGAAAATGCTGTCCAATAGCGTTGCCACCGCCGCCAGCCGCGTCTTGCCGCCACCGCGTCCGGCCCACACGATGCAATCCGCCGACGCCTCTGCCCCCACCGCCTCCGGCAGCCCCGCAAAATCCGCACTGTATGCATGCCACAGATAATCCATCGGCGCATCATGCCCCGAACAAACCGCCCTGTCCGGCACATCCAGCCCCAGATGGGTCTTGACATAGTCATGAAGCGCAGCCCGCGACTTCGGCGCGCAGACTGTCTCCGTCTCTTTCTCCACCAATTGCTCCTGCACCTCCGCTGCCGCCTTCTGCGCGCGGCATCCCCCTGTTCGCACCTTCTTCTTCGCCATGGTCAAGCTCCCTTATAAATAATGTATAAATATGAAATGAATAATATGAAATGATTTATACGGCCCCTCGCCGTTTTATTCAACGTAGCTCAAGCCTCCGTGCTTGAGGTAAAACTCCATACCAAAGGCATTCCGCTTCTTTTTCTTTATGCGACTTACCTGATAGAAACAAAAATGAAATGAATCATACGAGCACCCCCTCAGCCGCCCTTTTTATTTAATATCCCGCCCATCATGTCATGTAGGGGCAGGCCCCCGTGCCTGCCCATCGTCACCCCGTGCCCTCCCTTTGTTGCCGTACTTATAAATCATGTATACTTGCATACTTGTATACCTGTATACCTCTTATTGTATTCTTGTATTCCTGTCTCCCTGTATTCCTGGTTCCCGCCCTCCGTGCCTGCCCTTTTCCAATTCGCATAGAGGAGCTGTGTGTCCGCCCTTCATACTGAATGACAGCATCCTGAAAAACTACAACGCCTCACATCCCTCCAGCCAGTAATAGGCCATCAGCAGCAAATCATTAAAATCCACCAGGGTATCGGTATTAAAATTCCCTTCTTCCCATTTCGCCGGCGTTACCAGGCCATCGCCCCAGTGCCCTGCCATTAACGCAAAGTCCACATAGTTCACACAGTCGTCACGATCTGCATCCCCCGGTGTTGGAATAAAAAAACTCAGATCATCCAAGGCGAAATCATTCCCCGCTATCCAAGTCACCCCGGTGACCTCACGAACAGTAATTACGGCTGATTCCTCCGATCCTGAATTCCAGACAACCAGAATTCGCTGCCAGATCGCCGGCTCAGAAGGTCCCATGAATTGCCCTTGACTAACACCGTTAATATCGATTTCCAGCATCGAACCCACGGCCCTGGTGATTTTGGCCATCCAGGCCGAAAAGACATACGTCGTATTCGGGCTAACCTCAACATGCTGATCCCAGCAGGATTGTCCCGCCGTTCCTCCGGCTGGCCCCGCCGCATCAACTAGCAGCATATTGCCGGACCCACTGGTATGGTCGCCGAAAGACTCATACCCTCCATCCCAAAGGTGGGGATCGGTCTTAATCGAATACCGGCCGGGCCAAGTACCCCACTCATAATACGTGTAGTTGGTCGTAAATCCCACATTGCCCTGTTCAAAATCGCCGTTAACCAGCAGATTTGCCGCCGACACCCGACCTGCCGCAATCCACATCATCCCAATCGCGATCATTACCACACCAAAACATCTCATCACACGTCTCCTCAAATCATTGTTAAACATCACCCATAAAATGCAAATTGCACTCGTTTAAAAACACCCCATCCCTGAATTACAAAATATATCTAATCATTATATGAAATTCTTACGGCTATTGTCAATAAGGATTTATACTGACCTCCTCCGTTAAATAAGAGCCCGGATTAAATCTGTTTCTCCCATGAAATAAGACAGCCCCCGCCACTCTTTTTAATGAATGTCCTGTTGATTATTTCGCGTAAGGGCAGGCCCCCGTGCCGGGCCTTTTGTGTTTCATTTCCAAATCGCCCACAGCCTGACTCCGTCAGACTGTGCCCCCCGTCGAAGTATCCTGCTTCAAATCATTCATCATTCCAGATCGCAAATCATATCATTTCACCATGAAGCCCCTGAAGAACACGAAGAATAATCAAATGATATTTTTTTCTTTCATGCCCTTCCTGCTCTTCATGGTCAAAACACCCAGTCACTAATCCGCCTTGTCATTCCCGCAAAAAGCCTGTCCCCGCGCAGCCGGGGACGAAAATCCATTTTCTCCCAACTACGAACTCCGAACTACGAACTACGAACTATGAACTCCGAACTCTCCCAATTCGTTTTGTTTTTCGTACTTCGAATTTTTCCCCTGAATACCTGCATACCTTCATACTTGTATACCTGTTCCTCACGGCCCCACCTTCACCATCGCCTTGCCATACACCAGCGTCCCATCGGCCAGCTCACCCGACACCGTCACCTCCACCGGCCCTTCCGCAGCCGCATTCAACAACGCCTGCTTATCAAACCACCCGACGACAAACGCATCCCCGCCGGACACCGCCCGCTGTTCGAACACCGCCGCCGCATCCCCCGGACTCAGCCGCAGCCGCGTATCCAGCTTCGCCACACCCGCCGGCAGCTTGAGCATCGCCGTTACATACCGCGACGCATCGCTCCGCCGAATCGCCGTCGGCACCATCGTCAGCACCCCCGCCTGCTTCCGGACCACACGAATCACCGCCTCATCCGGCTGCGACACCATAATCCCATCCGATACCGCCAGCCCCGCCGTATAAACTCCAACCGGCAGACGCACCACCGCCGCAGGCTGCCCGTCGATCAGCGTCAGCCCCGCCACCTGCCAGATATACGCGACAATATCCTCCCCCACCGACCCGCCGCCGTCCAGAACAACCTCGGCCGTCCCGTCCGCATCCGCATACACCGTCTGGTCCGGCCCCGCATCGACTTTCGTCTCCACAACACCCGCCGACCGCATCACGTCCATCACCTCCGCATCCGTCAGCGCCCCCCGATAAATCCGCACCTCATCCAGCATGCCCGAATAATACACTGCCTGCGGGGCAAATGCCCCAAGACGGACATCCTGCCCCGCCGCCGTATCAATCGCACACGCCTGCACACCCTTGCTGCTGAGCATATCCCGATAGCCGTCCACATACAGCCGAACCTCCGACACATTCGGCGTCCCGTCATTGTCCAGCACCGCCGCAATATGATGCCACTGCCCGTCGTTGATCAGCGTCGTGCCAAACACATACCCGCTCTCCACTTCCGCACGCAGCGTCCCGTTTTCATTCACCCGCACAATCCATTTCCGGCCCGTCTCTTTGCTGCCCCAGCTTAGAATCTGTCCGCCGGTTTTGGTCGTCTTGACCCACGCCGTACACGTCCGCGACGCCTTGCCCGTAATCCCCTTATACCCCGGCACCGTCATAGAATCATTCCACCCATCAAGCTGCAGCGCGTTGCCGCTCTTGCCCATAACCCAGGGATTTCCTTGATCGTAATTGATCTGCCCATCATGACCGCCGGCACTGTCCGCCACCGTCAAGCCCGATTGCTCATCCAGCTTCCAGTAAGCTTCCAGTTCCACCGTAACCGACGCACCCATCTGAACCGTAATAGCCGCCGACGTCAGGGCATAATCATAGACCCGCACCTCATCCACCAGCCCCGAAAAAAACTGCGGCAGCGGCGAAAAACTTCCAATCGCCGCATCCTGCCCGACCGCCGTATCAATCCCACACGCCTGCACACCGCCGGCCGCCTGCAGATAGCCGTCCACATACAGCCGGACCTCCGACACATCCGGCGTCCCGTCGCTGTCCAGAACCGCCGCCACATGGTGCCACTGTCCATCGTTCACAGGCGAAGTACCGTAAATATACCCCCCCTGCACCTCCACCCGCAGCGTCCCGTTTTCATTTACACGCATCACCCACTTCCTGCCCGTCTCATAGCTGCCCCAGCTTACAATCTGTCCGGCAGCCCGGGTCGTCTTGATCCACGCCATACAGGAACGCGAACCTTTCCCCGTCACACCCTTATACCCCGGCACCGTCACATAATCATCCACCCCGTCCAGCACCAGCGACTGACCGCTGACCCCGTCGGCACGAATCGCACCCTCGCTGTTGAGCAGGTATCCCGTGTGCCCGCCAAGACTGTCGGCAATCTTCTCCCCCGACGCCTCATCCATCGTCCAGTACGCCGAAGGCTCATCGACAACATGCGGCACAACCTGCTTTGCCGCCACCACGCCGTTGACAGCGTAGTCATAAATCCGCACCTCGTCCACCAGCCCCGCAAAATACTGCGGCTGCGGCAAAAATACGCCAATAGCAACGTCATTGCCCGAATCCGTATCAATCGAATTCGTCGCCATGGCACCAACCTCATCCAGCACCCCATCCACATACAGACGAATATTCATCACCGTCGGCGACCCGCTGCTGTCCAGCACCGCCGCCACATGATGCCACTGCCCGTCGGCCACAACCCGCCGGCCATAAACATAACCGCCCTCGACCTCCGCACGCAGAGTTCCGTTCTCGTTGACCCGCATAATCCATTTCCGACCTGTCGCTTTATTGCCCCAGCTTACTATCTGCCCACCGGCCTGCGTGGTCTTGATCCAGGCCATGCACGACCGCGACCGCATCCCGGTCACCCCCTTGAACCCCGGAATCGTCACATAATCGTCCACGCCGTCCAGCACCAGCGCCCCTCCCGCTGCACCGCCGACCCATGCCCCGCTGCCGTCGTTACCCATCAGCTTGCCCGGATGTCGCCCCAGACTGTCCGCCGCATCCGTTCCCGTCGTCTCATCCAGCGCCCAATGCGCCAAAGGCTCATCGCGCATCAGGTCCGACGGCGGGTTCGTCATATAGGTATCGATGGAACTGTGCAGTACCGAAATCGCCGTATCATCCAGGGCGATATCATACACCCGGACATCATCCAGAAATCCGCCAAAATACTGCGGCAGCGGGATAAATCCGCCAATCCCCACGTCCTGACCTGCCGCTGTATCGATCGCACACGCCTGCACGTTCCCGACGGTATCCCGAACCCCATCCACATACAATCGGACTTCCGAAATATCCGGTGTCCCGTCGCTGTCCAGCACGACCGCCACATGATGCCACCGCCCGTCATTGAGCGGCGTGGTACCAACGATCCACCCATTCTGCACCTCGGCACGCAGCACCACCGCTTTTTCCCATTTATATGTCCCGACTTCATCCAGCCGCACCACCCACTTCTTGCCCGTCTCAAGGGCACCCCAGCCGATAATCTGACCGTTCGTCCGGGTTGTCTTGATCCATGCCGTACACGTCCGCGACGCCTTGCCCGTAACCCCCTTATATCCCGGCACCGTCACATAATCATCCACCCCGTCCAGCACCAGCCCATTGCCGTTTCGCCCTGGCATCCGCACCTCATCCGTGGCATTCACCAGAGTCCCGTTATGCCCGCCCACACAATCCCGCACCGCCAGCCCCGAAGGCTCATCCATCATCCAATACGCCGCAGGCAGCGTCGGCATCGGCCAGATCAAACGCCGCAATTCCTCTTCCTCCAGTGCCACATCATAAATCCGAACCTCATCCAATAAACCCGTGTAATAAGAATCAAATTGAGAGGATCTATTCACACCAAGCCAAAATTGATCTGTAACAGTGCTGATCAATAAATCCGGATTGGTCACCATATCCGGTGATTCAATAATCCCATCCACATACAGACGGATATGGGAGACTTTGGGGGCCTCCGAAATCGGCAGCACCGCGGCCACATGATGCCACTGGCCGTCATTGACCACCGTACTGCCTCGGACTAAGCCGCCCTGTACATCAACTAAAATCTTTCCCGTCGTACCCACGCGAAATGACCACAGATTTCCATTTGCCCATGTTGAACCCCATGTGACAATCGAACCGCCGTCAGCATCCGTCGTCTTAATCCAGGCAGCACAGGTGCGGGAAGCAATATTACCAACACCTGGATACAAAGAACGAACATGGCTGTATTTTTTTAAATCTAAAGCATTGCCCCAGCGACCTGAAACCCACGACTGCAAAGGCTCTCCTTCTAATACCCCATTGTATAAACCAGATTGGGATTGCAGCAGACCGCTGTTTTTGACCATCGTACCGGTTATTTCATCCATCTTATAATAAAGAACCGGCCCGGCGTTTCGCTGCCCAAGAATAATCTGATTGCCCCCCGTCCTCATCGCCAGCCCGTAGGCCCCAAACCGCACCATCTCCACAGGTACCCCCAAAGTCCAACTCAGGGACCCTGTCTGGTCTAAAGAATGAGATATCTGCTGCCTGCCAAACAGCGAATATTCTGCCAGGCCCGCCGAGGATACCGTATAGACCCCATTCAAACTTCGATCCAATTCCAGCGGTGTCCCGGATAATTGTCCATGATAATAACTTTTCTTCGCCGCCAAATCATACACATAACCGGTAAAAGCAGTCGAAGGCACCCCCAGCACCATCCCGCCGCTGCACTTGAGGTCTTTCATGGTCACTTGCCCCCACCCCGTCTCGAGCGTCTCCATCAGGCTCGCCCCCGACCCATCCACCGCAATCCGATGCAGACCCCCCGCCTGGTCATACAAACACAGCACCGACGGCTCCGGGGTCGCGATAATCTGCGCCCCCACCGAAAACTGCGTCGTCGTCATCGGCACCATCGCCTCCGTGGGCCGCATTACATCATCATCATAAATCCGCACCTTCCACGTCCACGTCATCCCGCTGGACGCATTATAAACCGCATGCACCACCGCCACCGCACGCGGCTGCCCCGGCAGCGTCACAATATCATAGATACGCCCGTGGGTCGTATCATCCCCCAACCCCGGCAGCTCAATCTGTAAATCCACCTGCTGGGCAGCCATATCGATTCGGATAATCGTGCCCACCCCATGCACAAAATACAAATAATGCCCATCGTCCGACAGAACCAGTTTATAGGAGTCCATCGAAAGAACCGGAGTCCCCTCGATACGGAACAGCGTTTCCATTTCCCCCAGGTACGAGTTAATGACTGCGATATACCGCGCCGTCACCTCCTCCGGCAGCTTCACCATCGCATACAGCCGGTCGGCCCGCGCATCATACACAATCCCGCGCGCACCGAATCCCGTCATCGTCGTGTATTTCATCGTAGGAGAAATGATTTGCCCCGCCCATACCCCCATACTGCACAACAGGAACCACACCCAAACCACCCACACATGTTGACCCCGCGTTTTCATAATCCAACCCTTTCCTTATAAAAAAAGCTGGTCTCTGCCTGTCCCGGCACATATAAAAAAATAGGACAATAATGACAATATACCTGGCCGGGGGACAGAAAACCTCCTAATCCCTGTGTTAGGTCAATACCATTATAAGAAATTCACCACCCAGAAGTCAAAACTATTTGTGCAAATCCCCCCAAATCCCCCCTGCCCTATCCATAGAGAAAGGGCAGGCCCCCGGGCCTGCCCTTTTTGGTTTTTTATGTTTAGCGTCTTAAAAGTGGTTTCGTATTTCGTGCTTGGAATTTAGGCTTTTCTTCTTGTATCCCTGTATTCGTATCTTCTTACTTGCCCACCTCAAAACTCACCGGCAATCCCTTCTCCGGCTCAACCAGCAGATTCGTCACCGTATAAGACAGCTTCACCGACGCATCATCCTTGCTGCGGGCCACTTTGACCAGCTTGGTTGTCCGTGCTCCCAGCGTCAGCTTCGCCGGCCCGACCTTGCCTGTTCGCTTCAATTCCAGATTCACAAACGCATGATTGACAATCTCAAAATAAAACGCATCATCGGTTGTCAGATACGCCGGCCGCACCGTCACGGATTTCTCAAACAGCGGCAGCAAATACTCCTGCCTGCCCACCAGCATGTTCCCCACCCACACAATCGTCCGCCCCGCTCGCACGGCCTCTTCGACCGCGTCCACCGTTCGCTCTTTGGCCAGCACCAGCGTCAGCGTTCGGTGCTTGTCCGGCGTGTACTGGGCCTCATACGACGGCTGATGAATATCTGAATTGCCCAGCATTGTCATCCCCTTGTCCAGGCACCACCGATGGGCCAGCGGATAATATGTATCACCATTGGCCACTTCCATCCCGTGCAGCCACTGCTTGTCAAACATCGTCGTCTGCACATCTTCCCATTTGCCCTTGTCTTCACCTTTCCAGGTATGATGATTCCAGAACACAAACCCTTCCTGCTCGCTGGCCACCCGCACCGAATCCAGCACATTCTTGTTGTCAATCGGGTCAATATCGTGGATAAAGATGGCGTTGTAATGCCCCGGCGGCGTATCTTTGGTAATCTCGCTGCCTTTAATCAGCAGGATATTCATCTCTTTGGCCTTACTCTCCGCAATCGCAAAGGGGCGGGCATGATTGGTCGGAATATCCTCCTTGTGCGGCTGGTACTCGATATGGTCGGTCAGGGCAATCGCATCCAGCCCCTCGCGCCAGGCCTCTTCCACACGTACTGTCGGCCAGACCAGCCCATCCGAAAATACCGTATGCACATGAAAATCACACACCAGCGTCTGGTACGCATCCGTATCCGGAAAATACCGCAGCCCCGGACGCTCCGGCACCGCCCACACGCACGCCGCCAGCAACACCATCAACGCAACACATCGGATCATACTCTGCAGTTTCATCATTCGTTCTCCTGATTCTGTTTCCATTCCAGTTCTCATAATGTCTCGTCCATCAACTCACGTAGGGCCCCCCCCGTGCCTGACCTTTTTAGCTTATTGTCGTAAAATTGGGTTTCGTATTTGGTACTTCGGATTAAGATTTTTCTTCTTGTATCCCGGGATCCTTGCATCCTTATATTCTTGTATGGCAGCCCTAACCTCCGTGTTTGGGGATCAATGCCCATCCCCCCTCGGCGGATTCCTTAATGTTGATCTTTGCATTTTAATTTTTCTCAAGCAGTTTCTCCGTCTCCTGTTTTACCCAATCCGGCCGATCCGTCGTAATACTCACCGCCCCCAGCTCAATCAGCCGCTTGGCCTCTGCCGGCTTATTTACCGTCCACGCCGCCAGCTCCAGCCCCGCCGACCGAATCGCCTCCGCCAGTTCAGCCGTTACAACCGCAAAATGCAAATCCAGTCCATCCAGCTTCTTTTCTTTGGCCGTCTGAATCATCGCCGGATCAATCGGGATATAGGCCTGCGTAATCTTGTCTTTCTCTCCGCCTGCCAGCCAGTACGCCGGAATATCCGCCATCCGCTCCTTGCATGCACTGATCGCCTCAAGATTGAAGCTGATAAACACAATCTGCCTGCGACGAGCATTTCCATCCAGCATTTTTTCCAGGACCGGCACCAGACGCTTGTCGCTCTTTAATTCCACATACAGCCGACGTCCCTCCGGAACCGTCGCAATCACTTCCTCCAGAAATGGAATCTTCTGACCTGCAAACTCCGCCCCCTTGAACTTGCCCGCATCCAGCGACCGCAGCACCGCCGAGTCCGTCGCCTCAACCTTCATATCCACGCCCGTTGTCCGCCGCGTCGTCGCATCGTGAATCACCATCACCCGCCCATCCGCCGACAGATACACATCCACCTCCACCGCATCCGCCCCCACCTTCCACGCCAGCTCAACCGCCGCCAGCGTATTCTCCGGCGCCGCATACGACGCCCCGCGATGTGCGACATACTCTACGTGTTTTGTCTTTATATCCGCTCCCGACGAAGCCCCCGCCGAACAGGAACTCACCATAACCACTCCCGCATACATCACTGCCGCTGCAGCCGCCTTGCTCATACGTCCCATCTCATCCTCACATGTTCTTTGATGTTTTATAACCTAAAGGATGGCTCTAAATATTGCGTTCCAGCGGTAAAGAGAAGATTTTGCTCACTGGCAAGGCAGGCAAAATAAGCTTTATTTAGCCAATAAAGCGGCTTTTGCCTGACACCGCCAGGGACAAAAAGAGTCCCTGATCCGCCAAATTGATTTTAGACGAACCCTTGAATCTTCAATCTCCAACCCATAATACAGAAAATCCTCGATTGCTTCAACCCCAAAGGGACACATAAAAAAATGCAGGGACAGCCCCTTTCTCCTCACTCAATCCCCGCCAGGGGCAACCCTTTTTTGATTCTTGAATTCCTGAATTCTTAAGTTCTTGAGTTCTTATATTCTTATATCCTTGATATTAGATGAATTGCACGCCCTTGCGGTTACACCCCCTCCATGCCCTTTGTCCAGCCCTGAGGAAGTGTCCTTGCTTGAGGCCCTTTATCCCTCAGACGACCTTGGCATCAATCCGCCATAATCTTTTTTCAATACACCTTCTGTGCAGCCTCTTCCCGCGTCGCCACATAATTACTCTGCGTGCCATCGCCCACGCCGCCGGTGTACCAGCGAATCAAAACATCCTGCCCTTCGGTCTGCTGAATCGGCGACACATGCCCATCCAGCCACAGCGTATTGGAATACCCCGTACCCTCCGGCGAATACGGCGGCACATTCTGCACCACATCGCTGGTCCGACCGTGCCGGAAACATTCCAGCAGCGCATCGGGAAATTTATCCCGGTTGGCAACCCGCCACTGCGTCAGGTTAAACGGATTGCCCGGCTTGATATGAAACATATCCCCGTTATTATCCAGCTTCTGCTCGAAATGATCCTGCATCACAATCATCGTCCCCGGCGATTTGATCCGACCCAGAATCCGATTGGCCGCAAAGCCATTAAGTCCGAAATGCGCCCAGTAATAAATCTCAATCGGATCCGACGCATTCCAGGTCTGCAGCCTATACCGCGAACTGGGACAATGAAACACATCCATATTCTGGGCATAGGGAAGATACGCAATCCCCCAATAGGCATTGACGTCATCCTTGTCATACATCTGACCGGGCTGGTCCTTGATATACCAGTACCCGCGATTGGGCCCCCAGTGCGACCGCCCCTTGTTCTCTTCTGCATACGCCAGAAACGCCACTCCAAAACCCTTCTGATGCGCCGCACAGGTCATCTGCTGGGCATGCCGCTTGACCTTTCGCAGCGACGGCATCACAATCGACAGCAATAACCCGATAATCGCAATCACCACCAGCAGTTCTATCAGGGTAAATCCGTATTTTTGTTGCTTGTTGCTCACGTCTGATCCTTTCCTGTTCCATTCCGACACTATCCCATCACTGCCCAGGTCTCCATACCTGAGAGGTCCCACAGCAACCCCTATCGCACGCGACGGGATTGTATTATCCGCTTTAATGGTGCCAAAGCATCTGCTTCGGTTATTTTATTGTAGCCCAGGCCTCCGTGCCTGGGCTCTTCCTGTATCCCTGTATTCCTGTATCCTTATATCCTTGTTTTTACTGCAGCCAGTGTTCCACAAATACCATCAAATCCGCCATATCCACAATGCCGTTGCCATCCGAATCCCAGCGGTTATTAAACCCGGCAGTCTGGGCATTCCGCTGCCAGGTGCGGGCAAAGGATGCAAAGTCATTCATATCCGTCGACGGCTGGACATAGCTAAACGTCCAGTCGGCATCAAACGGAATATAGGCAAAGATAAAGTCCGTATCATTGACCGCCTGCGTAGCCGACAGCTCCATACAGGTCACGACAAATTCGCCGTTGTCGCCGGTATAGCTCATCGCAAAATGTCCCGGTGCACCGGACGTCTGACCATAGCCATTCAGCATCAGCACGCCCTGTTCCGGACTGCCGCCGGGAATACGCACGCGATACACCCCTTTGCCCTGACGAGTGACGGTCGCACGGCCGTTGCTCTTTTTGATCACCCCATTGCTGCCGACATGACCAATCATCACCTTGTCGCTGTTGTACGGCAGATACACGTACCCAAATCGTTCCGCTGTATAACCAAATGCACCCTGATTGGTCCGGGTTACCACATCCCAGCCGCTTCCATCCGCCGACGGAGCCGCTGAAGCCGTGGTATTCTTGGCCGCATTCTGAGCCGTCACAAACAACACCCCGTCTTTGGCACTCGTTCCGGCAAGCGTTATACGATAACTGCCCGCAAGCCCGCCGGAGCTGACCGTCGGGGTCTTGCCTCCCGATGCCGCAACTGCCAACGTCGTATCCACGTGCCCTCCGGAAAAGCCGTCGCTGTAGGTAAACCAGGCCGCCGCAAAATCCGAATCCCCTTCGGTGACTGCCGACGCTGCCTTGTGAACCACCACGCCCTGGCTGCCTTCCTTGATGGCCCGGTCCGTGGAGATTGTCGGCACATACGTGCTGCCCGAATACGTCCGGGTCGCCTGACGGGCCGTTGCAATCAGAACCCCTTTGTCGATCGGAAGCTGATACCCATTGCAGGCCATGCCGTAATCGCCGCTGTCATAATGGTACGACGACAGGTAATTCCGGCTGTTGCGGGTATAAATCCCGCCCAGTACCGTCGCGGTGTTATTGACCACTGTAAAATCGCCCGCCGCCATCCCTGTTACCTCGGCAGTCCGATTCGGCCCTGGTGCCGCCGGAGCATTGGCAAACGGAATGAACGCAAATGTAAACGCCTCATACAGATTCGTCTGCAGGTTGTAGGTCGTGCCGTTATCAATCGGCAGATCACGAGTCTGAATCAGCCAGTCATTGCCGTCCGGCTGATAGGTAATGATATTGTCATCCGAATACGACCCCGGCCCCGAACACACCAGCAGTGTCCCTGTCTTCGGGCTGTGGCCGTTCACACTCAGCCGGTACGTCCCCGTCGATTCATATTTCACCCGGAAATTGGTCGTCCCGTTGAGCACCCCGCCGCTGCCCCAGATGACACCCGCGGCAATCCCCGGCGTCTCATACGGAATATAGATATAATTGAACGGATCCTGCTCCCACGACGCACCATTCACACCGTTGTCATGAGTCGTAATCATCCAGCCGCTGCCGTCAAAATGCGGGCTGGCGCTGGCATAGTTGTCTTCATTCTTGCCGCCGCAGACAATCAGCACCCCGTCCCGAAGACTGTCCACACCCGGAATCGTCAGCTTCCAGGCACCCTTGGCCGTCGCCGAAAACAGGCTGCCGCTGAACGGATACGGACGACTCATCCCCGCCGCCGAAACCAGCGTCTCATTAAGCACCACAGGCCCCGAACCATGTACCACCCAGATATCCCCGTTGTTGTTCATATTCAGGGCACGACCGCCAATCCAGCCCCCGTCAAATGGAAAATACGCCACGCCCACATTGACATTGTCCTCATCCCCGCCGGCGTACCCCGCATACGACAAAGATGTCGTAAAGACCGCAATCCAGGCGTTGGTCTGACCATACCCCATCGCCGGTGTATGGAAATTCCGCTGAAGGCCATTCTGCCGACCGTTCTCTGCAATCGCTGCAATATGCACTCCGTTGAGCAAATCGTCTTCCAGCACATTGCCGATTTTCACCACATAATCGCCGCGATTGGACTGCCCGATCGGATAATTCGGGTCATTAATCGATATCATCGCCGTCCGCTGACCCGAAGGAATACTCAAAATAATCTCATTGGGTTCATTGCCCTCGCTGAGCTGAACCACTTCAATATTGGCCGCCTGCACCGTCGGAATCACTTCACGCCGACGGAACTGACTGAGCCGCTCCGCAAAATTCAGCGGCACACTGAACCGGCTCGACAAGTCGGTCTTCTCCGCATTCAAATACGGCGAATACGTCCGCACACGAAGCTGATTGGACGCATCATCCAGCTCCAGCAGCCGCATCCAGCCATTGCCCCCGTTGTCGTAATTCTGATAATCAACACACATCTGAATCACATCCCGACCCCAGGCGTTCTTCGAAATCAGCAGACTTTCCCCGTCTGCCTCGCCATCGCCCTCCGTATCTTCACTGGAATGATGCCCGTTGAGCACCAGAAAGATCTGGTCGTTATTGTAAATCAGCTTGGTCCACTGCCCCAGACCGCCGTTGGACGTCACGGTATTATACCCCACCGTAGAAAACGGCGGAATCAGCGTATTGGGGTCTTCCTTGTCAGAAATATAGGCATGGGTCGAATAAATCGCCGGCAGATCCGGATGCGAATCCAGCACATCCTGCGCCCATTTCAGCGCCTCATCATCCGGGAACAGCTCCAGGTTCAGATGCAGCCACTGCCGCCCGCCCGCTTCAAATACCTGGTAATGACTGGCCCCGCTGCGGTTGCTGCCGCCATACCACGAACACCCCGCATAACGATGACTGCCGAAGAAATACAAATACTCCGCATAGCCGCCGTATTTATCCTTGGCTGTATGCATATCGTGATTGCCCATTGAAATTGAATACGGCACCCGTTTGTTCGGATACATCGCCGGGTCGCCGTCCAGGATGCTCATGGCCGCATGGGCATTGAGCCACTGGTTCGGATCATCGCCGTAATTATTGACAATATCTCCCAGATGCGTCACAAACCGGATGTTTTCAGACACGGCATGATCGACAATCCACTGCGTCTGACTATGGAATATCTCCGGATAGCTCTTCGAATAATTCTGTGTATCCGGCAGCACCGCCACCTTGAACGGCGCAGCCCACGACCACGCCCCCATCACACACAGCATCATCACACACACCATTCTTTTCTTCATCATCTCATCCTTTCTGAACTCACTGCGTACTTTCTATGGATTCATTTTATACTAATCACGGCTGTACTATGGAACAGCCTCCCGGCCATTCCACACAGAATACGTTCCCGCACCCTCCCCCATGACGGCACAGAAAGTACGCGACCATTGTTACCAGTCGATTAGATAAAAATGAGAGAACTGTAAATTTCAGAAAAGATGAAAAATCAATTCAGCCCGCATATCAGACCGACATGCAGGCGGAATTTGGAAAACTAACAGAACCGTGACACGATGCTCACAATTTCAAAGCACACTCCGCCAGATGCCACCCTCGCTTCAGCATAGCATTGTCGTAGGGGCACGCTCAAGCTCCGCTTGGCCGTGACGCATCACCCCGTGCCGCAACCTTTATCATTCCCGTCTCCAATTTGTCATTCCCGCGGAGGCGGGAATCCATTTTCTATGAACTCCGAACTACGAACTTTTATCCTCTCTGAATTCCATGAAGAAAATGATTTTCTATTCTGAATTAAATTAAACACTGAACATTTGCCATTGAACACTTAAATGGTCTTCCTTCCTGCTCTGCATGGTAAAAAACAATGAACCAAACGATGTATGTGGTCTGTTTCAAATTGAAAATCGCCCCCTCTCCCCTCCCGCATATTCTTGTGTTCTTAGGTTCTTGGGTTCCTGAGTTCGTGTTCCTTTATTTTCCTCCCTGCTTGCCCCAGCAAAATATACTGATTGACTTGAAATGTTATGTTTCGTCGCGGCTATGTACAGCAGCTTCAATCCTGTGCTTCTTTTGCTCGCGGAATAATCATACCCGTTGGGTATATCTCGCGTCGGCCTTCTCCATCCGACGCGAGATTTTAAATTTGGAATGTAAATGCTATCGTGCCGCGCCGACCAACTGACGCTGGGCGATAAAAGCACCATAGTGCTTATCCTGGCCCTGGATATGATTGACCAGCCAGTCTTTCAGGAATGTCGCCACACTAACCGTCGGCACCATCTTGCCGCTTTTGATTTTATCCATCAGATCGCTGACCTGCATAGCCAGCTTATGATGCAAAGCCTGATGAGCCGCAATGTCCGGATAACCCGCTTCATGCATCAGTTTTTCTTCGGCATTAAAATGCGTTTTGGTGTACTGTACCAGCGTCGGCAGAATAGTCTGTACCGCCGCATCACCCTTGCTGGTCCGCATCGCTTCGTAAAGCTGGTTGACCATCGCCACCAGCTGCTTGTGCTGAATGTCCATCGCCGGAACCCCCACCGAAAAACTGTCCTGCCACTGTATGAATGCCATTGCTGTTATCCTTTTGCTGAGATTACTTGTTTCCTATTTAACGTTTCGTCACGGCAAAATGACACGTGTTAAGCTAATCTCTTGCCGGCCTTCTCCATCCGACGCCCGTTGTACGCTAATGTGCCGCGCCGACCGTCTGACGTTGGGCAATATACGCAGCGTACTGCTTATCCTGAACCAGAATATGATTGACCAGCCAGTCTTTCAGGAACGTTGCCACACTGACTGTCGCCACCATCTTGCCCCCTTTGACTTTTTCCACCAGGTCACCGATGTGCTGGACAAACTTGTGATGAATCGCCTGATGCGCCGCCAATTGCGGGTACCCCACATCACACAGCAGCTTTTCTTCGGAATTAAAATGCGTTTTGGTGTACTGCACCAGGGAAGGCAAAATGCTCTGGACCACAGCATCCCCTTTGCCCTGCCGCATCGCCTCAGCCAACTGATTAATCATCGCAATCAGCTGTTTATGCTGAAGGTCAATTGCCGTAATCCCAACCGAATAACTGTCCTGCCACTGCACAAACGCCATTGTTATTCTCCTTGTCTCTGAATTTTCTGTCTGATCTTGCGGCACTTTATCGGACGTGCACGAGAACATCAATCACTTTGACACAACTGTTGTTTTCATCGTCCGAATGGGCAGGCAGATTAACCTTTTTTTGACCTAAAACACCGAAAACATCGATGCCAAGCGGCTATCCGGCCGCTTTCTCCTGGGCCACCAGTTTTCGCGTCGCAGCCGATTGCCCCTGTTGAGCAGCCTTGAATGCATCCGCCTGGGCCGGATAAGTACGTTTGAATAACTCATTGCCCGCGATAATTTCCTTCAATGCCCGGGATTTGTCCTGGGCCTGCCGCAAAAACTGCACCACCCTGGCCCCATACACTCCGCCCAGCAGACCCGCCAGCCCGATGCCCAGCTCGATTGCTCCCTCTGCCGCCTGCCACATATCCGGCCGCTCCAGACTTTGCTGATACGCTGACTCCGCCACTGACCCGCCCGCGGCCAGAATCTGCTGGGCCGTATCCGACGCAGGCAGTTCATCCGGCAAGCCATAGTCAGCCACAAACGCCCGGCTCTGCTGGGCCGACAATGCCGTCAGCCCCTGCAATTGCGGCGTCGTGTTTTCCGCCTTCGCTTCCGCCGCCGCCAGCTCCGTCGCCCGCCAGTGCAGATACGCATTGGCCTTCTGCTCCTGCCCCGGCGCAAACCGCAGTGCACCGCACCCGCAAAGCATCACCCCGCACCACACCAATACCACCTCGCTCATGATTTGTCGCATACCCAAAGCTCCTTTCAAAATAAAGTAACAACTGTACAGACGACCCGCTGGCCGCCCTTTCATTTCACGCAGGGGCAGGCCCCCGTGCCTGCCCTTTTTAGCTCAACGTCTTAAAAAAAATAGGTTTCGTATTTAGTGCTTCGGATCAAGGTTTTTTCTTCCTGTATTCCTGTATCCTTGCATCCATGTATCCTTCTTCCATATCGCCCTGCTGTGCCACCTGCGAAATCTGTGGTTCCTATTTTTTCTCTGTTTCCCGCAATCGATACTCATGCGCCACAACCGTATCGCTGATCCGTTCGAGTTTCTCGCAGAATTTCTCCTGCGTCATCAGAACCTGCCGCACATCGCGGCTCAATACATCCAATTGCCGCTGCAGATTCACCCAACTGCCCAGCATCAATCCCGCCAGCGTCACCAACTGCACCAGCATCGACACATTCACCCGCCTGTCCAGCTTCCATCGTGTCTCCATCTGAACCTCCC
>JAWRKM010000058.1:0-71564 GCA_040306945.1 Anaerohalosphaeraceae bacterium
TGTTTCTCGCCTTGACGGGACTTGTTATGATGTTACTGGTCAGCACCGGAGGAACAGAGCAATTCTCTGAAACGACCTTAATTAAAGGACCCGCGTCAAGCAAGATTGCCGTCATTAATCTGGTTGGGATTATCGAAAATAATCAAAGCGACGAAATTAGGCTGCTCACCGAGGAGGCGTTGAGAAGTCCAGACATTCGTGCTGTTATCCTTCGCATCAATAGTCCTGGCGGTACTGTATCTGCCAGTGATCAGATCCATTATTATATCACCAAACTCAGGCAGGAAACCGGTCTGCCGGTCCTGGCTTTTATGCAGTCGGTAGCCGCATCCGGTGGTTATTACAGCGCCGTAGCCTGTGATTACATCATAGCCGAGCCAACCGCGATTACCGGGTCCATTGGGGTCATTATGAGTCATATTGTGGTGAAAGACCTGCTGGAACAAAAGCTCGGGATTCAGCCTGAGGTCTTAAAAAGCGGCGAAAAAAAAGACTGGCCCAGCATGTTCTCGACAATGACGGACGAACAGAAGCGTTATCTTAATGAAAAACTAATCAACCCGGCCTATGAACGTTTTGTCGCACTGGTTTGCGAAGGCCGGCAAGCCCTGACCTCCCAGCAGGTTCGTGCACTCGCTGACGGCAGTATTTTTACCGCCCAGGAAGCCCAAATCAAAGGACTAATTGATGAGACCGGTTATTTTGAACAGGCTGTTGCGAAAGCCAAAGAGATGGCAGGAATCAGCAGTGCCCGCGTCGTCGAATTAGAACGCAGGACGACCTGGATGGATGTGCTCGGTGCCGAAAGCCGTCAATCCGCCATCAATACCAAAATACTGGAAAAACTGGCCATTCCCCAGTTGATGTATATGTGGGACGGTATGCACTGAGTTTTCGTCGTGGTCTGAGCCAATCAGTATTTTTTGCTGCGGATAATGGAAATGGCCAGCCACAGCCCCATGATCATCGCAATCAGATATCCGGCAATCCCGAATGCCTGAAGACTGAACAGTCCCAGAACGGTCCCATCCTGAGGCACCAGCAAGCTGGATCCAATCAGCAAGGCGGCAATAATAACCGCAAAACTGATCCGATTGGAGCTATTATCCAGCGTATCTTCTAATTCCTCAAGGTGGTCATGGTGGATATGGATTTTGAAATTCCCACGGCGAAATTTGCCGATAATTGCTGCCGCGTCTTCCGGCAACCGCCCTGCCAATTCCGTTGCCCCCAGAGCAGCTTTTTTCAACTGATCAAATACATTTTTGGGATTGATTTGTTCTAATGCAAATTTGCGTGCATAGGGCTTGAGACATTCAATAATCTGGAAATCCTCATCAAGCGACCGGGCAAAGGATTCGATCGTCATCAGACTTTTAAGCATCAGCGTAAAATCCCGCGGAGCTCCGATCTGATACTTTCGAATAATCTCAAATCCACGAACCATGACCTCACGAAATGGAATATCCTTGAGCGGAAGCCCATAATAGGTGTTGATCATATCCTGGATATCACGTACCAACTCGGGTTGACTGGAATGATCCGACAACATTTCCGCCCGTTCCAGCCCGTGCACAATCCGCCAGACATCTCCGTCAACAATTGCCAATACGATGTATTGCAGCAGCAGTTTATCTTCATTAGTCAGCCGCCCCACCTGTCCGAAGTCCAGCGGGGCAAGAACATTTCCCTGCATGACAAGAAAATTGCCAGGATGGGGATCGGTATGAAAAAAACCGTGCTCAAAGACCTGTTGAAGGACAAAATCCGCTCCGCGACGCGCAATTATTTTGGGATCCAGTCCAGCCGACACAAGGCGATCAATTTGGTTGGGTTTGACGCCTTCAATATACTCCATGGTCAAAAGTCCCTCTGAGCAATACGCCTCAAGGACCCGGGGAACATGAATGGCAGGATCGTTTGCGAAATTTCTGATAAAACGCTGCTGGTTGCGGCGTTCATTGGCATAGTCGACCTCTTTGCTGACGGCCTCCGCAAATTCTCGAACCATACGTTGGGGATCAAATGTTTCTGGAGCTGCAAATCTGCCGCGAGCAAGCCGAGCAAGGTCTTTCAGGATTTCCAGCTCCGCCTGGATGGTTTTGACAATATCCGGCCGACGGATTTTTACAACTACTTCCTGGCCATCCTTGGTCCTGGCACGATGGACCTGGGCAATGCTGGCAGCGGCTATGGGTTCAGGATCAAACCGGTCGAATATCTCTTCCGGGTAGTTCCCGAGCTGCTTTTTTATTTCTTCGCGGATAATGGAATATTTTTCGGGACTGACACGGTCCTGAAGCAATTCCAATTCCTGGATAAATTCCACCGGCAATAAGTCCGGACGTGTGCTGAGCAATTGTCCAAGCTTGATGAAGGTTGGTCCCAATTCCTCCATCGCCAAACGGACTCGTCTGGCCAATGAGGCTTGAGCAATTTCCTTTCTAGCAGGCAAAGGAATTACTTTTGAACCTAAGCCAACTTTGAGATGTCTGCCAACAATACCGGCCAGTTCCTCAAAACCATACTTCATAAGTACGGCCATGATATGGCGGTATCGCTGCAAGCGGATAATTCCCCGCCGTATTCCGCTGAATAATTTCAGCAAGGCTTAACTCCCTTTGGAGGCCAATAGCTGATCGAGCTTCTGCTCAACGCGTTTCAAATCATCTTTGGTAGCCAGAGGGATAGAAGCGATCGCCTTTTTAACCTGCTCTGAAACCAATTTTTCCATGTCAGAGCGTGTTTTTTCAGCTGTTTCGAGGATTTCTTTAACAAAACCGCTTTTTTGATCACGCTCCGCCTGCCCCCGTTTGACATAGTCGTCAAAAATTTGCTCCGCTTTTTCCCGGGTCATGGTCATGGCACCCAGCCCCGCCAGAAACATCTTGTCTAATGTTTCAAACATTCGTTGGCTCCCTTATGTAGTTTTTGAAATGACGCTCCGGATGACAGCCGTTCTGCCATTCAAGATTTTATTATATCAAAAATTTATACTACGTGCAAGGAGTTTACGTACGCGACATAATACATTACAGATATTAAAACTCCCTTTTCATTGAAGATTTTTTTAAATTTTTTGATTTTATTATCCACTTTTCGTCGGTGCCAAACGGCTTTTATTTCGGTCGGAGGCCCCTGTTCTTATGAAGCGAATCTCTGTGTGGATTTTAGACATAGGGGGTAAGAAGGGGCTGGTTGAAGATTAATACGCCATTTCTACCGCCGGCAATGAAATACCTGACAGTCTCATACTGTTTCGTTGCCGGCCTTTTCTTTATTTCCTGTTTTTTAGTGATTTTTTGAGTAATTTCTGTATAATGTCCGCTGATTTGTCGAATTATGGATAGTTTTAATGTTATGAAGTGTGTCAGATGAAGAATATGAGAAAAGGATTACTTGCTCTTCTTTTAGGATTTCTCGGGGGATTATGTCTGGCCAATTGTATGGATTGTGAACCTGCAACATCCTCCGGCCCCACCCTGCATATGGCATATAACAGCGAAGGAATGGGTAATGGTGTTGATGTGTTTATGTACTTTGTCCCCCTTGTCGCCCCCACCAGTGTTGATGCCTACAAAGATCCCAATACTACCTTGAATGCTAAAATCATATCTCGAACGTCCGAAGACAAAAAAAATTCTTTTGTAACCAAATGCGTCTTTGAGATTACAGGGGCAGGTGTATACGAAATTTTTTTTGACCCGAATGAAATGATTGCATTCAATGCCAAACATTCCAATAACCCCAAAGTAATGCGTAATATGCTCAAATCCATTCGCATGGATGGCCCCCTGGTCGGGCTGCTGGAAATATCCGGAACGATTAAAAACAACACACGACAGGTCAACAACGTCTCCGTGCGTTTCGATATGGATGGAAAAAGTTCAGTTACCGCGCATTTGTATGACATTAAAAAAAGCCAGGAGGGCTTTCTCTACCAAAATCGTTCTAATGAGCAAATAGCCCGAATCAATGCCTTGACCTTTACTCGCGGCGGCAATCCTCCCCAAATGGGTGCAGAGGTCAGCTCAATTGCCGGTCAAGCCGATTCCGAAGGTTTCTTTTCGGCATTTAAAGCCATGATCGCCAACTGGTTCATCCCCCCAATGCCCATCACGGACATCGGCAGTGAAACAATGATGAATTTCGGGCTGGCGCTGGATTCTACTCAATCCACCTTTACATTCCCCTTCGCCGAAAATCTCCGTCAAAGCCTCTCGCTGCTGGTCGCTCAAAAATTGAACCAGAACGCGAAGCTTCAATAGATTACACAAACCAAGATTCCGTTTAGAGCAGCTTATTTTTTGGCTACAAAAGGACTTAATTCACGAAGCCGGTAAATAATCGGCGGCAGTTTTTCAGCGACAAAATCCACTTCCTGCTCGGTATTATAGCGGCTCAGACTAAATCGAATCGAACCGTGGGCTGCAGTAAAGGGTACCCCCATAGCCCGCAGCACATGAGAAGGCTCCAGTGATCCGGAGGTACAGGCAGAACCTGAGCTGGCACATATTCCGAAGCGGTCCAGCATCATAAGAATGGACTCTCCTTCAATATATTCAAAACTGATATTCAGCGTATTGGGAAGACGATTTTCGGAGTCCCCATTGACCATACAATCCGGGCAAGTAGCCAGAATTCGAGCTTCCAGTTTGTCCCGCAGGGCTTTGACTCGCGTATTTTCCTCGTCCAGATAACGTAACGCCAGCTCACAGGCCTTGCCGAGAGCAACAATGCCTGGTACGTTTTCAGTGCCGCCTCGACGATTATTTTCCTGATGGCCGCCAAGCAGATAAGGCGATAGCCGAGTTCCCCGACGGACATACAGAACCCCAATACCCTTGGGAGCATGCAGCTTATGACCTGAAAGGCTGAGCATATCAATATGGCTGGCCTTGAGATTCAGCGGAATTTTTCCCACAGCCTGTACCGCATCGGTATGGAATGGGACCCCTTTGGCCTTGCAGATTGATGCGATTTTCTCGATCGGAAATATCACACCAGTTTCATTATTCGCGTACATAATAGACACAATAGCAGTGTCATCATTAATTGCGGATTCAAGCTCAGCCAGGTCAAGACAGCCATGCTTATCAACACCCAACTCGATGATACGGTAGCCATGCTGCTCCAGATTACGGCAGGGACTCAGAACCGCCGGATGTTCCACGCGTGTTGTAATAACCGTACGTTTATGAGGAACAATGGAAAGAGTACCCAAAATGGCCGCATTGTCGCTTTCTGTGCCGCAACTGGTAAAAATAACTTCATCCGGATCACAGCCCAGCAGTGCGGCAACCTGCTGGCGGGCTTTTCGTATTGCCCGGCCAACCTGACCGCCAAAGGTATGCATGCTCGAGGGATTACCATAGTAATCGGTCAGGTACGGCATCATTTCCTGCAATACTTCAGGATCGACTCGTGTGGTTGCATTATTATCCATATATATGACGGAACTCATAGCAGTCTCTCCGTGTGATTATTCAGCCTGGAGGGCATCTTTTTCTTCTTCAACGATCAGATCTTCGGCGACAAATTCTCGTAATTTAGCCTGGACCAGATCTTTCATCGTTACTTCTGACATCTTGCAGCTGGCACACATCCCGCGAAGGGCAACAATCACTTTGCTGCCTTCCACATCCACCAGTTCGAGGTCTCCTCCATGCGATCGAATCACGGGGCGAATCTGCTCCCGTATCGTTTCCTGAATCAGTTGTATCTTCTGAATATTGGACAGCTTCCTGTGCCGGGTGGCGGGAACCGGCGATTGCTGATTGTTCTTTTTGCCCCGAACATCCTGCAAAATATGTTCGATTTCTCCATGGCAGCCGCCGCAGCCGCCGCCGGCTTTACAGAAATTGGTCACTTGTTCAACCGTTGTCAGGTCATTTTCCGAGATAACCCGCCGAATCTCCAAATCTGTAACGCCAAAGCACGTACAAACAATCTTGCCTTCCTTATGAGCAGCAGTTTTGCCTTTGTTGCGGTAATAGGCAATCGCCGCCTCGAGGGCCTCTTGTCCCATGACCGAGCAGTGCATTTTTTGTTCGGGAAGACCTCCCAGCCTCTCTGCAATTTGCTGATTGGTAATTTTTTCGGCCTCTTCCAGAGTCATCCCCTTGATCATCTCTGTCAATACGGAAGAAGAGGCAATCGCACTGGCACATCCAAAGGTCTGAAATTTAGCATCCGCAATCCGACCATTCTGATCCAGTTTAAATGTCAGCGTCAGCGCATCCCCACAGGCCAGCGAGCCGACCTCGCCAATCCCATCATAATCTTCAATTTTACCTACATTACGAGGGTTGGTAAAATGATCCATCACTTGATCTGTATAATCCCACATCGGACACACTCCATCATAATTGAGCGGGTCGCCGTAAATATCGCATCTATTACGACTGACTCACTTTCAACGCGTTATCAAAGTCTTCTACGATATCATCTATATGTTCTGTTCCCACAGAAACACGAATAAAATCAGGGGTTACACCGGCAGCAAGCTGATCCGCCTCGGTTAATTGCTGATGCGTGGTACTGGCCGGATGAATGACAAGTGTTTTGCTGTCCAATATATTCGCCAAATGACTTGCCAATTTTACGGCGTTAATAAATTTCACCCCCGCAGACTTGCCTCCCTTGACGCCGAAACCGAGGATCGCACCTTGTCCTTTGGGCAGATATTTCATCGCCAGCGGATAACAAGGGTGACTGGGCAGGCCGGGATAATTCACCCAACTGACCGCAGGATGCTTTTCCAGAAACTCGGCCAATCGTTTGGCATTTTCACAGTGTCTGGCCGCCCGCAGGTGCAGGGTTTCAACGCCCTGCAAAAGCTGGAACGCATTAAATGGCGACAAACACGCTCCGGTATCCCGCAGAACATGGGTACGAATCTTAATACTGTAGGCCAGATTGCCGAAGGTTTTAACATACTGCAACCCATGATAACTCTCATCCGGTTCGGTCAGGCCGGGAAATTTGCCATTGTCCCATCTGAAACGCCCCGAATCGATAACCATTCCGCCAATGCTGGTACCGTGGCCGCCTATCAATTTTGTACAGGAATACACAACGATATCAACCCCATGTTCAATCGGCTGAAAAAGCATCGGGGTGGCAACCGTATTATCACAAATCACCGGCAGGCCATGGTCATGGGCGATTTTTGTGATCGCTGGATAATCCAGAACATCATTTTTCGGATTACCAATGGTCTCGATATAGACAGCACGTGTATTTTTCCGAATAGCCTTTCGAAAATTCTCAGGGTCATTCGGGTTGACGGTTGATACTTCAATACCCATCTGCGGCAGGGTATGCGAAAACAGCGTATGAGTGCCGCCATAGAGCGAACTACTGGACACGACATGACATCCGGCGGGACAAATGTTGAATATAGCAGCCGTAATTGCTGCCATGCCCGAAGCAAAAGCCACTCCGGCAACACCGCCTTCCAGTTCCGCCATTCGTTTTTCGAGGACATCCGTGGTAGGATTCATCAGGCGGGTATAAATATTGCCAAATTCCTTGAGGGCAAACAAATTGGCGGCATGCTCGCTGTCTCTAAATACATAGCTTGTCGTCTGGTAAATCGGCACCGCCCTGCTTAGGGTGGTCGGATCCGCAGTTTGGCCGGCATGAAGAGCCAGGGTTTCCAGTTTGTATTTCTTTTTGTTGGTTTCCATTGTCATTGACCTATTAGGAGTTGTCTGAATCTGCAAAAGGATTACGATTTATCCGGCAGGACTTCAAGCATTCGATCCAGTGCTCTGCGAGCCTTTTGGGCAATCCCTGGCGGGACAGCAATCACCGTCTGCATATCCTCCAGCGACCACAGCAGCTTTTCGAGCGTGATTTTTTTCATATTCGGACAAATGGCCTTGTCACTGACCGGGTAAAATTCTTTATACGGATATTTTTTCCGGAGAGAATGCAATAGTCCTTCTTCTGTTGCAATGATAAATTGATTTGCCGGGGATTTCCCTGCAAAGGCAATCATCTGGCTGGTGCTCAGCAGCTGGTCCGCAACAGCACGCACTGCCGGTCCGCACTCAGGGTGAGCAAGCACCACTGCTCCGGGATGTGCACTGCGTGCATCGTTGATCTGCTCTGCTGACATTCGGACATGGGTTGGGCAAAAACCCGGCCACAGAATCATTTTCCGTCCGGAACGTTCCTGGACAAATGCACCAAGATGCTGATCCGGGACAAAAATAATCTCCCTGTCAGCAGGCAGATTGGAAACCAGCTTTACTGCGTTTGAGCTGGTACAGCAGTAATCACTCAGCGCCTTGACTTCGGCGGTGGAATTGACATAACAGACCACAAGAGCATCCGGATGCTCCCCTTTGAATTGGGTCAGCTGCTCTGCGGTAATCATATCAGCCATTGGGCAGCCGGCGTGTTTATCCGGCAGCAGCACTGTTTTGTGCGGAGATAAAATCGCTGCAGTCTCGGCCATGAAATAGACCCCACAGAACACAATCACATCCGCCTGCGTGCCTGCCGCCTGAACACTTAAGCCCAACGAATCACCAACAAAATCGGCAATATCCTGTATTTCAGGAGTCTGGTAATTATGAGCCAGAATGACAGCATTCCGTTTCTTTTTCAATTCCAGAATTTTATTGACTAACGACGAATTCACAATACTACTCCGAATTTTTCTCCGCCGTCTTCCTGCGACCGCGGGTTACATATAGTGATTCCGGCTTGGCAATCGTCACTACAGCGCCGGGCGGGACAGATTCCCGTATCCAGACATTGCCGCCAATAACAGCACCCTTGCCAATCACAATATCCCCCAGAATGGTCGCTTCTGCATAAACGGTAACATCATCCTCCAACGTCGGATGCCGTTTTTTTCCGCGTATGATGTTGCCATGTTCGTCTTTGGGAAAGCTTACCGCACCCAGCGTAACACCCTGGTAAATCTTGACATTATTTCCAATTACAGCCGTCTCGCCAATAACCACCCCTGTTCCATGGTCAATAAAGAACCGCCTGCCAACCTGTGCTCCAGGGTGGATATCAATACCGGTTTGTGAATGTGCATATTCTGCCATCATCCGAGGAATCAGGGGGATATCCATCCGATACAACTCATGGGCAACACGATGAATTGCAATCGCACACAAATGCGGATAACTCAGAACAATTTCTTCAGGTGCTTTTGCCGCCGGGTCTCCATCAAAAGCCGCCTGGACATCTTCTTTGAGCATTTGGCGGATGTCGGGAATCTGGTTTAGCAATTTTTCACAACATTCTCCAGCCAAAATTCTGCAGTCACAGGCGGGGCATTCCTTTAATTTACAATTGAATCGCAACGCCAGCTCGATTTGATCTGCCAATTCCCGCCGAACCATAACGAGAATTTCCTGCACGATAGAGCGGATGTTTTCACTGCTGACTGGCCGTTTGCCGGTATAGCCCGGAAACAATAGCTCCATCAGCGAATTCAGCACAAATAATATCTTGTCTCGGACAGGCAAATTCTTGACATCGATAAAATTGGTCCCCATATCATCCTGATAGGATGCCAAGATAGCCTGTGTCAAGCTGTCAATTTGCTTGCTGTCAAAACTTTTATGCGACATATCACACCTGAGATACGGTTATGAATGAGGTTATTTATACTAATCCTACTTGAAATTTCCCGTTTTGTCGCGGCTAAGTACAGCAGCTTTAACCGCGTGCTTCTTTGACTCGCGAAATAATCAACTATAAATCGTGTGGGTGCGTTTGTATAAGCAAACATATCTGTTTTTGATAAAACCAAGACACATATTCACCCTAAACTGATTCCAGAATATCTCGCGATATTTCAAGGTCAATACCTTATAAAATACAACGGCGGGATTCACAAGCTTTGTGAAGACTGTCCCGCCGCGCTGTTTCTTTTGACAATTAGGAACTTATATTTGATAGCTTCCGCCCTGCTGAATCTTGTCGGCACGTTCAGCTAATTCTTTGAGGGTCGTGTTATCCAACACACTCATTAAAGCCTTGTATAGCTCCGTCCAAATCAGACGCGTGGCACAATCTGGACATTTAGGACAGAATTCAGTATGTTCTACGCACTCTATAGGAATGAGCGGTCCCTCAAGGGTGGTGAAAATTTCACTGAGCTTAATCTCAGCTGGATTTCTCGCCAGCATATACCCTCCGCGAGGCCCCCGAACACTGCGGACCAGACCCGAGGATTTGAGCATGGCAACCAGTTGCTCCAGATACTTATTGGAAATATCCTCGCGATCTGCAATGGATTTGATCTGAAGAGGCTTCTTTCCATATTCGAGAGCCAGTTCCATCATAGCTCTCATCCCATAGCGTGTTCTTGAAGATAATTTCATAACCTAACTCCCATATTCCTATTCATTCTATAGTTATATACTACTCATTTTTGTCAACATTGTGCAATTCAATATTATTTTTTCTCTATTTTCCGTACAAATCATAAATTTTCAATACTTTTTTCGATGAAACTTGCTGGGAAATCCATCGAATAGGTTGTATACACCTGCTGCATATAGACTTACGATACGCCTTGACATTTTTTGAGGGAGGGCTATAATGCTTCTGGAAAAGGATCGAGATGATAATAGCAACATTTAATGTAAATTCCATCCGGAGCCGTATCGATATACTCAACGCCTGGCTGGCAGAACATAAGCCCCAGGTTCTTTGCGTTCAGGAAACCAAAGTACAAAACTGTGATTTTCCCTTAGAAGCATTCAAAAAATCAGGGTATCATATTTCATATCATGGGCAAAAAAAGTACAATGGTGTTGCCATATTCAGCGATATTCCGACTCAAGATATCCAAATAGGATTGCCCCAGGATCCTGCAAAAGAGGCAAGGTTTATCAAAATGTCCTATAAAAACGTGGTTGTCGTAAACACCTATATTCCCCAGGGACAATCTATTGGAAGCGAGAAGTTCCAATACAAATTAAATTGGTTTTCGTGGCTAAAAGACTATTTTTACAAAACTTACACACCAGACCAGCCGATAGTATGGGTGGGCGATCTGAATGTCGCTCTCGAAGATAAAGACGTTTATGATCCCAAAAACCTGTGGGGTGACGTTTGTTTTTGTCAGGAAATCCAGGATGCCTTACGCGAGGTCATGAAATGGGGTTTTGTGGATTTATTTCGCCAATTTCATCCTCAGCCGGAACAATACACGTTCTGGGATTATCGTGTTCCGAATGGTTTCAAACGCAATCTGGGATGGCGGCTGGATTATATTATGGCAACCCCCATCATGGCTCAACGCTGTATCGACTGCCGCATCGACAAAGCTCCTCGGGAATTGGACAAACCCAGCGACCACACCCCGGTTGTTGCCGAATTCAAATCATTTTGAGAATAGGCAATTATCTTGATTTTTTGTCGCATATAGGTATAGTTTCTCCGTCTTGCGGCGGATCACAGTAACTGCCGCGGTGGAGTTTTATTTTAAAGGTGCAAGGTTGTATGGGCCCTGTATCAATATCGTATGAAGAATTTTCACGTCTGATTGGACGACGGACACAGACTCTGCTCAGAGCCGCCAGCTTTCTGGTGATGCAGCATCAGAATAATTTAGGCAAACTGACGCGTCCTCTGTTGGGGGAATTACTTGCCCAAGCCACCCAGACGGAAGAACTTCTGGATTCCTACGGAGCCCGGAACAACAGTCAATGGGCAGGATTCCGTTCAATGACTGCTGCCATCAAGCTGTATTCCAATGTCGGTTATGAATTGCTCCATATTCAGCATTCCATACCCGCTTATCGGCTTTTGCCTGTCGAGCAGGATTTTACCATTGGAACCCAGAAGGCCATTGCATTCGTTGAAGAAATTCTCTATCGGGCAACAGAGCGTCTCCTGCAGGAAGCGGCCTGGCTGCATATTCCGATCCCCCATTCCATTCCAACACCCGATACTTATGCAGAGTCACTGCCCATGGGGCGTTTACCGCATGATTTAGCCATTCGCAAACTCGAAACGGTATCCAATACCGTCACCCTTTTGGCAACCGCGTTTTTGAACCTTGCAGCCGAATGCAAGCAGGCCCTTCCCAAGGGTCTTGTTGCTTCCCGAGAATATCATTACGAGATGACCGGCCCGATTAGTGAAGAAAAGCTTCGGTCGCTGGAACTCCGTTTCCATAATCTGCAGTCCCTGTATGACACGTATGTTTCAACCACAGAAACCGAGGTCTTGGACAAAGACTTGCCAGTCTTGCGGGGGCACATCAGCGTTGTCCTGCACCTGCTGCGTACAGCACGGGATTTTGCCCATTACTATGAACGTCACGCAGGCCCCACTTCGCTTCATGTGCCAGGGGCCAAAAAGCTGGTTGAACCCGAACAACTGCTGGACACGCTGCTTCACTATTCGATCTGTTTTGTGAGCGAATATCTGACCTGTGCGGAGCTGTTGTGCCAAAATATGCTCCGCCGCTATACGGAAAATACTCGTATTGAAGTTCGCGTCCCCCCCTATCGGGGATTTCATGTCCGTCCCTCTACGCTGATTTCAAAACTGGTGCTGCATTATGGAAGCGATGTTCGGATGGAGCTGGAAGGCGAGTCGTACGATGCCCGTTCTCCGCTGGAGCTGTTCAGGGCCAATGAAAAAATCAATGCCCACAAACGGCGGTCGCTGGCAGCGGAGACAATTCGCCTGGGGCTGGTCCCCACTCAGGTCAGCGGCACGGATACCAAAACCCTCATTCGCAGCATTATTATGACGCTGGCCGATTATGGCAAAGTCATCATTTATGAACAGCCGCTTAAACTGGATGATATGACCATTCAGCAGGATGCCAGACTGATTGAGCAGGTCACCGATGAAATTGCCAAATTGCTGGTGATGGGCAAAATCGACATCGCTACAGAAATGAAAGTGACATTCTTTGGGGATAAACGCGTTCTGGAAGATATTCGCCTGCTGGCCGAATGCGGTTATGGGGAGGACAATTTCGGCAACAACATCCCTCTGCCGGAACGGCTGAAATACCTGCGGCAATAACCGCATAAAAACTCCGTTATTCTCCGTTTCACACTTGCCAGAATCTGCCGGGATTGTTATAAAACACGCTTTTGAGTTTATTTATAATCATGGATTGTGGATAAGGATCTTGTGATGGAACAGCAGTTTGTGTTAACGGTAGCCGGCGAACTGAATATCTCGGCCAGACAAGTCGCCGCAACCGCTGAGCTTCTGGCCGATGGTGCGACCGTACCCTTCATTGCCCGCTACCGCAAAGAAATGACTGGCAGTCTTGACGAAGTGGCTGTAACCCATATCCGGGATCGTCTCCAGCAGCTCAAAGAACTTTATACCCGTCGCGACAGCATTTTGGCATCGCTGAAGGAGCGTGAATTGCTGACGCCGGAACTCGAATCGGCCATCATGGCAGCTCAGACCATGACGGAACTGGAGGATATTTATCTGCCCTACCGTCCCAAGCGTCGCACCCGGGCAACGATCGCCAGGGAAAAAGGACTGGAGCCTCTGGCAATGCTGATTCTGGAGCAAAAAGACACCACCCAGCCAGAGATTGCGGCTGCTGAATTTGTCAATCCTGACAAAGGCGTGGACAATCCAGAACAAGCCCTGGCCGGAGCCTGCGACATTCTTGCTGAAATGCTCAGCGAGGACCCGAACAGCCGGGCCAAAATCCGCGAATTGTATTTTACGGCAGGCCAGTTTTCGTCCAAAGTACTGGAAGACAAAAAGGCAGAGGCTGCCAAATACCAGGACTACTTCGAGTGGACCGAACCGGTTGCCACAGCCCCATCCCATCGGATTCTGGCTATGCGCCGGGGAGAAAATGAAGGTTTCCTGATACTGCGCATTCTGGCCCCCAAAGAAACGGCTCTCCAGCTTTTATATGCCATGTATATTCGCTCCAGCAATGCCTGTACGCCGTATCTCCGCAAAGCGATTGACGATGGATATGACCGACTGCTGTCCCCCTCGATGGAAACCGAGGTGCGGCTGGAGACCAAAAAACGTGCCGATATGGAGGCAATCAAAATATTCGCTGAAAATCTGCGGCAGCTTCTGCTGGCATCTCCGCTGGGCCAGAAAAACATCATGGCAATCGATCCGGGCTATCGTACCGGCTGCAAGGTTGTCTTTCTGGATAAACAGGGCAAGCTGTGCGGCAACGAGGTGATATATCCGCATAACGGTGAACAGGCCGCAAAACGCGAAGCGGAGCGTATCCGTCACTGGTGCCAGGAATATCAGATCGAAGCCATTGCGATTGGTAACGGTACAGCCGGTCGTGAAACCGAGGATTTTATCAGGTCCCTTGAATTGGACAAAAGCATCCTCATCGTGATGGTCAATGAAAGCGGCGCCTCAGTCTATTCCGCCTCGGAGGCAGCCAGGGAGGAATTTCCAGATTATGACCTGACCGTTCGCGGAGCAGTATCCATTGGACGTCGGCTGATGGACCCGCTGGCTGAACTGGTCAAGATCGACCCCAAATCCATCGGTGTCGGCCAGTATCAGCACGATGTAGATCAAAGCCTGCTCAAACAATCCCTGGATGACGTGGTCATCAGCTGCGTCAACAGTGTCGGCGTTGAAGTCAATACCGCATCCAAGCAGTTATTAATGTATGTATCCGGCCTCGGGCCTGCCTTAGCCCAGAAAATTGTCGACTATCGCAACGAACACGGTCCCTTCCTAAGCCGACAAAGCCTGACCAACGTTCCGCGTCTGGGGGCCAAGGCATTTGAACAGGCCGCCGGTTTTTTACGGATTCGTGATGCTGAAAACCCGCTGGATGCCAGCGCTGTCCATCCGGAAAGTTATCCGATTGTGGAGCGGATGGCTTCGGATTTGAATTGTTCTGTCAGGCAATTGATGAATGATGCCGCACTGCGATCCAAAATAAAACTCGAAACCTATAAAACCGAAACGATTGGCCTGGAAACTCTGAATGACATTATGCAGGAACTGGCCAAGCCGGGCCGGGATCCCCGAAAGCAGTTCGAGCAATTCAAGTTTGCCGACGGAATCACAAAAATCGAAGATCTTTCCGCCGGCATGAAATTACCCGGGATTGTGACCAATATCACGGCTTTCGGTGTTTTTGTCGATATCGGAGTTCATCAGGACGGCCTGGTACACATCAGTGAATTGGCAGATCGGTTTGTTAAAGATCCAGCCGATATCGTCAAGGTTCACCAAAAGGTTCAGGTGACAGTGCTGGAAGTCGATATCCCCCGAAGGCGGATCCGCCTGTCAATGAAACAGGGCAAACCCGAAGGCAAACCCATGGAGAAAAAAGATACGCCGCGAAAAATTCCGCCCAAAGCTCCAACTCCCAAATCCTCGGGAAAACTGATCGACCATCTGCGATTCGGCGATGTCCGTTTATCCTGATTTCTGAACATTCTGCGAAAATGAAAAAGGGCCGTTTATAACGGCCCTTTCGGTTATAATCTATCCTTGCGGCGACTCAGCCTTCGCGTCATTCGGCGTGTTGGGGTCAGCCGGCTCTTTGGGCTTTGCCGGAATATCTTCAATCAATTCATTCAGCGATTTGGTTAATTCTGTCGCTTTATACTGCGGAATCACATACAGCCAGTTGGCTGTTTTTTTGGCCAGCATTTCGGCCGCATCGCGTGCCAGCAGCTTGGCCTCTTTTTTCTTGAGCTGCTCTTCGGATTCGACTCCTTTTTCTTTCACCACTTCGGATTTGTCCGTAAACTCAACGTTCAGTTTCAAATACCACTTCTCCTCTTTTTTGCCCAGGTCAAGCGTATAAACCGTCGAGTCATTCAGCTTGCAGATATAATGGCGGTCCAGTGTTAAGCCGTCGACTTTCTCTTTGGGATTCACATCCTCAAAGTTTAGGCTGCCAAGTGCGCTGAATACACTGCGATGGGCTGTCCCCTTGAGCTGTTTGCCAGCAGGCAGCGTCGCCAGGGTAACCACATCGCCGCCATTGTCCGATTGAAGTGTATAGCTCAGATTGTTCGGATCAGTCACCGTAACTTCGAGAATCTTTTTGGTATCCACCTGAAGAAGCTGGGTGTCCAGATAATCCAGCGGACGGCTGGATATCCAGGGCGACTGCAGCGTCAGATAAGCCTTGTTATCATCCGCCCGACGCACAAAAACTCCCTCCGATTCCGGCTTGCTCTCTGAAACCAGCAGGCCCACAATGGTCTGGCCTGTACTATCTTTAAAGGTAACGGTTGTCCTGGCAGTGTCCTCCGTAAGCCCCAGTTCGGCATGAAAAGCAGGATCTTCCGTCTGTAATTCCGCCGTGCGAATATCAAGACATTGATTGACCAGTTCATTGACTTTTTTGGTGCTGGCCGGATAGTTGTCCTTTTCGGCAACCACAAATCGCTTTTCGGATTTAACCAGAGTAACTTTCTGAGTTCCCTTTTCTCCGGTGACAACAATCGAATGGATCTTATCCACATCCAGACCGCCAATCAGCGGCCCAATGATTAAACTGCTGCTTTGCCTGACGTCCCCTATCTTATTCACCAGAATCGCTGCAGCCACGCTAACTACTGCAACAAGTCCCAATATCGCAAGTTTTCTGTCATTCATTGTGATTCTCCCTGTTTGATTCAAGGCTGAATTTTATCTGAACTGTCTCTTAAGCATCTGCGTTCTTTTATGCATCACTGGCATGGCTGACATAATGACGACGCATAAAACTCCGGCGCAAACCAAGCACCACGGCAATCAGCAGGATTAGAGCCGGACCGGGCAGCGTACACAGATTTTTCAGCTTACTGCCCAGGCTTTCAATCTGCCTGACTTTCTGCATTTTGACATCACGCAGCTCTTTTTCCTTCTCACGCAGTTTCAGCTCAATGGCCTGTTTTTCCTCAAGGATGGTCTTGTTGATTAATTCATCTTCCTTGCGATCCAAGGCAGCCAGTTTCTGATTCAGTTCCTGCTCAAACGCCTTGATTTGATTCATAATTTCTGTCTCTTTATCAGCCGTTTTGGCATCGGCCTGGGCCTCAATGGCGTCCACTCGCGTAAAGGGCCGGCTGTATTGACCACGTGAACGAACTGCCATCAGGGCACTGGACCCGGACAGGTCTTCAATGGCATTGAGCACAAGATTGCTGTTATCACCAACCACCGCTGTACCAAAGAAAGTCTGCTGGTAGGCAACAATATCGCTGATAAAATCAACATCGGCAAAGACCATCACCGCACAGGTTTCCGCGGCTTCGGTCAGCCCTGTGACTTTCTTCATCACCGGCGTTTTTTTCTCGCCTTCAGGTTTGTCAGTCTCGGCCCCCTCGGTTTTTTCTTCGACTTCAATGCCGTCCGGGAAAGCCGATTTGAATTTACCGGTAATGGCATACCCCATCACAACCGGTTCGCTTCCATCGCGGAACTTCCGCAGGAACTCAGCGTAATCCGGATTCATGATTTCATAGGGGCTATCCACTTTCCAGGCATTTCCTTTGGACGTTGTTTGAATCAACGGCGTATATTTGATATCCGATGCTGTGTCGGGATGAATTTTTTTCAAAACACCCGGGAACATCATGCTGACTTCATTGAGCAGCGCTGTCGCGGGGGATTCCGCACTGAAACACCGTTCGGCAGACGTCAATTTCATAATCCCCATAATCTTCATCGGCCGGTCGGTGGGCCGGGGCGACCCCATCACCGCCAGTGTGCGGTCGCCGGCAAAGGTCAGCTTGGGCATCTCCAGCCCCCATGCCTGCAGCAGTTTGTCCAGACTGGATTCGGTCGAGGGTGTTTGTCCCATCTGTGCCTGCATCGGATCAGGACGATCCACCACACAATGCGGGTCCACAAAAATCATGGCACGTTTGCCCTTGAGAATATACTGATCAATTGCAAACTGGGTCTTTTCCGGCAGGCCTTTGGGGTGGATGACCAGCAACATATCCACGTCGGAGATGGTGTCGGTATCGGCGGGAATCGAAACGACTTCATACTTTTCCTTAATCTGGCGGATAATCCCCCAGGCCTGACGAGGCTGCTGGCCCTGCATCCGCATCATATACGCCATATACCCTGACACATCATCTCCCATGACCGGCAACGAACTGAGCACACCAATTTTAGTCTTCTGGCGAGTGACGGCGGTGTCAATCAGATAGCTGATATCATATTCGACAAAACTTTGCCGATCCGGAGTAAAAAATTCAATCGTCTTGGTCACCCCAAACTGGGTCTGAACCACCAGCCCGAAAAAGAAGCTTTCTTCCTGGCTGATGGTAAACCGCTTGAGTTTATAGCGAATTGCCGCCATTTCCTCTTCGGTATAGGGACGGGGGTCGATCACTTCCAGCTTGACATTGCCCCTGGATTGAGCCACGTATTCCTCCAGCAGTGCTCGAACGAACGTGTAATAATTGGTGTAAAAGCGAATCTGGTCGGGAGCCTTCATCGAGGCGGTTTTGCTGTAGAACAACTTAATGGTAATCGGCTGGGTCAGCCCATTCAAAATCTGTTTGGTCCCATCCGACAGCGTATAGAGCTTACGTTCGGTAATATCCAGACGCATGGACTTGCCGAGCTTATGGACAATACTGACCAGTGAAACCGCAATCACAACAATAAATGTGATTGCCATCGTGATTTTGACTGTTCGATTCATCAGGCAGCCTTCCTTTCTTCCAGAACCACAGTGCACGCGCCAATCCAGGCGACAATCAGGATGATGAAATAGGCGATATCCTTCATTTCAATAACCCCGCGAAGGATGGAATCAAAATGGGACTGAATGCTCATCATTTCAATCAGGGCAACCACGCTGGCCGGCAGCATCGTCGAAAGATAATTGACCGTAGTCGGCATGCCGGCATACACCAGAATACCGCAGGCTGCGCCGGATAAGATAAAGCTGATCACCTGATTTTTCGTAATAGCGGAAAAAAATGAACCAATAGCCAGAAATGTTCCTGCCAGCAGGAAGGAACCAATATAACCGGTGATAATCAGTCCGGTATCGGGATGTCCGAGGTAATATACCGTGACCGGCAGCGGAAACGTCAGCAGCAGCGCGATTCCCAGAAAGCCCCAAGCGGCAAAAAATTTCCCCAGAACCGCCTGGTTAATGGTAATCGGCAGCGTCAGAAGCAGCTCTATTGAGCCGTTTTTGCGTTCTTCGGCCCATAGCCGCATGGCGGCCGCCGGAACCATGAAGATAAACAGCAGCGGCAGGCTCTGGAAAAACAGCCTCAGTTCCGCCTGACGAATCTCAAAAAATCCGTCCTTAAACGGCAAATACCCGGCAAAAAACAAAAAGATCACCAGAAACACATACGCCACGGGCGTGGCGAAATACCCTTTTAATTCACGCTTGAAAACCGATAGAAAACCGTTCATAGCATTATTCTCCGTTTCATTAGGGGCTACGCGGTCTTTTTGGTGGACGTGATCTTGCGGAAGACCTCATCCAGACTGCATTTGTGTTTTTCAATCAGTGCCTGCGGGGTGGAATCCACCAGGATTTTGCCGCGGGCGATGATAATCGTACGGGTGCAAATCTGCTCCACTTCCTCCAGAATATGCGTGGAAACGATAATGCATTTGTCTTTGGCCATCCCGTTAATCAGCTTGCGAACCTCATATTTCTGATTGGGATCCAGACCGTCAGTCGGCTCGTCAAGAATCAGAACCTGCGGGTCGTGAATCAAGGCCTGAGCCAGCCCAACCCTGCGACGATACCCTTTGGACAGCGTGTCAATGGTCTGGTGATAAACCGACTCTATCGAACACAGGGGAACCACCCTGTCCAAAGCTTTCTTTCGGGCCTGTCCGTTAATCCGCCGTGCATCACAGACAAAATTTAAAAAACCGCCAACGGTCATCTCGTTATAAGCCGGAGCATTTTCTGCCAGATAACCGATACTCTGGCGTACACCGATGGGGTCCGTAATAATATCATGGCCGCACACGGTCGCTGTTCCGCTGTCCGGTTTGAGAAAGCAGGCCAGCATCTTCATGGCGGTACTTTTTCCGGCGCCATTAGGCCCCAGAAACCCCAGCACGTCGCCCTTTTGGACCTTGAACACAATGTCGTCCACGGCCACAACTGGGCCAAAACTACGGCGTAAACGCTGTACATCAATCATGCTCTATTCTCCTTGGATTCGTTTCCGAATTCATTGGGTCACAAAATCGAGGATGCCACGTCTCTATTACCTGGTTAAACAAGAAGATTTCTCCTCATGACACAATTTGCATGTGCATAGTTACACCCGTCTTCGGAAATTATGATTAACAAAAAAATACGCAAAAAAACCCTTCTGGTTCGCGCATTTTTTACCTCATTTACAGGGTTTGTCAAGCCCTTATTTAGCCGTGCATAGGCCTTATTATTGCTGTCCGATAAATTCAGGGACAAGCTCCCGCAGGGTTTCTATAATCCGCGAACGATTCTGGGTATGTGCCACTTCAAGCAGTTTTTCAATGCCGTTACGGAGCACCTGCCGATCCTTGGGAATGTTTTTCCAGACCGCAATTTTGGGATGTTTGGTCGGCAGCATATTCTCGCCTTCAATCGAGAGTTCTTCAAACAGTTTTTCCCCCGGGCGAAGACCGGTAAATTCAATCTCAATATCCTCCCCCGGACGGAATCCGCTGAGCGTAATTAATTCCCTCGCCAGGTCCACAATCTTGACCGGTTCCCCCATATCCAACACAAAGATTTCACCGCCTTCTCCCATCGCCGCCGCCTGAAGCACAAGCTGACTGGCCTCTGGAATCGTCATAAAATAGCGGCGCATCTCCGGATGGGTCACCGTAACCGGCCCGCCAGCAGCAATCTGCTGTTTGAAAATCGGCACCACAGACCCGTTGGATCCCAGCACATTACCAAACCGCACCGTCACATAGTGGGTCTTGCTGGTCTTGTTCAAGTCCTGAATGTACATCTCTGCCACACGCTTGGAAGAGCCCATGATACTGGTTGGATTGACGGCTTTGTCGGTCGAAATCATCACAAAACATTCCGCCCCATACGCATCTGCCGCATCCGCCACAGTACGTGTCCCAATCACGTTATTCTTGATGGCCTCGCCGGGATTCAGCTCCATCAACGGTACATGTTTATGAGCTGCCGCATGAATCACAACCTGAGGGCGGTACTCAGCAAAAAAACGTTCTATTCTTATTTTATCGGTAATATCTGCTATTACAGGAATCATCGATACGTTGCTGAATTTCTGCTTCAGTTCCCGCTCGATAAAAAACAATGGATTTTCAGCTTGTTCCAGCAGCAACAGCTGTTTGGGACCGAAAGCACAGACTTGACGGCACATTTCCGAACCAATCGAACCCCCGGCGCCAGTTACCAAAATTACTTTATTGGCCAGGAAGCCCCGAATCTGCTCCATATCCAGCTGCACTTCTTCGCGTCCCAGCAAGTCATTGATTTCAACGTCTCGCATCTGTGAAACACGAAGCTTGCCCGAAGCAATATCCGTCAGCGACGGGACGGTACTAAACCGGATCTTGGTCCCCTGACAAACCTGGACCACCCGGCGAAGCTGCTTGCGGTTGGCACTGGGGATGGCGATGGCAATTTCATCCACGGCCTGTTTTCGGCAGATTTGCGGCAATTGGTCCACACTGCCCAACACAGGAATACCGTGAATTTCCGTCCCCTGTTTGGCCGGGTCATCGTCAACAAACCCAACCACTTCGTATTGGGTATCTTTGCGACGCATCATTTCCCGTAGAAGAGCCTCGCCGGCGTTACCCGCTCCGACAATCAGAAAACGACGAGCCGTCCCGCGAGTTTCAGAAAAAAATTCCTCATGGTACAGACGAACCACCATGCGAATCCCCGACAGCAGCATAATCGTGGTGAATAAATCCAGCATGATCACTCCCTCAAGTCGGGTCTGCACATCCCGCAGCTGCCCCTTCCGCGCCATTAGGAATGCCTGTTCCTGACTGTTTTCAGGAGCTTTGGCCAGTTGGGCTGAAATCGTATTGATTCGACTGACTTCCAGGAGATCGCGAAGCCCCTGCAGATTGGCGTGGCGGCACTTATACTTCCAGGATTCCTGTTCAGTAAGCGAGGTTGCGATTTTTTGCTCAAGTTCAGCGATGTCCTGCCGTACTTTTTCTATCGCTGAATCCGGAATCAGTATCGCTCCAGCCAGACCATAGGTATACCAGCCTGCAATCAGAATAATTGCGCTGATCAGCGACGCCTTGGCGATTTTCAGCAGATCGGAAACACCAACATACCGCCACCACCCACGGTACTGCTTGAAATAGGCAAAGACAATCAATTTGATCGGCAGCACAAATGCCAGCAGAATCGGAAACGGATAAATCACCCATCGCCGCAGGACCTGCATGCTGTACATGAATAAAAAGGCCAGCCCCAGCGCTGCGGTGAATGCCGCAACGTGCGTCAGGATAATCAAGGTCTTTCGATACTGGATAAGCCCCTTGGAGAGCTTTTGATCCAGCCCATACGGACTAGGTTTTGTTTGGGTTTCATTTCTGTAAGGCATTTTTGACTCCTGATTAAGAGATCAGGCGATCGGTGGCACGACGGCCCGCTCTTGTTTCTGTTGGTGAAGGAGGCACCTGGTACTCTTGATCGGCGGGAAATTCCAGGCTTATCCACACTTTTTGAATGGGCACTTTATCTACTTTTCTTCGCATGAGCGAATAAATAATCGTCATACTCGAAAAAATATAGCTAATCACCATCGCAGCAATCAACGCTGTGATCCCCAGCATCAGGACCCCAATCATCACGCTGGCGATTTTTTCTGACCAGTTAGCCGGACCTGCCGGGGCATTAAGCAGATAAAACAAGCTGGGTTCCGCCCAGATACGTTCCAGCTTGCTGGGACCATGTTCAGGCTGATAGATGCCCAGACGTATCGAATGATAGGTGACCCACAAAACCACAAATAATATCCCCCGCATCACCAGGTAAAAAAATGTTCCCAGCAGCGTCTGAACAGCCAGATAAAACAGCATCCATACCGGTTTATTCAGAACATAACTGATGGATCGCCCGATAGCATCCAAACCAGTCGTGCCTTCATAGGCAATGGCGGGAAACATCAGACCGGTACCCGACAGCGAAGCTGCCAGCAATAGCGCCAACAGAACTCCCGCAACCAGCAAAAATGGCAAGAGCAAACCGAGTGCCAACTCGCCTATCCAGGGAAGAAAATTCACGGCAAGTCCAAAAAGAATCAAAATCAGTGCAAAGCCCCCCATCAACATCGCAGGAATCAGCGGCGCCGAAATCAAACTGAATAATTTGTCGCCGACAAACTCCAGCGACTCAAATACACCCGGCTTTTCATTATTGGCACATTCCAGGGCTGCACACCGACAGATTGCCCCCCCTGCCACACACAAAATGACAAAGACATAGGTGCAAAACAGGATGCTGTAAACGGTATGATATTGAAATGCCCAGGCCACAGAACGAAAACACAGCGTGATGTTTTGCCAGATTCGATAAGCCACCCCGGCAGTCCCGGCTTGCTGAGTATATGGGCTGGGGGATTCAAACTTAAACAGAGCCTTATAAAAGATTAGGGTCGAATCGGTAATGCGGTCTGTCCAGAAATGCCAAAGCGTCGAAAATACCCCCTGGCCGGAACATTTGCCCATATTCTCCCGAATAAATCCCCCGGCACGGCTGGGGTGCTGCAGATAGGCTGCCAGTTCAGTCTCCTGAATATAGGCGGCAGAATCGCCACCAAATAAACCTTTCGGAACTTGCCGTTTCGGACTGACAACCACCGAATGCGAACAGCAATCCATCGCAAAGCCACCGGCGCAAATCAAGACTACCGCCAAAAAGGCGATCAGCACTTTGGCTGGCCCAACAGCCAGCTTAAAGGCCATCGCCAACCGAGGCAGTGCCATCTCTTCCCACATTTGCAAGAGGCCGGACTCCTGCATCATATCAATACCCTCTGAAGACTATCCTTTGTTATGCCAACAATCGACACGTATTATCCTTTATCAAATTTAAATTTCAACAAAAAATCCAGGCAGGATTTGTTTTCTCCTTTTCTCGCCCTGCAAAGTCGATGAATATACGGATTTTTGCTTGCGAAAATTGGAGTTTTACGGTACAGTTGTATGGGTAAATTACTGCTTTGAAAAGGACTTAAGGAATGTTAAAAAATCCAGTACGCATCGGGCTAATCGGATTTGGTACAGTGGGATCTGGGGTTGCAAGACTCTTACTGGAAGAAACAGATGCGATTTATCAACGCACCGGGATTCGTTTGGAACTGGCCTGTGTAGTCGACAAAGACACCAGTACTAAACGACCGGTGCAATTACCGCCGGGGTTATTAACCAATGATTTCGGGCGAATCCTGAACGATCCCACCATTCAAATCGGAATTGAGCTTGTCGGCGGTCTTGATTTTGCCAAACACGTCCATCAGCAATTTCTCTCGGCCGGAAAACACGTTGTTACAGCGAATAAGGCTTTATTGGCGGAATTTGGACAGGAATTATTTGAATTAGCCAAAAAGCAGCAGAAATGTATCGCATTTGAGGCAAGTTGTGCAGGAGGCATACCCATTATCTCCGCTCTCCGCACTGGCTTATCTGCCAATCGCATCACCGCACTTTATGGAATATTAAACGGTACCTGCAACTATATCCTGACCAATATGACCCAGAAAGGCTTGGACTTTCCAACCGCCCTGGCTCAGGCACAACAAAAAGGCTATGCCGAAGCAGACCCAACTCTGGATATTAATGGTACAGATACAGCACATAAACTTGCTATCTTAGCAAGTCTTGCGTTTGGCTATCAGTTTAATACAAAACACATCAGCATTGAGGGCATAGACAATATCCAGATAGAAGATATCAAAAATGCCCAGGAAATGGGCTATGTCCTCAAATTACTTGCAATTGGCCAGGCCGATCAGAAAGGAGCCATTTCGCTGCGTGTACATCCGTCTCTGATTCATGAGGACACCCCGCTGGCCCGCGTAGGCGGCCCTTTTAATACGCTCAGTGTCTTTGGTCATGCCGTGGGTAATACGATGTTCTTTGGCCGTGGAGCAGGCATGATGCCCACGGCCAGTGCTGTCGTGGCAGATGTCATTGAAATCGCCCTGGGCAATAGTCAACGGCTATTTGATGCCATGCCTATGCTGCGAAACAATCAGCACCCGACGATTCAGAATATTGATGATATTACCAGCCGGTATTATATTCGTCTGATGGCAAAAGATGTGCCGGGCGTAACGGCCCAATATGCCCAGGTACTCGGCAAACACAATATCAGTATCAGCGGAGCGATTCAGCATGAGGGCATTGGACCGAACAATACCGTGCCCGTGGTGGTAACAACGCATCCCACTCAGCAGAAGAATATGAACGCGGCGCTGGATGAATTATCCAAACTGGATGTCATCGGTTCCAGACCTATTTGCATACGGATTGTTGAAATTCCGGAGGACAAAGATTGAAGCCCAAATATGTAATCATTGTGCCTGATGGAGCAGCGGATAATCCGCAGGATGTCTTTGGCGGCAAGACCGTGATTGAAGCGGCAGAGACGCCGCACATGGACGCGATTGCCGCCCAGGGAAGACAGGGCATTGTGCAGACAGTCCCGAATGGTCTTCAGCCTGGCAGCGATGTTGCCATGATGAGTCTGCTGGGCTATGATCCGCAAAAAAATTATACCGGGCGTGCTCCGATTGAAGCCGCAGCCCAGGATATTCCGCTGGAGCCGGGAGACTGGGTTTTCCGCTGCAATCTGGTCACGACCGCCGACGGTTTGATGGCCGATCATAGTGCCGGACATATCTCCACCAAAGAGGGAACAGAGCTGATTCGTGAATTTGAACAGTTAATTCACAACCCGAATTTTCGATTCTACCCAGGGGTTGGGTATCGTCATTTATGTGTCATTCATGGCACGGATTTCGCCAAAGTAGAAACCTGCCCGCCGCACGATTTTATTGGTGAAAAAGTCAGCAAAATACTGCCCAAAGGCAAAAATGCGGAATTACTGAAGGATTTGATTGCCCAATCGGTTCAATTTTTCGATAATCATCCGATTAACCGTGTCCGTAAGGATCTCAAGGAAAATCCCGTGACGAGTATTTGGCTGTGGGGACAAGGCCAGCGGGCTTTTTTGGAAAAATTCAGCAAAGTCTATGGGAAATCCGGTGCTGCCATTACCGCCGTTGACCTGGTTCGCGGACTGGCTAAACTGATTGGATTTGATCTCATCAAAGTCGAGGGCGCAACCGGATACCTCGATACCAACTATGCCGGTAAAGGTCAGGCGGCAATTGAAGCCTTAAACAAATATGATCTGGTGCTGGTTCACATTGAGGCGCCAGACGAAGCCGGCCATAACGGCAGCCCGCATCAGAAGAAAAAAGCCATTGAAATGATCGATAAACATATTGTCGGTCCGGTATTCCATGCATTAAAGCAATATGAGCAATGGCGCATCCTCGTCATGCCCGACCATCCGACTCCAGTGGACAGCCGCTGCCACTGCGACCAGCCCGTCCCCTTTGCCATGGCTGGAACGGGCATCAAGGGTATTTTGCAGAAACCATTTAGCGAACCTAACAGTTTCGCATCTGGATTCCGAATTGAACGAGGTGCGGATTTAATGGAATATTTTCTAAAACTATAATTCGTATTGAAGGAGCGATGCATGATGCGTAAACAGATTCTGTTGTCTATGATTGTTGGCTTGCTGGGGGGGCCTTGTTGTGTCCTGTCTGAAATGTGCCAAGGGGATACTTTCACGCACAAAACCAGCGGGCAAACCTATCACGGGTATGCCGAACAGGAGCCCGTAAACGGGAAAACCACCATTCACACAACCGAATCCGGACCGATTCAGGTCAATCTGGCTGAATATACCATCACACCCGACAATCAGGGCAGGAATAAGCATGTTGTCGTGTTTACGTTTAGCGATGCCATTGAATCAGATATTATAACCAAAGCATTTGAAAAAGCAATGGTCGAAGAATCCAACAAAGGTCCCCTGCTCATCATTCTTGAAATTGATAGTCCCGGAGGACGTGTGGATCTGGCCATGCGGATTTGTTCTGCAATCACCAAAACCCGAAATTGTACAACCGCAGCATTTATTCGCGGCGGCAAAAACAGCGGGGCCTATTCAGCTGCCGCAGCTATTGCGCTGGCCTGCAATAAAATATACATGTCCGGTGCAACCGTTATGGGGGCAGCAACCGTTGTCGCGTCCTCAGAAAACGGGATTGTGGAACTGGAACGCATGGTGGGAAACAATGTTGGCGAAAAAATACGTTCTGCATGGCGGAATTATCTGGCCTCCCTGGCCGAACAGAACAATCGTCCGGTCGCCCTGGCACGGGCCATGGAAAATAAGGACATAGAAGTGCTGCGTATCCGTCGTAACGGCAAAATCATGTATATTGAATCCTCCGAAAAACAACCCACGGATGAACTCATCAGTATTTATAATCGTAAGGGGCAACTGGTGACGCTTCCTGCTCAGGAAGCAGTAAACTGCTCTATGGCAGACAAGGTTGTTTCCTCGTTTGAAGAAGTCCTTGCCGATGCCAACGCCTCCGACGCTGAGATCCGCCGTCCTGAACAAATGGCCCAGGCCAGAGAAGAACTTGAAAAAATCAATAGAAAGTTTAATCAGTTAAAAAATTCATTTGACACCAAAGTCAAGACCCTGATCGCCAAGGATCGAAACCGGGGAATGACGTTGGTTGAAGCCAAAAAGTCTTTTCGTGAAATCATCCAGGAAGTCAAATACCTGATTAAGCTCAAGCAAACCTATCCAGATGTTCCTTGTGAAGAGCAAGAATTACAGGATTTATTAAACTCCCTGCAGGCAGAATATGATAGTTTATGAGGTCTTTTTTCTTGAACCTTAGCAAAGATATACGGAAGATAGTATAGGATCGTTTTTTATCCGCTGAAATAGCAGAACAAAAAACCTGTAAAATAGGCAGATTTTAGGATACTGAAAATAATCGGGAGGATTAACTATGACACGGAAAAGTCTTCTTTTAAGCCTTTTAGCTATGATTCTGGCCGCTGGGTTATCCGTTAAGGCAGACACGTTTAAGAATAAACAGACAGGTGAAATCTTTTATGGTTTCAGAACTCTCAAAACGACTGCAGACAAAACACTTGTTTATAATGAAAACGAAAAAAAGTTGTCCCCCATCAAGTTAGAGGATTATGAAGTTACTTTAGATAATAATGGACGGCGCAACAGTGTTGTATTGGTGTCAATTACAGATGCGGAAGCACTCCTTTCTCAAGCCGTAACCAAAACAATCTGTGATGCCATCACAAAGGGAGCGAACAGCGGACCGCGTTTTGTTTTGGTCAAAATTGACTGCCCTGGCGGACGCGGCGAATATATGAAAGAAATCTGTTCGACATTATCTAAAATTGACATATGTCCCACAGTCGCCTATATTTCCGGCGGCCCCTTTGGTGGAGCCCATTCCGCTGCAACAGCAATCGCTCTGGCCTGTGACAAAATTTATATTGCCCCCAACGCCACGATCTCTGCATTAGGCCCCTTTGTCAGCACGTCGAGCGGACACTCGGAAACGGATTTTATTAAAATCTACAGTCCGGATTCGCTGGCCACATACAGCGTTTACGCAGCAACGCTTGCAGAAAACAGCCGGCGTCCTGGCATCCTCGCTAAAGCCTTATTAGATAAAAAGATAGGTTTAGTTGAAGTCATTGATACCAGCGGCAATCAATCCATCGCTCAAAAAGATTTGCTTTTACCCACTCAGACAGTTGTCAAAACACTGTGCGAAGGAGTGACGCCAAGTTTGCCGGCAGCGTCGGATGCAACAGCAGGTACATCGCCGCAAACCACAAGTGTTTCCGATATACACAGTCGTGTTTTACAATTAACCCCCGGGGATGCCATTCGATTCAAATTAGTTGATGCGGTTGCCGATTCCATTCGTTCTGTGTTGAGTGATATGAATGCTTCGGATGCACAGCTTGCGAATGCACCAGGAATTGATACGACAATCAAGCAGTTTATCGCGGCAAAAAGAAATATAGGACTGTCATTATCCCGTATTAGTTTCCTTGAAAATCGCACGGCCACGCTCGAAGCACAGCTTAAAACAATTGAAGAACAGGACAGAACAACACCTGTCCGACGGTCCCGTACCACCAATGACATCGGAGGGTTTACGCGAGGACAAGTGATTATTCCATCCTCTGATTACTACTACTATTATGACCAATCCACGATGGTTGACCAGAATCTTATCAACTCCCAGCAAATTACTACTCCCAGTACCCCTTCGACAACTACGAATCAGCGTACTCCGCTTCGAACAAATCCCAAAAGCCGATTTAACCGAGTTCAGGAATCGGAAACTGTTGTTTCCAATGAGCCGGCATTAGCGGCAGCGGACGTCAACCGCGAACTCTCTTTTGTACTGAATAATTTAATTGGAGAATACCGAACAGTAATATCGCTTTCAAACCGCTGGATAGGCGCCTTGCCTCCGGAAATAACAGTACAAACCTTGCAACGCAATTTGGAATCTGCAATCGCATTATCTGACAATTTGAGATTTCGGTCACAATAAAGCCAGATGTTTATCTTCGTTCCTGCAGATATCGGGACTTGTTATCAATCCATAATCAGGTATATTGCAAATCCACAATAAGGTTTTTGTAATATTGTGGCATATATCTTGTATGGCATGGTTGTTTGATACACAATGGATTGTTCTTGACTGTCCTACTCAAAATGTCTATTCTACGCACTTTAGGATTTTATGGTCGTATTGAAGTTGCCGAGATTTGGTTGGTTGCTTTTGAAGGCATAAAAGATGAATAAAGGATACATTTTTTTAACCGCGCTAGTTATTGCCGGATGCTTTCTGGCCTCCTGCGGCCCCAAAAACAATCGGGATGCAACTGCGGAACCGCAAGTCGATTTAAATACCACGATTGGACAATTAGCTCAAATCAGTTACAGCCCTATAGTACCCGTTCGCGCTTACGGTATGGTGGCCGGACTGTGGGGGGCAGGGTCCTCGGAATGTCCGCCGCAATTACGGCCTGAGCTGGAAAAATATATCTGGCAGAAAATGCCAAACGCAACCTCCGGAGAGATCAGGAGTTTTATTGAAAGCACCGATACAGCCATCGTTGAAATAATCGGTGAAATTCCCTCTCTTTCCATGGCAGGTGATCGGTTTGATCTTCAAATCAAACCCCTGACGAAAACACAGACGACCTCTCTTCGGGGCGGCTATTTATTCACTGCCGACCTTAAAGAAATGAATCGCATGCAAACCTATAGCCAATTTGCCAAAACCATCGGCAGTGCTGAAGGACAAATTTTTACCACCATAGACCCTGCCACCCAACAGGAGCGTTATTATATATTCAATGGCGGGAGTACCTCCCTGAAATCCCCTATTACCTTAACTTTAAAACAATCCAGCTTCAGGGCTTCGTATGCCATTCGCAATCGCATTAATGAACGCTTCGGAAGCTCAACTGCAAACGCGATATCCAGCACGGATATTCAAATTACCATTCCTTCGCAATATCGCCACCGTCGTCAGGAATTTCTTTCCATGCTGCAGCTTTTATATTTATCTGAAGACGAAACCCTGCGAACAGAGCGTATTGATACGCTGTGTGAGCGATTACGCGACCCAGCCAAAGCCAAGGAGTCTGAACTTGCACTTGAAGCCATTGGCCGCCCCTGTCTGTACAGGCTCGCAGCCCTGCTGGATGAGCAAAACAATCCGGCCGTGCGTTTTCATGCCGCTCGATGTATGCTTAATATAGGAGACAGTCGCGGTATCAGTGTTCTGCGAAGCATGGCAATGGATGATCAGTCCAGTCTCCAGCTTGAGGCCATCCAATCCCTAAGCAATGCCAAACTGAAAGATATTGAGACATTCCTGTCACAGTTATTATCCAATAACAACATCGATATACGACTGGCTGCGTATGATCAGCTCCTGAACCACAACAGTGTTTTTGTCAGACGTATTCCAGTCGGAACCGATTTCTTTATCGACCTGGTTAATTCTTCCGGTTCCAAAGTGATCTACGCTGTACAAAAAGGAACGGCCGGGCTGATTTTATTTGGGGCTCCGCTTAGCTGCCAGAATGACTTGTTTTTAGACCAAGGCAATGTGATGATCAATGCCAGGCCCGGAGATAAATATGTATCTCTGGTCCGCAGGCATCCAGCTCGTCCTAAACTGGTTGGGCCCTTTTTAAGCAGTTTTTATCTCGAAGACATCATTCGTACCCTCGGCCATGCCTCCGAAATCGACAAGAAAAAGTACTCCTGGCCAGGACTGGGACTAAACTACTCTGAGATTCTTGATATTGTCGAACAGCTTTGTCGAGAGAAGCTTGTTCCTGCAGAATTCATCCGCGGACCGCTGTCTGATGCCGGTGCATTTGTAGAGAAAACGAATCAAACGGCCGATAATACAATGGCCCCTCCGGCCCAAACCAAATAATAACTTGAACGGATTTGACTCCATCTTTTTATGAAACTTGAAAAAATTATTATTAATGGATTTAAAAGTTTTGCTGACAAAACCGAACTTCGCTTTAATCAGCCCATAACCGCTATTGTTGGCCCAAATGGTTGCGGCAAAAGCAATGTTGTGGATGCAATTAAGTGGGTTTTAGGCAATCAAAGCCCCAAAAGCCTGCGAAGCGGACAAATGCTAGATGTGATATTCAGCGGATGCAGCAGTCGAAAGCCCAGCAGTATGGCCGAGGTGACCCTGCATTTTTCAGATGTCAGAGGATTAGGTCTGGAACAGGACGAATTAGAGATATCACGTCGGTTATTTCGCAGCGGTGAGAGCGAATATCTGATCAATGGCAAATCCTGCCGCCTGAAAGATATCAAAGAATTATTTCTTGATACCGGCGTGGGCGTCAGTGCTTATTCGATTATCGAACAGGGACAAATTGATCAGCTTTTGAAATCTTCGACCCAGGACCGGCGGATTATTTTCGAAGAAGCAGCGGGAATCAGTAAATTCAAGTCCCACAAGAAAGAGGCTCTTCGTAAGCTGGAGCGAACAGAACAAAACCTGCTGCGTCTGGCCGATATTGTCAATGAAGTCCAAAAACAGCTTCGCAGCATTAAGCTCCAGGCGGGCAAGGCTCGCAGTTATCTTGAATACAGTCAGCGGCTCAAAGAGCTGCGAGTCAACTATTCTCTGGCCGAATATCATAAAATTATCACAAGCTGTCGTTACAAAGAAGAAGTTCTTGCCGGCTGGCAGGAAAGATTTGCCGCAACCGCTGCGGCGGTTGCCCGGTATGACACTGCTGCGGGGGAAATATCATCCAAGATTCAAGAGAATGAAAATCAAATTAATCGATGGGATAACACGCTTGTTGCCTCGCGGAGCCGGATTGAGCAGCATGCCGAGCGTATTCATTATCTGAATACGCGCATCGATGAACTGGCGGAACGCAAGAAGACCTCATTGTCTCAGTCAGCCAAACTATCCGAACAGATTCGCCATCTCAGCAGCGAACTGGAGATATGTCGACAGGAACTGGAAACCAGCCAGAAGGATCTGTCTATCCGGACCGAACAGCTTGCTCAGGCAGAGGACATTCTGTCGCAAATCAATACCCAGTGTGCAGAATTGCAGGCTAAGCTGGAGGACGAAAAATCCGGAATCATCGATATTGTTCGCCGTACCGCCCAATTGCATAATGAGATTCAAAGCCTGAACACTTATCGCAACAATCTTGCCGGTCAGAAAACGCGTCTTTCAGGACGTGCCAGTCAGGCAGAAGGCCAGCTGGCCGAATGGCTGACGGAAAAAGCTCAGTGTCAGTCGCGTCTGGAAGATATTCTCAGTGTCATCTCACAGCTCCAAGGCACTCTGGAGGCCAAACGCGCAGAAATGGAGACCGTTGGCGGGCAGAAAACTGCCGCCATGAATGAACTGGCACGCTGCAAAGAACAGCGAAGCGGTATCAACAGTGAGCTGAATGTCCTTAAGGATATGGAGTCCCGGCGTCAAGGCGTCAACAGCGTTATCCGTTCAATTTTAAAAGAGCGTGAAATCAATCAATCAGACTACATCGAGGGAATCGTTGCCGATATTCTGTCGGCAGACATGCAGTATTCGCAGGCTATTGAAGCCGCCCTGGAAGGCAAAACGGATGCCCTTGTGATAAACAGCACGTCGCGTTTTCTTGCCGACACAGGTATGCGCAATAAACTGGATGGCCGGCTGACGGTGCTGTGTATGGATCGTCTGGAACCCTTGGTGGATACCGCGGATCTGGCCGGCAAGGCCGGCGTTTTGGGCAGACTGGCGGAGTTTGTACGTTTTGATCCCGTCTACGGTCCTTTGGTCTGGTCGCTGTTGGGAAAGACCATCCTGGTTGAATCGCTCAATGTGGGTCTGGAACTGGCTGGCCAATACAGCAGTTATCGTTTTGTGACTCTTCAAGGCGAAGTGCTTAGCGACGGTTATCTGCTTTGCGCCGGCCCGCAGGGAAAAACGTCCGGGCTGATCTCCCGTAAAAGCCGCATTCACCAGCTTGAACAGCATCTTGCCGAGATTAACAGCCACATTCACCAACTTGAACAAACGCTCGAACAAACGGAACACAAAAATGAGCATCTGGCCGAACTGTGCAAGGAACTCCGTACCAGCATCTATGAGGCCAATACGGAGAAGGTGGATACTGAATCTCGGATGCGCATGATCGAACAGAATATCAAACGTCTGGCGCAGGAGCAGCCGATTATCCTCAGTGAAATTCAGGTGCTTGAAGACGAAATCTCCAAATCCGTCCAGAAAGAACATGAGTCCCGCAAAAAGCTGGAAGAACTGGAGGAAATCAACACCCAGCGAACAGCTCAGATTCAGCGCATTCAGCAAATGCTGGATGAACAGCGCCGTGTACTGCAAAGCCGCTCGTCGGAGGTCACTGAATTAAAAATTCAGATCGGCCGATTCAGCGAACAGCAAAAATCCATACGTCAGCGTTCTGCAGCGATTACCAGTCAGATTCAGCATGCCCGCATGTCGGCAGAGACATGCCGTATGGATGCGATTACCTGTGACGAACAAATTGAACAGGCCCAGCGCAATATTCTGTCTACCGAATCGGCCGTCTGTACTCTGTACGTGGAAAAAGAGGAGGCCCAGAAACAAAGTCTTCTTTTGCATGCTTTGCAGCAGGAGCTTTCCGCTCGGCAAAAGGAAAATGAGCAGTTCCTGCGACAGGCTCGCACCGAACAATCCGAAATTGAGCAGCATATCCACCAGCTTCAGCTTGATTTATCCCAATTGAAAGTCAAGGATGAGGACCTGTGCCAGCGTGTTCGCGAAGAACTCCAGATTGAATTGACAGAGGCGTATCAGAATTACAGTACGCAGGATATCGACTGGGATATCGTCCGGGAAGAAATCCAGGATCTGCGAAGCAAAATCGAACGTCTCGGCAATGTTAATGTGGATGCCATCGAACAGCAGCAGCAGCTTGAGGAACGTTATGCCTTTCTGGCCTCGCAAGTGGAAGATCTCAACGCCAGCAAGGCTCAGCTGGAGCAGCTGATTGAGCGAATTAATCAGGAAAGCCGGGAGAAATTTCAGGAGACCTTCGACCAGGTGCGAATCCACTTCCAGGAACTGTTTCGGCTTTTATTTGGCGGCGGCAAGGCCGACATATTCCTCGAAAATCCGGAAGACGTTCTCGAATCGGGGATCGAAATTGTGGCTCGTCCGCCCGGCAAGGAAACCCGCACTATCAGTCTGCTGTCCGGCGGCGAAAAAACCATGACAGCGATTGCGATGCTGTTTGCAGTATTCAAGAGCAAGCCCTCGCCATTCTGTGTGCTGGATGAAGTGGATGCGGCGCTGGATGAGGCCAACAATGAACGATTTAACCTGATTGTCAAGCAGTTCCAGCAGCTGTCACAATTCATCGTTATTACCCACTCCAAGCGGACGATGAGCATCGCCGATATGCTGTATGGCATAACCATGCAGACACAGGGCATCAGCAAGAAAATCAGTGTTCAGTTCGACAGCGACAAGCGGGATGATACGACTGAATCGGCTGTGGCTTAAACGACAGAAAACAACCTTCAGCAGCCGCCCGGTGCGGCGAGAGATTAACTATGAAAGAACGGCTTGATAGTCATCGACTCCGAAATGGCATGGTCATCCTGGGCGAACCTATGCCGGAAGTGGAATCCGTCTCGTTTAATTTTTTACTCCCTGCCGGCAATGCATTTTATCCTGAGGGCAATTCCGGAGCGGGACAAATCATCACCGACTGGCTGTTTCGCGGGGCAGGTTCCCGGGATAGCCGCACCCTGGTTGAGGCCCTCGATGAGCTTGGGATACACCGCAACAGTGCCATCTCCGCGGAGAATTTGTCTGTCAGTGCTTCGCTGGAATCCGCCAATCTGCCGGCAGCACTGGATTTATATGCAGATATCCTGACGGCTCCCCTGCTGGAGGATGAGCAATTTGAACCGTCTCGGCAACTGGCACTCCACGAACTGGCCGGGCTGGATGATGATCCGCAGCATAAAGTCCGCCTGCTGGTTACTGAACAATTTTACCCCGCCCCTTACAACCGCCCTACCGAAGGGAAAAAAGAGGACCTGGAAAATATGACTGCCGATGCCTGCCGCCAGATTATTCAGCGGCAATTCGACTGGTCGCAATGTCTCTTTTCCATTGCAGGCAAATATGACTTCCCCGCCGTCTGTGCCCTTCTGGAAAAGCGTTTTGCCCATTTGCCGGGAACCGGCGTGAAGCGTCCTGCGGCAGGGTCCTCCGGACAGCATTACACCCACCAAGCCAATGATGGAGCCCAGGTACACATCGGCCTGATGACCCGCGTCCCGACCATTCAGGATCCCCGTTATTATGAAATTATGGCCGCCGTGTCCATCTTGTCCGGCGGAATGAGCAGCCGTCTGTTCACCGAAGTTCGTGAAAAACGGGGCTTATGCTATGCTGTCGGAGCAAGGTATCAGTCATTAAAAGACCATGCCGCGATCAGTTGCTACGCCGGGACGACCCCTCAGCAGGCTCAGGAAACCCTTGATATCACCCTGGAACAATTCCGTCGGCTCCGGGAAGGCTTTTCCGATGAGGAACTGCATCGCGCCCAAATCGGCCTCAAGAGCACGCTGATTATGCAAAGCGAATCATCAGCCGCTCGAGCAGCAGGGATCGCCGGTGATTACTATTACCTGGGCAGAGTGCGGCCGTTATCAGAAATTCGTCAAAACATTGATGCCGTCAGCAGGTCGTCTTTGCTGGCGTTTTTAAATGACAATCTATTCGATGATTTTACCGTTGCTACCATTGGCCCTAAACCCATTCAAGTTTAACTGAAAATGTTAATGCTATGATCTTTAAACACAAACAGCTCCAAAACGGATTAACCCTCATCGGAGAGTATCATCCTCAGGCTCAAACCACCGCCATGGGTTTTTTTGTCCGCACTGGTTCACGGGATGAAACGCCTGAAATCAGCGGGGTTTCCCATTTTTTAGAACACATGGTATTCAAGGGAACCGACAGCCTGAACTGGCAGCAGGTCAATGAGGCCTTTGACGGTATCGGAGCCAAATTCAATGCCTTCACCGCAGAGGAGAATACTGTTTATTATGCCGCGGTCCTGCCGGAATTTTTGCCGGATGTGGCACGGTTGTGGTCACAGCTGATGCGCCCTTCGCTGCGTGAGGAGGATTTCAATATTGAAAAAAATGTCATCCTCCAGGAAATCGCCATGTACAAGGATATGCCGCAATTCGATGTGCTCGACCAGGCACGCGCCCTGCATTTTGGCAGCCATCCCTGCGGCAACAGCACCCTCGGCACTGAGCAGACTATCGGAGATTTGAAAGTCGAGCAAATGCGTGACTATTTCAATCGTCGATATGCCCCCAATAACCTCGTTGCCGCTTGTTGCGGGAATTTTGATTTTGACCAATTTTGTGAATTAATCGAATCTATCTGCGGAGATTGGAAACCTGCCCAGGCAGACCGTCCGCTCTCGTTTTTTGAAGGGACTCGTCAGCGAAAACACCTGCAAAAGGAAACACTCGCCCGGCACCACATCTGCCTGATCAGCCCCATGGTCTCCATGCAGGATCCCCGGCGGTTTGCTGCATCGCTGCTGGGAATGATTATCGGCGATGACAGTGGGTCACGGTATTTCTGGTCGTTAGTCGATCCGGCCATCGCCGAGACGGCCTCCATGCAGGCTGAGACCATGGATGGAATCGGTGCGATGTATAGTTACATCTGCTGTGAACCCGCTGCCGCTCCCAAGGTAGCAGAGATCATCCAGGGGATTTTTTCTGATTTAAGTCGTAATGGCATACAGGAAAAGGAATTAACCGCAGCACAAAACAAAGTGCTTTCTGCGCTGACGCTTAAATCGGAACAACCGATGGGCAGGATATTTGGGCTGGGATTCAACTGGGTCTATTCGCACTTGTATCGTACCCTGGCTGATGATATCGCGGCGATTCGGGCAATTACTGTCGATGATATCAATCGATTAATAGAAGAATTCCCTCCGGGACAATTCAGTTGTTTATCTATGGGGCCAGAGGTTTGGGAAATTCCTCTTTTCTGATAAAATAGGCGATTTCCTATCTTGTGCAAAGCAAGAAGGATTGATATAATTGTGGTCAAGTTGAATTTGGAGGGGTCCTGTGAACCCGGAAAACCATCCAACTGAAGATCTGGACATTGATATTCTGCAATGTAAAGCAGATATCCTGCGAGCCTTACAGCAGGCTTCGCAAGCAGTAACTTTGCGCAATACCGTTCAACCCTCCGTATCCGAACCTGCTGAAGAACCCGATTTCTTTGCCCCCTCAGATACGCCAACTGTCTCGAAATTAATACAAGACAATAACTATCCAGTCGGTGCACGCATTTTATCTTTTGAGCAATTGCAGAAAGCTGCCGAGGCTACAAAAAACACTGTCTGTCCGGATGAAGTATCAACTCCGGCCGCAGTCAAGCCGGTCCCGGAGAAGGCCATTAAACCGCAAGCCAATCAAGAAAGCAGCAGGGTCGAGTTGCTCGTAAGTCAGATTCAAGACTTGGAAAAGCAGCTTTCTGAAGAACGATTACGAACCAGGGATCTAACGTCTGACCTGACTGCAATGCGTTTACAGTCAGACAATGCAGAAGAACAATTAAAACGTCTTCTGGCCGAAATAGACGAACAGAAAGCCATCTATAATTCTCATCTTGCCCACACTACAGCCATTCAATCCTCCCTTGAGATTCAGGTTACTCAGGCCCAGGCGGAGCTTGAAACCAAAAATACAGAGCTGAAAAATATCCAGCAAAAACTGGCAGAACTTCAGGAATATTGCACGACTCGTGACAGCGAAATTCAGCAGCACAAAACAGGCGTGGATTCGATCCGAGCTGAATTAGCTGAAAAAAAGCAGCAGCTTGAGCAAGTACAGTCCACCCTTCAAGCTTATGAACAGCAAATCAAAGTTCATTCGGATCATGCCGCGGAGATCGAACAAAAACAGCGACAGATTGAACAACTCAAATTTGAGCAGATTGAACAACAGGAACAATTTCGGCACAATCAAGTCGCATTGGAATCTAAAATCGCGTCCCTGGAACAACTGACCGACCAGCTCAAACAGGAAAATAACAGCCTTTCACAGGATTTGGCTTCCGCACGCAAAGCCCTGGCGGATATGGAAGAAGCTATGCTTCAAAGTCGTCGAGATATGGAAGCGACGCTCCATGAAAAAATGGCATTGGCTCATTCCTTGTCAGAAATAGAATCGCTGTCGCAACAGCAACAGGGAGAGCTGGCCGCCCTTCGCCATCACAATCAAACGCTTGCAGCTCAACTGCAAGAGATATCCGAACAATTCGAAGCCGTACGGTCGGAATTAACCCATCAAAATCGCCAGGCTGAAGATATCATCCATGCATTGAAATTGCGTATCGCTGAACTGGAAGACCAAATCGCCGAAAACGACGGATTAACAGATAGTCGAATATCGGAATTGAAGCACCTGATTGATGACCAAAAAAGCCTGCTGGAGAAGGCCGAACACCAGCGGCGAGAACTCGAAAATCGCCTGGCCGGCCTTCAGGCTGAAAATGACCGTCTTTGTGCGGCCAGACAGGAGACTCATTCGCTGCGGGAAGAATTGCGTCTTACACAGCAGCGGCTGGATAATGCCACTGGGCAACTGGAACGGGCCAAAGGTGACCTCCAGCTTGTCGGTGAAGAAAACAATCAATTGCACCATTTGCTGTATCTGCGTGATCATGAACTGGAAAAACTTCAGACACAGATTCGGGAATTGCAGGACCATACCTTGGAGCTTGAATGCTCTGCCTCTCCTCAGCCATGCTCCGAACATACCACCTCAGAGACACTCTCACAGCCTTCCGCAGGCAATGTTGATGAGGTTGCACCAATCCAGGAGAAATCGGAAACTGAAATTCCCAGGTTTAATCTGGCCGAACAGATTATGGCCGAGCAACGCCGCTCAGTAGCATCGCAAAGACAATCACCCGTCACCCGGCCGCAACGAAAACAGGAGGATGCCATTTCACGGGTTGTCGGGCAGTTTATCACCCCATCCGATACCTCGGAACCTAAACCGACACAGCTCATTTTACAACCTGAACACGAGGACGCTCGACAGGCCTGTCCAACTGAAATACCACAAGAAATTGCCCCGCAGGATACCAGCTCTCATGCATCAGAACTTCTATTTGCCGACATCGTCAAACGTGATATTCTGCGGTTTCTTGACAAAAAACAAAAATCATTACAGAGACCTTCATGGTCCTGGAATCATAATTGATCAGGGATGATGGATGTCGGATTTATAGTATTGTTCATCGATTGGGCAGAAGGCATACTGGAAACACCTTATTTTTATGTGGCCGTTGGTGTTTTTTTTACCGGTATTTTATTTTTCACACTTTGGCATTTGTTGGGCAAACCCAATCAGGCATCGGACAGTCATTCCGGCAAAACACACCAGAGGGTTATTGAAGAACACTATAGCCAATGTGCAGCCGAGATTACGCGAAAAATCCGGTCGATGAATGGAAAAAATAAAGTGATTCTGTTCGCGGGGGCAAGCCTTGAAACCCTGCCTGTCACAATCCCCATAAAAATTGCGATTGCCCTGGCCCAGTCTGATTACAAATGTCTTTTTATCGATTTGGATACCCGCCGCAATGCTGCGGCCAAGGCATTCGAACTCAATTCCAATACCACCGCAGGCATTATCACTCCGTATCCCCTGCAGACAGTCATCCGAAATTTGTTATTATGGCCGGCTGAATTTTTTGTGCGGTTCAGCCAGATTAATATTCGGATCGTCACTCAAGCTGCAAAAAAACATTATAATATTGTCCTGATTAATGCTCCCTATCTGGACGGACACCCGGATCGCAAATTGATCGCATCCTCAGCAGACTATGGATTGATTTTCTATAATAAGCACGCCCAGTTAGGACGCCTCAAGGCTATTTTTTCCGAGAATGACTGTCGGTTGATTCAATCCCAATCCATCAATGAGCTGAATAGGTAGGATCTGCCGCATCGGCATCCACAAACCAGGTCATTTTATCCACCGCAGGCCAGAGAGCATGTACTGGATATTGCCAAGGACGAAGCGGCGGGGCCATCACTTCTCGGAGAATTTCCCGCTTGGAACTGCCGGTGATGATAAATACAAGTGACCTGGCCGCAGTCAGCACCGGAACAGTCAGTGTTACTCTGGTATGCGGCATTGTCTGTGAAAATACCGGGGCAGCGATATCTGTCTGATTATCCACTACGTCAGTCCCCACAAGCAGAGATGCCGTGTGCCCATCAGTTCCAAGCCCGAGCAGCACGATATCCAACACAGGCCATTGACCAGCCTGCAATTCCATTACATGACAAATTATGTTTTGATAGCGTTCAGCAGCTTCCGCCGGCGGCAATTCCCCTAAAACACGATGAATATGATGCGACGGTACCGGAACTTTTGACAATAATGCGGTTTGAGCCAGTCGATAATTACTATCCGGATGATCCGGCCCCACACATCGTTCATCGGCCCAGAAAAAATGGATTCGCTGCCAATCCAGCGCCTCACTGGCAAGCAGTTCAAAAAACATCTTCGGACTGCTGCCGCCGCTGAGAGCACAATAGCAAATCCCTCTTTTGTCGATGGCATCCCGCACACAATGACCAAAGAACGACACGGCCTGTTGAGCAGCCTGCTCCGCCGTTGGCAGGGACACAATTCGAGGCCTGCCCAGGGATTCTTTTTGCTGTTCCAGAAACGCCTGAAGAAAGACCGCCGCAGCAATGGCATCCTGCCGCTTTTTCCTCTCATCGCGGGTCCAGTCTGAACCAGCCAGCTTCCAGTCCGCTTCGGCACTGCTCAGACGCTCATCAAAGAGCGTAACAGGGACAGAAACGACCTTTGTTAATTGAGCTGCAAAGTCTCGAGATAGTTTTGCTCGCGGCCCTTCCGAGCCATCCATATTCAAGGGCAATCCGACGACCACAGCCCCCACCTTTTCGGACTGAATTATATCTGCGATTCGGGACATCAGCCCCGGCCCTGTCCCAAGCCCCCCCAGCGGAAACGCCATCGATTGACCGGCGTCACTGATAGCCAGTCCAACGCGTTTTTGACCCAGGTCAATGGCAAGATAACGCAATCCTCTGCTCCCTACCATTACAGATAACGCTGACCGCCGTGCTGCTGTATTTGTTCCAGCAATTCCTTGATGCGATGACTCTGGCTGGCCGGACAAATCAGCGTTGCATCGGGACTATGCGCCACAACCATATTGTCCACGCCGATTAAAGCAATAAGATGTCCGGCATCCTCGGTTACAACAATAGAATTCTTGCAGTCCAACAGTTCGGCCTTTTGTGCGGCGACAATATTATTCGCCGCGTCCGATTCGATAATATCCGCCAACGCCGTAAAAGACCCCAAATCCCGCCAGCTGCAATCCAGTAAAATTCCATATACTTCAGATGCTTTCTCCATCACCGCATAGTCAATGCTGATTTTCGGCAGCTTCACAAACCATTCCCGGATGGCATCCTCCTGCTCAGTTCTGCCCCAGGCGGACTGGATTTTCTGGAGCGGTTCAACACAAGCTGGCAGGAAATGATGCAATTGATCAAGAATGGTTTTGGTTTTCCACACAAACATCCCTGAATTCCAGCAGTACTGACCGCTATCCACATACGCTTTGGCGGTTTGTGCATCGGGTTTTTCTTTAAAAGCTTCAAGCCGGCGCACCGCATCTTTGGATTCACCGCAAGGCACTGGCTGTCCCAATTTAATGTATCCATACTGCGTACTGGCATAGGTCGGCTTGACCCCAAATGTCAGCAGAGCCTCGGGGTGCTCCTCAACAAAATCCAGCGCACTCTGCATGGCCTTCTGAAATGGTTCATCCGGCTCAATAACCTGATCGGCCGTGACTACCGCCATCGTGGAATGCAGGTCATATTTATGAAGAACGGTTGCAGCAAGCCCGATGGCACCCGCTGTATCGCGGACCATCGGTTCAGCAATCACATTCTCAGCAGGCAGTTCCAGCAGATTCTCACGGACCATATCCACATAACCGACATTCGTAACCACCAGGATATTCCGGAGATCAAATAGTCCACGGAGACGATCAAAGCACCGCCGCAGTAAAGTCTGCCCCCCCAACAATCGTAACATCTGTTTGGGTCGATGCTCACGACTCAGCGGCCAAAGCCGCTTGCCGGATCCCCCTGCCATAATCACTGCATAATCCATCTCGTCTCCTTCACGATTGTCGTTGGGAACTGTCCGTTCGACGCTTATACAAGATAGCCGCCGTCAATCTGCTGGACGGGCTTAATCTTCTCGGCCAAGTCTTCGTAGCCAGGCTGGTCCATCAGAGCAAATGTCGCTTCCTTACCCAATTCCACCGCGGGCTGATCATATGCATTGATATCAAACAAAAGGCCTGCCAGGGAAGTGGTCACTTCAAATAAATAGATAAACTGACCTATCGTAAACGCATTAACCTGATCGAAAAGCACTGTCATACAGGGACGCTTGTCATGCAGTAAGGCATATTCAGTCCCGATTTTTTCGCTGTTTAGCAGCCGCGACATCTGTTTGCCGGCCAGATAATTTAATTCCGGTGTGTTTTCAGGAGCCGGACCGATGATAATATCCCGGTCGAACTGCTTGACCTGAAGGAATGTGAAGATTTTGTCATTGGGGCCTTCGCGATACAACTGGACCTGACTATGCTGGTCGGTGGTCCCCAAAGCATTTACCGGCGTGGGGCCAACATAGACATCCATTCCCTTGAGATTCTTGGTTTTACCCAGACTTTCCGCCCAGAGCTGGCGATACCAGTCGGACAAGTCCTTCAGACGCCAGGCATAGGGAAACATCACCGAAATCCGCTTGCCGGCATTGTAATAATGCCAATTAATCGCTGCATTCAGTGCTGCTGGATTGGCAAAAAAATCCGTCCGACTGACCCGCTGATCCATATCCCGAGCCCCAGCCAGCAGGTTTTCGATGTCAATGCCGCAGACAGCCGCACTCAGCAATCCGACCGGGCTAAGCACACTCCAGCGACCGCCAACCCCATCCGGGACTTCCAATGTCCGGAATCCAGCCTCGTTGACGATCTTGCGGAGGGTGCCTTCTTTGGGATCGGTTGTTGCGATAATCTGCTTTTTATAGCCAGCCGGACCAAGCTTTTTGAGCAGCATTTCACGGATAATCAAAAACTGGGCTGCGGTTTCCGCCGTACGCCCGGATTTGCTAATAACGTTAAAAATCGTCTTATCCAATTTATCACCAACCCAATCCAGAAAGCTGGCCAATTGCATTGGATCTACATTGTCAAAGACAAACAAACGCGGACCTTTACGCTGGGCGGCATCCAGATTATACAGATATGGATTTAACGCCGTCTGCAAAGCAATGTTGCCCAGCGCCGAACCGCCAATCCCCAGAACAACAAAATTTTCACATTCATTCACGACCTGCGAGGCAATCTCCCGAACCTGCCTGGGATACTGCTCATGGTAGGGCAAATCACGATAACGGACCTTGCCGGCTTTGCGCTGCTGATTGAGCTGCTCAATTAACGGGGTGGTTTTCTGGGCCAGCGTCTGAAACTGCTGGGCAGTCAATCCGTGTTCAGTTCCGATGACTTCGGCGGTTACATTTTTATAGTAAAAATGAATTCGTGCACTGGTCACACTATATCTCCTTGTTCAAGACTTAAATATTCCTGATTTATTTCCCTGCTCGTGTCAGGTTGGCATATTTTACCATCAACGATTTAGTTTTTCCAGACTGGAATTGTACAACAACGATACTATCCGGCCCCAGATCGAGAAATTCCTTAACCCGGCCCGGCCCGAACGTGTTGTGAACAACCATCTCTCCCACTTTAAACATCCCGGGCTTGGGGGGACAAGCAGAAGGCTCAACCACGGATTTTTCATCATCTATGCCGTAAGCATCTTCCGCAAATGAGACCTTTTCACCTCCAAAGCCCACTTCATATAGAAATTGGGATGGAGTCGAGCGGATAAACTGTCCCCGCAAGACGCGGTGGCGGGCATAAGTCACCGTCAGGCTATCCCTTGCCCGCGTGATACCAACAAAAAATAGTCGCCGTTCTTCCTCCAGATCATCCGGACTGTGAGCACTTCGTTCATGCGGCAAAAGTCCCTCTTCCAGCCCGGCAATATAGACATGGTCAAATTCAAGGCCCTTGGCCGCATGCATGGTCATCAAAGAAACCTTGGACGTCCCGGCATCATAGGCATCGGTATCGCTGTATAAGGCAATGGATTGCAGATAATCCAATAACGATGGATTTTCCGCTTCGCGATCATATTCCGCGGCAGCATTGATTAATTCATTAATATTTTCAATCGCATCGGTATTGGCCTCACTTTTGAGGGCATCGGCATAACCGGTTTCAGCAAAGACACAATCCATCTGGGGGGCAACTTCCCCGGTACTGTCCTGTTGAAACTTGTGGATCATCCTGGCAAATTCGCACAAGCGTGTTCGTGTGGAAGATGAAACCGAAGTCAAAAGGTCAGCACAATCCGCCGCAGCCAGCAGACTCTTGCCAGATTCTCTGGCATACTGAACCAGCTTATCCACCGAGGTTTTGCCAATACCACGACTATGGGTAGCAATCGCCCGCAAAAATGCAAGATCATCCAGCGGATTGGCAATCAGTTTTAAATAACTCAGAAAGTCCTGAATTTCCTTGCGGGCATAGAATTCCACTCCGCGAACAACCTGATAAGGGATTCGAGCCCGCATGAAGGCCTCTTCAATCGGACGACTCATCGAATTGATCCGGTAAAAAACGGCAATCTGCCCCGGATCCACGCTCGCTGTGATTTGTTTAAGGATGCGGTCGGCCAGCAGACGTGCCTCGGCATTTTCATCATCAGCGGCAAGGAATTCCACATCTGAACCTTCCGGTCGGGTGGCAATCAACCGCTTGGCTTTGCGGCGAGTATTACAGGCAATCAATTTGTCCGCACAGGCCAGAATCCTGCCGCAGGAACGGAAATTTTCTTCCAGCTTGATCACCACGGCCCTGGGCCAGTCTTTTTCAAACGCCAGAATATTGCCAATATCCGCACCCCGCCAGCGGTAAATGGATTGATCCGGGTCACCGGTCACGCAGATATTGCCATGAGCCTGTGCCAATAAACGGGCAATCTGGTATTGAGCGTGATTGGTATCCTGGTATTCGTCAATCAGCAGGTATTGGAATCGATTGCTCAATTCCATGCGAACCTGGGGATGGTTGCGAAGCAGCAGTGCTGTTTTCACCAGCAGATCATCAAAATCCAGAGCGTTGTTTCTGGCCAGAATCGCCTGATATGAAGCATAGACTTTGGCAGCAGTTTTCCCGAAATGGTCATAGGCGGAAGCCTTAAAAGAATCCACATCTTCAAGATTATTTTTTAATCGAGATACAAATTCCAGCATCCGTGAAGGCGAAAAATTGCCGCTGTCCACCTGACAGGCAGAGACCGCCTCTTTCATGCAGCGAAGCTGATCGCCGGAATCATAAATCGTAAAACCGGGCTGGATCCCTGCCTGTTCGGCATATTGTCTGAGCAGACGGACACACAGCGAATGAAAGGTGCTGATGCAGGCACCGCGACTGCCGGCGGCATCCACCCGATTCCGCATTTCTTCTGCGGCTTTATTGGTGAATGTGATTGCACAAATATGATAGGGCCGCACTCCCGATTCTATGAGGGCGGCAATGCGGCAGGTAATAACCCGGGTTTTGCCGCTGCCCGGCCCCGCCAAAACCAGCAAGGGACCGTCTTTATGCAATACGGCCTTTTTTTGTGAGGCCGTCAGTTTTTCCAGTGGCACCGCTGCAGACAAAATAAACCTCCGTGTTTTACAGTCAAAATTAATCCATCGGGATAACCCGAAACCGAGGCGTGATTATACACAAAACATCCCAAAAAGAAAGACGTATTCCAGAACCCTTTTATGGCTGCCGCGGGGATTGCTCTGCTTGCTGCTGTTTTCTCAGTTGTTCAAAATAGGCCTGATCCTGTTTCTGTAATTTCTCAAACAAGTCCGGACGCTCAACCTGTAACCGTCCCAGCAAATTCATACGCAGTTCTTCCGGATACATCGGATCATACAGAAAATCCATAAATGAGGTGTATCGCAGCATCTCAAAAGTGGGAAGTCCCATACGATAGGCCTCGTCAGCATGTTCCTTCTGATAAAACGTATGCACTTCCTGAGCCATTTTTTCAAGCCCCGCAGCCTCGTCGTCATTATGTACCGCATAACGAAAATAGCTTTCCCGCAGCATGCCGGTAATCGCCTCCACAGCATCCCGAAGACCAAGCCCCTGAAACTCCTCTTTCATGCGTTTCTGCAGGAATTCAATCATGGGCAGCTTAAAATCTTCTTCTTCGATACCTTCATCGTTAATTTTATACCGCGTAATCATATTGCGGTAGATATCCAGAGCCTGTTTAACATGGCCAGCCTGATAAAACGTCATCACAGCATTTTCAAGAAAATTCTTATGTCCCCCTCGAACCGCTTTGGGATTGCCCTTTTCCAGCGATTCATATTTTTCGATGATTTTACGCCAGGTCTGATCACAGCTTGCAAACATCCGCATGTCCGGACGAAGGAAAATATCCGTTTTACCGTCTTTGCTGGTAAAGAGAATAATCGTGCCGGAACGATACAGCATTTGCAGACTGTGAAAAATAATCCGGTCGGTATTTTTTTCATCTACACGATACTGCCCCTGGCGTCCTGCAATATCCAGGCCTTTCGCAGACCAGTAAATGGCGTGAACCGCCGGATGTTCCCAATTCAGCGGATCTCGCTGGTTGGGATCTTCCAGACGCATCGGGCCATACTTCTGATTGAGCTGATGCATATAGGCAGGATCCATTTTCCAGACAGACCGTATCTTATAAGCCCTGGCAAATACATCAAACTTTTCCAGACCGGGATCCTGTCGAAATTGATCGATCACAGCAAACGTCTCTTTTGGAAAACGATCCGGATATTGTCGCAAAGTCAGATACTGATCAACAAATTGATCATCAGAAAGAAATGTTTTATCCGCCTGTCGCAGCGCATCCACAAAGGTTTTAACCTGCGGATCTTTGAGAATCTCTGCAAAGGTCTGCGGAGCGGCAGCTAATTTCTCGAAATAGGCATTGGTCTTGTCCCCCAGCAGCGGTCGCATGGATAAGGCCAGTTCCCGTTTGTAGTACGTATTGCAATCGTCGGCAATATCGCCTATCTTGTGAAGGAATATCCAGGAAAGCTGCCGATACAGCAGAATACTGTGGGGATTATAGGCGATGCCTTTATCCCGCAGCAATTCATAGCCGTTGCGGACCCATCGCCAACGCTCCTGACACTGGGTATTGGGAATGGCCACAGAAATATTATACGCCATATTCCAGGCATGAAAATCCCAGACGGCTGCGAATCGCGGCTGAAGCATGGATATCCACTCAGCAAGCTGTTTGGCATCAAAGAACTTGCCGTCCTGTTTCAATTTATCCGCACGCATCCAGAGAACATCAACAATCAAACCGCGAAATGCCCCCATTGCCACCGTGGCAAAGGCCAGCGACGGCGGAGCATCACCCAGATTGGTCGTCAGCATCAGCCCCATCTCTTTGCGGCTTGCACGGATGGAATCCTGCTGCGATGAAGCCAAATACAGCATCGCTCCGCAAACCACCACACACAACAGGATTATTCCATAATCTTTCCAGCGCATCTCGTCACATCCTCAAACCACACTTTTGGCCACTTCCCGGCGGTAAAAGATATAAATTCCAAATCCCAGCAGAATCAATCCTTTTAATCCAACCGTAATGGCCGCCGTCTTGAGCAAAAACAGCCATTGAATTATCCGGCCGGAAACAATATAGCTGGTTGGATTATAAACCCCGTCAAACTGCGGTAACAGCAGCAGAAACGGCTTTATGGTATAGGTATAAAGAATACCGATCCCTGCCCCTAACCCGTCAATCGATTCCATAATGAAGCCATTGACAATTCCGGCCGAAAAAACCGCAAGGCACACCAGAACTGCCACGGGGAATGAAAGCCACGTCGTTAGCGTAATTCCCAATGCCGCCAGAAACAGCAACCGGATCAATATCAGCAGGGTAGCACGCCAGAAATTACCGGTAAATGTCCCGACTTTATATAAAACCTCCAAATCCTGAACAATCACAGTCACCATATTCAGATTCGGATTATTCATAAAACCCACTTCAAGAACACCATCCTTGGTCACGGCATCCGCCGGAACTGCAAATTCCTGAACGGCACGCGTCACAGAATCCTTCTGGAGATTGTATATCGGGGTTGTCAACGACCCGCTGCCCTGTTCATACGCCGTCAGATCACCCACAGCCCACAGGCCATACACAGTCACATCGGAAACCGCATTGGTAGTATCCAGCTTGTACCGGACAAAAATCATGGCATTCGGATCGCTGGCTGGTTGCACATTTTTAAACGTCCATTTTCGATCTCGCCCCACCTCAACGCTCTGATCCCGGAGGCGTTCTTCCCGCATTAGCTCACTGAGAACCTCGATTTGAGTCATCGTATCGGGAAGACGCCGCTCTTGTCTAAGTTTTTCATACCGTTGCTTGACCCGTTCCTGCAGCATCTGTTCATCGGTAGACACCTTCAGACCAACTCGGGCTGTAAAAAACTCGTCTTGAGCCTTGATTAATTCGTCAGGAGTCGCTGCGATAAATCGCGGCATAAATATGGTCAGACCGAAAATCAGTCCGCTAAACAACCCCAGCAGCACGACATCTACAATGACTATACCCAGAAATTTTCCTGCCAGAATTTGCCATCGACGCACCGGCTTGGTGACCACCAGAAATATCTGCCGCCGCTTCATTTCATCGCTGAGCGTAAACGTGGAAATGGCGATCGTCAAAATGCACAACAGAACCCCCACCAGGCTCAATCCATAGCTGGAAAAGGTCTGCAATTTCCCCAGCAGGGTTCCATCTCCAATCATAATCATGCTCATCATCGGCAGCAGAATCAGCAGCAGCACAACAACCACTCCCGCAATCTTCATTCGCAGGGTCTGTGCTATGGTATTTCGTGCGATAGCCCAAATACTATTCATAGTCCCTCACGCCCGTCATTGGGAATTGTCGGTTGGTGTTGTCGAACCATCGCTGGATGGTCTTCGATCCATCAACTGATTGAGCAGGTCTTTTTTGACTGCCTCCACCGGCTTGACCGGCTCGGTCGCAACAGCGGTGTCGGACGGCCCTGGTGCGGCAGGTTTTGCTTCCATCAATTGACTGAGTAATTCGCGATTTTGGGATGGTTCCTGCCTGGTCTGCTGGACTGCAACAGTGTCGCTTTCGGCTGTTTGGGCTGGCTGGGTTGTCTTGGATGTGACCAGCTTTTCCAGGATGCCCGGCTGACGCACAATCTCTTTGTCCGCAAGAAAACCGCTGATGCCCGACCCGACACTGGCACCACTGGTCGTCTGCTTTTCCTGCTGAGCTTTATTCACTATTCGAATAAAGAAGGACTCCAGCTTATCCATCGGGTGGACGATTTCGCATTCACACCGTTCCTGTTCCAATACCGCCCGAACCTTGTTTAACACCGAATCGCTGATCTGTGAAGTCTGAATACATGTTTTGCCTGTCTGTTCCAGCAGCTCCTTCACGGGCCCTTCCACCTGCATCCGGCCGCCATACATAATGCCGATCCGATCACAGATATCCTCCACATCAGCCAGCAGATGACTGCACAGCAGAATGGTTTTGCCGCGTTTGCCCAGCTCCACCAGCAAATCCTTCATCTGGCGAGTTCCCATCGGGTCCATTCCGGAGGTCGGTTCATCCAGAATCAGTAAATCCGGATCGTTAATCAGGGCCTGGGCTAGCCCAATGCGTCGAGCCATCCCTTTGGAGAAGGTCCCCACCTGTCGATTTCCCGCCCCGGCCAACCCCACCATCTCCAGCAGGGTTTCAATACGGGCCTTGCGAACAGAACTGGGCAGTCCAAACAGCCGCCCATAAAAATCCAGTGTCTCATACGCCGTCAAATACCGATATAAATACGATTCTTCCGGCAGATATCCAATCCGGCTTGACACGGATGCCTGATCCGATGTGCCCCCCAGGACCATTGCCACACCTTTGGTGGGATGCAGCAGATTCAGCAGCATCTTGATGGTTGTCGTTTTGCCGGAACCATTGGGCCCCAGAAAACCATAAATTTCATTAGGGTAGATTTTCAGATTCAGATTATCCACCGCAACCACGCGGGGCCTGCCCCACCAGTCCGGGAATATCTTGGTCAATGAAATCGTTTCAATTGCAAATTGGTTCTGTGCCACTGAGGACCTCGCTACGCAAATTAATAATGATGCCCGGGCTGAATATGCGGGTCCAGATGCTCGCCGAACCGTACCAGCCGCGCGCTGTTAAACACCACCAGAACCGAACCGCCAAAATGGAGGAACGCCGCCACAATCGGAGGCAGCCATCCCACCGCCGAGGCAGCAATGCCCAGCACAATAAACAGAACACCAAAAAACAGGTTCTGGTTAATGACGCCGCGGGTCTTCCGTGAAAGCTGCACCAAAAACGGCAGTCGCCGCAGGTCATTGCTCATCAGGGCAATAGACGCTGAATTGATCGCCACATCGCTGCCGGCCGCTCCCATCGCGATACCCAGATCGCCTGCCGCCAGCGCCGGGGCATCATTGATGCCATCGCCAACCACCGCCACGATATGCCCATCCGCCTTAATACGTTCCACCACTGCCAGCTTATCCTGCGGCAGGCACTGCGCCTTGTAATCCGTACAGCCCAGCTCCGCCGAGACCCGATTGGCCACTTCATTCCGGTCGCCGGTCAGCATCGTGACCCGCCGGATATCATTATCAAATAATTCCTTGACCGCCGCCTGGGCCTCGGGGCGAGCCTTATCCTGCAGACCAATCCAGCCGATGCAGTGATTATTTTTCGATACATACAGTGTGCTGAATCCCTGCTCCTCGTGCATCGACGGATCCGGCACACCGCTGACATCAATCTGATTCTCTTTTAGGAAACTTTCACGTCCGACCATCACCCGTACACCGCCGACAGTGGCCATCACGCCTTTACCCGGGGTTTCCTTAAAATCTGATGCTCGCTCATATGACACATTCGCTTCTTTGGCCAGATTGATCACTGCCCTTGCAGCCGGGTGTTTGCTCATCTGCTCCGCAGAGGCCGCCAGCGCCAGCAGTTCCGCCGGTTCAACCCCGCTGGCCGGCTCCAGCTTGGTCACATAAAGCTGGCCGGTTGTCAGCGTTCCGGTCTTGTCAAAGACTACCGCCGTGATTTTCCCGGCGATTTCCAGCAGCGATACATTCTTTACCAGAATTCCCAGCCGAGCCGCCGCTGACAGCGCCGCCACCATCGCCGTCGGAGTCGCCAGAATCAGCGGACACGGACACGAAATCACCAGTGCCGAAATCGAACGATTCAGGTCCTTGGTAAAGAAATAGATAATCGCACTGATCATCAGAATCGTCGGGATATACCACATCACATACTGGTCGATCATTCGCATAATCGGAAGCTGCGTCTTTTCCGCTGCCATGATCAGCTGCTGAACCTTGCCCAGTGTCGTATCCTGGCCGGCCTTGGTCACCACAATATCCAGGACCCCTGTCAGATTGGAAGTCCCAGCAAACACCTGCATTCCGGCCACTTTGTCCACCGGCAGAGACTCCCCGGTAATCGTCGCTTCATTAATCGAACTGAGACCTTCACGAATCTGGCCGTCGGCAGGAATGTTATCACCAGGCCTGACCCGCACCACATCGCCAGGCTTGAGGGTCGCAACATTGACTTCGCTTTCCAGCCCATTGTTGCTGATTAGTGTCGCGGTGGTTGGTGTCAGCCGTATCAGGGATTCGATGGACGCCCTTGCCCCCAGCGCTGTACGGGTTTCCATCAATTCGGCCAGCAGCATGATAAAACCCACCACTCCGGCCGTCACATAGTCGCCCGAGGCAAATGCAGCAATCACGGCCAGGGCAACCAGCTCATCCATGTGCATGTGGCCATGGATGACTCCTCGGATGGCGTGCACAATAATCGGCAACCCCAGCAGCAGCGCCCCCACCATAGCCACAATTTTACTGACATCTCCGTCCACACCAAACAGCGTCGGCATCCACTTGGCCAGTTGGGCATTCAGCAGCAGTACTCCGCCGGCCAGTGTCCCGAACAGGGCAAAGCTGACCCGCATCTGCTTACCATGCGTATGCCCGCCTTCCAGTTCCGTCTGTTTGACTCCAATATGCGTATGAACCATAGCACTCTGTCTCTCTGAATTACTCTGTTATACGTAACTTCTGTATTTCCACGTTTCCCAACTCAATACCGCAGGTTTAAACAGCTCGCCGAATCATGTCTCCTGTTGGTTTGAATTCCATCACAGGACCCTGTCATCGCCAGTATTACTTGGTGGGTTCCTGGGATTTCTTCTGGCTTTTGGCGTCGCGATTGATCTGGATGCGCAATTCCTTGGGGTTTCCGCCGCCGGGTTGGATAAACATTTTCTCTTCGGCTTTGGCCATAATCTGTTCGATTGCATCCTGATAAATCCGCTGCAGCACCAGTTCTGGACGCTTTTTATATTCCGGCAGCAGCTTCTGCAGATATTCAGCGTTGGCACGAGCCTCCGCCACGGTCGTTGTTTTGTAGCCGCGGGCCTCAGAAATTAAACCCTGCACCTGCCCTTTCATCTGGGCCACCAGTTCTTCCTTTTGAGTCTGGGTCAGACCGGGTTGTTTGAGTTTTTCCAGCAGGGCCTCTGCCTCCGGTCCGGCCGTATCGGTCAGCAGCTTTTCTTTGTAGGCATACGCATCGGTAACGGCAGTCTTGCTCTGCTGGCCGGCCTGAATCGACGCCTGAAACGCATCGTCGACCTGCCGCGGCCAGATAATCCGCTCAGCATTGACCCCGTCTATTTTCAACCCGCTGTTCAACGCATCCAGTTTTTTCTGCAAGAGGATTTTCACCTTTTCAGAAATATCACGATTGCTGGTCACCGCATCGTCAATACTGTATTTAACCATGGTACCGACAATCGCTGAGGAGGCAAAACTTTCCAGCATCGGATTGATGGATTCGGATGCAGCATCCAGAAAATCCTCGCCGGGGCGAGGCTGTCGGTAATGCACATTTTCAAAAAACAGTTCCGGCCGATCAATTACATAGGTAATCGTCCAGCGGGAATGGACAATATTATAATCCTCCCCCTCCAATCCCAGAATGCTGTCATTACGAGTCAGACAGTATCCATCTTTAATCGGATCCAGATAATCTGGAGGAAACGGGTTTTTCTGTCCCAATTTTTCCTGGGGCGTCTCAAAATACCAGAACGAATCCACATTCAGGGTCTGCACCTTGGTTACCGGGATACGGATGATTTCACTGATGGGTTCAGGCAGGGTAAAATGAAGTCCCGGCTTGAGCACCCGCGCGTCACCCAGCCCCTGCACCTTGCCGAACAGCAGCACCAGGGCCTGTTCATCCTCGCGAACCTTGAAAATTCCGCTGGCCAGAAACAAGACGACCAGAACAATCATGATAACCTTCAGGATAGCAAAGCTGGTCTTTAAGGCACTGGTCAGCGATTTACTCGCAGCATCCTGCGGTTCAAACGCCGACCCCTGCGGCTTGCACCCGCAGCCTGAATGATGGTGATGGTCATGACTATGTGACATGCGTATTCCTTCACAATACAATATTGTGTTATGAATCTATTGATTACTGCTGGGATTCCGTTTTCTTCATCTCGGGGATTCCCTTAAGCAACTGCATCGGCTCGGTGTCGGTCCCCAGTACAATCGTAGATCGTTCTTTTAAAATGGTACGCAGGGCTTCCAGGTCGCGCAGAAACATCGCCAGCTCCGGATCCGCCTCCAGCATCTTGTAATAGGCTGCGGCTTCGGCATCGCCGGCCCCGCGGATTGCTTTGGCCTGAGCCTCCGCAACGGCCAGCAGTTCTTTCTGTTTAGCCAATGCATCACTGCGAATCTTTTCGGCCTCCGAGGTGCCCGCCGCAAGAATATTATCCGTCTTGCGTTTTCGATCGGCTTTCATCCGCTCAAACACCTTCTCGGTAGTCTTGGCACTGATTTCAAGCCGCTTGATGCCAACCGAAGCAACCTCGATACCATAGCTGCTTCTGGCACGCGGGGCGATTTCGTCCAATATTTCCTTTTCAATCACCTCAAACCGAACCTTGTCCGGATCCGTATTGACAAAATCACTGAAATAGTGACGCCCGATAACGGAATTCTGGGAGTTCCTCAGCAGATTTTCGATCCCTTTCTGGGCTCCCTTGGTATCCCGAACCGAGACCAGATATTTGTGAGGGTCTGCAATGCGCCAGACAATAAAACTATGCACAATAATCGGCTCACCGCCGGCCGTTGTGGTCTCCTCCATCTTGATATCCAGCAGTTGAAGACGGGAATCAAACTTATGCACATTTTCAATCCCCACCGGCCAGCGGAACTGAAAGCCCGGTTTGTCGATCGTACGCACCGGATTGCCAAACCGCGTCACCAGGGCGGTTTCTGTCTGCCGTACCTGAAAGCTGCACATCGCCAGTGCCAGCGCCGCCACAACCACAACAATACTGATAATACCCCAAAGATTCTTCATATCTCTATCCTGCTACTGGTTAGTGTTATGTCCGAATTATTGACTTATTTATTGGTATCCTGAATCACCGACCCAATGTCCATATCATACAGCGTCGGCGTCAGCTTCTCCTGCAAATCAACGATATAGACCTGAGTATCTTTTGTATCGCCTGCCACCACATACTTGCGAATCTTCTGTAACGTCTCCTCAAGCATCTTGAGCCGCTCGATGCGCTTATACAGCATTGGATTGGCCTGATAAGCCTTAAGCTGACCGGCAAACCGCTGTCCGGTCGCCTCGGCCAGAACCGCTTTTTCAAACGCATCAGCTTCAGCTTGCCGGATCGTCTTGAATACCTGCCCCCGCGCCTGCTCCAGGGACGCAGTCAACTGCTTGCGCATCTGCTCCTGCTGCTCCGCAGGCAGGGTATCTTTGACCCTGGAATATTCTCCGATTAATGCGTATAAGGCATCCACTTCCTCGATAGACCCTGCCAGCTCGGTTAATGTCCGGATCCGATCGGCCATCGCATTTAAAACCGACGCCTGGCGCGTTTGAATCGCAGCAACAACACTCTGATAATCCTCTGCCAGCTTCGGCGGGGGATGAATCCCCTGCAAACCGCATAGCACAATTTCGACTCCCAGCCCGGCATCATCGGCAGCCTTTTGAATCCGCTCCTGCAGAATCCGTGAAGCTTCCAGACGGCCTTTGCCGAGCAGGCTGGATTCGATGACATCCGTATCGGTTTCAATCGTCGCACTGGCCCCGAATCGAACCATCTCACGATAACTGATCATCTCCAGCATCTTTGCTGAATCGGTGTGATTATACAGATAGTCAGAGACATTCTTGATACGGTAAAAAACAGGAATATTGGCACGGACAATACTGACCGGCGGAACCTTAATGTCGCTTTGCTGCCTGGAAATGACCTCCGTTGACGCAACCAGCAAATCAAATTCCTCTTTATAATGTTCCTTGCCCCACAGCAGGTCTTTGGCTCCGGCCTCATCCTCGACAAAGCCCACATTGATTTGCTGAATCAAATCCGTGGGGTACAGATAGACAGTATCAAACGGCCATGGCCACTTCAGCGTCAACCCCGGGCCAACCTGTCTGCCCCCCTGCGCCGGATCCGGCGATCCAAAATGCTCGATCACCCCCATTTGTCCAGGTCCCACAATCACCAGGCTGGTCATCAGGTACATCACCAGCGCCGCAAACAGAATCAGCGGCAGAATCGCCCGTTCCAGAAGCTTGTAAAACCACGTTTGCGATACCTGAAATCCAAACTGATAATCAATCGCATTGGCTACCGAATGAAACAACCCGCCAGGTTCATTGACCAGCCCCAGCAGTCGGCTGTCAAATGCTGCCTGGGCATACTGCCCCGCAACACGCGGCCGATAGATATCCAGAATCGTATTCAGAAGTATCTCCGCCCCCAGAACAATCAGCACCCAGGGAATTCCATACTCCAGCACGGTGAGACCAACCGTGTATTTATATTGTGCACCAATCATTGCCGCGGTGGTCAACGCCCCCAGCACCGCCGTCAGCAGCAGATAACTGCCCCCCGCCCGCAGCGGACGCCAGATCATCTCACTGCTCATCCCTGTGGCATATCGACTGACCAGAAAACTGATAAACGCGACCAGAACAATCAGAATCGCAGCCAGAAATGGATTGGCCAGTTTTGGAGAGGCCACGATATCGGTCGCCTTGCGATACAACAAAAGCCCTACTACAATTTCCATGCAGGCAATCAGCGCCCCAGAGATAGGCAGGATCCATTTTTCGAAGAATACCAGACGTTTCTGTGCCTGTTCAAACAAGGCTGTTCGATCCGCCCCACCTGAAAAAATAGTGTCCTGCTGAATCGCCTTGGACATCCGTGACATATCCAGCTTTTCCTGCTCAGCCAGCACCCGCTGATAAAACTGGATTAGCAGAACCAGCCACACCAAAGCCCCCGCAAGAATCTGCCAGCTCAAAAACGACAGCACCCGGGCAGACCAATAAGCCCCAAGCCAAAACGTCACCAAGAAAAAAACAACCGACAAACACAAGCCCAGCCATGCTGTATTCTGGGCCTTCTTCGAAGAGATATTCATACTTCCTATTCCTGTCTTTTCTGGAAAATCGAAGAACTTTCTATTGCTAAAAAAGTAAAATTATAATAATTTTCTTAGCTAAAGGCAATCCTGACCCGACGATTCGGGAGAATATAACAGGATTCTATCGATAGGTTAAGCACTTTTTTCTAAAAATTATGCTCACAGTATTATATAGCATTGCCAAAAATACATTTGTTGAAACCCTGCGACAACCCATCTATGCGGTTATCATTGTTACTGCCATTCTGCTGTTTATTCTTGCTCCCTCTGTCAGCATGTACACCCTGGATGAGGATGTTAAGCTGCTCCGGGAATTGGGGTTATCTACGCTGTTTCTGGCGGGTTTGTTCATTGCTGTTTTTAGCGCCACCGGTGCAATTACCGAAGAAATTGAATCCAAGACCATCACCACGGTCCTGTCCAAACCAGTTGCCCGGCCAATCTTTGTCATCGGAAAATTCCTGGGGATTTCCTCAGCTGTGTGTCTTGCCCATTTTATCGGCACCGCAGCCTATCTTTTGGCCGCACGCCACGGCGTCCTGACAACGGTCCGTGATGAGATGGATATGCCGGTGATCGTTGCCGCTACTACCATTATCCTCGGCAGCCTGCTGATCAGTGCGATTGTCAACTATTCGTACGACTGGAACTTTTCGGCATCAGCCATTGTAACCGGAGCTATTCTGTCTGCTATTGCCCTTTTCCTGCTGACATTTGTAAATAAGGAATGGAAAATCGGTCCAACCGAAGGGCAATTTAGTCGATTCGACATCTATGCAAGCCTGTTGCTGCTGTTTGGCACCCTGATTCTGGTAGCTCTGGCGGTTTTGTTTTCGACCCGGTGCAATATGGTGATGACATTAGTCTTTTGTATATCAGTATTTATGCTCGGATTAATCAGCGACTGGGTTGCCAGCCAATACGCCGGCGAATATCTCTGGGCTAAATTTTACACCACCCTGCTTCCTAACATGCAGATATTCTGGGTCAGCGATGCTATTTATGAAAAAGGAATTGTGCCTTTCTCATACCTTATCAAAGGTTTGTCTTATTCGGCCTCGTACACCGTGGGGATACTGGCCTTGTCAGTCGCCTTCTTCCAGCGTCGGCAAGTCGGATAAACCCTTATAATTCCATCATCAAAGCTGTTTCGTCGCAGTGGTCCTGCTTGGGACAAAGAGCACAATCGCTCCAGACCTTCATTGGAAATGCATTCTTTTCCGCACGGGTAAACCCTGCCTTTTCAAAGAAATCCGGGACCAGCGTCAGGGTAAAAACCTTTTTCAACCCCAATCGTCGTGCCTCCTCAACGCAGGCATGAACAAGAGCCTTGCCCGTACCCCGACCGAAATACTGCTGGTCCACTGCCAGAGATTTGACCTCCGCCAGGTCGGACCAGATAACCTTCAGCGCACAGCAACCGATGACCTTGCCGTCCTGTTCCGCCACTTTGAATATCTGAAGATTCTCATAAATATCCGCCATCGACCGAAATAGCATCCGATCCAGTTCCGCATAGAAACTGATCAGACTGTGAATAGCTGGGACATCTTTAACCGTGGCATTTCGTATTTTCATTTTGCGTAATCCGTACTCGAATTATCCATATTTGCTGTTTTGGGCGACATCTTACGCAAGAATCTCATCTAAGTCAATACGGAGGGATTGGATTCGTTTGGTCAAAATGCATCTGTACACCATATATGACAAACCTGGTCTTTATATAGATATATCTTGCAAAAACCGTGTTGATTGAATTTGGGCTAACTCCCTGCGGAGCGACCAGTAAAGACCGTTTGGCAGACACAGGATTTGTCAGGGGAGTATCCTGCCAGGTATTTGGCGAGAATACGGGTCAGGCCTGGCTTGTCAATGGGTTTTGGCAGGTAGTCATCACAGCCGTTCTCGATACATTTTTGCATATCCCCCTGCATAGCGTTGGCAGTCAAAGCCACAATCGGCGTTCTGATATTCCGATGTCTAAGGATTTGGACAGCATCATAACCATTCATCACCGGCATCTGCATATCCATCAGTATCAGGTCATAGGCGGTGGCCGTTGCTGCTTCCACCGCACTTTGGCCATTATCTACAAGGGTTACAGCCAGTCCCATCTTTTCCAACAGGATTTGAATTAACTGCTGATTGGCCGGATTGTCTTCGGCAACCAGAATGTTTCCGCCAAGCCTGGAAGAACTCTTAAGAGATTCTGAGTCGGCTATCTCTTTAACAAGATTAACCGCCTGCGGCTTGACAGCAGAATCAACAGGCAGCGGCAGCAGGATACTGAAAACAGATCCCTTGCCCGGCTCACTTTTGACTTCCATCGTTCCGCCCATCATTTTTACCAACTGGCTGGTGATGGTCAGGCCAAGGCCGGTGCCGCCATATTTGCGGGTGGTGCTGTTATCCGCCTGAGTGAACGGTTCAAAAATCATCTGCTGTTTTTCCGGCGGAATACCTATCCCGGTGTCTTTCACGTCGAACCGTAACAGACCTGCAACAGGATCGGGGTCATACGATACATACAGATCCACATGCCCCTGGTCTGTAAATTTGATGGCATTGCTGACCAGATTTACAAGACACTGCTGAAGTCGCAATCCATCCGTACGAATTATTTTTGGTACGTCCGGGCTTGAACTGATATGGAATTGAATTTGTTTGGCCCTTGCCCGGACCTGCATCATATTGCTGATATTATCAAGCAGCTCAGGGACTGAACATTCTGCCATTTCAATCACCACCTTGCCGGATTCGATTTTGGATAAATCGAGAATGTCGTTGATGATGTTGAGCAGATGTTTGCCGGCCGTATTGATAATGTTGACATAGTTGGCCTGTTCTTCCGACAACTGTTCTTCGGCCAGCAGATCGGAAAAACCAATGATGGCATTCATTGGGGTCCGAATTTCATGACTCATATTAGCCAGAAACTGGGATTTTGCCAGGTTGGCTTCTTCGGCCTTTTTCTTCTGATACTCCAGTTCAAGAATACGCCGCTGCTCGGTCAAATCCGAAATCATGGCAAAAGACCCTACATGGCGACCTTGTTCATCAAACAGCGGCGACGCGTTAAACTGGCAAAACACCGTTGTTCCATCGCTGCGGTTCAATACCACATTATAAATGGATTTTGTTTTCTGCTCAGCACGGATTTTCAATTGCTGCTGAAATATCACCCGGTTTTCATCGTCGGCCAGATCGAACAGGGTTTTACCGACTAACGTTTCCATCTTGAGCAGCCGGCATATCGCGGGATTGGCCTCCTGAATCCGCCCCGCCGTATCGACCAGAATAAACCCCTCCAGCGAGGAATTGATGATGGAACGCAGACGTGCCTCGTTCATCACGATCGCCTGATGCGAGATTACAGTCTCTTTCAACAGATAAAAATGGCAATTCTGTGGCTTATTCAATCCATTGAAAATAGCCATTGCCATCGCCTTGCATTCCCCATAACCGCAGGAATTGCAATTGTACAGGTCCTCATCGCTGTATTTATGCATGCTCCGGTAGATGTCCTGCAACTGCTGCGGGTCGGGAATACGGAGGCTAAGGTTTCTACTCAAATCAACATAGCTGCGGCGATACAAATCCTGATTCCAGTAGCGATTGACATTCTCTTCGATATTCAAACATGGCCTGTTCGGGTTGGCCGCAGCCTGTTGATAGAACGCCTGCATTTGTTCTTTGCGCTGGCGGACGGCATGTTCTATCTCATCAATCGTTTTTTGCGACAGGACGGTTCCCGTACCGACATTACAGCCATACTGACAATTCAGGCAATCTATCAGCAAAGGAGCCGTCCCTTTGTCAATCGATGATTTAAGACTGTCCAGATATTTGTAAACCGCCGGGGCCCCTTCGATTTGCCGGGTCTTGTTGCGAATATCCGGCATCATCCTCTCGGCCGTCTGAGTCAGTCCGCCAGGAGAAGGAAGAATAACAGCTCGTTCGGCAGGCGGATTATCAAATTCGACCGGCTCAAATGCATCCAGTCTGATTTGATTAGCCTCCAGATGGTATTCCAGAGATTGATAGGTAATATTATAATCCCCCAGGCCGGTTTCGACGAACTCCCGTTTTTTAGCAATACACGGCGAGATCACCGCAATCCGGTGATTGCTGTAGTGCGGGTAATAATGGCGTATCATCTGGATGGTGTGCAGCATGGGACTGTGGATCGGGGCCAGATACGGAATCAATTCGGGCCTGTATATCTGGATGTAATTGACAATCACCGGACAAGACTGTGCAATCACGGTTTGGGGATTATTATTTTTAATATATTCAATATACGATTTGGCGGTTAATTCTGCCCCAAAACTCGTGTCAAACAGGGCTTCCACACCCAGTGACTTAAGCCACCCATTGAGATGCAAATACAAATTGGGAAAGTTTGACACCACCGAAGGGGCCACAACCGCCACCATACGAATCCCATTACGGATATCCTGTATGAATGCAGCGTAATCATCCGTGTAAAACCGAGCATTATGCTTGCAGGCACGCAGACAATTGCCGCAATTGATGCACAGGTCCGGATTCACCGTCGTAGGAATATCACTGCCGTTATTGGCATATTTGACCGGACAATGGATAATACAAGCGTGACAATTGACACACTTTTCGGGCGATACATTGATAATCGGATAGGGCTTTGTCATATAACCCATTCAAACTTGATTCGGAATCATCTGCCTTGACTGACATTCCAATTTTGCTGCCTGCCGCAGTCAAAGATCCAAATTGTCAGCAATATCACCCTAAATATCGGGAAAAATACGAGGTGGTATAACTACGTATTCATTATTAGACATTAAATGCATCCCGGTTACATTTTTCTGTCTATTATCAGACCATACCCGCAGCGTCGGGACCACAAACCCGCCCAATTGCTGACGTAAAAGTCTTTGCATATTGTAATATCGGCGGGTAAAATGGGAGATAATTCGATACTTTATAATAGGAGTTATCAGCTTATGGAATATACCACCGATCAAAAGGTTTTCCCGGCCGGGGAAGGTGCCTTGCTCAGCATCAATGATATGCTGGCCTATTTTGAGAAGCAGGGAGCCATGCGGGTATCCGATCTGCATATCAAGGTGGGTACACAGCCCTGCTATCGCATCGATGGAGAACTGGTTAAACTCAAGGGCGGAATCGTGACCCAGGATGTGGCAGAAAAACTGATTTTTCCGCTGTTGGGGGAAAAGAACATCGAAGCCCTCAAACGTGATTTGGCGGTGGATTGCTCTTTCAAATACGGGACAATCCAGTTCCGGATTAACGCCTTTTATGAAAATGACGGCCTGTGTGCGGCCATTCGGGCCCTGGGAACGGTAATTCCTCCCCCAGAGCAAATCGGGTTTCCCAATGATGCCTGGCAGGACATTGTCCGGCGAAAACACGGCCTGGTCTTGTTCACAGGGATTACCGGGGCAGGCAAAAGCACCACGATTGCCTCACTGATTGAGCGGATTAACGAAAACCGTGCCTGCCGGATTATCACCCTGGAAGACCCTATCGAATATATCTACTCCCAGAAAAACTCCATGATTTCACAGCGGGAAATCGGGCGAGATGTCACATCGTTTGCATCGGGATTGCGATCAATGATGCGGCAGGACCCCGATGTGATCTTCGTCGGTGAGATGCGTGATCAGGAAACCGTATCCATGACTTTGACGGCCGCAGAGACAGGCCATCTGGTATTTTCGACTCTGCATACTCGTGATTCGGTCGGCTCAATTACCCGTATTCTGGATTTTTTCCCGGAAGGCCGACAGGAAGAAGTCCGCAACCAGTTGTCGCTGGGACTGCGGTATATCATCAGCCAGAAGCTGCTGCCTCGCAAAGACGGCAAAGGGCGCGTCGTGGCGATGGAAATATTAAACAATAACTATGCCATCGCCAACCTGATTCGCAAAAACAAGCTGGAACAGGTTTATTCACAGCTTCAGGTCAAGACCAAAAACCAGGTAGAAGAAAAGATGATCACCATGGAACGCCATCTGGCGTTGCTGGTCAAACGCGGTGTTGTCGATTTGCGTGAGGCTCAGAAATGGGCCAATGATCTCAAGAGCTTCCAGGATGCCATGAACAGCGAAAGCGATCTTGAGCTGACATAAATAAGCACGCGGTCCTGGGCTAAAGCATCATCAGGGAGCTGGATGTGCTGAGTTTCAATTGTCCCAAATGCAAACGATTTTGTGCGGTGGTGGAAGAGTATGCCGGGCGACGAGTTCGGTGTACTCATTGTTCCTGCCGTTTTATTGTGCCAGCCAAACAGGGAGAGAAGGCCAAAATCTATGTCGAACCCCCAGAACCACCCCTGCCGGGCTTTTACCGGGCCATTTTTGTGGATGGCTGGAAAGGCCTGTTTGTCAAAGACAGCATGGTAGGTCTGGTATTCTGCCTGGCAATGACGGTATTTCAGTTTTGTTTTGGAGATCTGGATTATTCGTTTTCGGTAACCGGAGCCTCCGGCGGCGGATTCCGACCGCCGCTGATTGTGGGCTGGATTACGCAGTTTTTTACACTCGGGGGACAGTGCTGGTATTTTTTTCAAATCATTGGTGCAACCGCGATGTATCCGGAAAGCCTGCCGGAACTGGATATCGGTTTTGGATTTGAATATCTGGGTAATCTGATTAAGTCGATCTATTTATTTGTCGTTGCAGCCTTTTTATCTCTGATTCCAAGCATGCTCGTTGCCGCCTGGCTGGAATCGATGGGTCTTGCGGCCCTGTGGATCAACATCGTATTGATGCTGGCATCTGGTTTGTTATTCGGACTCATCTTGGCGATATTTGGCATGGACACCCCTTCCTGGGTCGTGGTCTTTCGGCCGGATCTGCTGATTCGGACAATCATAAAAACGTTTAGACCCTATCTGGTCACCACGGTAATTGTCGATATCGCCTTTGTGGGCTGGTTTTTTAGTTTGTTTACGTTTGCCACAACCAAGGAAATAACCACGCTCAAAACAGTCCTGTATCTGGGTGGCCGTGTGGCTGCGGTTCTGGGAATGTTGTATGCCATGCGCGTAATCGGATTGTACTGCCGGCACCATAAACGATCTTGTCCCTGGCTATGGACAATACAAAACAAGGATGGAGCCTAATCCCGTCTGCCCCTAAGGTTTAGGGTTTATTTTCGTCAGACAATGATTGAAGATGGATCGGGATTTCAAGCCAGAAGGTGGATCCTTTGCCCAGCTCGCTTGTCAGACCGATGGTTCCAGCCAGCAAATCAGTCAATTGCTTGCAGATAGCCAGGCCCAGACCTGTCCCCTCCCCCACTCGGGTAATGGACCCATCCAACTGACGAAATTTTTCGAATATCTGGTCTTGAGCTTCCGGAGGAATGCCGCAGCCGGTGTCGATAACGGCAATGCGCACGGTAATATCGGTCGGCATGGTAGCTTTGACATCGATCCGACCGCCTTCAGCGGTAAACTTGATGGCATTGCTCAGAAGATTATAAAGAATCTGCTGCACTTTTCCGCTGTCGGTCATGACCAGCGGAATTTTGGGATCCACTTCAATCTCCAGTGTCAGCTTTTTCTTTTCTGTCAGCGGAAGAAAGAATGCCGACAAGCCTTCGCAAAGCTGCTGGATACTGGTGCGTTCAATATGCAGGGTTAACTTGCCTGCCTCGGCTTTGGCCAGATCAAGCAGGTCATTAATCATATTCAGCAGCGAACGACCGCTGGTAATAATATGTTCGGCATACCGTCTGGATTTTTCGATATCGGCACCAGGTTTTTCACGAAGCAGCTCGGCAAACCCCAGGATGGCATTGAGCGGGGTACGAAATTCATGCGACATATTGGCCAGAAATTCGCTCTTGAGCTTATTGGCCTTGAACAGTTCGATATTTTTTTCGGAAAGCTGGGCAATTTTGGCATCCAGCTGCTGATTGGCTTTCTGGAGCTTAGTCTGTGATTCCAAGAGATTGTCCAGCATATGATTGAACGCATCAGACAGACGCTCGTATTCGTCGCCGGTTTTAATGGCACTTCGAACATCATAATTCCCTTCGGCGATGTTATTCACCAGGGCCCGCAGCTGACGAATGGGTCTGAGGATAACGCGCTGGGTAATGGCATAGAAGGCGACCATCGCCCCCGTAGCAGCCAGCAGTCCGGCAACAATAATCCAAAGACGATTGAGAAGCTGCGTTTTGGAAAATTCCTGGGCGGAGGTCTGTACCCAGATCACACCGATTTCCTGATTTTTACTGTAAGCCGTGGCCGATCCCTGCGGGTTGTGGCAGACCAGACAGGATTCGCTGGCCCTGACCAGGTGCAGATACATATTTTTGGTTACCCCATCGACCGACGATTTCCAGCCGATATCCTGTACATTGGCATTCTTTTGAAGAAGCTTAAGTTTCTTCTGGAGGGCCGGGTCCAGAGCAGCGGGTCCTTTTTCCGGATCCATCCGAAACCACTGGGCTACCGTATCATCGGCAGCACGTATCTGGCCGGTCTCATCAATCATCGGCAAAGCATCCTGGCCATGCGCCGGCAGACGAAAATGCTGTTCAAAAATACTCTGAGCAACCGCACGTCCGGCATCCAGCGCGTTTTTTTCCGTGAGCTTGCCCATCCAGAAATACGGAATCCACAGCGCCAGAGTCAGACTAAACACAACGGCGGCACCAAACTGAATGCGGCATTTTTCGGCCAGCGACAGAGGCTTTAAGCGGAGCTTTTCTAAAATCGTATCAAGCCTGTTTTGCCAATTCGATGCCATACATCCTCATGCGGTATCTACAGACGGGATTAGGCGTTTCAAGCAATCGCCGCAGCAGTCCGCAATTACGGTTTGCCCTGCTTGTCTTCCAGCTGGTGCAGGTGTTTCTGAACCTTCAGATTCAATTCATCCAGCTGAGCCTGGTCGACACCACTGGGGGCCTCGGTCAAAAGACACTGACCACGCTGAGTCTTGGGGAACGCAATCACATCGCGGATGTTGTCGGTGCCAGTCAGAATCATGACCAGACGATCCAGACCGAAAGCAATACCGCCGTGCGGCGGTGCACCGTATTCCAGGGCCTTGAGGAAGAAGCCAAATCGATCCATGGCCTGCTGACGGGTAATCTTAAGCAGGTCGAAGATTTTGGCCTGGGTTTCCATATTGTGGATACGCACCGAACCGCCTCCGATTTCCGAGCCATTGACGACAAGGTCATAGGCCTGAGAACGAATGTGGCCGGGATCGGTATCGAGTTTGTGCAGGTCTTCAGGAACTGGAGCAGTAAAGGGATGATGCAGGGAGTCAAACCGATTTTCATCGGCATTCCATTCCAGCAGCGGAAAATCAATCACCCAGACAAATTCAAATTTATTGGGATCACACAGCCCCATATCTTTGCCAAGTTTGACACGCAGCGGTGCCAGGGCTTTATTGACAATCGCAGGCTGATCGGCCACCATCAGAATCAGGTCGTCATTGCCGGCACCGAAACGGTCGATCAATTGCTTTTGCTGTTCGGGTGTGAAAAACTTGGCAATATTGCTCTTGAGGCTGAGTGCACCGGTGGCTTCATCGGGCCCCACTTTAAACCAGGCCAGCCCTTTAGCGCCCAGTTCGGTGACAAACTGGGTCAGGCCCACTTCGATGTCGCTGCGGGAGTACTTGGCCCCGCCGGGCACGCACAAGCCTTTTACAATGCCGCCCTTCTTGACGGTATTGACAAAGACCTGGAAGGTACTGGCGGCGGCAATATCGGTAATGGTTTTAAGCCGCATATCAAACCGCAAATCGGGGCGGTCAATGCCATACTCCTCGATCGCCTGGGCATAGGTCATCCGGCGAATTGGTGTGGGAATGTCCAGCCCAAGAATTTCCTTGAAAACACGGACAATCATGGCCTCGTTCATGGCCATCACATCCTCGGCCTGAACAAAGCTCATTTCGACATCGATCTGAGTAAATTCGGCCTGACGGTCAGCACGAGGGTCCTCGTCACGGAAGCAGCGGACAATCTGGAAATATCGGTCCACATTGGAGACCATCAAGATCTGCTTGAACAACTGCGGCGACTGCGGCAAAGCATAAAACGAGCCTTTATACAGCCGACTGGGAACAAGGAAGTCACGAGCCCCTTCCGGCGTACTCTTGCCCAGCATGGGGGTTTCGATCTCCCAGAAGCCATTGGAATCATAATAATCACGAGCGATCTTGGCAACACGGTGCCGCACGGCAAGACGATGGAGCATACCCGGACGCCGCAGGTCAATATAGCGGTATTGCAGGCGAAGTTCTTCGCCGACGTTAACGTTGCTGTCAATTTCAAACGGCGGGGTCTTGGACTGATTGAAAATCTCCAGTTCCTCGACGGCAATTTCAATCTGACCCGTGGAAAGACGAGGATTCTCCATCCCCTCGCCACGAGGACGGACGGTACCTTTGACGCCAATGACCCATTCACACCGCAGGGTACGAGCAAGTTTGTGAATCTGAGGGTATTTTTCCGGATCAAAAACAAGCTGCACCAGACCGGTTCGGTCGCGTAAGTCAATAAACACCAGATTTCCGTGATCGCGGTAGGAATTCACCCACCCGGTCAATATGATTGTCTGCCCAACATCACTAATTCTGGGTTGTCCGCACGTTTGTGTTCGTTTTAACATTGTTTTCGCCTTATTTTTATAATCCGAATTATACTCCATCCAAAGCGCACAAATATAGTCCAAAATATCGCTTAGGTCAATATGGATTCTTTGAATCAGCATATACTATATAGATATACACCATCTGCATGTACTTCTATATATTGGTAATTCGGTGGAAATTATAAAAATTATATGACATTTTTACTCTTGTTTCGTATAGTGTGATATACAACTCGATATCAGGAGCTATCGTGATTCAGAAAGAACGCATACGCAGCTTGAATCATAAACCCCGCCAGAATCGGGCCTGGGTGGTGTATTGGATGCAGGCGGCACAGAGGGCTGATTTCAATCATGCCCTCGAATATGCCATTGGCATGGCCAATTCAACCCAAAAACCCCTGATTACGGTGTTTGCCTTAACGGCCTACCCAGAGGCAAACCTGCGGCATTACCAATTTATGTTGGAAGGACTGGCTCAGACACAAAACATCCTGGCTTGTCGGGGGATTGAACTGGTGGTCCGGATGGGCCGGCCGGTAGAGATTCTGGCGGAATTTTCGGACAAAGCCGATATGATTGTTACGGATGATGGCTATTTGCGAATCCAGAGGGACTGGCGCAAGGAGGTCGCCGAAACCGTCGATTGTGAGATGATTGAGGTGGTTACCAATGTCATCGTGCCGGTACAGACAGCCTCAGATAAGGAGAATTTCTCGGCCGGAACACTGAGACCGCGCATTCATCGACAATTAGGGGCATTTTTGACAGGATTCAAATCGAGCAGGCTGGATTCCCGCCTTCACAGGACTGACAAGCTGCCTCAATCCCTCCCGCTTGGCAATATCGATGCGATCCTCAAAAAACTGAACATCGATCGCTCCGTGCCGGCATCGAAGGTGTTTTTAGGCGGGCCGGCGGAGGCATCCCGGCGTCTGAAGGTCTTTATTTCGCAGAAACTGGACTCCTATGGCGGACAGCGGAATGATCCCTCCCTGGATATTCAGTCGCACCTGAGCCCTTATCTGCATTTCGGACAAATCAGCCCGCTGGAGATCGCCCTTGCGGTTGCCGACACCGACAGCCCTGGCAAAAATGCCTTTCTGGAGGAGCTGATTGTCCGGCGGGAGCTGGCATTCAACTATGTCTGGTACAATCGCCGATATGATGAGTACGACGCCCTGCCGAAATGGGCAATCAATACCCTGAATGTCCATGCAAAAGATAAACGAGAGTATGTGTACACGCTGGAGCAGTTCGAAAACGCCCGGACGCACGACCCGGCCTGGAACGCCGCCCAGATGGAGATGGTACTGACCGGCAAGATGCATAATTATATGCGGATGTACTGGGGCAAGAAGATTCTGGAATGGACCCGAACGCCCCGGCAGGCCTTTGAGTGGGCCTTGTATCTGAATAACAAATACCAGCTGGATGGACGCGACCCGAACAGTTTCGCCGGCGTGGCATGGTGCTTCGGCAAACACGACCGCCCCTGGGGTGAGAGGCCCGTCTTCGGGAAAGTACGGTATATGAATTATGAAGGCCTGAAGCGGAAATTCAGGCCGGAAGACTATATCCAAAAATATCTGCCGGGCGGTGATTTATGAATCTCCCAATCCATGCTGTCACGGGTGCTTTCGGATACACTGGAAGCTATATCGCCAGACAATTGCTGGAAGCGGGACAGCGTGTTATCACACTGACAAATTCTTTCAATCGCCGCAACCCCTTTGGCGACAAGGTGAAGGCCTATCCCTTTGACTTCGACAACCCGGACAAGCTGTGCCGGTCCCTGGAAGGAGTTACCACCCTTTACAATACATACTGGGTACGGTTCAACCACAAGACATTCACATTCGAACAGGCAATTACCAATACCTCACGGCTGTTTGAAGCCGCCAAAAAGGCCGGCGTGCAGCGAATTGTCCATATCAGCATCACCAATCCATCCATCGACTCGCCGCTGGATTATTTTCGAAGTAAAGCTCAAGTGGAACAGCTTTTGATGAACCTGGGGATTTCTTATGCGATTGTTCGTCCAACCATCCTATTCGGCAGCGAAGGCGTGCTGATTAATAATGTTGCCTGGATGCTCCGGACATTTCCGATTTTCGGAGTTTTCGGCCTGGGCCGGTATAAACTGCAGCCGGTGTATGTAGGCGATTTGGCAAATCTGTGTGTACAGCAGGGAATGAGCCGGGAAAACGCAATAATCAATGCAGTTGGCCCGGAAACGTTTACATTCAGGGAATTTATCCAGACCATCGCCAGGACGATTGGGCTCAGGCGGATTATCCTGCCGACGCCGCCGTTTATTGCGGCAATGATCAGTAAACTGATTGGATTGTGGGTGCACGATGTCATGATAACCGCAGACGAGATCAAGAGCCTGATGAATAATCTGCTGGTGGTGGACACCCCTCCGACCGGCAGCACAAAACTGACATGCTGGCTGGAACAAAACAAGAACCTTCTGGGACAACATTATATCAGTGAATTACTGCGAAGACATAACAAATCTTCACAGACTTGACCGAAAAGGAAAAAACTATGAAATACGGACTGATTGCGGCGAAATTACTGGCAGCAGCAGGGATTACAATAGGATTACTGATGGTAATGCGGCCTGGGTGAGGCAACCCCCTGGTATCGCTTGGAGCGATACTCTGCATGGTGTGTATGCCGCTGGCATTGGTGTTTGGGATCATCGGAATCATTCAGGACCAGCGCAAGTGGCTGGCGTTTGTCATTGCCGCTATCGCCCTGCTGTTGATGCTGCCGTTTATTTTGCAATGGTTGTCCCTATGTTAACTTAAATCAGAATGGATCAGGCCGGAATCTCGGCATGGGATTCCGGCTTTTTTCACTTTATGTACAGGAATCTGAGTCTCTGCAAGAATCTTTTATTCGCATATATATTGTTCCGACTTGAAATGTCCCGTTTCGCCGCGGCTGAGTACAGGAACTTCAATTTCTTGCTTCTTTTGCTCGCGGAATAATCATATCTATTGGGTATATTTTTTACTTTAGTCTTCGCTGCATTGCCGGTACAATCGTCGGTCTTATGGATACGCTTTTGAAACGACAATTGGATGGGCCCGGCGGAATACGGGAAATGCTGGCGATTGCGATGCCGATGGTGGTGTCGAATGCCTGTGATACGGTGATGATTTTTACCGACCGGCTGTTTTTGGCAAAACTTGGCTCTGAACAAATGGCTGCGGCCATGGGGGGCGGCCTGACCAGCTTTATGCTCACGACGTTTTTCCAGGGCCTGACCGGCTATTGCACTGCTCTTGCAGCACAATACTTCGGGGCCGGGCGCAAAGAATACTGTTCCAAAGTGATTACTCAGGGCTTGCTGGTCTGCCTCCTGGCCTATCCGGTAATTCTATGCTGTCGTCCGCTGGGGCTGGGGTTGTTTGACCTCGTCAGGGTCTCACCGGAGCAGCTTGCCCCGCAAAAGGTATATTTCAACATCCTGATTTACGGAACCC
>JAWRKM010000059.1:0-7770 GCA_040306945.1 Anaerohalosphaeraceae bacterium
AATTATTCCAATCTGCTGGGTATCCGCCTGGCCGCCGAGGCAATCCGGGACAATCCGCAGAATTATGAGACAACCATGACAGCGCTGATAAAAGCTCAGATGGAACACCTTGGCATCGTGTCGGCCTCAGAAGCTTATGCCGCCGCCGAATCCATGCGAGGCATCTGGTTCGAAGGCAATATCCTGGTCACGATGAAAGTGCGAAACATGGACATCGGACTGGACGACGGACAAATCACACCGCTGCTGGTGCCTTCCATGTGCGAACAGCCGCAGCCGCAGCCCTATCCTGTCCCGACACTGGCGTCCTTCAAAAAATACGGTTTCGATATGGACCTCTACGTCAGACCCCAGGAATTTGAACGGGACCAGATTCTCAAGGTTGTCTGTCCGGACGGCGGCTGCAATCGAATCCACATGCCGGACGACCTGCCGATATTTCTGGCTTATATCAAAGAAAAATGCCGTCAGATAGGATGCAGGGTCGTCGAATAAGACCCATCCTCTGCTCAGCCCCCCCTTGTATTCCTGTCTCCCTGTATTCCTGTATTCTTGTATTCCTGTACACCTGATTACTGATAATCTTCGGTCTTATGACGAATAATGCGTCCTTCGGCCATATAAATCACTTCTTCAGCAATATTAACCGCATGGTCGGCAATCCGTTCCAGATGCCGCGACACGCTGAGCAGGTGAATCAGGCTCTCGATAAACTCCGGGTGCTCCTGAATCGCCGCCTTGACCTGGTCGTACATCTGGCGATTGATCGCATCGACCTTGTCATCGTCTTTGAGCACCTTCTGAGCCAGCGGGCAATTCATATTCACCAGCGCATCGAGACTGTCACGCAGCATCTGCTGGGTAATCCGGGCCATTTGCTCAAAATCAAACGGAATCGGTACAGGCTCATGGCGGGCCAGAAACTCGCTGCGTTCGGCAATATTGACTGATAAATCCCCGATACGCTCCAGATCCACATTAATCTTCAGTGCCGTTACAATGAACCGCAGATCAATCGCCACCGGCTGATGCAGGGCCAGAATCTTAAGACATTCTTCCTCCACGTCCACTTCGTTCTGATCAATCAGCACATCATCGTCAATGACCTCTTTGGCCAGCGCCCCATCCCGCTGACGCAGTGATTTGACAGCCTTCCAGAGACTCTGCTCGACCAGCGAACACAAAAACAGCAGTTTGCTTTTGAGCTTCTGGATTTCATTGGCCATGTGTACGGTCATGTCGGGATCTCCTGTCGTGTTCGATTATCCAAATCGACCGGTGATATAATCTTCGGTTTCTTTCTTGCTCGGATTGGTAAACAATTTTTCGGTCTTGTCAAATTCGACCAGTTTGCCCAGGCAGAAAAACGCCGTCTCATCGCTGACCCGCGCCGCCTGCTGCATGTTGTGCGTGACAATTACAATCGTATAAGATCCTTTGAGCTGGGCAATCAGGTCTTCGATGCGAGCAGTCGCAATCGGATCCAGCGCCGAACACGGCTCATCCATCAGCACCACGTTGGGCTTGGTTGCCAGCGTCCTGGCGATACAAAGCCGCTGCTGCTGTCCGCCCGACAGGGCCAGCGCCGATTTATGCAGATCATCCTTCACTTCGTCCCACAGCGCTGCATCCCGAAGACATTTCTCGACAATCTCGGCCAGCCGGCCTCGACTGCGAATCCCCTGCAGACGCGGCCCGTAGCAGATATTGTCAAAGATGCTCTTGGCAAACGGGTTGGGCTTCTGAAAGACCATTCCGACCTGCTGACGGAGATTCACCAGGTTGGTACGCTTATCGTACACATTATGGCCGTTGACTGCAAGCACGCCCTCGGCCCGACTGCCGGGAATCAGGTCGTTCATTCGGTTGATGCTGCGAAGAAACGTGCTCTTGCCGCAGCCGCTGGGGCCGATGATTGCCGTTACGGACCCGCTGCGAATATCCATCGACACCCGATCCACGCCGCACTTGGCCCCATAAAAAAAACTGAACTCGCGAGCCGAAATCACCGCCTCAGACGCATCTTCAGCAGCCGCCCGGGCAAACTGCTGCGGACGGGCCGCATAGCCGGCATCTGTCTTTTTGAGCGGAACAGTATCAGGCGTTTCCATCAAAGACCTCTCGTTCTGTTCGATGACATCGATTGTATTCATATTCATGCTTGATAACAATAGCATTTTTCGCTTTTCATTTTCGTTCGCCCCGGCACCATGTCAGCCTCAGCAGCCTGGGGCATTCTCACGGCAATTCAAATCTCCGTGTTTGAGATATTCCGCCTCGCCGCAGGCGAATCCTCATTGTTTATTTTAAACTTTTGATTGATTATTGATCGAAGGCAGTCTCGTTCAGCAGCCTCGCAGCTTCCTGCTCAGCCGGGAACGAATGAGTATCGCTGCCACGTTCAGGGCTACAGTCAGCAGAATCAGCGTCATCGCCATGCCGAACTGCTGATGCGGCGCCAGCATCGAAATGCGGTCGCCTACTGCGATATCGTAACTGCCGTAGGACAACGCCCGTGTCGGCTGGAACAGCCAGCCGAACAGACTGCCCGGATTTTCAAACCACTGCGACGGCGACCCGAAACTCGGGATCGGCCCCATCGCCACCACACCGGTAAACAGAATCGGCGCCGTCTCCCCGGCCGCACGGCTCAGACTCAGGATAATCCCCGTCAGGATTCCTGGCCCCGCCGCCGGCAGCGTCACCAGCACCAGCGTCCGAAACTTCCCTGCCCCCAGCGCCAGCGATGCCTCCCGATACGTCTGCGGTACCGCCCGGATCGCCTCTTCACTGGCGCGGATAATGACCGGCAGTACCAGAATCGACAGCGTCAGCGACGCCGCCAGAATGCACGGCTTGCCGATGGCACCAATCGTAATCACAAAAAATGCCAGCCCAAACAGCCCATACACAATACTTGGAACGCCCGCCAGCGTATTAATGCACATCCGGATTAGCCTGATCCAGACTGTATCCCCCGCATATTCAACCAGGTATGCCGCAGAAATCACCCCCAGCGGAATCGCTACACACATTGACATCAGTGTCAATAGCAGTGTCCCCAGAATCTCCGGCCCAACACCCCCGAAATAATGACTGTTCACCCAGTCGTCAAAAAAGTACTGCCAGTAAATCCGCAGCCGCGGCTGCAGCAGTTTATCCCAATCCGCCACCACCCGGTCAAACAGCGGTTCCAGCGGTGTGCCGGCAAACTGTTCCTTGCGGGCGACTATCTTCTTCACCATCGGCTTGCCCGGGCCATCCGAAATCCACTGCTCATCATACAGCAGCGCATGCCGGGCCTTCATCGCCATATCCAGACGCGTCGCACCGTATTGATCCATCCACAGTGGCGGTGTCGGCTCTCCCGGCAGCGGCCCCAGAAGCTGTCGGATCGCCGCCGTCACCTCCTGCAGACTCGTCAGGTACTCCGCCCGATGCGACAAGTCCACCGTCTCGGCAATCTTCTTATACCGCTGGGCCATCGCAAATAATTCCATCGCCGGCGAGTCTGCAAACGCCGGGTTGTCTTTTTCCTTCAGCACCGCATCCAGACCGTCCAGCACCGTCTGGCGGTCATCGCTTTCCAGAGCATCCACCAGCGCATCCCGAACATCCTTGGCCAGCTTGCGATAGTCTGCATACAGCTCCTTGGGCGTATTATGGTAATTCAGATACTCACCGTATTTCTGATAGACATCGCGGGCCTGCTTGACCAGCGGTTCGGTATCGATGCCCTCGCTGAATTCCCGCAGCATCGTATAAATCGGCTCACGCGCCGCTGCTGCATCCGCAAGTGCCCTGGCCAGACGTTCATTATCCCCCCGCCCATGCAGGTCCTTTTGCAATCGGCGAAACTCCACCGTCTCGGTGAAAACCACCGCCGTCATACCCCGCCCGAACATCGGAACCAGCACCACCAATAGCGCCGTCGCAATCAGCACCACCGCCCCCCCCGACGCCGTTGTAAAGCCCTTATCCAGAATTTGCCGAAGCCAGGTTCTCATCGGCGACCCCCTCCGGCACGGGCCTTGCTCAGCAGATACTCACTGAGCAGATTCAGACTGAACGTAAACAGCAGCAGCGTCAGCCCCACCGTAAACAGCGCATAATAATGCTCCGAATTCTTCGGTGTCTCCCCCATATCTCCGGCAATTGTCGCCGTCATCGTGCGAATCGACTGCGACAAATCCCACCACGGAGACGGTATCCGGCTGGCATTGCCCGATGCCATCCACACCACCATCGTTTCGCCAATCGCCCGCATCATACCCAGGATCACCGCCGCCAGAATCCCGCTGTGCCCGGCCGGTATTACCACATTCACAATCGTTTCCGCCCGAGTCGCCCCCAGTCCATAAGACGCCTCGCGTATCTCGCGTCCCACCGCCGTCATCGCATCCTCCGACACACTGATAATCGTCGGCAGTGCCATCACCGCCAAAATCAGCGACGCATTCAGGGCATTGGTCCCGCTGGAAAAGCCCAGATGCATCTGCAGCCACGGCGCCAGCACCATCACCGCAAAAAATCCATAGGCCACCGAGGGGATCGCCGCCAGAATCTCAATGACCGGTTTGCATATCTGCCGCAGATTAAACGGCGCTATATCCGACAAAAACACCCCCGCCAGCAGCCCCACCGGCACCGCCACTACCAGCGCCCCCGCCGTTACATACAGCGACCCCACAATCAGGGCCAGCGCACCATATCGCGGCTCTGGTGCCGACGGATACCACCCCGCATCCGTAAAAAACTCCCGTACGCGTGCCAGAATCGCCGAGCCCCCCCCCGTCGTAAAGAAAGGCAGCGACTCACGAATCACGAAGTAAAATATCAAAAAAACCGCCGCCACCGATGTCGTCGTAATCAAATACAGAATCATCCGCCCCAGATGGCTCATCACATACCCGGCCAAATCCTGCGATGGACTCAAGCGCAGCGGCCGGGTAAACTCTGCCGCTGCGCTTTTGGTTTTCTGATTTTGTATTACCATATCGGACATCAATGCCTCACCATACGATTCTCCCCTCACGGAGTATCTCTTAATAGTTCGTCAGCGGCACAAAACCCTTGGCTTCGACGATTTCCTGACCCTCTTCAGACAGGTAGAAGATGCAGAACGCGTGAATCAGTGATCCCAGCTTCGGATAGCCGTTGGTGAACAGAAACAGCGGTCGGCTCACCGGGAAGGTCCCCTGGGCAATCGTCCGCTTGGTCGGAGCCACGCCATCGACCTTGATGGCCTTGACATTTTTATCCAGGAAGCCCAGTCCCACATATCCAATCGCACCGGGAGTTGTCTTGACACGGGCATGGGCCTGCGGGTTGGCGTTGACATATTCAACACTGGCCGCCATATCTTTCTTGTTCATGACCTTTTCATGAAATACTTCGTAGGTCCCGCTGGAGGTATCCCGGCTGATGGCCACAATCGCCATATCCGGCCCGCCCAGTTCCTTCCAGTTGGTGATCTTGCCCATATAAATATCGGCAATCTGGGCCATCGTCAGCTCGTTAATCGGATTCGACGGATGCAGCACGATGCACACGCCATCCATCGCCACCGTATGCGCCACCGGGTACACGCCGTTATCGATAGCCTTCTTGAATTCTTCCGGCTTTAAAAACCGACTGGACATCGCAATATCACACCGCCCGTCAATCAGCGCCGCGACCCCATCGCCGGAGCCGGTCTTTTTGACTGTGATCGAGCACCCCTGCGACTTCATAAAGGCCTCAGCAAACGCATCGCCAATCGGCCCCACCGTCGTCGAGCCTTCCAGCTGCAGCGTCTGTTTGGCCTCCTCAGCCGCACCGACCACCGACACCACCCCGCAGATCGACATCACACACAATCCCGCCACCATCAGCTTGTTTCGTAACGTTCTCATACATGTTCCTTTCTTGATTAATCTTATTGTCTTTTACTAACAAAATGTTAGCATTGTGTTAGCATTGCATTAATGGTTCGTTAAAACTTCACCATCACATCCACCTGAAGACGATTGTAATTATCCTCAATCTTGCCAGCCGAATTGGCCTTCTCATTCAAAAAGTAACTCACGCCGGCCTGTGTATTCTTGGCCACTTGATAGGTTACCCCAAATCGATGCCCCTTGCCGTTGGTGCCGCCGCCGACGAAGTCCGAATCGTTAAACGTCCCAATCGTACAATCCCTCTCCAGATCTCGGTAATCATAGCTGAATTCCCAGCTTCCCGGATCCTTGCATTTGCCCAGAGACATCCCCACCAGCCAGCCGGTATCTTCCGACACACCCGAGGCCGTGTTGACCGCATAATCCCCATACACACTGGCCGGCAGCTCGCCAATCCTGGTGCCGTATTCGCCAAAGGCCTCAAAGATGTCGTAGTCATAGACATACCTGCTGCCCGCATTGCTGTTGCCTTTAAATCCATTGCCCAGCGCTGTTTCACCCACGATATTGCCGAAATCATAATACCCGATACCGCCGGTCAGCTTATTGGTATCATCCAGCTTGGCCGTCAAGCCGCCCTGTGCCCCGAACATGCTCAGCTCATCGGTGTCGTTATCATCCAGCCGGACATAGAACGCCCCCGCGTTGGCAAACGCCGTCAGGCTGTCGCTCAGTTTCAGGTTATACATCGCCGCAGCGCCTTCCATATTCAGGTCTCCATCCCACAGGAGCTGATTCTTGCCCACCTGCATAAACGGCGTCCCGAACTTACCCAGTTCCACAGCCAGCCCCTCCACGGATTTGGGCTGCCAGGTCAGATACGCCCGATCCAGCCAGATGCCCTTATACGTCCAGCTATCCCCCAGATTCTGATTAGTCGAGGTCGGGTCGGTGTTCTTGCCCGTGGCAATCCGCATATCGAAGTTCATTTCGTCGTTAATCTGAGCGGTCATACCAAGCCGAACGCGTATCCGGTTGCGGTTGACGCCGTCATCGCCGGAGCCGTTGGTCTCCTGCGAGATGTTCTCGTAGCGGTATCGAAAATCGCCGTAGAACTTGACCTTCTCGACCCACTTGAGCGTCTCGGGAATGGTCATCTCCTTTTTCATCGCGGCCATCTTTTCGCTCTGGGCTGCCTGAGCCTGTTCCAGCTCGACCAGCTTGGCCTGCATCTGCGTAATCGCCTTGTACTGATCCTGCAATTGCTGACGAAGTTCGGCCACTTCATCTGCGCGCACTGCTGCCGCTGACGCCAACAAACATAACAATACCGCCATCCTTGCTCTGTTGCCTGCAAACATAGGTACCTCCAAAAAAAGGGGTTGTAAAAATCGCATAAACCACTTATGCGAACGCTTCTGTCGCAGCCAACAGTAAGAGCATCAGATTAAGATTGTGTGTGCAAACTGTTAGATTTCGGTTAGCAGGGGCAGGCCTGTGTGTCCGCCCTGATTACCGTATCCCCGCCGGTTGTCCTGATGTTGCAGAAGCCCCGTACCGCGACTTCTGAAATTTCAATTATTGAATTTACCACATACTGCAAACTTTTGATTTCTCAATTCACTCCCCATTCCACCCCAAAGGGCATGCAAAAGCAGCCCAAGTGTCTGTGCTTGCTGTTTCCAGTCTCGCCACAAGCGTATCCTTTCATTTAATCGGAATGCCTCCGGCTTAGATATTACCTCAAGCTCGGAGGCTTGAGCTGCTATTCCCCAAACACGGAGGTTTGGGCTACCATTGTAGGGCAAGCCTCCGCGCTTGCCGATTTCTATTGTAGGGCAAGCCTCTGTGCTTGCCATATTTTCCACAGCAGCCCAAGCCTCCGTGCTTG
>JAWRKM010000060.1:0-12800 GCA_040306945.1 Anaerohalosphaeraceae bacterium
CTGACGGTGGAACGCTTAATATTATAACTGGTTGCCCCGGGTACAGCCGTCCAGATCAGGTTGACCTGCGTATCCAGAATCATCGTCGCGCTCAATCCCATCGGGCGATTGGTTGGTGCGGCCCAGGTATAGGTCGGGAGCCAGTCGAAATAGGCTTGTGCCCCCTCTCGTGAACTCAGACTGCAACCCGCAGGAAGACTATTGTTCAGATTATCCAGAAGATCTCCAAGAAAACCGACAAGGAAGGAGACGTTGCCCTGGTTATCCATGGCTTTTTTAATCGCATTGCCGAACCCCGCCGTGGTTCCATTGCACAGGTTCCAGGGGTCATCCGGCATTGGAAACCAGAAACATTCCGTAATAATCATCGGCCACAAATCTGCCGCAGGCTTGTATTGCGAGTTCCACAGGTTCTGCACTTTCGTGGGATTGTCAAACACACCGCCATACGCCGGATAAAAATGGCAGGCGATACCGCAATTGGTTCCGGTGAAGGGATATAAGGCATGCTGATAAGGCGAACCCTGCCATTCGAGGGTCGGAACCCAGATTACGTTGTCTGCACCCGTATTCCGAATCGCATTAATGACGGGCTGTATCCAGTTTCTGAAGGCCTCAAAATATTTGGCCTGATGGTTGCCCCAGTCGCCGTTGCCCGGCGAGGATTCGATGTCAACCGGCTCGTTCATAAGCTCAAACATAATGTTGTCAGCGCTCTTGACGCCTGGAGCGCCGGCCACCGTCTGCCAAAAAGTAATCAATCGCTGCTGTTCCACAACACCCGCATTGCGGGTGCCGTTATTGGGGGTGTTAATCGGTCCTGTGGCACTCAACACCAGGTACAAGCCTCGCTGCCTGAGATGGTCAGCATAGGGAACGATGAAATTTTGGATCCAGCCATTAAACTGGGTGGGATTGACCAGACCATCTTGCTGCGTCCATCCGCCAATTGCATCGGTATTGACACGCACAAAGCTGCAATACCATCCGTAATCCCGGCCATATTTGGGAGAGGTATCACTCATTACTGTCGCTGCGGCCTTCATATAGTTCAAAAAGCCGGCAACATTACTCGGATTAGTCCAGTCAGACGGGTTGCTATACCACCGCCCTCCGCCGTTAAACCAGGTCTCGGTCGGCTGCATCCATCCATGCAGAAGCACGTTCTTGCCGCTGGGATCCTGAAGGAATCGTCCTGAAACGTGTAATTTCGGCGTCGCCATCCCTTGATAGCCATACACGCTGCCGCTCCAGACAAGGACCATCAGCACAACCAGATGGTAAATGTCAGACACTTGATATGGATTCTTTTTGATCATAATAATCATAACATTACTTATCGCCAAAGATATTTATGCAATTAGACCTTGTCTTTGACATTTACCCATTCGTCGCGGCTCGGTACAGCACCACGTACTTTTCTTGCTCACGGAATAATCATGCCGATTAGGAATATAATTCCGAGGGTATACCATTAATCCGGGTGCCGGATTCCTTCCCCCAAAAATAGGTTTGAGGGCATTACGAGAATGCCCTCAAACCCGTGTAAACCATACTTACTGCTGCGGATAAATTCGGTTGTCGTTGAGCCAATCCTTAGCCAGTTCTGCAAAGTCGATAATATCTACCCTGCAGTCACCATTGGTATCAAACCGCATATTATCAGTACCTTCTCTGTTGCATACTGACACGCCCATGATATCCGCATACTCCTGTGCAATCTGGGCAGCGCTGCGGGCATAGTTATAAATCTTGACATCGTCAATCTTGCCGCAGAAGAATTCGCTGGCGTTATCGTTATTGCAGCCCAGTTTGAATCCCGAATTAGTACCCGTACCATAGGTAAATCCAGTCGCCGTCGAGATGCGTACGCCGTTATTATACATCTTAGTTGTCCCGGAGGCGATATCATAGGTGGCCACAATATAGTGCCAATTATTCTGCACCAGATTGGTCGCCACTCTGCCGCCGGCACCTTCCCGCTCAAAACTGATTTCGCCTGTACCCGGATTTTTATCGATGCGCCACATCATATTTGCACCGCTCCAGGAACCCCGGCGATTGATGATACCCTGCCAGTTGGTATTATTCTGAGTCCACTGAACCCAGAAGGCAATCGTCAGGCCATTGCCCATCGCTTCCATATCCACATCGCCGGCGGTGGCATATTGCCCCCATACATTGGGATCGGCCGGGTTGATGTTATTGAAAGACAGGGCTGAACCCGGACCCAGTTGAGGTACACCCTCAACCAGACTGGGATAATCCGCCCCGATGGTCATCAGCTTCATATCAAATCCGCCAACGACATCCGGAGACACTCCGCCGATGACCTCATCCAGCGGGTAATGAATAATCAGACGCTTGGTCATCACCAGGCCAGTCGCGCTTTTGACCGGATCGGTTCCGGGCAGATCATTGTCAACCTGGCAATAGTACTGCCCTTCATCGACTCTTTGTACATCATAGATCGTCAGGGTGTTGGTTTGGGTTCCCGCATAATCGGCGCCGTCGGTCAATGCGATATCGGGCGTCCCCACCTTATACCACTGGTATGAGGTGGCATTGGCAGCTGTCACCGAAAGGACCACACTTGCGGTTCCCGGATCCACGAAAGTCTTGGCGGGATTGACTGCACTGACCGTAGCCGACTGACCAACTGTGGTGAATTTCCAGACCGACCCGATTGTCTTGAACATGGGTCCGCCCAGGAGATTGGGTTCATAGGCATCCACTCTCCAGTAGTACGTCGTGCTGTATGCCAGGGTGCCTGTGTCCCATGTCGTTATCGAAGCTGGTGCCATCGACAGTTTCTTATACGCAGGCTTCATGCTCAGATTCGGTTCATTTTCCGGCCCGAAATACAGATCGATATGGGTGACTGCCGGATCCATTACGATCCAGCTCAGATCCTGGTTAATGGGTGCAAATGCCTCATTATTGGCTGGTTTATCAATAGCAATCTTAGTCGGAACATCTTCGGTAATAATAACGCGATCAATGGAAATGTTGACATTGGGATTTTCCGACTGGACATACGCGGCTGCATACCCCATAGTCAATTCATTCGTGAAACCAGCCGTTGCGAATGACCCGGCCAACGAACCTGACAACACAGTAATCGTATCGCCTTCAATCGTCAGTTCATACCCATCGGGGCTGATATCCAGAGTGATGTCCAGCACCGGGGTAAAGTTGCGTGTGCCGGTATTCCAGTTCAGCGTGTCAAAGGTCCAGGTCGCCAGCACTTTTTTGGTATTGTCATTAGCCTCATAAAACAAGACAGACGTCCCGTTCCACCCGCCGGCGCCACTGGCAGTCGTCAGCGAATTGTTTTCAAACTGAATCCAGAAACCCGTCGGCAACCCATTATCGTAGTCAAAGGCCAGAGAGCTACCCTCGACACCGATGATGTTTCGGGCAGTCGATCCGCTCGTGGTATTATTGGCCACGGCAAAGCTGACACCGCGGAACTCAAAACGCGACAGGACATTACCCAGAGCCGCCCCATCTTTGGACGCAATCGAACACCGGGACCCGCCGTGAACCGGATTGTTCAGGGTCACTTTGGAGTTCGCTTCCGTGACCGTGGCACTCCATTGACCATCCCAGGCATTAAACCCGGTCCCAATACCCGTAGGATTGGTTCCGATCACGCCATCATCAAAGTGATCGTCCACCTTGACGTCACCCAGGGCCAGGGACGACAATACCCCCACTACACATACAACTACTACAGCACACCATGTCTTCGTCATTGTAAATCCTCCAAAAAACAGTATTAAACGAAACACTTCTCGATACTCTCAGCGATCTCTTGCCTTATCCCTATAAACCTTTCGCTAATCCTGCCCGAAAGATTCTGTATTCTGTTTCGACACGATCCCAAGCTTTGAGCCTACGGCTACACACTGGTTTCTGCCCGATATCAGAACCCCGAATCGTCTGATTCCATTACTAAAACAGGTTCGGCAAAAACACACCAGTTCTCATGAAGTGTACTGTTGGCCATATAATCGATCTGATCCACATTTTCTGAGGTCGCCAATGTCAGAAAACGATCCGTATCCTTGAGGTTGACTAAAACACGGTTTAGGATTCCTTTCTGGGTATACCCAAGGAGCGAATACCGCAGTTGGCCATCCACCAGCACATAGAAGTTGGCATTACAGCGTTTTTCATCAAAATCGACCAGTCCAACCTGGGATTCAAATCGATCAATCTTCAAGTGATAGCACTTGCGAATAGCATCCAGATCAAACGTTACCCCGTGATTCGAATTCTGCATGACAATACAGGATTTTCCAAGTTCACTATACTCCTGTCCGCCAAACTGGATTGTACGGGGCTGTCCATCAATCACAAATGCTCCTGGCTTTGGATTGGCAATTAAATCCGCACAATAAACGCCGTTGGTAAACGGGAACCCTTCAAAAACATCCCCACGGCTGCTGATGATGGTACGGCCGTTCGGAATAAAAATACCGTCAATAAAGGGGCTATCCTCTATCGGCAGATAGGTCTCAAAAAGGGAGGTGTGTCCCCACCGTATCTCCGTGGTATAGCCCTTCTCATAATTCAAACGCTTGTCGGAACTGCCAGTGCCCAGACCATTGCCTTTTCTGACCACATCTGCCAGATCCAGCTTCTGGCCTCGCCAGACGAGATCTGTTTTGGAGTCGATCGCTCTGACAAAACCTTCTTTTTTCAAGTGGATTTCCCGAGCCTGCCCATCTGCATTGATTTCGCGGGCCTGCCCGCCAATCACGCCAATGGTCTGAACCGTATTGTTTACAGTGACGGTCGCAGTGGTTTTGCCTTTAAAGACATGCAGTTCGGTCTTGTTCAGGGGATCAGCATACACCCCAAACTCCGTGCCCAAATCCACGATTTTGGTATTGCGTGTGAAGACAGAAAAGCCCTTTCCGGCCTCCGAAACCCGGGCAAAAAGACGTCCATAATTCAGACGGATGGCGCCGGACGATTCAATCTGGTATTCGGCAGGGGCTTCAATCAGGACTTCGACATCGTTATCGTAAAGCAGCTTGACAATGCCCCCCGTCAGCATAACCGGAGGTTGTGCCGTCTGAAGACGTGCCCCCGGCAACAGCATGATATTGGTATTCAGGCACTGAGCATCCACTGCATCGGTCAGCGTGGCAACTTCCATGGGGACAGGCTTGATATAGATATAAATCAATACCATCAATAATGCCGCACAGGAAATCAGTACCGTCATCAGCGGGGTTTTACTGATTTTGGCAGCACGGGCCTGCTCGATTCCGGCTGTCGGTGCTGGGTGGCCCTCAATCGGGATTTTGGGAATCTCAACACCCGGGGCAGTCATTTCGTATTCGGCAAATGCCTGCAGCACATGAACGCCATCCAAAGCACACGGACGACTATGTTCTCGAAGCAGAGGCCCTGTTTTTGAAAAGGCAAAATGCAATCGGACACAGGATACATAATATGCAGCAGCCTGCGGATCACCGGCAACAAGCTGGTTGAGCTGGTGCATCTCGGACTCAACGATCGTCCCTTCGAGGGATTTATTGACCAGTTCATGAATCAGCAATTCGGTCGTCTTATCCATTTTGCTGCTCCCATGCCTTCAGAGTCTGGGATGTGCACTCATGGAGTGTGTGCTGAACCCGCGACAACATCCTGTACGTATCCCGAATAGAGCGTCCAATTTTCCTGGAAATCTCAGGCACCTTGAAATTCTGCTCATATCTGAGCAGCATTAACTGCTTGCTCTGAATACCCAATTTCTCAAAACAATGCAATAAAGCATCAATATACGAGTTTGTTTTACAGGTGTCCGTTTCGGCAACCTGTTTGGATATGGCCTCAATGGCGTTACTGTCAAAGTGAACAATACCGGACTGCTGGTTTTTGTGGAATTTGTATAGGTTATATCGGGCAATTTTGATCCCCCAGGCCGCAAAATTGGTTCCGGGTTGAAATTCATCAAACTTGCGCCACATGATAATCATGGTTTCCTGGAGAATGTCCTCGGCCCTGGCAAAATTGGGCAGGAATGTCAGAATAAATCCGAAAATACGGTCTTCATTGGTCCTGAATAGATTCAGGAATTCCTCGTATTTGGACATATTTTGGCTGTTTTCGAGATTATTCATCGTCGATCCTTATTCGCTATAGGGATATCCTTTCCAAAGCTGATTTTGTGACAAAATAGTTTTGGTTTTTTCTTCAATTACAATTGGGCAAAGGCGGCCGAAAAAGATTGAATACTATGCTGGCATCAGGAATGTAAGATTATGTTTAAAAAGAACTTGCGCTTTGAAAAATGCACTATATACGGCCTTAGCATAAATCATTCATACAATAAAAAAGCCCCGTCCAATGTTGTTCGGACAGGGCTGTTGATGTTTTAATTGTCAATCGTCTTGCCTTCGATGATCTTCCACGGCAGGCCGTAGAGGTTCAGGTCAGCCATGAACGGGTCGGGATCAAACTGCTCCATATTGAAGACTCCCTTGCCCTTCCACTTGCCTTCCAGAATCATTTTGGCGCCGATCATCGCGGGCACGCCGGTCGTATAGGACACAGCCTGGGCCTTGACTTCCTTATAGCATTCGGCATGGTCACAGACGTTATAAATCATCATCTGTTTGCGCTGGCCGTCTTTGACACCATCAAAAATGACGCCAATGGAGGTCTTGCCCTTGTAATTGACGCCCAGCGAGCCGGGGTCAGGCAGGACGGCCTTGAGAAACTGCAGCGGGATAATCTTATGACCTTCGTAGTCCACCGGGTCGATGCGGGTCATGCCGACATTCTGCAGGACGCGCAGGTGCGTCAGATATTGCTCGCCAAAAGTCATCCAGAAGCGAATCCGCTTGAGGCCCTTGATATATTTGGCCAGCGATTCGAGCTCTTCATGATACAGCAGATATGACGCCCTGGGACCAACCTCGGGATAGTTGATATCCTTGCGAATGCTCATCGGATCGATTTCGACCCACTGACCGTTTTCCCAGTACTTGCCTTTCTGGGTAATTTCACGGATGTTGATTTCCGGATTGAAATTGGTCGCAAACGGATGGCCATGGTCGCCGGCATTGCAATCCACAATATCCACATAGTTGATTTCATCGTAATAGTGCTTCATCGCATAGGCACAGAAGACATTGGTTACCCCGGGGTCAAAACCGCTGCCCAGCAAGGCCATAATCCCTTTATCTTTATAGCGGTCGTGGTAATTCCACTGCCAACTGTATTCAAATTTGGCCACATCCTTGGGCTCATAATTGGCCGTGTCAAGATAATCGACCCCTGCCTCAAGGCAGCCATCCATAATTGGCAAATCCTGATAGGGCAGGGCGACATTGATCACCAGTTGGGGCTTGTGTTTGCGAATCAGGGCCGCGACCTGTTTGGCATCGTCGGCATCAACCTGTTCGACCGTAATCGGTCGTTTCAGGCTGGCGGCAATATCTTGACATTTTTTGACCGTACGACTGGCCAGCACGATGTCCGAAAACACCCCCGGCAGCTGGGCACATTTCTGGACGACAACATTGCCGACGCCGCCGGCGCCGATAATCAGAACCTTACTCAATTCCGGCTCTCCTTACTCTACAATGGTTAATAATCCGTTCACTCTGAGACCAGAGTATAGCATTTTCAGGTCTAAAATCCAGTTAAACTGACACGTGAAGGGGGCAATTTTTCCAAATCAATTGAATCTGTCGTAACTATTTTGTTTTATAACCAATTATCTTTCAAAGCAGACCTGCCGATAACAGCGACATATTCTTTCTTTAAGACCAAAGTGCCCATTTTTTTCGAAAAATGCAGGGATTTCCCTATTTTCTTTTTAGGATTCATTTGGTAGATTTTATCTTTTGACAGACGACAGGAATTGACAAAACCGAACTCAGGTTTCAGGAGGCCCATTGGCATGGAGCATGTATCGATTCAGCCGTCAGGAAGCATCGGTCGACATTTTATCCCCGCCGAGTATCTGCCCGCAGGCCAGGATGAATATTATCTCCGCAACAGTCAGATCAGCCAACCGGCGCCGAAATGGCGACATCTGCGGGCCGATGAACTGGAACGGCTGGTAATGAACAGTAATACGTCCGATAACTGGGACGAGATATTAGTCACCGACGAATTTGATCCGAAATTGGTCAAGAATACAGACTTTTTTGGTCTGGTACGTATCGGTCGGCTGCGAAATGTGATCCTGCAGCACCATGACCTGCAAATCCCGGCGGGCATCAATAACAGCCGGATTGTGGCCTGCGATATCGGCGACGATGTGGCGATCCACAATGTATCCTATATGGCCCACTATATCATTGGCAATCGATGCATTTTGTCCAACATTGATGAGATGCACACCACCAACTACGCCAAGTTCGGCAATGGGATTGTCAAGCAGGGCGAGCCGGAAAAGGTCCGCGTGTGGATGGATATCATGAATGAAACCGGCTGCCGGCAGGTGCTCCCGTTCGACGGAATGATTACTGCCGATGCATATTTGTGGGCTAAGTATCGGGACGACAAGGCACTGCAGGAAAAACTCAAAGACATCACACAACAGCGATTCGATGCACGGCGAGGATATTACGGCGTCATAGGCGATCAGTGCGTGATTAAGAACTCGCGTATTCTCAAGGATGTGAAAGTCGGGTCGCATTGCTATATTAAAGGCGCCAACAAGCTCAAGAACCTCACCATCAATTCTTCCCCGGAGGAACCAACCCAGATCGGTGAAGGTGTGGAGCTGGTCAATGGCATCATCGGCTACGGCTGCCATATTTTCTACGGCTGCAAGGCGGTGCGATTTGTACTGGGCAATAATTCGAATTTGAAATACGGGGCCAGACTGATCAATTCCTTCCTCGGTGACAACTCCACCATTTCCTGCTGCGAAGTCCTCAACAATCTGATCTTCCCGGCCCATGAGCAGCATCATAACAACTCTTTCCTGATTGCCGCCGTGGTTATGGGCCAAAGCAATATGGCTGCCGGAGCCACAGTCGGGTCAAACCATAACAGCCGTGCCAATGATAACGAGGTCCAGGCCGGTCGGGGATTCTGGCCGGGATTGTGCACCAGCATCAAGCACTCCAGCCGCTTTGCGTCGTTTGTGCTGCTGGCCAAAGGGGACTATCCTGCCGAACTGAATATTCCCCTGCCCTTTTCCCTGCTCAATAACAATACATCCAAAGATCAGCTGGAAGTGATTCCGGCATTCTGGTGGCTGTTTAATATGTATGCCCTGGCGCGAAACTCCTCAAAATTTCAAAGCCGTGATAAACGCATTCATAAAATCCAGCATATTGAATTTGAGACACTGGCGCCGGACACGGCCGAAGAACTCATTGCAGGCCGGACACTGCTGGAACGGTGGACCGGCAAAGCCGCTCTGATACGGTCGGGCCAATATGCCAAAGACCTGCCCGCTGAGCAGATAGGGAACATCGGCAGACAATTACTGAACGGACCGCAGAACGCAGTCGACGAACTGGAAATCTGTGGCGAAAACATGGAGAAATCCCGTCGCAAAGTGATTATCTGTAAAACCTATGAAGGGTATCATGCCTACGGTGATATGCTGATGTATTACGCCGTCAAAACCCTGATTGCCTTTCTGCAGGCTAATTCGCAAGCCAACTTTGCTGCCATGTGCACTGCCCTGAACACTCCCGGACGGCCAAGGCAAAGCTGCTGGGTCAATCTGGGCGGTCAGCTTGTTACAGCCGAAGAGGTGGATCAGCTTCGCAGAGATATCGCATCCGGCCAACTGGCAACCTGGGACGCGATTCACCAGCGATATGACCAACTGTGGCAAGCTTATCCCCTGCAAAAATACAGGCACGCCTTTGCCGTATTGTGCGAACTGATGGGGGGCTCCGATTTAACCAAAGATCAGTGGATACAGGCACTTCATGAGGTTGCCCGGATTCAGGATTTTGTCTGTGAACAGGTCTATCAATCCCGACAAAAAGATTACGATAATCCGTTCCGGCAGGCCACATTCCGAAATACCGAGGAAATGATTGCCGCCATTGGAACCATCGAAGATAACAGCTTCGTAAAACAGGTCCGCAGGGAAACCGAGCAGTTCAAGCAGACTCTGGAAGAGATTGTCCGCCGGGGATAAAGCGGCAATCCGTGAAGAATACCACATTTAAATAAGGAGTATCTATGAATCTGCAAGACCCGAAGTATGCAAAACACGCACTGGTCCAGGAGATGATGGAGACGGTGCGAGTCGTAAAAAACTTCAATCCCAACCAGACGCGGGAGGTTGCCGGGCGGATTCACGCCGTCGGCAGACTGCTGCTGACCGGCGAAGGCTCCAGTCGAATTTTTCCGGCCAAAAACACCATTCGCAAATCGCTCAAATGGGGATTGGGGCTGAATATTTTTACCGACGGGTCGCGTCAGGCCGCCCAGTATGACCTGACCAAATTTGCCGTCTTCTGTGCCTCCAATTCCGGACGTACCAAAGAGGTTGTATTGCTGGCCAAGAAGCTCAGAGAAATCCACAATGACAACCGATTCGGTCTGAGCGCCAATGCAGGCACCCTGCTGGAAGAAGCCTGTGCCCAGACCTTCGTGCTGACCTGCGGCTGGGAACAGGCTGTGGCGGCAACCAAAAGCGTTATCGAACAAGCCTTGTTTTATGAATCCATTATCCGTCATATCTCCGGCACCATTTCGGGCTTGGGCTGTGCGGAACTGGCCGGCAAGATAGAAACCGCCCTGACAATGGCCATCCCCGACGATATCACCGCCGCAGCCGTAAAAGCTCCGACGATTTATTTCGCCGGGTACAATGATGGTGTGGCCGAAGAGCTGACGCTCAAAACCAACGAAATCACCCGCAAAAAATCCGATTTCCTCGAAGGCACCTACGCCGTCCACGGAATTGAAGAAGTGATGGACCCCAATGACATCGTATTCGTGGTGGACCCCATCGACGAAGAAATGGATAAATTCCAGGAGGTGCTGGTTAAAGGTGTCGGGCTTAAAGTCATCGCCATCGCCAACCGCGAAACCCCATTCCCCACCATCCGCGTTCCTGATGCGGGCGAAATGACGCCCTATATTTACTTGAGCGCCGGATGGAATCTGCTGACTGAAATCGGTCTGGCCTCGGGGATCAACCTGGATAAACCACAACGGGCACGCAAAGTCGGCAACGAACTCATCGTATCATAGAAGTCCTGCCGCAAGTCAAACAAGGACAGACCTGGAACTATAAGCGTTTGAAACAACAGCCACGTTTATAGTTCCAGGTGTTTTAATGCCGTGACTTTGGCGAATCCATACGCCAGTGCAGCCATAAATGCAGCGTGCACTTTGGCCGCCTCCACAGCAACGCCGTTGAATTCCAGATTGCGTGTTGTACAGGCATCTTCGACCACCGTACAATGATAGCCCAAATCAAAAGCCGCACGTACTGTCGTATCAATGCACATGTGACTCATGGCCCCGCAGACAATCAGCTCCCTGACACTCATCGCCTGCAGTTTCTCATGGAGAGTCGTACCTCGAAAGCTGTTGGCATAGTTTTTTTGAATCACCATCTCACCCGGCAGCGGCGATACTGAAGAATGAATATGAATCCCATCGGTACCGTGATGAAATGCTGGCGCCCCCGGCCTGACAGAGATATGCTGGATATGAATAATCGGCAACCCTTTCTGCCGGCACTTCATTAGAAGCGATCCGGCATGACTTGCCATCCGTTGTGCGTTGACTAGTTCCATCTTGCCGCCGGGAAAATAATCATTTTGGATATCTACCAGCAACAATGCTTTGGCCATGTTTTATTCTCCTAAAAAAAGAGCTTTTCTCTATTCAACCTACCCCATGACAACACAAAAATCCAGCGAAACCTGGCAAAAAAAACCTGATAATCATCACATGGCAGAATTGACAAGGACTCAAAAACCTGCAATATAGGTAAGGTTTGAAAGGAGAAACCAAAATGGATATTTTCGAAACCATCAAAAAACGATATTCATGCCGATCCTATCAGGATAAGCCTGTGGAGGCTGAAAAGTTGAATGCAATCCTGGACGCTGCAAGGCTTGCTCCTTCGGCTCGCAATTTCCAGGATTGGCGGTTTGTGGTGGTCACAGATGCAAACACCCGCAAAAACCTGGTTTCCGCCTGCAACAACCAGGCTTTTATCGGACAAGCCCCTGTTGTGCTCGCTTGCTGCAGCACGATGCAATACCTGATGCGGTGCAGTCAGCCGGTCGGTCCAATTGATGTTGCGATTGCCATGGAGCACATCGCCTTGGCAGCAACCAGCCTGGGATTGGCGACCTGTTGGGTCGGCTCCTTCTACCCGGACCAAATACGTGATATCCTGCAAATTCCGACCCACATTAGCGTCATTGAATTGATGGCTCTCGGCTATCCAGCAGATCAACCAAACGAACCCAAAAGGCTCAGTTTGGATCAGATCGTTTGCCGGGAAAAATGGACTTTTTAGCCTTTTTGACACCACAGGGTCAATTTTCAGTTGAAAGTCCGGCCCGTTTCGCTACAATGCTGGCCTGTCTGCTGGATTTGTCCGGCCAGTCGGGGCTGTCGTATAATGGGAGTACGCCGCGGTCGCATCGCGGAGATGAGAGTTCGATTCTCTCCAGCTCCATTTCCGAAGAAAACCTGATACAATTCAGGGATAACCCGCCGGATTAACAACTGTGTTCGTTTTTTCAATTTCCCACAAGTGGCCGGTTTAGCCCTTGCGGGCGGTTAGCTCAGTTGGTTAGAGCGCCTGCCTTACAAGCAGGAGGTCA
>JAWRKM010000061.1:0-84117 GCA_040306945.1 Anaerohalosphaeraceae bacterium
CCAATGCAGTCCCCGGAATGAACTTAATCAATACGGCGGAATTGTATGATGGCGAATCGTTAGTGACTATTGCCACCGAAAAAACGTTGGTATGCTGTCCCGAAAATCCGATTTCGACTATCTACGTGGACAAGTTCGCAACGGGGGCAAATTCTGGCTTGAGTTGGCAAAATGCCTATACTTCGCTGGATGACGCTCTCACTCAGGCACGAGAATCCGTTTGCGTCACCAATTTTACAGTTCTTGTGGCACAAGGGACTTACGCACCATTGGATACAGAGGATGGGTTCAAGTTGCCCAGTGGAATTTCTGTCTATGGAGGTTTCCCGACCAGCGGGAGTGATTTTGCCAATCGAAATCCGAAACAATATGTCACCACTCTGACCGGCCTGATTGACGAAGATGAGTTTCCGGATGCAATCACAGTAGTAACGATGGGTGACAATGCTTTGTTGGATGGATTCAATGTCGTAAGTGGTCTTGAACAAAACGTTTACGGCAATGGAGATGATTTTACCATATCGAATTGTATCGTAAAGGATGGCTATCGATACGGAATTTATGCCGAAGACGGTAATGTAAGTGTTCAGTGGTGCAGAATACTTGAGAATGGCTCTACTGGCCTGTATCATGCAGGCACAGGCTTTACGTTGAATGTGGACAATTCTCATTGTATGAGAAATGGTGAGTACGGAGTGTATTGTGAAGAATCTACGCCCACAATACGCAATTCGATTATTTCAGAGAGTAGTCTAAGCGAGCAGGGACGGCAAGGAGTCCGCCTGGAAAATCCTACCTATCCACCGAAGATTTTTAATTGTACTTTCGCCAATAACAAGGCTCAAGCCCTATTTTTTGCAGATAACGCCGATGCATCAGGCGACCCAAATCATCTGGATTATCCAGATTTGCAGAATTCGATTCTGTACTATAATAACAATGGCGGCAGTCAAGTAAGCGGAATAAATCCAGATATTGTGGCTAATTATTGTTGTGTACAGGATTGTAATGAAGTAGGTACCACCAATTTTAATGATGAGCCGGGATTTGCCTATACGGTTGATCCGAACGAGTTGCCAGACCCGAATAACTATCACCTGTCAGCCAATTCAGTATGTATAGACCGGGGTAATCTGTTCCTGAGCTATACCAATCAGGTCGATATAGATGGTGAAGGATTGGACCGGAAATACGGCAGTGCCGTGGATGTGGGTGCGGACGAAGTCTATGACTGCTATGATGATGTCCTGACTGATGCGGATGTCCATAACGACCTTGACTGGAATGCCGATGGAATAGTCAACCTGGTGGAATTTAATGAATTCTCGGCGGCGTGGTTAAGCCATAATCCGGAAGACCCGGCATGGCTGGCTGACCCCAATTTAGCAGATCCTAATTCAACGGCTGCATGGAATCCGAGGTGCAATCTGGACAGTACCGGCAACAGTACCTATACCATAGATACCGCTGATCTGACAGCATTTTTGAATGACTGGCTGTGGGTTGCCTGCTGGAAGCTGGAAGAAATCAATACAGCTATCGCTCAGACGGAAAGCATGGCTGCTCAGTCACAATCCTTGATGGTTGAGTCCGCAGCAGTTGAAAGGACCTTGTCTGCGGCTTCTCTGGATGCGTCCTCTCTTGAATCTTCTTCCATGACAGAAAGCACGGTCGAAGAAAGCAGCGGTGTATCCGCCCAAACCCTGACAGAAATTATCAGTATTCTGGATGCGGCGTTGCTGACAGAAACCGATAATATCGAGGGAATTATGCAGATGAAGGCCATTTTGCAGGCGGAGCTTGACTCCCTTTCTGCGGCGGAATCGCAGTAATTCTTGACAAAATAACACCTTTTTGATAGAATGGTGATTAATAGATAGGAGACCCAACGATGAGAAGAATACTGCCGTGTGTTTTTGTTGTGCTAAGTTGCAGTACCTGCTTTGCAGGTCTTGCTGACGACCCAGAAACAATAGATGGTTACTTGACAAAAGGTGAGTATGCCTCAAGTGTCAAACTTGAGGATAGCGACAAACTAATTGTCAATGGTGGTGGAGCAAATTTCATTGATGCGTGGGATAACAGCCGCCTTGAGATATATTCCACCTCTCTGCCGCTTGCATTAGATGTTGGTGGTGTCTATGACATCCATCTGAGCGATAGCAGTACACTTTTGTTTAGCGGCGGTGCGACACAATCACTTAAGCTTTACAGAGATTCAACGGCATTGCTCACTGGTGGAACCATCAACTATATCACCATTTATCATCGTCCGGTGGATTCGTGTTATGTAACACTTTACTGTCAGGAAGGCTGGGAGTGGCTCTATACATCCAGCAAGATAACCGGCATTAAAGGGCTTTGGAATGATGGAACTCCGTTCCAGATAACCCTGTCCAATGTAGGTGGTTCATGGCCGGATACTGCCAAGTATGTTGATGTTATCCCCGAACCGGCGACAATGCTGCTGCTTAGTGTGGGTGGTTTGTTAGTCCGGCGAAAGAGGTAAATCTAAAGTCAAAAGGCTTCTGCGGAAATACGCAGGAGCCTTTTCCATTATTTGAGACACAAGGAAAAATATTATGAAGCCAATTATGATAAGCTTGTTTATAATTGTTTTGAATGTATCGACCTTTGCAACCAGTTATACGATTACAAGCGGTTACTTTGAAACTAAAACGTTTAAAAATTCAGATACCTTGATTATGACCGGGGGTGGGGGAGATTTTATATGGGGCAAAGACAACTGCGTTTTGGATATTAAAAATACATCCTCGCCGTATGTATCGGACGTAAGCGGTCTTGGTCAGATAATCATGGATGATAATAGTCACCTTTATTTTTCTGGTGGTAGTTTGCAATTATTGGGAGTAACAGGCAATGCTTCAGTTGTTCTTACTGGCGGCATAATTAATGAAATCAATGCCTATTATCCATTGCCTGGAGACCTGAATCATATCACAATTTATTGTCAGCCTGGCTGGACGTATGAGAACTACTATTTGTCTGGTCGGTGGGTTGACAATAGCAGTTTTAACATAAGGTTATACTCCCAGGGTAAATCAGGTGTCCTCGACAATATGACTGTTATCCCTGAACCGGCAACAATGCTTCTTCTTAGCTTGGGTGGTCTTTTAATTCGTCAAAAGAAATAATTAAAGTTGAAAGGCTTCTGCTGTAAAGGGCAGAAGCCTTTTTATTTAACCTTCGCACAGGGAAAGGAGAGCGATTTTATGGGAAAGATTCGATCGTGGGTACTTGGGATAACACTAATGGGGGGAATTGCTGCACAGGCATCGATAGGGGTGGACATTCTCGGCTACGAAAACGGCAATACAGTTTATACTATCACCGGCACGAACGGATACTTTGAGGTGTATCTGCAATGCCTTGAAACAAACGCTTCTGTATCGGCAGTAGATAGTTCTGTATGTGTAACAGATTTAGGAATTACTCCCCAGCAAAACCACCTTTTCCGAATTGAAGGGCATAGTGGCCCTGATGGTTCCTCTTTTTCAACGACTCCATCATGGCAGACCTACGTTGTCGAACTGTATGATACGTCAATGACAAAAATCGGAGTTTACTCGCAACATCTGGATCGCTATTTTAATGCTGATGCGGGAGGGCCTTACTCTATTGCACCGGGGCAATTTGTGTTGCTGGACAGCAGTCAATCGTATTTTGCAGATTACGGCTGGAATCCAGCCGCTTCATTGCTGTCACCGGATGACAATGATATGGTCGTGGAATGGAAAATTGACGATATATCCGTTGGCCCGAATGTCTCTTTTGATTATTTAGTGAATACGCTTGGGTTAGATTATGGTATTCATACGTTACGGGCAGACATTGATGTTTATGGTGAGACATATCAGTTTAATGAAACTGCTTATAGCACGATTGCGATTGTCCCCGAACCGGCAACACTGCTTCTACTGGGCGTTGGCGGGCTATGGCTAAGAACACGTAAACAATAAAAACAGTTCTTCTACCGCCTGTGGGATGCCCTGGGAAGTACACCGACTTCCTCCTCCTTCAACCCGCAGGCGGTTTTTTTAAGGTAAAGCAAATGGATGATTTAGACGCCCTAAAGGCAAAAGCGATTGAAGAGTTAAATGATTTTCGCAGAGGGATTGAGCGTTCAGCGGACAATAAATACCGCTTGCAAAAGGAAAGTTGGGAAACATTTTATTGTTTTCTCGATGCGTGCTTAGAAGCGTATCGATGCAAGTGGTTTGATGAGTTTGTGGCCCTGGTATGTAAGGAGCTAAACCGAGACAAAATTCTCTTTTCAGATATCCCCACAAAAGCAGAAATGGCGATTAAATCGTTTCAGTTTACCAATGTCGCCGCTCCTTTAGCGGCAGCACAGATCATTAACATAAGTGAGTTGAATGATTTTGTCTGGCTTTATTTCAAGACAACCTCGCCAGGGGATGCGTATGTATGCCGAGGATATTTCTCTCGTTATGAGGGCGTTAAATATCTCTTTGAGAATCTTTGCCATGATGTCTATAAGCACTTTCTTGAAAAAGAGCAGTTCCCCTTAGTTGAGAAAAGTCAAGCCCTTCATGATAAAGCTCAAGAGCTTGCAGTCAGATCGGCGGGATTTGCTTTTTTTGTTTTGGGAATTGATCCCAATTCCATTGACAATGGTCCGCAAGAATAGTAATCTATCAATCTTTCATTTCCGAAAAGTTCCATACAGACCTGCCGGGTTTTTCTCCTTACTCCGACCCCGCCCGGCAGGTCTTCTTTATTTACCTGCCGGGATGAATGCTGCCATATCATGCCCCTTGTTTTTTTATCTTGAATCGTGACAGCAGGACGACGGCTTTGGGGCCGACACCATTTCGGAATTCGCTGATTTTGATTTTTCTGGCCCTGGCCCGGTACATAATTTTGCCGGGGGTAAGGCCGGTTTCGCGTTCAATGCAGCTAATGGAAAATCCCCAGGCCAGCAGGTCCAAGCATTTTTTGTTGCAGGTGTTTCTCCAGTCCACTCGTCCGTGTTTGTTCAATCCGTATCTGTTTCGCTCTGTCATTGTTTACTCCTGTTCGTCCTGAATGATTTGGGGGATTCCTAAGTTGAAGGGTATTCGCAGTGTGATGGGCAATAGAATAAAGCCATTATCGACCGTTGGCTGCCCGAACTGCGTTTCAATGCGTTTTTCTGAGTTGGGGCGGTGTTTATAGGGGCGTGTGGGCCGGAAGTATTGGCCCGGTTTTTGTTTGACCCATTGGCCGTCAATCAGCCGGAATTTCCGGGAGCCGTCGTCGTATTTCTGCCAGGCCCGCCAGTTATGCTCGGACTGCTGGGGGGTAGGTTCGGATAGCTTATAGTGTTCCGACTCGACGGCGGGGTGAATCCCATGTGCCCGTCTCAGATGGGTTTTGATGCCCACGGTGGATTTATTTTTCTTGTTGCAGCCATTGATCAGACATTCATACGCTGGTTTCTTCATCAGCGATCCTTTCTGTTAATGATTCTTTGCGTTTTCGATTCGACGGATTTGCCTCTTTTGCCGTGCGGATATAATCGTTCGGTTCCAGTGGTTTTTTGTGCGCAGAGCGGACGTGGGCGGCAATCGATGCCGCAGACCCGGACACCTTGCCGCAATGAACACACTCGAAATTCGGGGTATTGCAACGAATCTGGGCTTCCTGAATACGCGCATCCCGGCTGCGGGATTTGCCGTACTGGAGAGGCTGGGCCTCTTCGGTGGTCAGCTCGAAATCTCTGTGCCTGAATTTCTTGTTATGGATTTGCGTTACGTGAGAACTGATGCCCCGTAACGTACTATAGACTTTCTTACACCGCACGCACCTGTAATTTAGTTTTGTCTCGACGTCCATGTCGTTTCCCTTTTTTGGTCGATTTTCCATCTCGACTGATGCGCAGATAGTCTTTGTACCCCGAATCATCGGATTTCCTGGCTTCAAAATAGGCTTGGCTGGGGCATCCCCATTCAATCCACATCAGAATATCCGACTTTCTCCACCGTACCATACGACAGCCAATAGAGACTTCTCTGGGGAGCATATTTCTCCTGCGTAGAATCCATATCGAGCGAATGGATATCTTTGCCATTTCCGACACCTGCTGCGCAGTCAGTAACCCTTCAGTCTGTTCGTGTTTCAAAGTTGTCAATCCTACAAGTAATAAAACGGTTCCATACAGTAATGTTTAGAAAACATTTGGTTTATAGTCAATTTTAATTTTTCTCTAAGTAATTGTGTTTTAAACAGATAGGGCGTTTTTGTGTCACGCAGTAGAAGGCAGTAGAGCGCACGTTTGTGCAGGTTTGTGCAGCCAGAGAATGACATATCGGCTAAAAAATATTTTCTGTTAATCTTAAATTTTATGTTACCGCTCAATTCGTTCAAGGATTTTGGCAATGGTGGCATGATGCCAGCTTTGTCCGCGAGCGGGGATGTGATGGGCTTGCAGCAGTCGGCAGATGGCACGGCGACTGTGGCCCCGGTGTTTTAAACGCTGGATGAGGCGGATAGTTTTCTGTTCATTGACATGCAGGATGAGTCTGTCCGGCTGGCAGGGATCGATGATGTAGCCATAGGGGGCGATGGAACTGATTTTGCGACAATTGGCCTGGTGACGCTGCATGGCGGCCTTGGTGCGGGCGGCGATGACCTTGCGTTCATATTCGGCCAACGCCTGAAGGATACGACGGACTAATTCATCTTCGGGATTATCCTGAAAGGTACCTTCGCCGCAGATGGAGACGATTTTAGCATGGCGTTTTTTGACGGCTTGTTCGATGAGGTAGGACAGATACACGCTTCGGGCCAGTCGGTCAAGACGATAGACGACCAGCAAATAATCACGTTTGAGAGATTCAATGGCATTCCAGAGACCGGGCCTGTCCTCTTCGCCGCCGGACAGGGCACGGTCGCTGTGTTCTGCAATGATGTCATAGTTGCGTTTGCGGCAATAATCCCGGCACAGGTCGAACTGAATCTCGATGGATTCGCATTGCTCGGCGTTGCGGCGGGGGCTGAAACGGGCATAGAGGATGACCTTTTCCATTGCCAGATCACCTGCGGGTTGTCCGAGTTTGCTTTTTTGCCTGCATCTTCTCACGTCTGGCAGCAGCCAATTCCGCCTTGACTGCCAGAGAATAACAGGCATCGGATGTCAGATGATAGACCTTGCGGCAGCCTTTGGCTCGAAACCCAATCAGATTCGGCGGCTGAAGGATAATAATGACCTGTCGGGTCTTTCCGGCTTCCCGGACAAAGCCATGACTTTCACGGCTGACGGTTTTATTTAGCGGGTAAGGCATAACGCCTCCTGTTGTTGTGTGGCCTTCAGATAAGTTATCACCGCGTCATATTCGCCTTGATAGGGATTGGTATCACTGAATACCACAAAGGGGCAGTCCGGTGCGACGTTGTCCCATTGGCACATCTTGATCCATAATTCAATCGCTCGTTCTTTGGCACGCTGTGTTTCACTCATGGTTTTATCCTTTCATTTTTTGTATTGACCCTTACTTTCTTAATAGTATCATTGTGAATGGGAAATATCAAGAATAAAGTTTTCATATTTCCTTCTTTTTTTCAAATTAGCCCTTCTCATGCTCGACGCTGCCGTTATAATTTTCACATCCCAACACCCAACAACTCCCATTTAATGCCTGCGACGGATAACCATCAACATCATCCAATGCGTTCGTGCGTGTGATTCCACGTGCAATATGCTCGGTGTGCGATGCAGCCTTATGATGAAACGTCCAACCGCCCCATTGGTTCACAGCCGACATAAAAACCCCCGTGACCTAACTCAGGAAAGCCGCTCTCCCGCGCACGCGCGCGAGGCCCAACATGCAAAATCAAACGTCCAACGTCCGATGTCCTGCATCCAACATGGTATGTCAGAGGCAAATATGGACGTTTTGGCGTCAAGGGTGCGGTTCAATCCACCTGTCAATGTCCACAATCACCCCATTTCAAGGTCATATCAGGCTGTTGGGCTTGAGTTTTGCAGGCTTGACAGACAGGTCAACGCCTCCAGTGAGCAGGAAAAAAACAAAAGCATTCTTTCGTTCTGTCAGGATTGAACCAGACCCCCCGGTGGGCTGTCTATAACATCCCTACTTAGCCCGTAAACCGCGACAGTGATTTTGGAACATGGGGGAAATAAAAAAGGGACTTGGCGATGCACCCGGTAGGGGCAATCATAGGCAGTAGAAACAGCTATAAAACATATACAACAAATAGTATCGCTAAGCACGAACGTGTTTTGTTATTTGTGTAACAATTTATTTGGATCTGAGGTAACAGATTGATTGACTGGGGTGACTGATATCAACGTACTGTTCCCCGCTTGCTTGATAGTGTAAATTGCCGTGATTGCAGTACAAACAACACTAAGGATAGAGATAATAAGGGCTATGATTGTGATTATAAATCGTTTTGTGTCCCGGTTTTGTTCTCGAATATAATCTCCACGAGTCCGCCACGGATTATCCCCGGTGACCATTGGGACTAATTCGACTCTTAGCCTTTTTCCATCTTCGCTGATAATATTATTTAAGTTATTTTCCATAGTTATATCCTTTCAGGATAATTGCTCTAATTTACAGAAATCCGCACCAGAGGTCAATGATATATTTTCCACCAAATATTAACAATGAATCCGCTGGATTCAGTCCGTATTATCTTATCGATGTTAATCATTCAAAAAATAATTAAAAAAATAAAAAAGGGCTTTGTGTGCTCGACGTTTTCATTTTAATGCGAGGATATGGTTGAAACACGAGACGAATTTAAAACCAGATTAAAACGGGAAGGCAAATGGAATGAGTTCCTTGAATTGCGGGAAAAATACAAGCAGGACGGCCACGAAGCCAAGGTCGCGTATGCGATGGCAATGGAGCCGTTTGCCGGTGCGGGGGATAGTCCTGCTGACGATCAGCCTGATGATGCTGACGGCGGCGGGTCTGTTCTGCTGGAGCAATTCGCAGGCAAGGACAAGGCCAGCAGCCTGGTGGTGGTCGAATGGGTCTTCGATAACATCGACATGCTCGATGTTACGCCCGACATGGCTCCCAGTGCCGGAGCATGGAGTTTATTGCTCCGTGTCCGGCGGCATCCTGACCTGCTCAAAGAGTTCTACCGTTCCATCTGGGTACGAATCCTGCCAAGTAAGACAGGCATTGAACAACTACAGAGGTTTGCAGACGATGGCAGAGAGCAACTCGGCCTTATCAGCCGAATCGAGCGGGCGCATAGTGACGCCATATTATCATCTGGTTCCCAAGGACTTTGCGGCGAATCTGAAGTTTCGCCGTGAGATGATCCGCATGGGGGCTTCCGATGTCAAGGCGGCCCAGGAATTATGGATCATGTGCAAACGTGACCCGCTGTTTTATGTCAATACGTTTGTCTTTACTTATGATCCGCGAAAAGTGCCCTCGGCACTGCCGTTTATCACCTACGATTATCAGGATGATGCAATCCTCCAGATCAATCAGGCGGTAGGCAATTACGACCTGTTCATCGAAAAAAGCCGTGATATGGGGGCAAGCTGGCTGTGCCTGCTGGTTCCGCAGTACCGGTTTCAGTTTTTCGACTTGCAGTCGTTTTTGATGGTGTCCCGTGTGGAAAACCTCGTTGACAAGACCGAAGACCCGGACAGCCTGTTCTGGAAGATCGACTTTATCCACAAGAATCAACCGGCGTGGCTGAGGCCTTCCATTAACCGTAACAAGCTGCACATATACAATCAGGACAATGGATCGACTATCGACGGGGCATCAACGACCGGCGATGTCGGGCGAGGCGGACGCAGGACGGCGGTTCTCTTAGATGAGTTTGCCTCGGTGGATGACGGCCATGCGGTGCTTGCCGCAACCCGTGATACTACGCCTTGCCGCCTGTTTAACTCGACACCCAAGGGCGTCGGCAATGCGTTTTACGATATGCGGATGACGGACATCCAAAAGCTGCGAATGCACTGGAGTCAGCATCCGATTAAATCCAAGGGATTATATACCACTGAGAACGGAGCTATTGTCGTTCTGGATGATCGTCATAATACTATACCTGGCGGGTATGAGTTCATCGCAGACGGCAAGCTCCGTTCTCCCTGGTATGATCAGCAGTGTAAGCGTGCTGCCCATCCGATGGAGATTGCCCAGGAACTGGATATTGACTACCTGGGCAGTAATTACCAGTTTTTTGACCCGGCGATTCTGACGAAATTACAGGCCGACGATGTGCGGCCTGCCTATAAAGTAGGGGATTTGGATTATGACCTTCAGACGGCCCAGCCGCTGGAGTTTCTTGTCGCCGACAAAGGCAAGCTGCATCTGTGGGTGAATCTCGATATGCACGGGAAAATCCCAGATACCATGCAGTGTGTGATGGGAATTGACATTGCCGCCGGAACCGGCGCAAGCAATTCCTGCATCAGCATTGCCAACCAGCAGACCCGTGAAAAGATCGCGGAATTGTCATCGTCGGGGATTGCCCCGCACACGTTGGCTAAATATGCCGTTGCCCTGGCTCGCTGGTGTAACGGGGCCTATATGATCTGGGAAGCCAACGGGCCTGGGGCGATATTCGGTCCCTGTGTGCTGGAGTTGGGATACCGCAATATCTATTACCGGCGTAACGATAAGGCCCTCGGTGCCCGTATCTCGGATACCCCCGGCTGGTATTCGACCAAGGAAAGCAAGCTGGTTTTGCTGGGAGAGTATCGCAAGGCACTGGCGGCGGGTCATTTTGTCAACCGGTCGTATCATGCCCTGCGGGAATGCAGGGAATATGTATTTCAGTCCAATGGTTCCGTCGAGCATTCGCGGAGTATCAACACCGTCGATCCGACCGGGGCCAGAGATAACCACGGAGACCGGGTGATTGCCGATGCCCTCTGCTGGAAGGGCATGAAGGATTATAAGCCGGTTGTCAGCCAGACAGCGGATATTCCCCGCAACTGCCTGTGGGCACGTCGCCAGCAGGCCAATGAACGCAAACAAGCAAAAGTATATTGGTAATCTTGAAAGGAACGCAGCAATGACGGACTATTTTCACAAAATCACAAATTGGATCGATCACAACCGGGGGCAGTTTTTCGGGGCATTGATCCCTGTGATCGCGGTTCTGGTGTTTTTATTGATTGGTTGCAGTACGACTCAATCCATCCATGACCCGAAGGTCAAGGTGGATCGGCAGGCCTTTGTGATCGAGGCCCTGGAAGCCGAACAGCAGTTGAAACAGGAAACCATCGATATTGAAGCGATGCTGGACAAACACAATGCCAAAATTGCCGCCCATAATGACCGCAAAGAAGCCGGTCTGGAAGACCTTAATCATCAGGACGAACGCAAAAGCCAAATCCTTGAGATCGCCTCCGGGGCTGTTGGAAACTATGCCTCCGGCGGGACGGTCAGCGGTATGGCGGTGCTGATGTCGCTGTTGAATCTGGCGGGCATTGGCTGGGGTATCGGCAACAAAGTGGACAATGTACGAAAGGATCAGGTTATCGCTGAGCAGAAACAAGTCGCGTAACCTTGAAAGACAACTAAATACCGGGTTTGTGTGTCGGGTCGGCCAACCTGACACACAACGCAAGAACAAATAAGGAGAGCAGTACAGTGCTGTACCACTGTGCTGCTCTCTTTTTTGTTGCCCGCAAAAACGATGATGAATTTACCAGAAACCAAATTAAAACGACTGCGGGAGGCGATTTGCTATAGCCGCCGCAAGCTGATGCCGTTCCGACAGCAGCGGTATGATGCGATTCGCCAGTATGTGGGATTTCATTATTCCGATGATGGAACCTCCGACCGCGTGCCGGTCAATCTCCTGGAACTGGCGGTTAATATCTATACCCAGCAGATGGCCGCACGAGCGCCGAAGGCGTTGGTGCAGACCCGGTTTGGGGTGTTAAAGCCGATGGCGGCGGATTTTGAGCTGGCGCTCAATCACCTGATTCGGGAAATCCGCCTGGGGCAGACCTTTCGTCTGGCGGTTATTGACGCTTTGTTCAGTATGGGCATTGTCAAGACCGGTCTGGAACGCCGGGCTTCGGTCGAAATCGCGGGTTATTTACATGATGTGGGCCAGCCGTTTGCGGAGGTGGTTTCGCTGGACAATTGGGTCCATGACACCACCGCCACCCGGCTGGAACAGTGTCAGTTTATGGGGGATCGATACCGCCTGCCGCTGGAACTGGTCAAGGAATCCAAGGCTTTTAAGAATACCGGCAATTTGCAGGCGACGGTCAAGACCGCTTATAACGAAAGCGGTGATACCAAGGCGGAAAGTCTTTCGCATGGGATGGAGACCGACCCGGACGAATTTAAAGACCATGTGGAACTGTGGGATTTATGGCTTCCCTTTGAAAATCTGCTGGTGACGATCCCCGCCGAAGGCGAGGGCAAACCCCTGCGGATTATTGAATGGGACGGGCCGGAAACCGGGCCGTACAAAATACTGTCGTTTTCCGAAGTGCCGGGCAACATCATGCCGCTGGCCCCCAGTGCGTTGTGGATGGATTTGCACGATCTGGCCAACCGCCTGTTCCGAAAACTCGGCAGGCAGGCCGAACGGCAAAAGACCGTGCTTGGCGTACAGACCGGTTCCGAAGACGATGGCGACCGGATTGTCAGGGCCAATGACGGCGAGGCCCTCAAGATGGACAACCCCGACCGGGCCAGAGAATACCGCTTTGGCGGCATTGACCAGCCATCGCTGGCGTTTCTCCTGCAGGTCAAGGATTTGTTTGTCTATCTGGGGGGTAATCTCGATTCACTGGGGGGACTGTCCCCGATGGCCGACACGCTGGGGCAGGATCAACTGCTGGCCCAGAACGCCTCCAAACGGGTGGCGGATATGCAGGACCGGGTCATCGAGTTTTCCAAAGAAGTGATCTGTGATCTGGGATTTTACCTGTGGAACGACCCTCTGATTGAACTGCCGTTGACCAAGACCGTGCCGGGATTTGACCATCTGTCTGTGCCGGTAACCTTTGATGCCGAATCCAGGGAGGGGGATTTCCTGGACTATAACGTCGAGATCGAACCGTTCTCGATGCAGCACCAGACCCCGCAGATGAAACTTCAGGCCTTGGTTCAGGTCTTTCAGCAGTTTTTAGCTCCCTACGCACCGATGATGGCCGAGCAGGGGATCGGGATTAACTTTGAAGCCCTGTTATCCATCATCGCCAAATATACCAACGTCAGTGAACTGGAAGATATTCTTGAATTTGCCGCGCCGCCTTCGACGTACAAGCCGGGCATGGTGGGCCAGCCGCCGCAGAAGATGCGGGCGCCGGTGACCCGCCACATCTCCGAACGGGTCAATCGACCCGGAGCAACCCGGCAGGGCAAAGATGCGGCTCTGATGCAGACTCTATTGGGCGGCAATCCACAAAGTTCCGAACTTGCGGCATTAAGGAGGCCAACGGGATGAAACCGGACAGTTTTTTAATGGACCCCATTTTACAGTATGGCTTTGCCGGGATGTGTGCAGTGCTTTTGATGATTCTGGTCTGGCTGATCCGCAACCTCATCAAGCTGCTGGAAACGACCAACCAGATTATCAGTGCCAATACCCAGGCGATCTGCCAGGTCGATCAGCATTCGAGAGAGGTGCTGGAACTGCTCAAGGACACGCACAACAGGATTCTTGCCAGTCCCTGTATTGTCAAAAAGGGGAGGGACCGCTGATGCCGCAATATTGTTTTACAGACGATCAGGACCATACCATCTGCCGGTTTTACCCGCTGGGCAAAGCCCCCCGACAGGTGCGGCTCGGCAAGACGGTATTCAGGCGGAATCTCCGTGCCGAACATGCTGGAACCCGGCATACGCCAGGCACCTGGCCCATGAAAAGCGATGCGGCGGGTGTGCATCCCAGCCAGATCAAAGAGGCCTATGACCATTCGGTCAGGATCGGCATTCCCACGCAGTTTGCCTCCGATGGGCGTGCCATTTTTACCGGCAGAGAACATCGGAAAAACTACTGTCGTGCCATTGGCCTGCATGACAGAAACGGCGGATACGGAGACCCATAATGATCACGATTATCAACAAGGCGGATACGGATTTCGATGGCAACGGCGAGTTGTTTTACAAAGTGCCAGAGGATACGGCATCGATCATTATCCATCCCAAAGGGGGATGTCTGTATTTGATCCCGGCTTCCGGAAGTACGACAATCTGGACTATCGATGACAACGAGAAGTTTGAAATTCGGACACGGGACGCCTCGGCCAAGGGCCTTTATATGAAAAAAGAAACAGGAAAAACAGTGCGAGTGGAAATGCTTAGATTTTCAGGAGTTTTATCATGACAGAAAGTGCGATTGCGGAAGAACCGGATTTTGATCCGCAGGAGATACAGGATGATATCCAGCCCGACGGGGCGGATACCCCATACGATATTGAAGAGCCACAGGATGATGAGGAATATAAAGTTCCGATTATCGACAATCTGGAGTCTGACGATAATCCCGACGATAAGTCTGCTGACCCGGCCAAAGAGAAACGTCCGGCTAAATCCTCCGACAAGACCGACGATAAAACCGATAAACCGGCTGCCAAACAGGACAAAGAAGCGGCCTCGTCGTTATCTGAGGAACTGGTGGCCAAGGCCAAAAAGCTCGGCATCTCGGATGCGGATTTGGCGTTGTACAAGACACCCCAGCAGCTTGAGCGGCTGTGCAGTCTGCTGGAACCCAAGGCCGCCAAAGAGCCTGCCAAAGAAGACAAACAGGAACCTCGGACATCTGCCGACCCTGCCGGGGAGTTTAAGGTCGAACTGGACCCGGACCTCTATGATCCCGACCTGTGCAAGGCGATCCAATCGACCGCCGACCAGATCAACAGTCTGAAAAATGCCCTCGGCAGTGTCATGCAGATGGTCCATCGGCAGTCGGAACATTCGTTTGAGCGGACCTTTGAGGGGCTGGTTTCCGAACTGGGCGATGGATTTTCTCAGACGCTCGGCAAGGGCGGTCTTGAGGAGATCGGCACGGATTCGGAATTCTTCAAAAACCGCTGCAAGGTGATTGAGGAAATGAATGCCATTGCCACAGGCTATGACCATACGGGTAAACCCGTCCCGCCCGTCAAACAGCTTTTTCAGCGGGCCGTCAACAGCATCTTCGGCGACACGATTAAAAAGAATACACGAAAAGAGATTGCCGGCCAGCTTCAAAAACGTGCCGAGCAGATTATCTCCCGGCCCTCCAACAGGACGGGCAAAGATACCCTCTCTCCTTCCCAGCGGGCGACCAATGCCGTGCGTGATAAACTCCGTGAGTTTGGGGCCTATGACCAAAATGAAATGGAAGAGGACTTTTGACATACCCAAAGAACAATATCAAGTGGTTTCAATCTAACAACAAAGGAATAGACAAATGAATTTAACAGATGATCAAATCAGGGATTTGGCCCTATCGACGCAGAAAGAGCTTGGCAAGCTGAAATTCAATCAGATTGCCCAAGACCTTCAGCATTACGATGTCATGGGCAAGATCATGAAAAAGGACAAGGTGCAGTTTGATTCCGGCAACGGCATTCAGCGGAATATCATGGTGGATAATTCGCAGGCGGCCCGGAATACCGGCCTGTACGCCAAAGACGCGGTTAATGTCGCCGATGTGATGAAGCAGATCGCCATCCCCTGGCGGCATACGACTACCAATTACGCCTTTGAACGGCGGGAGATGGCCATGAACCAGGGAGCAAGTCGGATTGTCAACCTGATGAAGGTGCGGCGAACCGATGCGATGCTGGCTCTGATTGAGCTGATGGAAAAGAACTTCTGGGGTGCGCCGGTCGATTCGCAGGACAATTTAACGCCGTTTGGGGTTAAATACTGGATCAACAAGTTTGCCACCATTGGCGGCAGCGGGGTTGGGTTTGCCGGATTTAACAGCGACCGGCCTGCGTTTGAAGCCAATGGGGCTGGCGGATTGAGCCATCCCAAGTGGCATAATTGGACGGGGCAATATACCTCGGTAACGAAAAACAGCCTCATTGCCCTGATGCGGCGTGCCCATCGGATGATCATGTTTGAATCGCCGGTGGACATCCCCGACTATCGCAAGGGCAAAGGCCAGCAGTACCGTATCTATACCGATCTGGCGACGGTCGAGGCCATCGAAAAGATTGGCGAGGCCCAGAATGAAAACCTGGGACGTGATCTGGCCCCGTATGATGATGCGATGACCTTCCGCAGGCATCCCATTGTCTGGTGTCCGCAGCTTGACCCCGGCAATGAGAACGAAGGGACTCCGGCCAACGTCGAAGGCGATATCTACTTCATCAATTTTGCCTGGTTCTACCCGGTCTTCCTTAAGGGGGAATACCTTCGTGAGGCCGAGCCGGAAAAAGCCCCCAATCAGCATACGGTGTTTGTCAATCATATTGACCTGACCTGGAATATCCTCTGCACCGATCTTCGCAGACAGGCTGTTCTCTGGAAGGCCGCATAAGAAAGGATCATAACAATGGAAGTAACCTATATCGATCAGCAACTGAATCACCCCAAACGGGTCTGCCTGGATAATACCGCAGGCCCGACAGCCGTGACCATCAGCCGGGGCGAATCTCTGGGCTATGACATGACCAAGGACAACCTGGGGTATGTGGCCAAGATGAATGCAACGGCGGCCTTAAACCGCCTGTTTGCCGGGATCAGCCGCAAAAGCATGGTGATTGCGGCTGGCCAGAAGGGGTTTTTGGAGATTGACGAACCCGGCAGCATCACCGAGGCCCTGGTGCTGGATGGTGCAGTGGATGGGGTGGCGGAATATTCCACCCTCAAGTGGAAATACCATGCCACCAAAGGCGGTGTCCTGTCGGAATCGGCGGGAGCCGTCGGATGTGGTGCGGCGGTTCTGCTGGAGGCGGTGGGAGCGGCCAACCCCGCCGTAGTTCAACTGAAACGGGTCTATCTGGATACAGGCAACCGGCAGATTTCGGCCTAACCAGCGGTGTTTTGATCAACCCCAAAAACAAGGACGACAAGTATGAATCAGATTAATTTTGAAACGCAGTTTGACCAGCGGCTGGATGCCTTGCTGAACAGCAAGCTGGCAGCCCTGTTTGGAAATGGCTATGCGGCTTTGAAGGTGATACCGACCGTCGATGCCCATGATGGGCGGACGATTTTTTCCGACAATGGTGTCCTGAAACTGTCCAGTGCGACATAAGCCGTGAGTCTTTCGATTACCTACAATGAGTTGCAGCAGGCGATAGGCCGTTATCTGGGCTATGGACGTAATGTCTGTGGCCCGGATGACGGCAGCCAGGAATGGGCTGATATTGAAGACTGCATTAAATCAGGGCTTCGTCAATTCTATGTGCCGCCGCCGGTGCAGGGACAGGCTGGTTCGCACCAGTGGTCGTTTCTGCGTCCGGTGACAGTCTTGCCGCTGGTCGGTGGTTTGGGTGATTACGATCTGCCGGAGGATTTCGGAGGGATTGTCGGGGTATTGACCTATCCGGCAGGGACTGTATCCAGGCCGGTCTGTCTGGTCGGAGAGTCGGCAATCCGAACGCTCCGGCAGGGCAGTCCGCAGGGGGGCAAGCCCACGCAGGCGGCAATACGGCCCAAAAGCAGTACCGGCACGGCGATTCAGCGGTTTGAGATTTTGTTCTGGCCGACGCCGGATGCCAGCCTGGACCTGTCATACCGCTATTACGTGCTGCCGAAGGCCCTGAGCAATGAAAATCCCTATCCCTACAGCGGTCAGCTCCATTGTGAGACAATTCTTGAAAGCTGCCTTTCGATTGCCGAACAGCGGCTTAACGATGAAAAGGCCATTCACTGGGATAAGTTTATGGAGCGGCTGACGGCCAGTATTCAGATCGACCGTAAGACCAGCGGGGCGGATTTTCTGGGATATAACGCCGACCGTTCCGATGGGGCAGGCAATACAGCCAATGACCGCCTGACGTATGTGACCGTGCATGGCCAGATAATTAGCTAAAGAGACCCTACAACATGATTGAAATTGTGAATTTAAGTCTGTCCGGACAGACCGAATATACCATTCCGCACGATACGGCGGCGATTGCATTCCATGCGATGGGAGGCAATGTGCAACTGCGTCATCTGCCCGCAGGTTCCCCCTGGACCCTCATGACAGGACAAAAAGAATCCATTGATACCCGTTCACTGGCGGGTCAAAAACTCTATTTGACCGGCGCGGATGGAACGATTCTGGAAATTCGTATTCTCAAAGGATTGTTGGCTTGATATGGCACAGGACTTTTTAGAACCCGGATTTATTGATGCGGGGGTGGAATTGAAGCGTCTTCCCGTCCCGGCCTCCATGACCACACGCAAAGAAGCCCTGTTTGGCTTTGATGGGCAGGACCGACCCATCCGGATTATCGATGGGTATGCGGTGGGGTCTGAGTCGGAATGCCTGTGTTTCAGTGCGGGATTAAAGCCCAAAGCAGCGACGATATTGCGAATCAAAAGCCGCTGGCTGATGGTCGGCGGTCTTGCGGGCAACACTTTCTCCCTAAGTTATCAGCGGCAGATCGACGGGACCGAGACCCCTTGGGCGACCTTTGTTGCTACCGGCCCGGTCTGGCAGGAGTTGGAGTTGACTATTCCCCTGGATGATATTGCTGCTGGTCAGGAAGTGATTTTTAACCTGGTGGTCACCGGGGCGGTGATTACCGGCAGTGATGATTTAATTTATATGGTATGCAGTTCCACCGGTTCAGTCAGGGGGTATTGGGGATGAATTATCTGCCGGAAATCGATTTGTTTGAAAAAAGCCCTTCGCAACGCTGTATTCTTGATGTGGAAACAACGGGGGCATCGTCGATTCAGAACCTTTGTGGAGTGAGCGGCTTTACCTCGGAAAATGTTCGGTTTAATCCGGGGCTGGGGGCTTTTGAGTGTGGAACCGTGCCTGCTGCCATGTGGTTTAACCAGGTCATTCCGATCCAGCGGACGGATAGTTTTCGGATTCAGGCCAGGATTCGTCTCAATGCCACCGCTGTCAATGCCCCGATAGTGACCTGTCAAGACTGGACTCCCAAAGGCCGGGGGTGGAATTTACGGGCTGCCGACAAGCTGTATTTTAATATTTCCGCCAGCGGAACCAGCCGTCTGATGACAAGCTGTCCGCTTCCTTCGATTGGGACAGAACACTTAGTCGAGGTGGTTGGTACCTATTCAACCGGTATGACCGTCCCGGTCATTCAGATTCTTTATGATGGTCAGGCTCAAACGGTTTCGATTGATGAAGCTACATTAAACACATCGGTTGTCTATCTCTATGCCTGTATGTTTGTTGGGCGGTTGAATACTTCGACCTGGACGGTTGATGAACGGGGCAGTCTGGATACGGTTCGGGATATTCGGGTTATACACAATGGATTCGAAGTCTTTAATGTGCCAGGGAATGACTTTAAACCAGGTAAGGTGTACAACCGTCTGACGGGGGAACAATCTATTCAGAGTCGCCCGGTCTCCCGCGATGCCTGCGGCTGGCTGGACTTCTGGTTTGGTTCGACGTTTTTGCGATACAGCCTGCCGACGGCGTTTGATACCCGCAATTTCACCTTCGCCTGCTGGTGTCAATTTACCTTCAATGAAGAAAACAAGCCCTTGATCCTGTTTCAAATCCAGGATGCCGTCAATGGCTATGCAGGGGGTGATGTGGACCTCCATTTTTATCACGCGACGGGTTTTTTCAAAATGCGGGTGCGGGATACAGCGGGGGAAGATGCCCCTTATACGTACGACAGTCTTCTTTCTTCTGCGGCCATCAGACCGGTCTTTATTGGCTGTTCCCGGACACCGGATGGCAAATATCTGATGTGGGTCAATGACCGCGTGTCCAAGGTGGCTACGCAATCCAGGGCGATTGCTCCAATTCCCAATATCGGCAAAATAACCCTCTTTTACCTGGATACCTGGGGAAAACGCAAGCTGCACAACGCCTGGATGTGGAATTATGGCTTTACCGAGGCTGACTTTCTGAATCTTTATAAGATGACCAAAGGATACTACGGGGTGGCATGATGGCAATACTCGCAACGATTGACAATGGCCAGGTGGTTGCAATCCAGACCCATTGCAGTAGGACACAACTGAGCGATCCGACAAAGCGGATCGTGCCGCTGCATCTGGCGAATAAGCCGGTGTCCGACCTGACCGTGGTCGATGATGCCGTTGTCGAAAAGACACCAAAGGAAAAAGAACAAGCTCTGCTGATCCGTCGATGGGCGGTTGTTCGGGCCGTCCGTAATGACCGGTTGTCGCAAACGGATTTTGAGGCCCAAAAGGCCTTTGAGGGGGTTGCCAGCACGGACTGGCCGCAGATCAAGGATCATCGGCAGATGCTGCGCAATATCCCCCAGGACTATGCCAATGACATTGCAGCGGCCGAGGCCCTGCTTGGGATCGGGGAGTGGTGGTGAGATGGTTGTGACGATTCCATTTCCCTTAAAAGGGGTCAATAAAAACTATGCCGAAAGCAATCAGCCCAATCTGACCAGTCCGGCCATGCAGAATGTCCGGCCTTTTGATGTGATGAAGACACGGGTTCGCGGCGGCCAGCGGCCCGGCCTCAAAAAACAGTATGCCGTCTGTATTGGTGCCGGTAAACCGGTGGTTGCCCTTGCGGAAGTGACTATTGTGGAGGTGAGCTGATGGCCTATTGGCATAATGAACCGACCAATGTCCAGCCTTCCGGCAGCGGCAGACCGCTGACGGGTCTGGTGATTACCTGGGAGACGGTCTCGGTTCAGAATAACAATTATTACTATCCCTTTATTGAGTGGCAAATCTACTTAAACGGAACCCGGATTCATACCTCCAGTTCACAGGACTTAAGGTCGTTTACCTATACCGGGACACTGACCGCTTCGACCAATTACACGATCACGGTCGATATGTATTGCAATAAGCGGGATATTTACGGCGAGGCCTATCCGTATTACCAGACATTTACCGCGACGGCGACATTCAGGACGATTGAGTATCCGCAGTCCTTTAGTCTGACCGCCCCGGCCAGTGGCGCAACGGGGGTTGCCAGGAAACCCACCTTGAGCTGGGGGGCTTCCACCTATGCACAGGGATATCGTGTCTATGTCAATGGTGCCCTGGAAGCGACTGTTGCGACGACCTCTTATACTCTGACCCGGAATCTGGATTGGAGTACGGCCTATACCTGGTATGTTCAGGCCTATCGCAACGATAATTCCGGTACCTATACCGCCGCAGCCCGAACCTTTACGGTCATGGCCGAACCCAAGCCGCCCGCTAAAGCGGTGATTGTCGCACCGACCAACGACAGCGTGGATATTCCACGAAGCCAGCAATTGCAGTGGAAAGATGGGACCGGTGGTGATCCGGCAACCAGTTATGATATTTACTTTGGGCTGAATGCTGCGACCGTGACCAATGCCGATACTGCAAGCAGTGAATTTAAAACCAACCAGTCCCATACCGGCAGTACCACTGCCACGCAGGGGTATAATCCCGGTTCGCTGGGTAATAATGTCGATTACTACTGGCGTATTGATGCCAAAAATCCGCAGGGGACGACCAAAGGCGATACCTGGCATTTTAAGACGATTCAGGTGCAGCTTGGGACACCCATTGAAAAGGTCTATCGCAAAAAGCTCATTGCCCTGGCGGATAATGCGTTCTGGTATGAAAACGCCTCGCATAACTTAATCCGTCTTGGAAACCTGCAAATCGTATCCGGCGACGGCCTTGACCTGACCAAACCAGTATCCATGCTGGCGGCCTATCAGAAAGTATTTATTGTCAACGGCTCATCAAAAAAGGTGGTGGATTTTTCCAATACGCGACTGACGGTTTCGACACTGACCCATATCCCGCAACGGGGCTGTATTTTAACCCAGGCCAATGGTGCGGCGATGGTCATTGATTATATCGACAGAACCAATAAGTACATTTACGGCTTTGTCACCAATGGGGCCTTTGTGACCGGCCAGACCGCCAGTGTGACCGAAGATGGTATTGGACACGACTATTCCGTTACCGCCGTTCGTAATATCTCGGCTGAACCGCTCTATTATAACTGGCAGGTCTATCCTCATAACGACGATACCGCTACCGTCAAGGTCAACGGCACAATGCCGGAAGAACCGACGATCCTTGCCCTGTACCGGGGCCGGATTGTGCAGTCCGGCGATAAAAACTCCCCGCACATTGTCTATATGGCCCAGATCGCCAATCCGTTTAATTTTTCTTACGGCGGCGATGATGTAGTGGGGGCGGTGGCCCAATCCAGCGGGTATGCCGGGAATATCGGCGATATTGTCACGGCGATTATCCCATACCGGGATGACTATATGATTATCGGCTGCTCGCAAACCATGTGGCTGATGCGGGGTGATCCGGCCTCCGGCGGGTCGATTGACCAGATCAGTTTTACCGCAGGACTCTTCGATAAGACCAGCTTTGCCTGGGACAGCGAAGACAATCTGTATTTTCTGGACTGTAATGGTATCTACCGGATACCGGCAGGTTTCGGGGCGGTTGAAAAGCTCACCCAGAATACCTTGCCTGATTTCAATACCGAGTTTGCCTTAACGCCGGATGTCCACCGAGTCACGGTCGCTTATGACCGCAAAAAACACGGCATCTTGATTTGCAAGACCGATGTCGATACCGGGGATAATCAGAATTACTGGCTGGATTTGCGGACCAGCGGATTTTTCCCCGAACACTATCCGGCGGATTGCAGTGTCTATGCCGCTGGGTATTACTCGGCGGACGATCCGGCCTACCGGGAACTGTTATTGGGGTGTCGGGATGGATTTATCCGGATTTTTGACCCGCGATTGTACAAGGATCAGGCCAGCAGTTCCGAGGCGGCCATCCAAAGCTGGATGCTGATCGGCCCCGGCCACATTGCCGCCGAAAACAAGCAGGGGATATTGACCCACCTGTTGTTTGTCCTGTCGGAAGAATCCAGCCAGCTTGACTATGAACTCTTTACCGACACAACCGCCCAGGCAGCCATTCGGGCTGCCCTGACCGAGTCCGCTGGTGCGGATTTCAAGGGCACGATCCGGGCGGGACTGTCGGCGATGATCCGGCCCCGGTGCAGAGGGGCCTATCTGGTAATGAAGCTGGGCAATCAGACCTTAGACCGAAGCTGGGCCTTTGAAAAGATTACCGCCGACATCCGGCAGGCTGGAGGGGTGCGATGAGTATTTCCCTGACACCGGGCGACTGGACCAAACTGCGGCAGATTTTGCAGCGGCTGTTTACAACACGGTTTGTGGCGACGGAAATGAAACGGGGCACCAGTCAGCAGAATGCCGGGGCAGCCAAAGATGAATTATGGATTGACACAAGTGATAACAACCGAGTGAAAGCAGGAATTTAACAATGGGAAGCTATGGACATTACTGGTTTAACGGACCCAACGGGTGGTATCAGGCAAGGTCTGTTAAGGGTGCTGGAGGTGCATTTACCTGGGAACAGACGCCGATGGGTAAGGCCGAAACCAACATTACACAATTGAAGGCCGAATATGAAAAGGCCTATAATGAAGCCAAACAAGCCAACGAACAGCGATATAATCAAATCCTGGGCGGATACGATACCCTGTATAGCGATACAATGACCGGTCTGGAAGGGATGGGGGATGCCGCCAAAAAGGATGTCAACACCAGCTATGACAAGGCATTTTCGCAGTCCATGCAGGGCTTGGTCAATTCCGGTATGGCCAATTCGACGATATTGCCGTCGGTATCCCTGAATAATTCCCGTCAGAGGACCGATGCCCTCAACAGTCTCAATGAGATTCTTCGCAGGGAACGGCTTGGCTACATGAACAGCATTACCAATAACAAGCTGAATTTCATGGAACGCCGCGAAGATACGTATCCGGATTTGAATCTTTATACCAGCCTTATCAACAGCTATGGCAATTACCTGGGCAATATCGGTTATGCCCCGTTGCAGACTACCAAATAAACTCGTCAGGACAGATCACCAATGGGTATTAAAGTCGAACATCGAATATCGGGCGAGGCCCTTGCCAATAGTGCCTATGCCGCAGGCGAGGCACAGGGGCAGGAACGCCGTCGTCAGCAGGATCGGGAGTATAATCTCCAGCAGGAAGCCAATGCGATTCGGGAGAAGGCGCGTCAGGATGCCAACGCCCAGTTTTTCGCCCGCTTGCAGGCCCAAATCCAGCAGAACAGTGATGAAATGGACTTCCGCCAGCAGCAGTATGAGGAATTGCCCGAACGTCAATTGCAGCTTGGCCAGAACGAAAACAGCCTCCGAAAAGACCTGTCGGAATGGGAGTATTCCCATGCTCAAGAGCGGCAGGTCCAAAAGCTGGCCGAGGCCCGTGATTATGTCACCCGTAATCCCGATGGACGCTATACGCCCAAAGAACAGGAAAACCTGCTGCGTCAGATTGACGGCCTGGAATATGGTATCAGTCCCAACCAGCGGAAAGTCGAATCGCCCTGGCCAGCCGAACAGGATACCGGGCGGGTCTGGGTGGATGAAAAAAGCGGTGCGACGCTGACCCGTGACGACAAGGGCAATGTCAGGGTACTGGTCAAAGCCGATGACAGTACATCCTTTGCCAACCGGCTCAAGCTCAAGGAAACAGTCGCCAAATATGCAAAGGATATTTACGATTCGCGTCAGATGTCGGAAAATCCCATCTCGCTGGAAGAGTCGCTAAAGGTTGCCGAACAGTTCTATGGCGATTTAATGCCGCAGCCGCAAAATACCTCGCAATCCCAGGCGACGCCTGCCGGGGATGCCGAGTCGATGGCCGATACCATCCTCCGCAATGTCATGAGTCCGGCGACCTATGCGGCTGCCAGGGCAACGGGGCTTCCATCCAAAGACATTTATTACATGGCCCAGCAGCTTATGAGCCAGCCGAAAAAAACGGTGGCTGTCGGAAAAGAAGTCAGCAAAAAAGACTGGCTGGCCAGAAAGGACAACCTCAATGAGTACCGTCAGCGGTTTGCCGCTGGTATTCCGCAAAAGGAGATAGAGGAGGCTTATCGAAATGACCCCTTTATCAAGGAAAATAGCAGTGCCCTGGCCGACCCGGACCATGAGGTTGCAACTGAGTATGCGACGTGGGAGGAATTAACCGATACTCAGCGTCAGCGAGCGTATGAAGCCTACCTTGATAACAATAAACAGCCGTTTGCAGACCGGTTTAATATGGCCGTGGCACGGGTTATATCGTCCGGTGATTATAAGAATTACCAGGAAAAACAGAAGGCCCACCAGGAAAGCCTGCTGACCGAAAAGCAATTTACGGAAAAATGCACCGACAACCCGGATTTCCTGTGGCAGTTTGTCAAAGTTCACAATCAGCCGCAGGAAGTCAAGATTGATTGGGGGCAGGTTAATCAGCATCGGGCAATCGATTCGCAACGCAAGGCCTCTTTATTCGGAGATGTGAAATGAGTACCTGGCAGGAGATGTTTGTCAACGATCTTGCACACCAGCAGAATGCCGCGACCGAACCTAAACCCATTGGTTTAGCGGAAAATATCCAGAAGGGCGGCTGGTCGGGTTTCTTTGACCGGGCGACTTTGGGTGCAAAACCCATGATTGAGGCGGGCCTGCTTTATAATTCCACCAAGCGGTTTCAGTTTGATGATTATCCCCGTACCGAAGACGGCTGGAATCAGCGTCTTGAAGATAAACAACGGATTGTTGACTATCTTGATGAGCAATCCGAATTGGCCCAGCGGGGGCTGACGGTCCCAGCCAAGGTGGGGACGGTGGTTTTTGACATGCTGCCGTTTATGGTAGAGTTTGTCACTACCGGTGGTCTTGCTTCGTTAGGAAAGGCCGGGGCCAAAAAGACGATTTTGAATCTGGCCCGAAAATATACAACCAACCAGACGGCCCGAACCCTGGCCAATGTGGGATCAACGGCGGTCTCTGCCGGGATCAGGGCCTCCCTGACCCCGCAGCATATCGCGGAAAATTACTTTGAAAACCGTCTGCCGCAGTTTGGACTTGATGAACAAAACCGTGTGGTTCTCGGAGAGGCCCAAAACTCCCCGGCCACGGCCATTTACAAGGCGATTGGCGACCATTTTATTGAACTGCTCAGTGAAGAATCCGGGGCTGGGATTGCGGCGATGGCCAAGGGGCTAATCCCCAAAGGGGTGCATTCGTCGGCCTCGAAACTGATGAATTCCCTGCGTAAGAGCTGGATCAAGTCGGTTCCGGGCAGGGATAGTCTTGCGTTTGCCAGACGGATTGCCGAAAAGGGCGGTTTTCATGGTATCCTTGAAGAAATGGGGGAAGAGCGGCTTGGCGATGTCCTTCGGGCCACCTTTGGAGTGGATGACTTTGGCAAAAAGGATGGCAATGTCTTTGACCGTCTGATTGCCGCGATTCCCGATGGCCAGCAGTTGTTGGTGGAAGCCCTGGCCTTCAGTGTGCCCGGTGCAGCCAAAGCCGCTGTTGCCGCAGGGCATGAATTCATAGCGCCGCCGCAAAACAGTGTTATGGCAGACACCCCGCAGACGGTTGCAGACCAGCCGATGGAAGAAACTGCCCCATTGCCTCAGACCCAACCACAACTCACAGAGACACCGCAGGAAACAGAACAGGCTCCACAGAGTCCGGATGAGCCGACGACCGATGAGGAACCGGCCCAACCGCAGGCGGCGGAAAGTCCTGCTGCCGGTGATCGATATTATTCGTATGATGGCGATTCGGGCAAATTCACCGAGGTTCCGGAGGCTGAAAAGATTGAATTTCCCCATCTTGAGGGCCTGGATTTCTTTGTGGCACAAAAGAACGGTATCTGGAATGTTTATGAAGCGGTTAGTGGTCTTCAGGTTGGTGCCAACCATAAGAGCAAAAAGAGGGCCATTGGTGAAGCGCAACGAAAATTAGCCAACTATAGCGTCGATGGTGTTCAAAAATATATTGATACCGGAGTCGAAAAACACGGTTCCAGCCCCAGGTATCCCGATTATAAGCCCTCACAGACTATATCGCCCAAGACCAAACCAACCCAACCGGAACCGGTTCAAACAACCTATTCCGATGAAGCGCTGATGGAGCAGGTAATTGGCAGTGCTGGTATCGATTCGATGGTTGAAAAGGGCATTGACAGCCAGGAAATCCTGGCCCGTTTAAAACAGGGTCAGCCCGGTGTGGGGTCGGGTGGATTCCGTGCCAGTGTCGGTGGCTATGTCGGGAATCGAAAAGTCAGTACCGATTATATCGTTGTCGAGACCCCGCATGGGGTCAGAAAGTACAAGCTGGCCGAGGTCCTGGAAAAGTATCTGGCCAAGCATAAGCCCGCTGAACCCCCAAAAACAGCCGAACCGAAACCATCTGAGCCGTCTGCCCCTTCACAATTCAAGGAAGGTCAGGCTGTCAAATACCCGGATAAAACCGGCAAGATGATTACGGGGACGGTAAGTCATACCGGTACAATCGGCAGCAAAGAGTATGTCAGTATTAAGGCCGATCCCGAACATGAGGCAGTGGTTGGCGGTGGTATTCCGATTGGCCGCAAGGAAACAGTCCCTGCCCATAAAGTTCAGGCGATGGAAGAGGATGTGCCCAAACCGAAATCCGAAGAACCTAAGAAATCCATCACCGAACATCTGTCGGCCCAGAAACAAGAGCGGCTTGCGGAACTGAAAAAACGCTTCCATGACAAGTTGAACAGTCAGGTCAATATGGGGTTTGACCCGGAGATGCTGACGATTACGGCGGAGATGGCGGCCCTGTATATCTAAGCGGGGGCCAGAACGTTTGCCGAGTTTGCCCGCACTGTTGTCGAGGATGTGGGGCAGGCGTTTAAGCCGTATCTGAAAAGTGCCTACCTTGCCGCCCGCAATATGCCGGGGATGGAAACCTATCGCAAAGAAATGGACAAGGCCGATTATGTAGATGACTTGAAAGAGTCGGAAATTGATGGTATTCTACGTACAACTAATCAGGAGACAACCGATGATAGACTGGAACGAAATCAACTTTCAGGAGTTTCAGGCGGCCCTGTGGCATCTTCAGGAACAGTGGCCCAGGAAACTGGAACACCTGCTCACGACAAGCACCCTGGAGACCTACCTGACCCAGACCGTCCAGCAGGCGGCCAAGGCCAGGGTTCAGATGAAACGGGACAATCCGGACACGCCGGACGACGTGATTCGGGAGATCATCCACAGCCAGATCATCGCTCCGGAAAATCCAGAGTACCCCGATTACGATCTAAACGACCTGAAACTGAGTCCACAGGCCAGGAAACGTCTGAAAAAATTCCAGAAGGAAGTCATGGACAACGACTGAATCACCGCATCGGCCCTGACGATGTGATTGTACCCGGCGGGGCGATGACCCAGATCAAAGCCAATATCGAGGCGATCAAACTCCTAAAAAACCTCGAAGCCGAAAAACAGTCCGCCACACCCCAACAGCAGAAAATCCTTGCCCAATACACCGGCTGGGGAAATCTGTCGCAGGTTTTCCATGAAGGCTATGGCCGTGCGATGATGGCCCATGACAACGGTGAAAACTCCTGGCGGTACAGCCGGGATGAGAACTGGGAAAAGAAGTGGGGTAAATACTATAAGCAGCTTAAAGAGCTTCTGACTGAACAGGAATTTAACGCCGCCGCCGCTTCCACGCTTAATGCTCATTATACCGAACGGGGTATTATCGAGGCGATGTGGAAGATGGCCCAGAGGCTGGGCTTTCAGGGGGGGACGGTGCTGGAACCGGGTGCGGGGGTCGGGCATTTCTTCGGGTTAATGCCCCAGGCGATTGCGGACCAGTCAAAACTGATCGGTGTCGAACTGGATTCGGTCAGCGGACGCATCCTGTCGCAGCTTTATCCCGATGCTAAAATCCTGGTCAAGGGCCTTGAGGAAGTCAACCTGCCGCCCAATTCCATTGATTTAGTCATTACCAATGTCCCTTTTGCCCAGGAAGGCCCCGCCGATGCCAACAAACGGTATGGGCAAAGCCTTAATCTCCACAATTACTTTTTTGCACGGAGTATTGACAGCCTGCGTCCGGGCGGGCTGGTTGTGGCTATTACCACCCATCATACGATGGATTCGGCTCTCAGCCAGCGAAAACTGCTGGCGTCCAGGGCCGAACTGATTGCCGCCATCCGGCTGCCCAATACCGCCTTCAAGGAAAATGCCGGGACGGAAGTGACGACCGACATTCTGATCCTGCGAAAGCCCATAACGGGAGTTGTCGGCGGGCAGGATTGGATTCGGGTTGGCGAAATCCAGACGGCGGACAACAAAACCGCCTCCATCAATGATTATTTTATCCGCAATCCGGACATGATGCTGGGACGACCCAGCATGGAAGGCTCCCTTTACGGCGGCTCAGAAGAGTTCACACTCCAGCCGTTGGAAAAACCGCTTCAGGAATCGCTTCAGGACGTGATTACCCGACTGCCCGAAAACATCGTATCCGAAGGCAGTGCCCAGGTGGATTTTGAACAGATCGGCTCGCTTGAAGGACTCAAGGAAAATTCCTTAGTCTTTCAAAACGGTAAACTCCTTGCAGTACAAAATGGGTCATTGGTTGCCGTCTCGGAAGTCACCGACAAACTGGCTTCGGAGGCGATGAAAAAACAGGCCATCCAGTTTATCAAGCTGCGGGATACCTATCAGCAACACTTACAGACCATGCTGCGGGAAGAGGCCACCGAGGAGCAGATCATTGCCTCTCAGAAGAATCTCAATGAGGTGTATGACCAATATATTGCCAAGTACGGCTATGTGAATGACAAAAGTACCCAGAAATTCTCCTTTGATCCGGGCTATTATCTGGTTGCCTCTCTGGAAGATGGTGTCAGTACCACCGATCCCAAGACCGGAAAAGAGATTACTCATTTTGAAAAGGCGGCGGTATTTACCAAACGCACGATTGAACCGGTCCGTCCGCCGACCCGTGCTGAGACCCTGACCGATGCCCTGCGAATTGCCCTGTGTTACCGGGGCAAGGTCGATATGGCCTACCTGTCCCAACTGACCGGAAAAACCGCTGAACAGATTCAAACGCAGTTTCTGGACGATGGGATTGCCTTTGATAACCCGGCAACCGGGCTGTGGGAGACGGCGGAGCGGTATTTAAGCGGCAATGTCCGCGAGAAACTCCGTTTGGCACAGGCTGCCGTTGAGACCGACAAACGCTTTGAAAAGCACGTCAGCGCATTGAAGGCCATTCAGCCGCAGACGGTCGGTATCAAGGAGATTCATTTCCGGTTGGGGGCAACCTGGATACCGCAGGACATCATTCAGGAGTTTGCCCGCGACCTGTTGCAGTGTCCGCACGGGCAGGTCAAATACGTTGTGGCCCTCGACGAATGGACGGTGGTTGCCGGGACATTTTATCAGAATGCCCGCAATACCGAAACCTTTGGTACCAAGCGATTTTACGGCCATGAACTGTTTGAAAAAGCCCTCAACATGCGGCAGATCAGGGTCACCGATAAAATTAAAGACGGCGACACCGAACGGACGGTCTTTAATCAGAAAGAAACTCTGGCCGCCCAGATGGTCGTGGAAAAACTTCAGCAGGAGTTTACCGCCTGGATTAACCGGCACGATGACTATGCCCTCAAGTTGCAGGACGAATACAACGAGCATTTTAATTTTTATGTGACTCCGCAATACAACGGTCAGCACCTGGAATTACCGGGGTCAAGCAACGTCTTTCAACTGCGTAATTATCAAAAAAATGTCATCTGGCGGATGCTTCAGGACCGCTGCGGCATGATTGCCCACTGTGTCGGGGCGGGCAAAACCCTCTCGATGGCGGCAACCGCAATGGAAATGCGACGGCTGGGGTTGGCCAAAAAGCCACTCATCGTTGTTCAAAATGCGACCCTGGGGCAGTTCCCGGCCCAGTTTCGTGCCATGTATCCAACGGCCAATATTCTGGTGGCAACGCCGGAAGATCTGGAGGCTAAAAAACGCAAGGTCTTCATGGCCCGGATTGCTTCGGGGGATTATGATGCCATTATCATGGCTCAAAGCAGTCTCGACCTGGTCCCCGACGATCCCGAACGGGAGCGGCAGTATATGGAAGACCAGATGGCCGAACTCAAAGACAGCCTCTATCAGGTTGCCGAAACCGAAGGCGATAAAGGACCATCGGTCAAGGCTATTCAGCGACGATTAAAATCGCTGGAAAAACGTCTCAAGGGACTGCGTGACAAGCTGGCCTCACGGCGGGATGATGTCCTGACCTTTGAACAGCTTGGTATTGATGTGCTGTTTATCGATGAGGCTCACGCCTATAAAAAACCGCCGTTTACGACCAAACTGACCAGCATTAAGGGGATTGACAACAGTCCCAGCCAGAAGGCGTCTGGATTGTTCCTAAAAACCCGCCATATTCAGGAAAAGAGCGGCGGCAAGGGGGTGATTCTGGCCACCGGCACACCGGTCACCAATACCCTCGGTGAAGCCTGGCACATGCTGAATCTGTCCACCCCGCAATTGCTGGACGAATTTAATGTCACGACCTTTGACCAATTTGTGGCGACATTTGCCCAGGTCTTGCCGACGATTGAAATGAACGCCGGTCAGCGGTGGGTACAGCGGCAGGTTCTATCCAAATTCGCCAATGGTCCCGAACTGGCACGGCTGATTCAATCAGCCTGGGATGTGCTGACCCGCGACCGACTGGCGGAGGAACTTGAAAAGCTCGGTAAAAAACTGCCCCAACTCAAAGGCGGTAAGACCGAATCGGTATCGGTTCCGTTATCGGCGGCAGTCAAATCCTTTAACCAGCTTTTAAAACAGGTCTATGACCGGTATGAGAACCTATCCGGCAAGGAAAAACAGGCCTATAGCTGGGTTCCGGTCGTGACCTATAATGCCGCCAAAGCCGCTGCTCTGGATATTCGGTTGGTCTATCCGCAGGCCAAAGACGATCCCGGCAGCAAGGTCAATACCCTGGTTGGCAGGGCGGTTGCGATTTACCGCAAGACCGGGGACAATAAATCGGCTCAGCTTCTGTTCTGTGACTCGTTTAATCACGTCAATATGACCAAGCTGACCAGTTTTGTTTCAGGGCAAGCGGTTCAACTCGATATTGAAGAAGATGCCGAATCCGCCGTCATCGAAGACATGTTTCTCTACAAGGACATCAAACGCAAATTGATTGATCAGGGAATCCCCGAACACGAAATCGCCATCGTCAAGGACTATAAAACCACCGACCAGAGAGAGGCGTTGTTTGACCGGGTCAATCGCGGCGAGGTCCGTATCCTCATCGGCAGTACCGCCGCGATGGGCGTTGGCGTCAATGTCCAGAAGAAACTCTACGCCATTCATCACCTGGATACCCCCTGGCTTCCGGCAGACCTCGAACAGCGGCAGGGCAGACTTCTGCGTTACGGCAACGAAAACGAGTTTGTCGAAGAGCTTGCCTACGGGATGGAAAGCACGCTCGATGCCGCTATTTATGCCAAGATTGTCCGCAAGGCCAAATTCATCTGGCAGGTTCTCAGCGGGCGTGTCTCGTCGAGGGAATTTGAAGACCCGGCAGGGGCCTTGATTATCTCGGCTGAAGAACAGATGGCGTCGCTGTCGGGCGATCCTCGCATCTTTGAGAAGATCGAACTGGAAAACTCCCTGCGTCAGATGCGGATGGAAAAAGATACCCACGCCGATGCGATTGCCCGAAGCCGGGACAGCAAGTTTAAAAGCCAGAAAGAAATTACCGACCTGGTCGATAAGACCATCCCTGCCCGCAAAGAACGGCTGGAGCAGATTGAAAAGCTCATTGACGGCCAGACATGGACACGTGATGGGAAGGCCATCGACAAAAAAGACCTGACCGCAGCCTTGCAGGAGATGATCGACAAACGCACGGAAAAGATACTTCAGGATACCCAAAAGAGTGTCATTGAACCCTTTCACCCGCGCGGGCTTGCCCCATTGACCGACAACAACATCGTCCTGAAGGATACTATTAACGGTCTGGATGTGTCGATGGTGATGGGTGTCTATAAGGTTGCCGCACAAGGGGCTGGCGGGGGATTATCCTTCGACTGGAAAACAGAAATCAGCACTCAACTCAGTCTTGACGGGGTGGTTTTATATCACAGCGACGCCCATACCGGCAGCGGAATTGTCATGGCATTGGCCAATATTCCAAAAACTATCGCCAGGGAACTGGAGACTTCGCACAACCGGGTCAAATATCTCAGGGATAATATCAAAGAACTCGAAGCCATTATCGAAAAGTCCTTCGATAAAGAAGACCTGCTGGTAAAAGCCGAGGCCCGCCTCTCTGAAATCAACCGCGATCTGGTCGGCGAAGGCGATGACAAGCGGCATTCAGTCAAGAAACCGAAACAACAGCCCGCACCGGCTCAAAAGGTACAGGCCGATGAGGCAGCACGGACAGAAGCGGGCCGAAAGCTGATTGGGCAAATCCGTACCGATACCACCAAAGGCCCGCGAACGATAGTGGAGTTTGTCAACGACCTGGTACGAACCAAAATGCTGGTCGGCAAAAGCCAGACTTCCGGTCGGAACCCCGCCCATTACTCGGCATTCGGCCATATTATCCGCAGCCGAAGCGGGTTGTGGCAGCTAAATTTCCATGAGGCCGGACATGCCCTGTCGGAATTGCTGTCGGACCAGAAAAAAGGTTGGCAGGGCGATCTTAAGGATGACCTTGTTGCCTTTGCCAAGAGGGATGGCTCGATGGCCTCGGCCAAGACCTCCGAAGAAGGTCTGGCGGAACTGGTTCGCTGTTATGTGGCTAATCCCGATGAAATTCCCAACAAACTGGCCAGCGGCTTTGAAAAGGCGGTTTCTGAAATGGCCCCGGATATCCTCGACGGCCTCAAGGATGCCCGCAAGGCCTATCATCTCCATCGTTCCAGACCGATTCTGGATCAGTTAAAGGCAATCCAGCAGGATAAACCCGCCGAAAAATCCCTGTTAGATTCGATTACCGACCTTGCCTATCATGGCCTGTACTCGTTGTTGGGCGGTTCTGCGGTCATTCACCGCCTGATGCGAAGCACGTTTGCCAAAATGGCAGGCGATGGGGCGTTATCCGCGATGGATGTAACCGGTATTATCGGGGTCATTAAATCGAAATTAAATCGTGCGTATCAATCCCGCCTGAAACTGGCTCGGCAATTCCGGCAGGAAGTGGCCAACACCAAGGCCGATATTGTCTCGGCCTATCAGACGATGATTCACCTGCGTCAGGAAATCCAGCGGGCGATCTACGGTATCCGAAAAGGCAGGGAGGGGATTCGGGTCTATGCCACCGGCAGGGGATTTGAGGAACTGGCGGAGAAAGATTTGGAACTCTTGAAAAATGCCGGTTTTGAAATCCCGCAGCAGAAGGCCGAACACGGTCACTGGCTTTATTTATCCGATCAATCCATCAGCCGGATTAAGCACGCAGTCGGGCTTGCCGACTGGCAGGCGTTCTGTCTGTGGGGACAATACCGGGCGGCCCTGGAACGCTATCATAAAAAAGGACACGAATACCCCGGCATGTTCGATGGGCTGGATGCTGAAACTCTGGATACCTGGATCAAACAGCAGGCCAAGGATCACCCCCAGTGGGATAGTCATTTTAAACAGATTCAAAAATATATGGATCAGTTGCTGCTGGTGTCGGTGTTATCCGGGGAGCATACCGCCGCTGACGCCGTGAAAATCAGGCTGGCATGGGAAGATTACTGGCCCTTGCCCCGCCAGATTGAAGACCGGCACACCAAACACAGCGGGGCGGGAGTGGACCCCGACAGTGGTATTCGGGCGGCCTTTGGGTCGTCATTGCCCTTCAGGACGCTCGATGAAGCCATTGAAACCCGTACCCGTATGGCTCTGGAGGCCTACTATACCAACAGACTCATGGGGTCAATGATCGAATTCGGCAAGTCCATCAATACCATGAAAGACCTGCCCTTTGACATCCGCAAGAACGCCTCACGGATTATGCTGCCGCTGCGTCTGGATACCAAACTGGCCGCCACCATGAAGGATTCCGAGCAGGCCCAGATCATTGCCGACTATCTGAATAAGCAGAAGGCCCAGGAATTGAATATGAGTGTCGAAACACTCACGATGACCGGTCAGGGGATTGACGCCGACGATGTTGAAATCACCCATCCCGGACGCAAACTCTGGCGGACGGCAAGGCCCAAAGCGGTTCGCGTGGCCAGTGTCTTCCACAACGGGAAACGCCGGTATTATCAGGTTACCGATCCATTGTTATTTGAAATGCTGTCGCGGGGGAATAATCCATCCAAATATTTTGGGTGGATTTCCAAGGCAATGACCGGCATGGTTGCCCCCTGGCGAAGGGCCTTGACCCAGAATATCGGGTTTGCTCTGGCCAATGCCATCAGCCGCGACCCCGCCAATGCGGGCTTTATGGGCAAAGACGGCTGGAAATCTCTTATTCCTTATTATTATGCCGGATGCGGCCTGATTAATCGGCTCAAAGGCAATCATATCAATGCCGATGCCGTCAGCCAGTCGGAATTATTGAGCAAGGCCCTGGATCATACCACCAAAGATGCCCACCAGGGCATTGTCGGGTCGTTTAAGGAGATGCTCAAAGAGGGGATTTCCCTGACTGACTATCACGACCTTACCCTCAGTGAAAGGGCTGCCGCCTTACCCGGTCAGGTGATGAGTGTGCTGATGAAGCCGATTGACATCTTTAACTGGACCAGCGGCGGACGCTGGCTCAGTCAGATCGGCGAAGAACTACCCCGTGAAGGGGCGTATATCTCCGCAATCAAGAGAGGTCAAAGTCCTGAATCCGCACAGGTTGATTATGACTATATCACGGGGGATTTTGGCGGAAAGCCTGGCTCTGCCAATATCGCATCTCTGGTCAAGGCGGCTGGATTCCTCAATCCTGCCCTGCGGATTATGTGGGGACAACTCCAGCGGGTTACAGACCCCGATCCTGCGGCAAGGGCGTTTAATATCGCCGCTAAAATGCCTGCCCTGATGATGTGGGGAGCAATCGGAGCAGCCATTAACTACCTGATTATCCGGGCCATTAACCCCGATGATGACGACCGAGAAGCCGTGTTGGAACAGATGCGGGAACGTCCGGATGACAGCCGTCTGGCGTATATGGCCATTGCGGGTAAAATCCGCTTGCCGTTTGATTACGGTTTAATCGGGGCGGCCTGTTCCTTTGGCTGGAACTCAGTCGAACAGTGGCTCCTGGATGATCCGATTGCCGCTGAAAAGAAGGCCAAAATCCTTCTGGCACGAGCCAGAGAACTGCCGGGAATTACCGACATCCTCAATCCCTACCTGAAAACAGGGGCCGAATTATGGCTGAATCATAGTTTTTTCTATGATGAGGATATTGTACCGGTCTGGATGGAAAATGCGTATCCCTACAATCCGGAACTGAAAACATGGCCCAATATGCCGGAAATTTACAATAAAATCGGCAGGGGGCTGAAGGTTAGCCCCATTAAGGTACGCTATGCGGTGCAGAATATCTTTACCCGTCAGATGGATGATGCTGTCAAAGTTGCAGAAAAGATCAGGGGTAAAGAACCGTTCACCGAGGCGTCGGATTTACCGGTTGTTGGGCGGCTGATTCACCGCCAGTCCACCGGTTGGCAGTCCGAGTCTGTCCAGAGCCTGTCGGACCTGGATCGGCAATATGGGGCACTGAAGGCCCAACTGAAAGACATGGAAAAACGCAAGGTCTTCGGCAAAGACTATCAGCAGCTTCAGCGGGAAATAGCCAAACTCAAGCCCATCCATGAGGCTATGCTGCATATTGAGAAGCTCTGGAAGGAGGTCAAGGTGGAATCCGCTAAACTCAATCCGAACAGGGATAAAATAGAGCGGCTAAAACAGGAGATGACAAGACGGGCAAAAATCATTATGAAAACACATGCGAAAGCTGCCTGATCTGTGTGGTATAGTCGAATCCTCAAAAAAGCCGATTTTTGTAAATTGTTGTAAAGTGATGTAAAGTGCCAGATTTATATTTTATGAAGATGGAAAAACTCCACAATTGGTGATAGGAGTGGTTTTTGGGGTCAAAAACAGCATTTTTAATCCAGGAATAGGGATAAATATGCAGGGTGGAGGCGGGCTGCGTGTAAGTTTTTTTTGAAGCACTTTACATACACCTTTATTTTTTGCTGGAAAAATGCCGATATGCCGTATATAATACTGTTCGTATTTATCGAACAGTATTATATACGGGACGTACGTCATTAACATGGCAAAGATGACAGCATTACAATTAGCAAGATATATAGTACGGCACGCCCAGGATAAGGGGGAGCCGATTACTAATTTGAAATTACAAAAGTTGCTATATTATGCACAAAGCTGGCATTTAGCATTTTTTGGAGAAGTTCTGTTTGATGATCCAATTCAAGCATGGGTGCATGGACCAGTTGTTTCTTCAGTTTATGGGTACTTTAAAGGCTATGGATTCAATCCTATCCCGTTGCACCCTAAAAAACCTGATGTATCAAATGAACTCGCAGAGTTTTTAGATCAGGTATTACTTACTTATCTGCCTTTTGATGCTTTTACGTTGGAAAAGATGACACATGAGGAAACACCCTGGAAAGAAGCAAGGGGTTCTTTGCCTTTTGATGAGCCGTGTAAAAAAATAATTAGCACTGATACGATTAAGACCTTTTTCAAAAAAATATTAGATGACGCACAATCCAGAAGGAACCAGACCTCAAAGTAAATATGCTATACCGCTGCAAGGTGGTATCCAAACAACTATTCCTAAGCCATCAAAATCGCATGAATTAGGAAATGTTCGCTTTTCTTTCAAGTTTTATAACCATAAACACGACACATCTGAAAAGGCAACTTTTAACAATAAATATCCCAAAGAATTGCTCTGCAAGTTGAAGGAGATAGAAGCGTGGTCAGTAGAACAGTTTGTCCAATGTAAAGATAATACTTATCGAATCCATCCAATAGAGTGGGGAATTGTTGCTTATACAGGTTTTGGATTGAAACCTGAATACGATGAAAATGCGTGGCAGTTTTCAATCAAAGGAAATAAATACGGGAGGGTTCATGGATTCTTTATCGAGAATATATTTCACGTTGTGTGGCTTGACCCTGAACACAAAGTTTACCCTGGACAATAATGGATTTATACATGTTATTAATTTGATTTTGCATAGGTAAACTTGGAATAACATATACGCATAACAAGACGTATAATATACTGTATATATCAGGCTAAAAATTGTTGACTTAAAATATTATAATATATAAAAGTTTTATTTGCTTTTTTCGGAAAATAGTGTATATTATACAAAGAAGATTACGATGAGTGGCTAAGTGTATGGTTTCGTCCTACGCCTCTGCCACTCACTTTTTTGGTGTATATTCAAGCTTTCCTCGTAAATCACTTACGAAAAGTCTTTTATTGCCGAAGCGTTTCAATAAGGATGAATATTTGTTTTTATTAGGTATTATTAACGCTTTTAATTTGTTCGTTTTTTCTAGGTACTCCAATAGACAATGGTAATCGCCATCACCAGCGACTATTACAGATGTGCTGAAATTATGATACTGTATCATCGTATTTAGAACTAATTCTGCATCAACATTTCCTTTAACATTACCATTGCTGATTGTTAGAGTTTTTTTGAAAATCAGGCTATATCCGCTGTTTTGGAGATTGCTATATAATCGGTGTTGGCTCTGTAAATAACCGACGAAATAAAACGCCTTTTGGACGTGTAATTTATCGCGTAAATAGATGCGAAATTTTTTGTGGTCCAAAATCCATCCTTGCTCTTTAATCGATTGATATAAATTTTGACCATCAATAAAAGCATAAGTTGGCAGTTCTTGCTTTTTATCCATTTTTACAGCCTTTTTCTGTAAATCCCGTCTTTTATCATCTAAATAGCGATATAAGAAAAGTCTTTGACGCTTGTCTTATTGCAGAAAACAAATTTAATAGATATTTAAATTGGCGCCTTGTTGTGATGTTTGAGTAACAAAATGCTGGTTGCAAAGCAAGGCGCCTTTGCCATTGGAGGGGAAATTTAGCCGTTCCAGCCATTACGACGTGCATTTGCTTCACAATCAGATCTATTACGGTACCCTTCTGAAGAAGCTCCTACGACCTTGCCGTTGCTGGATATTCGTCTCCAACGCCAATTATTTGCGGAGTCTTTGTAAAACTCCCATTTATCCATAAATATCACCTCCTTTCAATGAATTTTGGATATTGCCATAAAGTAATATCAATCGTGGGTATTTGCAAGTAATTATTAGATGCACTAATAAATTGACTGAAAGTGCTTGTTATTGTTTGATATTAAAAGGTTTATAGGAAAATGCTAACGAAGGATAAAAAAAACGGCAAATCACATGGTCACGTGCTATAATCAGAATAAAGGTGTATTGACATAATAAACTAAAAAAACAAAATGGAGAATGAAACGTGTTAAATATCATTGGGAGAAGTGTTGATGGAGATGAATCCGAAAGATCTAAAACAAAACCTGGGCCAGAGATGAAACTGGAATTTTCTTCTGGGGCACAGGGAACAGCAAGGGTCCAAATTTTTACAAGTGATGATCAAGCTGATAGAGGTGGGATTGTATTCAAATTCGAAGTTGACGATAAAGGGAGCGCATTTATTCCGTATGCGAAAATGACTGAAAAAGGAGTAGAAGTGCATTTTGCTGGGGAGGCAGAGGCTATATCTTTGGTTAATGCGTTGCGAGGGGTTTTAGCTGCATTCCCCTTACGTGAATATCACTAATGTAATAAACCATGTAATAAATGGGTGTTCGAAGTTGACAAATTGGCCAGACCTGTGTACAAATTGGCCAAGGTAAATCTTTGTAAATAAAGACTTAACGTTTATTATTACTTGAAAACAAAGAACTTACAAAAACAGCCATTTATGATTCCTAAACCGTAGGTCGTGCGTTCGAATCGCGCCGGGTGCAGTAATCATAAAGCCTTGTATATAATGAGCATATAGGCTTTTTCTGAGACTTCCAAGCCTTCCTTTTCGGTTTATTTCATTTTCTGTAAGGATACTATAAAATCCATGTTCTGCTTGCAAGGCTGCTTATTGTCCGGTCTGGAGGGCCAAGCGGTAGGCCTTGAGGTAGCCTTCGACCATGCCGCTGACGCTGTGTTTGGCACGCAGATAGAGGCGGGCCTGTTCGGCGAGGCTGCGGGCCTGTTCCGGAAACGACAGCAGGTGTTTGAGGCCGGCATAGGTGCTCATGGGGTCGGAGGGGTCAAAGACCAGGCCTGTTTTTTCATGCTGGAGCAGGCCGGTCATGGTATCCATGCATCCGCCGACGGCCAGGCCGACGCTCATGGCTTCCATCAGGGCCAGGTTGCAGCGTTTGCGGTCTTTGATATGAATAAAGATATCCATTCCCTGAAATACGGGGCGAACCGGACGCAGCGGGGGGACAATCGTGACGGTTGACGTCAGTCCCAGTTCCCGGACTCGTTTGCGAATGGGACGTTCAGCAGGGCCTTCGCCCATAATACCCACCGACAGGTCGAATCCGTCGGCCAGCAAGTGGCGGACGGCATTGAGCAGCGGCTCAAAATCCAGGACCTGGTTGAGCGATTCGCAGATGACGATGCTGGGCATCTGGCCAGGGACGGCAAAACAGGCGGTATCATCCTCCACAAAGGTGCCCAGGGGGATATGGATAACCCGGGTAGGTTGTACGGGGCCCGTCATCAGGCAGCCGTAAATAGGGTCTGATGAGGCAGCCAGAACACTATTGCGGGGAATCTGGCCCAGAGCCGTCCGCGATGGTGATTCAAATAGCGTTGTTACGGTCGGGATATTCAGTCCCCGGCAGAGGTATTGCGCCAGATGGCCATCGCAAGGCCAGAAACAATGCAGCAGGGTGGGTTTAAAGCGGGCCAGTTTATCGAGCAGTATTTGGCGGTTCTTGCAATTGAGCAATTTCAGTTGAAATTCAGGATAGCGGACAAACTCCACCGATGGATAGAGCACGTTGTGGGTATCCTGGCCTTCCGGTCCCACCAGAACCGCGCCATATGCCGAACCGGTCAGTCCGACCAGAATCCGCCGCACGCAGCTACCGTAATAGCGAAGGATCCACTCATCGACCAGAATTACTGGCCGGATAAGGGTGCGATCCGCATGCAGGGTGTTGATGTTTTCAGTCATACTCAATTATGCAGTCTATTTGCCATTGCTGTCGGCCAGCATGGTCTTGAGCAGGTCCAGCTGTCCGGGCTTGATATGATAGCTGTGGGCATCATCGGGGAATCGGCCCGCGGCGACCTGCCGGGCATATTTTTCAAGGGCCTTGCTCATCACGGGAGCCAGGCCGGCAAAGGCTTTGGCGAATTTCGGCGGCTGCTGACTGAGGCCCAGAATATCGTGAATAATCAGGATTTGCCCGTCGCAATCGGGGCCGGAGCCGCAACTGACGACAGGAACGGGTACTCGCTGGGTGACCAGTGCGGCGACCTCGCGGGCGGTGCCTTCCAGCAGGAGCATGGACGCCCCGGCCCGCACCATCTCGTCGGCCAGGGTAATCAGTTCATAGGCCTGTTCGGCGGTGGTACCTTCAGCCCGCAGTGTGCCCTTCATGACCGAGCTTTGCGGCCGGATGCCCAGGTGAGCCATGACGGGGATATCGGCGTCGCTGACGGCCCGGACGATGTCCAACTGCGATCGCTTGACCTCCAGTTTGACGATCTGGGCACCGGCTTGCTGGATGAACCGGCCGGCGTTGCGGACGGCATCGGCAATGCCGGTCTGATAGGACAAGAACGGCATATCCGCCACCAGATAAATCTGCGGCGCCGCCCGCCGGACGGCCTCCGTCAGCGTGACCATAAAGTCCATCGTTACCGGTAGGGTCGAATCGTGCCCCAGCATCATCTGGGCGACCGAGTCGCCGACCAGAATCATCTCTATTCCTGCTGCCGCCACCAGACGGGCCGTGGCGTAATCATAGCAGCTGACCGCCGAAAACGGCTTGTGCTGCTGCTTGGCTGCCATAAAATCCATAATTGTCATTCGTTCTTTCATGGAGAGAATTATACCTGATTCCGCTCCACTATACAATAGACAGCCTTGCACCAATTCCGGGGCTTTTTATATATCTGTTTTTTGTTGACGAATCTGCTCTGAAAAGGTAGTTTTTGGAACAACTCTGGCTCTGGGATAGTCTTGTTTTCAGGAAAAGAAAGGGGATCAATATGCCGCTTTTGATTGGATTCGTGATTCTGGGGCTGATTGTGCTGGTCCCGGTGCTGATGTATAACAGTCTGGTCGGCAAACGCAACCAGGTGGCCAATATTTTCGGTACGATGGATGCGATGCTGAAAAAGCGGTGGGACCTGGTACCGAACCTTGTGGAGACGGTCAAGGGGTATGCCCAGCACGAAAAGTCGTTGTTTGAGAACGTGACCGCGGCTCGCAGCCGGGCAATGAGCAGGCAGATGAGCGCTGACGAGATGGTGCAGTATGACAATGCTGTGTCGAAGCTGGTAGGGGTCATGCGGGCGACCGTCGAGAACTATCCGCAGTTAAAAGCCAGCGAGAATTTTCTGCATCTGCAGCGGACGCTCAATGAACTGGAAGAGCAGATTTCCGCGGCCCGCCGGGCATTCAATGCGGCGGTGACCGATTATAACAATGCCGTCGATATGTTCCCGACCAATATTATCGCCTCGATGTTCGGCTTCCAGCGTAAAAGTCTGCTGGAGTATGAGGCGCAGGCACGTCAGAATCCATCGGTTGGCTTTTAAGACAGACAAGGGCAGGGGTCATGAAAACACTGGAACAGATACAGGAGTTTTATGAGTCGGAGCTGAAGCCGTCCCTTGCGACGATGGAGCAGGAGCGCCAAAAGATGATTTCCAAAGCCATGATCGTTGCCGGGATTATCGGGGTGGTTGGATTGGTGGGCGGATTGTTAATCACGCAGATAGGTGTATACAACGGGGTGCTGTTGCTTATTGTTCCTGGGATTTGTATTGCAATTGGGGTGGGGGCATTTTCTGCTGCCAATAAGAATTACAAAACAAGGTATAAATCACGGATCATCCATAAGCTGATTACCTTTGCTGAGCCGGGGTTGGAGTATTGGCCCGAAGGGGGCATCAGTAAAGAGGTTTTTACGGGTTCAAAGATTTTTACGCATTCCATCGACCGTTATCGCTGTGAGGATTTGGTGCGGGGCAAGGTGGATAAGACGGAGATTATGTTTTCGGAAATTCACGCCGAGTACAAGACGACCTCGGGAACGGGCAAGGAACGACATACGGAGTGGCATACCATTTTCAAGGGGCTGTTTGTCGTGGCCGATTTTAACAAGCATTTTCGCGGGCGGACAGTGGTCCTGCCGGATACGGCCCAGAAGACCTTTGGATTGTTCGGCCAGACACTGCAATCGTGGAATCCTTCGCGGGATGAACTGATTCGGCTGGAGGATGTCGAATTTGAGAAGGAGTTTGTGGTTTATGGCACTGATCAGGTGGAGTCGCGGTATATCCTGTCGCCGGCCCTGATGGAGCGGATTCTGGAGTTTCGGCGGCGGCTGCGAAACGGACTGTACCTGTCGTTTGTCGGCTCGAAGGTGCATGTGGCGATTCCGCTGGACACCAACCTGTTTGAGCCGAAGACCTTTTCTTCCGCGGTGGGTTTTGAATCCATCAAGGAATATTACAACCAGCTTCGGTTTGGTCTGGCGATTGTGGATGAACTGAATCTGAACACGCGAATCTGGACAAAGGAATAAGAAGGAAATTCAAAAGGTAAAAAAGTCAAAAGGAAAAACTGAACCAGATTATTGACATTTCTGTTCGCTTAAATGAATTGTTTGTGATTGCTTCGGCTTTATTTACTATCAGATAATAGCTGAAGGCGATCTTGTTTGCGGGAAAATACAGAGAAAAATCCACTTTCTGACTTCTGTGAAAAATCGACCCTTTGAGTTGAGAAAATCGGCGGGAGTGGTAAAAATTGCCGCCATGGCGATGGGTTCAATCCGCTCAACCGGCGGTTTCCGCCGCCGGCTATTTTATACAACCCCTCCGGGGTCAAAATGACAGATTAATCTCTACAAAGCCATCTGGATTTTAATGCCTTCTATTTTTACGATACCTGTAATTAGTTAAATCATAAGATTTTGCAGGGATTTGTAAAGGAATTTGTCCAAAAAAGGGTAAACGGGTAGAATTTTACGAAAACCGGGGTACAGAGTTGAGAAAATCCGCATTGGTGGTATAATCTGCGGCCATGACGATCGATCCGAACAATCTGACGCCGGCGATGCGGCAATATTTGGAATTCAAGAAGAAATATCCCGATGCCATCCTGTTTTTCCGTATGGGCGATTTCTATGAGACATTCTATGAGGATGCCGAGACGTGCTCGCGTGTGCTGGGGCTGGTGCTGACCAGCCGGAACAAGGGCAGCGATAACCCGGTCCCGCTGGCGGGGCTGCCGTTTCATGCGGTGGACGGCTATCTCAAGAAGATGATTCAGGCCGGCTATAAGGTGGCCGTCTGCGAGCAGATTGAGGATCCCAAACTGGCCAAGGGAGTGGTCAAGCGGGATGTGGTGCGGATCGTGACGCCCGGGACGCTGACGGATGATATGCTGCTCAACGAGCGTGAGGATAATTTTCTGGCTGCGGTCTATCTGGGGCGAAAAGAGGCAGTCATAAGCTGGGTGGATATTTCGACAGGTCATTTCTTTATCCAGTCGATGCGGGATTCTCAGGTGGTGGATGAGTTAATACGGCTGGGAGTGCGGGAGGTGCTGCTGGCTGAGCGGCGGGCGGAATTGTTCGCTGGCGAGCAAAAGAAGCTGGCCGAGCAGATTCGTCAGCTTTCCGGGGCGATTGTCAGCGAGCGGCCGGGCTGGTATTTTGACCCGTACGGCGCCCGGCAGAAACTGCTCAAGCATTTTGGCGTTTCGACGCTGGAAGGATTTGGGATTGCCGATGATTTCGAGGGCATTGCAGCGGCGGGGGCCATTTTGGAATATCTCGATGAGACGCAGAAGATTTCGCTAAGGCATATCCAGTCGATAAAAAAAATTAGTCGCACGGCATATTTGCAGATTGACCAGACAACGCTGCGGTCGCTGGAAGTCCTGCGGACGATGCGAAGTGAGGCAACCAAAGGGACATTGTTGGACTGTATTGACAAAACGCTGACGGGGATGGGGTCTCGGCTGATGCGGTATTGGATTTGTATGCCGCTGTGTGATGTGGCGGCGATTATCCGACGGCAGGAGGCGATTGGAGAACTGGTTGAAGAGGATCAGATTTGTGCAGACTTACGCGGACAGCTGAAAGGGATTTTTGACCTGGAACGAATTGTTGCACGGATTACAACCGGCCGGGCGGCGCCGCGGGACATGGTGGCACTGGCTGCGACATTGCGAACGATACCGGCCCTGCAGCAGCGATTGGCAGGCTGTCGGTCGGAACTGCTGGGAACGCTTGCCGGCGGCTGTGACAGTATGGATGAACTGGCGGATTTGCTGGAGCGGGCGATTGAGCCGGAGCCGCCGGCGCATCTGCGGGATGGCGGTGTGATTCGCGATGGGTTTGATGAGCGGCTGGATAAATATCGGTCGATTTCACGCAATGGGCAAAGCTGGCTGGCTCAGTACCAGCAGCAGGAAATTGAGCGGACGGGTATTGCCAATCTGAAGGTCGGTTTTAACAAGGTTTTTGGATATTATATTGAAATCAATCATTCACAGGCTGATAAGGTTCCGGTTGATTATGTCCGCAAGCAGACGGTCAAAAATGCTGAGCGGTACATTACCGAGCGGCTCAAAGAATACGAAAATGAGGCGCTTGGGGCTGCGGAAAAAGCGGTTGATCTGGAGGCCAAGCTGTTCGAGCAGCTTCGGATGCACGCAGCAGGCTTTACCGGACGGCTTCAGGCTCTGGCTCAGGTGATTGCTCAGACCGATTGCCTGACGGCGCTGGCATACTTAGCCCGCCAGAATCGCTGGATTCGTCCGACGATAACCGAGGGACGCGAGCTGGTGATCCGCGATGGCAAGCATCCGGTGCTGGCTCAGATGTTGGGGGCGGAGTTTGTGCCCAATGATGTTCAGCTGGGGGTTGATGGGGCGGATGTGATGATTATCACCGGGCCGAATATGGCGGGCAAAAGCACCTATATCCGCCAGACGGCGCTGCTGACGCTGCTGGCCCAGACCGGATCGTTTATCCCGGCGGCTGAAGCGACCATCGGCATTGTGGATCGGATTTTCACGCGTGTCGGGGCGGCTGATGAGCTGGCCCGCGGACAGAGTACCTTTATGGTCGAAATGACCGAAACCGCTAATATCCTGAATAATGCCACCGACCGGTCGCTGGTGATTCTGGATGAGGTGGGACGCGGCACCAGCACGCACGACGGTCTGAGCCTGGCCTGGGCGATTACCGAACATATCGCCAACCGGATCAAGTGTCGGACACTGTTTGCCACGCATTATCACGAACTGACGGCGCTGGCGGAACTGCTGGCCAATGTCCGCAATTATAATGTGGCCGTGCGGGAGTGGGCCGGTGAAGTGGTCTTTCTGCATAAAATTATCCCCGGCGGGGCGGATAAGAGCTATGGGATTCATGTAGCCAAGCTGGCTGGGCTGCCCAGGGATATTATCAAACGCAGTACCGAGATTCTGGCCGATCTGGAGAGCACCTTTACGCGGGAGGCTCACGGCACCCAACTGGCCAAGCATAAGACTGCCGCAGATGAGGACCTGCTGTTTATCCGCAAACACAAGACCGTGCTGGATAAGCTCAAGGAAATGGATGTCAACCGCCTGACACCTATTGAGGCGATTAATCTGCTGGGAGAAATAAAGGAGCAGATGGAAGGAGAGTAAGGAGGTCTTTGATGTCGTGTCGATGAAGCGATAGGAAGACATTGCTCTCTGTGAAATTGGGGTATTCACAACCCACTCATACAGAAAAAAGATGTGTAGGGTGTATATTTAATGCGACACTCAAGACCTTGAATCTTTGTATTTATCGTTTCCCTGCATTACACCGTTCAACTGTTAAACAAAAAGAGATTTAGTTTGTCCATTACCTGGAATGAACAGATGATTTTTGTTGACAAGTTGTATGATTGGTATAAACTATGCGGTCTTATTTTTGTGAAAGAAAGAACTATAATATAGGAACTATGGAGGCTGTACGTGGCATATCATTGCGTAGTACTGGTCAAACAGGTGCCTGATACCAAACGGATTACGGGTCAGGCGATGAACGAAGACGGCACGGTCAACCGCGCAGCGCTTCCGGCGATATTTAATCCGGAAGACCTCAATGCGCTGGAACTGGCTCTGAACATCAAAGACCAATATGGCGGCACGGTGACAGTGATGACGATGGGGCTGCCGGCTGCGGCAGAAGTGCTTCGCCAGGGTCTTTATCGCGGGGCCGACAGGGCGATCCTGATTACGGACCGTCGCTGTGCGGCCAGCGACACGCTGGCCACCAGCTATATTCTGTCCTGTGGTGTCAGGAAGCTTAATCCGGATATTGTGTTGTGTGGTCGTCAGGCGATTGACGGGGATACGGCCCAGGTTGGTCCGCAGTGTGCTGAAAAACTTGGCATTCCGCAGATTACCTATGTCGAGCAATTAATCAAGCTCGACGGCAAGACGATCGTGGCCAAGCGTAATCTTGGCAATGGCTGGCAGGAAGTCAAAGGCAAGCTGCCCGTACTGCTGACGGTGATTGATACCGCGAATGAACCCCGCGTCGGTTGTGCCAAGCGGCTGATGAAGTGTAAAACCGCTGCCTGTGGTTTGGAAGTGGAGGCTCAGATTCGTGCCGCCAATCCCGGAGCATCGGATGAACAGATCCAGGCGATGGCCAAAGACAAATGTGCCCAGCTTAAGCAGAAAGGCCTGCTGATTGAACAATGGGATCTGGATATGCTGGGAGCAGACTTGCAGTGGTGCGGCCGTGACGGTTCCCCGACCAAGGTGCATCGGATTCAGAGTGTAGTGCTGACTGCCAAGGAAAGCAAAACCGTTGAACCTACCCAGGCGGGAGTGGATGCCATGATTCACGAACTGATTGTGGACCATACGCTCGGCTAAGATGGACTTGTGCCGGTCTGATGTTTAACATTTAGACCGACGCAGTGAATAAAAGATCAAAACGCCCGACGGGCTGTCTGATATAAGGAATAGACGATGATTGAAGTCAATAAGCAGGGAGAAGTGTGGGTATTTGCCGAACAGCATTACGGCAAACTTGAGGATACGCCGCTGGAGTTGATTAGCAAGGCGCGCGAACTGGCCGATACGCTCAAGGTCAAGCTGGGGGCGGTCTTGCTGGGCGACCGTGTTGGGGAATTGGCCGTCAAACTCGGTCATTTTGGTGTTGACAAGGTTTACCTGGTCGAGCATCCGCTTTTGGCGCATTACCAGACCAGCAGCTACAGTAAAGTCATTGATGAGCTGATTCACAAATATAAACCCCAGATCGTGCTGTATGGTGCGACGCCGACCGGTCGTGACCTGGCTCCGCGGATTGCCAGTGCGGTCAAGGCGGGACTGACGGCAGACTGTACAGACCTGCAGATTGGCACCCACGAAATCAAGAAGACCAATGAGGTCTATGACAATCTGCTGTTCCAGATTCGCCCGGCCTTTGGCGGCAATATCATTGCGACGATTATCAATTACGACCGCTGGCCGCAGATGGCGACGGTACGCGAAGGCGTGATGCCGATGCCGGTTGCCGATGGAAACCGCAAGGCCCAAATCGTAACCGAGAAAGTTCACCTGACCCAGACGGATCTGGCCCTGGAAATTCTGAGCGAACACGTCCAGCAGAAGAAAGTCAACCTCAAGGCCTCGCGTGTTATTGTGGCAGGCGGTGCCGGGGTGGGCAGCAAAGACAATTTCAAATTAATCTGGGACCTGGCCCATTGTCTGGGCGGTGCTCCCGGAGCGACGCGTGCGGCAGTGGACCTGGGCTTTATTGACCGGGATCATCAGATTGGCCAGACCGGTACGACGGTTCGCCCGAGCCTGTATGTGGCCATCGGCATCAGCGGGGCCATTCAGCATCAGGCCGGCATGGTGGAAAGCCAGAAGATCATTGCCATCAACAATGACCCGTCTGCCCCGATTTTCAATGTGGCGCATTACAAAATTGTCGGCGATCTGAACCAGGTTGTGCCGATGATGATCAAGGCTCTCAAGGAAAAGACGATTAAATAACGCTGACCCATAGCGGACAAGGAAAACAATTATGGCTAATTTCTTTCGTGATAACGACGATATACAGTTTCTGTTTAAGCATTTGGACCTGGAAACCATAGCTGGCTATTCGGAAGAAGGGTTCAAATATGCGGGCCAGTGTGATTATGCCCCTGCCGATGGTGCCGAAGCTCGGAAAAACTATGAAATGGTACTGGACGCCCTGGGCCAGGTCAGCGGTGATTTTATTGCTCCCCGCAGCGAAGGCATCGACCGCGAGGGCAACACCTTGAATCCCGATGGCACGGTCAGCTATGCCAAAGGGATTGCCGAGTCACTGAATGCGCTGGCAAAAATGGATGTGATGGGCTTTACTCTGCCGTATCGATTTGGCGGGCTGAATTTTCCAAATACGATTTACTCGATTGCCATTGAAATCGTTTCGCGAGCCGATGCATCGCTGATGAATATCTTTGGTCTGCAGGGGATTGCCGAGACGATCAATTTCTTTGCCGACGAAGACATCAAGAAGCATTACCTGCCCGACTTTGCTTCCGGCAAGGTGACCGGTGCCATGGTGCTGACCGAGCCGGATGCAGGGTCTGACCTGCAGGCGGTCAAACTCAGAGCCTTCCAGGATGACAACGGGCAGTGGTATCTGCATGGCGTCAAGCGTTTCATCACCAACGGCTGCGGCGAAGTGCTGCTGGTGCTGGCTCGCAGCGAGATGGATCGCAGCGGCGGCCTGGGGCTGAGCCTGTTTGTCTGCGACCGGGGGCCGACGGTGCATGTCCGTCGCCTTGAAGACAAGCTGGGTATTCACGGTTCTCCGACCTGCGAATTATTCTTTGACAATACGCCGTGTCGGTTAATTGGCGAACGGCAGCGAGGTCTGGTAACGTATGTGATGAGCCTGATGAACGGTGCCCGTATTGGGATTGCCGGCCAGTCGATGGGAATTGCCGAGGCGGCCTACCGGATTGCCCGCGATTATGCCCACAGCCGTGAACAGTTCGGCGGTCCAATTGAAAAGCTGCCGGCGGTTCGCGATCTGGTGATCAAGATGAAGATGGATATTGAAGCCGGCCGGGCTTTACTCTATGAGACCAGCCGGATTGTCGATATCGAACTGGGGCTCAGTAAGATAGCCGAAGGTCCCGATGCCGAAAAGAATAAGGAAGCAGCCAGGGAAGCCAAGCAGCAGCTCAAGAAGATTAAACGTCTGGCGGCAATGCTGACCCCAATGAGCAAGGGCTTCTGTTCTGAGATGTGCAATCGCGTCACTTACGATGCGATTCAGGTGCTCGGCGGCAGCGGGTATATGCGGGATTATGCCAGTGAACGTCTGGCCCGCGATGCCCGCATCACAACGATTTATGAAGGCACGACCCAGTTGCAGGTGGTCGCGGCGGTTCGCGGTGTCTGTGCGGGTACGGCGGAAAAATACCTCGAAGAGCTGGCTGCGATGCCGTATTGCGATGAAGTCAAAGACCTGCTGGCACTGCTGGACGAAGGCCGCAAGACTATGGTTGAATGTGCAGCGTTTGTCAAAGAGCAGGGCGTAGACTATATGGACTTGTATGGTCGGCAGCTGGTGGATATTGCCATGTGGCTGATCATTGGGTATTTATTCTGTGGTCAGGCCTCCAGCCGGGTTGAGTATCTTGCTCCTGTGGCTGACAGCGGTCAGGCCGATGCTATCAAGGCCATCCCGATGACCGACCGCAAAAAGATGCTGGCTCGCCGCTGGATCACTCGCAATGCCCCGATGATTCGGGCATTGGCCGAGGAAATCAAATCCGGCGACCGGTCATCCTTCCGTCAGTATGAAATCCTGGCCGGCCCCATCCCGGAATTGGGATAATGCCCACCGGGCATAATTGTGCTGCGTGAACCAGCTGGTAACTTGACAAGGAAAATAGCCCCGAGCAGGGCACAATAAAACCGCAATCGCAAAAGATATAAAAAGCCCCCACCCGACAGTGCGGGGCTTTTTTATTTAAACAGGGTTTCGCGCAAGCTCTGGAATGAATACCCGATTCCAAAAACCGGCTTATATCAAAACACAGAATCGATAAAACTGATCCGACGTGAAATTTCCATTTTATCGCGGCTAAGTACAGCAACTTCAATCACTTGCTGCTTTTGCTTGCGGAATAATCATACCCCTTGGTATCATAGGATAAGATAGTTCAAGCCGCACAAAAAAATTCCGGGTGTCCCTGTGGACACCCGGAATCTGCTCTTGTATCTCAATGACACGACACAAAGGGATTGAATCTTACTTTGCCGGATAGATACGGTCATCTTCCAACCATCGTGCGGCCATGCTGGCAAAGTCATATAAATCCAGCAGGCAGTTGCCGTTGGTATCATAGTTGCCCAGATCGTAGATGAGCCGGTTGCAGACATAGTCTTTGAGCGTATCTGCAAGATAATCCTGTCCAATCTGGACGGTCGAACGGGCATAGTTGTAAATCATCAATTGATCGAGCTTTCCATTGAAGTATCCATCACCGGCGCCCCATTGACTGCGCCCGATCCAGTTGTTCACAGACGGCCCATAGGAGATTGGATCATTGGTCATGGAAGTACTGGTCGCAGCCAGCTCCCCGTTGATATAAATACGGGCGGTAGTGTCCGTCAGGGTTGCGGCCACATGGGTCCACTGCCCCACTGGAAGTGCATTCGCAGCGGTAGTCACGGTTTGCTCGGTACCGGTGACTTTAACCGCAAAACGCACAGCATTATTGACGCTGCCGGGATTGACGCACAGGAACATATAGTTGTTTGTGTCATTGCCGTAGTCCAGGATTCGGTTCCAGTTGGAACCGCCGCTGTTATATACCCAGGCGCTAATGGTAATGTCCTTATAAGCGCCGGCCCATCCCTGTGAAACCGCCCCATACTGAGTATCACCATTGTTCGGGTCCGCTGGCGAGGAACGCGGATTATGGAACTTCAATGAAAACGCGTTGCCTGCAATACCCGGAGCCGGCGGGATTCCTGCATCCAGAGACGGCACATCAGGTCCCGTGTCATTGCTCAGCAGTTTCATATCATAGCCGCTGATCAGGTCCGGCGTAACCTTGACACCGTCCACGACATTGACTGTCTCGAAGGGATACAAATTCATTAAACGCGGAGCCCAGAACCAGCGTGCCGCGGATGGGGCCGAAGCCTGTGTACCTGTTGCATTAGGAACACCATTGTAGGCAATGGCATAGACCCGGGCATCATCGGACCCGTTCGCTGCGGCGCCGGTAATAACCAGCGTTTTAGTTGTGGTGCCGGAATAAATACCGCTATCCGTTAGCATTATGTCATTCGTTTCCCCGTTTGCAGCGGTATCCGGATTGCCGACCACTTTAAACCAGCGGAAATTGTTGGCAACATTGGTGGCTGTGATGGTAAAGGATGTATTTCCATTAACCAGCAGCATGTGATCCGAAATAGCTGTAATGGCAGGAACAGCATTCGCAGTTTTAAACGTCCAGACGGAGCCCCAGATGTTGTCAGGACTATCGTTGGGGTAAGGAACACCGTTGGGATCCTGCAGGACCATTTGTACCTGCCACTTGTAAGTTGTACCCTGTTTGAGTTTGATGGGGGGAACCAGACTGGCCAGGGCAAAGGACTGAAGGGGATCGGTCAGCGAAACCTGCGGAAGGGACTTGATCAAAATCATGTTTGCATCGTTTGGAAGCCCGGATTGCAGGTAGATATTGTGGTGATGAATCGCAGGATTGACCACATTGGCTCCGGTCAGATCACGACCTGCTTTAAAGCTAAGTACAATATCATTAATGGAATAGACGCCGGGGCTGACCTCAATAGGAGTTCCAGCTGATCCGTCCACATTCTCTGGAGTCACTTGAGGATCATAAGGCAGACCAAGCAATTCATCATCCTGGCCCAGGGAGGCATCATCAACATAGATTTCGCAGGATGCGGACCCTGGAGCTTCAATGTAAAAGGTTATTTCTGTGGGATCGGAGGGGCAGGTATAGTTGCCTGACACCAGATACCATTGACTATTGTCTGCCTGAACAGTACCCACATTAATATATCTTGGTGTGGGATTGCCGCCGTTTTCCTGCATGGTCAAGGCAACGGTTACTTTTTCGTTGGTGTTGGTTCGGACCCAGGCAGATGCCGGATATACCTGCCCTGGAGTGAGTTTGCCCACCCAGTTGGTCGTCTGCCAGATGCCATGCCATGTGGCAGTTCGGTTGTAGTCGCGGACACAGTAGTTGCCGCTGTGAGGTGTGGGATTGCTGGTGATGACCTGGATAGCACCGGCGCCAAAGCGGGGGCCCCAGCCTTCTGTGGTTCCCGTCTCAAATCCGGGATTGACTAGTAAATTGACAGCAAACAACGGAGATACAAAACACAAACACATCAGAACAAAACATAGCCTTTTCATTTCTGCTCTCCTTAAAACAAAAAATTATTCAACACAACCCAAGACCAGTACGCCTGACCTTGCTATTGGCATTTTTTGTTTTAGTCCGTGCTGTGCAATCGTGATGCTTGAATCATTACAAAACCGCGTTTACCGATTTCCCAATACTAACCTGGTAAAAAAGCACCGGCGGATAAAACCCAAAATAAGCTCGGTAGCCAACCGACGAATCGTGTAATATCCATGGTTTGAGCATCAGAAATGTGATGTGGATCCAGGCTGGTGTCTGAATTAGGCCAATCCGTCCCGCAGCCATTAGAAAAAATGGATACTGGCAGCGCAAGCACACTCGGCCCTCTCCAGCGTGCGATTGGCTGTATTGTAAACAAAAATTGACCTTTTAAACGTTTACAATACATAAGTTTCTCCTAAAGATACTATTAATTTACTAAATTTGCTGTCTTAAAGTCAAGAAAAATCTATCCGGCGTCCTGTTGTCCTGAAAAATGTAGATTTGCAGGCGATACAGGATATGGCAAGGCTGGATTTATCACTATTTCGGCGGGGCAGATCGATTCAATTTTGACAAAGAAGACTGGCAAAGCAAAATAATTATTTTATACTGTCGATGTAATCAAGACCAAATGAACACAAAAATTAGGGTGAAAATCTCATGCTGAAGGCGGTAATATTCGATTTTGACGGGGTGGTGGCGGATTCCGAGCGGCTCCATTACAAGGCCTTAAACCAGGTCTTTGCGGCAAAAGGGGTTCATGTCCCTGAACAGGTGCATTGGCAGAAGTATCTGGGATATACCGATCTGGAAAATGTGCTGGCGGTAAATGACGATTATAAAATGAACTGGTCGTCACAGGAGATTCAGCAGATTATCGAGCTGAAAACGGCTCAATTTCACGCATTAGCTCGGACGGAGGCCCCCATTATCGATGGTGTTGAGGAATTTGTCGAAATGCTGTCCGATCACGGTTACCCGCTGGCAATCTGTTCAGGGGCGATGCGGGAGGATATCCGTATTATGCTGGAACATAGCGGTTTCGCCAGTGCCTTTAGTGTGATGGTAACCGCTGAAGACGTCGAAAAGGGCAAACCCGACCCGCAAGGTTATATTCTGGCCCTAAAAAGGCTCAATGATAAGGTTGGCCGCAAGATTGAAGCCTCCAGCTGTATTGTTATTGAGGATTCTCATTGGGGTTTGCAGGCCGCTGCAGCAGCTGGAATGCGGCGAATTGGTGTAACTAATACCTATCCCCGAGAGCATCTTGCCCAATTTGCGGATTTTGTTATCGACCGACTCGACAAACTGGCTATTTCGGATCTAAAAAAAATATGTAATTCCAATGGACTGTAGGCCCTAAAGCGTTTGCAACGTTACAAGGTCTGATAATCTATTTGTATATATGGCCAAGTGTCCATTGTAACAAAAAAATAGTTTTATTAATATCAAAATCCCATTTTGTTCTCAAAAATTTGACTTTTTGACTTTTTCATCTATACTATAATATCTGCCTCTTTTATTCATTCGGAGCAAATGAATCCAAAAGCCGGGTGAAAGAAGGGTTTGGTAATGTGATGGGCTTTGTTTCCAACAATCGGCCCCGAATCAGGATGCCATGGAGAGATTTCGAGCCAAGGGAACGGGTTTGCCGATGCAGTTTGATGCCAGTCTAATCAGCCGGATACAGCAGGCCAATGATATCGTTGACGTGATATCGGAACATTTGAGCCTGACCAAAAAGGGCAAAGAGTGGGTGGGTCTGTGTCCATTCCATACCGACCATAAGCCGAGTCTGTATGTTAATCCGGCCAAACAGATATTTAAATGTTTCGCGTGCGGAGCGGGCGGTGATGTTCTGAAGTTTGTGCAAATGAAAGAAAACCTTTCGTTTACGCAAACCCTGGAGCGGCTCGCTCAGCGGGCCGGAATTCGCCTGGAACGCCCGAACAGTCTTTCGCAGGGAGCAACGTCTGTGTCGGCAATCGATGCGAATCGACTGGCAAAATTGAATGAGTGGGCTGGAAAATTGTGGATTAGGAATCTCTGGGATGAACAAAAGGGCATTCAGGCTCGAATTTATCTGGAACAGAGAAAAATCAGTCAAGCTACAGCGAAGCTCTGGCAGTTGGGCCTGGCGGTCGATAGCTGGGATGATTTGGCCCAAAAGGCCTTGTCGTCCAAGATAAGTGAGCAAATTTTAGTTGATGCGGGACTTGTCGTACGACGGGAAAACGGCGGTTGTTATGACAAGTTCCGGAATCGTTTGATGTTTCCAATACACGATGTAACAGGTCGTGTAATTGCTTTTGGCGGACGGACACTGGCCAATGACCCGGCCAAGTACATGAATTCGCCGGCCACGGTGCTGTTTGACAAGAGCAATTCGCTGTTTGGGCTGGACAAAGCCCGCCAGGCCATCTCTGAAAGCGAGACGGCGGTGATTGTGGAAGGCTATACGGATGTCATTATGGCCCATCAGTATGGCGTCTGTAATGTGGTGGCGGCTTTGGGTACCAGTTTTACGACCGGCCATGCCCGGATTTTGCGTCGGTACGGCAAGCGTGTCATTTTAGTTTTTGACAGTGATGTGGCAGGGATGTCGGCTGCGGAGCGTGCGCTGGAAGTCTGCCTGGCTGAGAAGCTGGACTTGCGTCTGGCTTTTGTTCCAGAAGGCAAGGATCCCTGCGATTTTCTCATTGCTGCGGGTGCGGATGCCTTCAGGCAGGTTTTAGAAAAAGCCGTCGATGTGATGGAATACGCATGGAAGGGTTTGTCTGAAAATCTTGCCGGGGACAGGGCCTTGACAGAAAAATCGCAGAGGATTGAAAAATTTCTGGCCACGATTGCCTCTGCCATGGTCGCCGGCCATGTCGACAGCATCAGCCGGGCGGTTTTGACTGCCCGACTCAGTGAAATGATTGGCATTTCGCAGAGTCGAATTGACAGTGAATTGGCCAGGCTGGTTCGGCGCAAGCAAAAAGGTCCTGATGCGCAGGCCCAGCCGATGGTGTCTGCGACCAACCAGGAGCTGTCGCAAAGCGATATTTTTGTTCAATCGCAGTCGGAAATCATTGAAGTGCTTTTGCGGCAGCCCGATCTGTTTGGCCGGATTCAGGGACGCGTTCATCCGGATCTGTTTGAGGGGCATCTTCGGACTATCGCCCAGGCTTTGTTTGCACTGCTTGAAGCAGGTCATGAGCCGACTCTGACGATGCTTCTGGGTCAGATTGAACAGGTGCAAGCGGCCCAGGCATTAATGCGTCTGGATGAGCTGGCTGGACAGAAAGGCGATTTCGCACGGCGTTTGAATGATGCTGTCGACACGTTTGAGTACTGTTTGATGCGCCGGCAGACCCAGGATATCAGTAAAACGCTCAGTGATGATGATGTGGAATCACTGGCAAAAATAAATCAGATGCTTTTGCAGAGAAAGGATAATCTCAGAAGCCCAGGAGTTCGAAAATAAGGCAGCCTGCCGGTGCATGGATGTGTTTTGTGTCGGCGTGGTGCTGCCTCAGTAATCGTAAGGTAATAACGGAATATGTCGGAAAAGAAGAAGAAAAACGAGAGTAACACCCCAATGCCTGTGAAAAAGGAACCGGCCGTAGAGCCGGAGATGGATATTGACGACAAAGAGTATGCCTCAGAGCCCAATCCGCTGGATACCCCCTTACTCAGCGGTGCGGACCCTTTTGAAACGGACGAAACCGCCCGTCAGAGAGTGGACCAGGCGATTCAGTCCATTATTGAGAAGGGCAAAAAGAAGGGCTTTCTGACCTATGAGGAGCTCAACGATGATTTGCCTGATGAGGTGATCAGCCCCAATCAACTGGACAGCCTGCTGATGACGCTGGATGAAATGGGTGTTCAGCTGCTGGATGAAGCCAACGTCAAAAAGGCTCCTGAAGAAGAGGAATTCGAAGAACCTGTTCAGATTGGTCCGGAAGACGAGATTGCTGTCGAAGACCTGACCCTTGAAGAAGAGCTGGCCGAGACCGAAGGACGCAAGATCGATGACCCCGTGCGGATGTATCTGACGCAGATGGGCGAAATACCGCTGCTGACGCGCGATCAGGAAATCAGCCTGGCCAAAAAGATTGAATTGACGCGGATGGCCTTCCGTCGCAAGGTGCTGGAATGCGATTATTGTGCGCGGACTGCCGTTGAAATCCTCCAGCAGGTGGATGAAGGAGCGTTGCCGTTTGATCGGACGATGAAGATGGGATCCAGCGAAATGCCCGTCCGGACGACGCTGAAAAACCGGATGCCGATGAATCTGGCGACTGTAAGCAAATTACTGGATAAAAACAGCATGTATTTTGAGCAGTCTGTTACGGCCAAGACGATTGAAGAAGCCCGCCAGCCGCTCAAGCAGATGCATCGCAATCGCCGCAAAATTGCCACGCTGCTGGAAGAACTGGGCCTGCGGACCAGCCGCATTCAGCCGATGATGAAGAAACTGCAGAGTATTCAGCAGAAGATGCACCAATTGGAACAGGTGATTCAGGCCGGTCCCGGCAGAGACTACACTGTCGAGGACATCGATGCGATGCGGCAGGAATTGATGGGGCTCCAGGAGCTGGTATTGGAGACGCCTCGGTTGCTGGATAAACGCCTGCGAGCCATTGAAGCGGTATTTAGCCAGTACGAGCAGGCCAAGCGGGAGTTGTCCGGCGGCAACCTGCGACTGGTTGTGTCCATTGCCAAGAAATATCGCAACCGCGGTCTGAGTTTTCTGGATATTATTCAGGAAGGCAATACCGGCCTGATGCGTGCAGTCGATAAGTATGAATATCGCCGCGGCTATAAATTCAGCACCTATGCGACCTGGTGGATTCGCCAGGCGATTACCCGTGCCATTGCCGACCATGCCCGGACGATTCGTATTCCGGTACACATGATTGAGACGATGAGCAAGCTGCGTACCGTCAGTAAAAACCTGATGCAGGAACTGGGCCGGGAGGCGACGCTGGAAGAAATCGCTGAAGCGGCCGGAATGAGTCTGGCCGAGACCCGGCGCGTGATGAAAATCAGCAAGCATCCGTTCAGTCTGGATCGGCCCATCGGCGAAAGCGAAGACAGTTATTTCGGCGACTTCATCGAAGATGAACGCGCTGAGTCGCCCGTGCAGTCGGCCACCCAGGAAATGCTCAAGGAACGCATCGACCAGGTGCTCAAAACCCTGACCTACCGGGAACGCGAAATCATTAAGCTGCGTTACGGTATCGGCGACGGCTATACCTACACGCTGGAAGAAGTCGGGCGAATCTTTAAGGTTACCCGTGAGCGTGTCCGTCAGGTGGAAGCCAAGGCCATCCGCAAGCTTCAGCATCCCGTCCGAGCACGGAAGCTGGAAGGTTTTTTAGACCATAAATCCGTATAGCAAATAGAGTTAAAACAAACCCCGACTCACTGTAGTGAGTCGGGGTTTATTGTTGCGTGGGCTGGTATTTTTTTCTCGAAATTTAGTTACAAGGCCTGTATAGTGTCGTTTCTTTAGATAATGTGAAATGGATAATGAAGAATCATAAACTATATTATACAGGTATTATATCGATCGCATTGCTGGCAGGTCTTTGCGGTTGGAGTTGGGCGGCCGGGGATTTGCCTGCCCGTCCGTCCGAACCCATTGCCTCAATATGTCTCCAAATCGAACAGGGGCGATTTGAACAGGCACAAAAAGCCATCCAGGCGATTTCCCCCGTCACGCCGGAAAGTGAATGGCTGGGCAGGATGATTGATGATTATCTCAACCTTCAGAAAGAATTAGCCAGCCAGAGACAATCTGTTTATCAAACCCAGACTCGGCAGCTGTTCGAGCTGCTGGAGCGTACCGATCCCAATCGCAGCGATAAAGAGGTACTGGATCGATTATTAAAGGCGTATGAATATGCCGCGGATGACACTCAAAAAAAAGAACTTCTGAGTCATCAAAAGATTCAATCATTTTTGGATGGCATTCGTGAGAAAAGCCGGGCTTTTTATGAACGGGGGAAACTCATTGAGGCCATGCAGGGCTATGCCTATTTACAAATTTTTGAACCGAATGATATTTTTCTTTCGCAAGTTGCCGAAGAAGCCGAATCTTTCAGGATTGTATCAGGCGGGATAAAGAAAAGTGTGTGTCGCGACATCAGCCGCTTTGACACCATTCGCCCCGACATCTTTTTGGAGGTGGTCAAAACCCTGGACGGGGGTTATGTAACGCCTCCGGATTATGGGCAGATGGCCCGAAAAGCCCTGCTGCGATGTCTGATGCTGGGGCAGGTCTTTCGTGAAAGCAATGCGGAGTTTATGTTTTCAGCCGATTCCAAACAGGTGGATGACTGGAGGCTTGAAATCGAATTGCTGATGGAACAGTACCGCGAGAAGACAACACCCGTTACACGCGAGCAGTTTGAAACGACCTTTCAGTCGGTTTTGACACATAATCAAAATACGCTGAAACTGCCCCCGGGGGTCATTGTTGAGCAATTTGCAGATGCCTCGCTGGGAGCCCTGGATCCTTATACCGATATCGTCTGGCCGGATAAGGTGGCGGATTTTGAAAAGGAGCTGACTGGCAAGTTTTCCGGCGTGGGGATTCAATTGGCCCGGGATGAGAAATATATCAAAGCTGTCAGCATTATTCCGGATTCACCGGCATGGAAAGCCGATATTCTTGCCGGGGATCTGATTATTGCTGTTAACGGGCAAAGCACCCAGGGTGTCCCGGTCGATTGTGTGGTCAAGCAGATTTCCGGCCCAAAGGATTCCCAGGTGACGCTGACCATTCAGCGGGGGCAGGAGCAGCCCCGGGATATTCAACTGACACGAGGCGAAATCGTCGTGCCATCAGTGCAGGGAACCGTGCGAAGCAACGGGGATACGGCCGGAAATCAGTGGGATTATCTGTTGAACACTGACCTGGGTATCGGCTATATCCAGGTGCAAAGCTTCACCGAAGGCATTTCCAAGAAAACGCTGGATATTCTGACTCAGCTTGAACAGAAAAAGCTGCATGGATTGATACTGGATTTGCGAGGTGACGGCGGGGGGTTGCTCAATGAAGCGGCGGAGTTAGCGGGCTTGTTTCTCGATGAGGGAGCCATCGTAGCCAGTCGAAACCGCAAAGGACAGACGGCCCTCTGGTCTGCCAAGGGACAGGGTAAAGGGCGTCAATACCCCATCGTTATCCTGATGGATTCGGGCACAGCCAGCGCTGCTGAGATTGTCGCCGGGGCGCTGGGGTGCAAGTTATATGATCGGGCCATTCTGGTGGGAACCCGCAGCTACGGCAAAGGTTCTGTTCAGGAGATTGTTCAGGGCAAGTGGGAGGGATGCGAATTAAAATACACCACGGCATTTTATTATCTACCGGATGGAAGCCCGGTCAAAAACCGGTATCAGGCCGAGCGTGAAAATCGGACCGACTGGGGCATTACGCCGGCTGTGGAGGTGGAATTAAAAAGCGGTGAGATTAAATCGCTGCTGGAGTTTCGGCGAAAACTGGGCGAAAAGGCCGGACCGGATATCCAGCACGGAGATTTATTTGCGGCAGACCCGCAGCTTTCGGCGGCAGTGACGGTGCTGAAGGCACGCATGCTGCGTCAGGGACGAATCAGTCTGCCTGCGGCGGATGCCTCTGCGGTCTCTGCCCAGTCGACGACTCAGAGGCCAGACCCCAATCAGAAATAAAGACGAATGGATGGAACATCACTTCGTGAATTGATACATATTTCACGCACACTCGGCTCAGACCGGAAACTGGTCTGGAAGGGCGGCGGCAACATTTCCATCAAAACCAATGAGGCGGAGATGTTTATCAAAGCCAGTGGTTCAGAACTGGGCAGGATGACGCGAACCCGGGGCTGGCGAAAAGTGGATGTTGCCAAAGTCAATGCGCTGCTGACTCATCTGCTTGGATCGAAAACAACGCCTGCAAAAATCACCAAAGGCCTGCTGGAGTGCTGTTGTGATGGATTGGATTCCACCGCTATGCCTTCCATCGAAACTTTTTTTCATGCTTTACTGGGACGATGTGTTGTTCACCTGCACCCCGTTTACCTGCTGCCGTATCTGTGTTCACAGGCAGGAAAAGAGTTGCTTCAGGCAGCTCTTGGCCAGCTGTATGCGTTCCAATGGATTCCCTTCCGCGGACTGGGAGTCGTCACTGCCGGCCAAATTCAACGGCATCTTCGATCAGGGCGCTTAGATCATCAAGTCCCCACCTTGGTATTGCTGTCTAATCATGGCCTGATTGTCAGTTGTGATTCAGCCGAACAAGCCCGACAAGTGGTTGGTGCTGTCATTCAGCTATGCCGAAAACATCTGCCTGTGTTGAAGCCCGTGTGTTTGCCTCAACGCAACCAGTTGTCCATAGCCTCTGCCAGGATACGTAACAGCCTTGGCGTGCAGGGTTCTTTGATGGGTGTCAAGCCGATTTCAGGAAATCGGATACGGACTCCCGATGGTTTATCGCCTCAAAGAGAATGGTTCAAGGGAATCATTACTCCGGAAGAAATGACGTATCTGGCCGGCGGCATCGTGTGGATTGAGCAGCCCGAGAGCAAAGTAATTCAGAAGGCAATCACCCGGCATCAAAATAAAACAGGCCGGACACCGATGGCTTTTTATGTGAATCAACAGGGTCTTGTTCTGGCAGCAGACAAAAAGCATATATCTTTATATCAGGAGGTTTTTTTGTTTTATCTTCAAATTCGCGGCTGGGCGATGCGGATGAATGGGCTTAAGCCGCTGCCTGCGAAATATTTAACGCCTGAAGGGATGATTTGAAGCAGGGATGTCCCCGCAAGGCATCTGAACAGGGGATGGATTTTCAGCGTATAATATCCTGATAAAATTGTATGTTTACAGGTGAATAATATGTGGGAATCGATCCAATTAGTTTTGAGTAATTTCTGGGCGACGCTGACTCAAATGTCGCCTTATTTGTTATTTGGTTTTCTGGTGGCCGGAATCATGAGTGTGTTTGTTTCCTCTGCGACCGTTGAACGTCATCTGGGCTCAAAAGGATTCTGGTCGATTTTGAAAGCTTCACTGTTCGGCGTGCCCATGCCGTTGTGTTCCTGCGGCGTAATCCCTGTGTCGATGTCACTGTATAAAAACGGTGCCAGCAAAGGGGCGACCGTTTCCTTTCTCATTTCGACTCCTCAAACCGGCTTGGATAACATTTTTATCGTCTATAGTTTGCTGGGACCGATCTTTGCGATTTTCAGTCCCATCGTGGCCATGCTCAGCGGCCTTTTTGGCGGAACGGTAGTGAGTCTGTTTGACCGCCATGAAAGACACTCAAGTCAGCTTGTATCCGGCAGCGAAGAAAAGCAGGCGAAGAAAGCAAATCCCGTGTTCAAAGCATTACGCTATGCATTGTTTGTGCTCCCTGCCGACATTGGCAAAGCCATGCTGGTGGGGTTGGTAATCGCGGCTGTGATTTCCATTCTGGTGCCGGATGATTTCTTTTCCACCTATTTGGCTTTTGGCGGCGGAATTTTGGCGATGATTCTGATGATGTTGATTGGAATTCCGATGTATGTCTGTTCTGCCGCCTCGGTTCCGATTGCAGCCGCCCTGATTGCCAAAGGGCTTAATCCCGGGGCGGCGATGGTCTTTTTGATGACCGGCCCGGCGACCAATGCTGCGGCTTTTACAACATTATGGTCGGTATTGGGAAAAAAGACTGCCGTACTATATCTGGTATCTGTTGTAATTGCGTCCTTTACCGCCGGTTTTTTGATTGATCTGTTCTTCCGTAGTGTCCCCAAAGAGACTATCTGCGCACACAGTGCTATGTTTCCCGCCTGGTTCGGCAATCTTTGTGCTGTTTTGCTTCTGCTGGTTCTTGGCAGGGCGATTATCATTAAAAAGGTTAAAAAGTAACACAGTTGTACGGCGGACATTATAAAAATATATATTGCGAAATAGATTATCCATTATCAGGAAAACAGGATAATAATCTTGACAAAAACCGGGGTAATTTGATATAATTCATTTTATATGAGGGGTATTTGTTTTCCAGCATGGGAGCATTCTGCGTGGTGAAAGGATGTTAAAATGTTAAGGCGAGTTTGTTTGTCTTTATTTAGTTTAATACTGGTATTTGCCGGCATTACTTTGGGGGCGCCTGTCATTTTGAATGAATACAACGCAGTTGATGATGCTGAATACTTGGGGGGCGGAACAGCCTTGGTTGATGAAGCCGGCGGAAGAGCTTCTGATATCTATTTCGGCAGAGTGGCCGGCAATGGCGGAGACTGGTTTGAATTAGTGGTCATTACGGATCATCTGGATATGCGGCATTGGAAATTCGACATTTATACCGATGGGTTGCTTGACGAAACTCTCGACTTGACCGGCCACAGCATCTGGTCCGACCTGCGAAGCGGAACCATCATTACGGTCTCTGAAAATGTTCCCAGTGATATCAGTTATAACCCCGCGGCGGGGGATTGGTGGATCAACGTTCAGGCTAATAATGAATCCGATGGATTATATATTGAGGCCTCCAGTTTTCCTGTCAACAGCAGCAATTGGCAGCTTCGTATCCGAAATGCCTCCGGCGTTATTGTCTATGGTCCTGCAGGTGAAGGAGTCAGTCCCGCATCCGGAATCGGCAGCAATGAAGTCTTTAAACTGGAAGCGACACCTTCGGCAGCAACCACAGCCAATTCCGCAGATTATGATGGTGCCAAAAATCTGAGCACATTCGGTGCTCCCAATCAATGGGGAATACAAAATCTGGAAACCCTGCGAAAAATAGCTCCCGGCACGTCATCGCTGACTTTACTTTCTCCCAATGGGATGGAAGTGCTTAAGGCCGGTACTGTTCATACCATTAGCTGGAGTTCCACCGGTACGATTGATGCGGTATTAATTGAGTTTTCGATTGACAACGGCCTGTCCTGGTCGCAGGTTTATCCTGCCAATGTTGGCAACAGCGGTTCTTACGCCTGGCTTGTGCCTCTGCTCGATGCGCAGCAGTGCCGCATCAGAGTATCTAATATGGCCAATCCCGGTGTTTACGATATCAGTAATGCCGCATTTGCAGTGTACCAATGTGCACTGGATGGGGATGTCACGGGGGATTGCATTGTGGATATGAATGATCTGGCCCAGATGGCGGCTGCATGGCTGGAATGTGCCAATCCTGTTTGTCCTTAACCGGGCTGTAACAAAGTAACGGCTGGGAATATACACTGACAAAGAGGAATACTTACCCTCTGACACAACAGGACTGCATACAAACAGCCCGATAGGCGTCTTGTATCAGGCCTCTAAAAAATACAATCTAATTTGGCTGACGAGGGGTCAGGTAGGTATAGTCAATAATGACTGGTTCCTTGTCTTCCGATTCCTCTTCTGTCATCCCCAATCCCGGGTCTAAGCAGGCAAACATGAATTTTGCCGCCTGACGTCCGCTTTGTGTCAATTCCTGAACCTGCTGCCGGAAGGGGCTGACTAAGGTGTATTCGGAAGGGATAATCTGTTTATGTTCATCGATCCATTGCCGATTGACCAGCGCCGGCAGGGCGGTTATATCCTGGCCCAGAGCCCGTTCTTTTTGAAGCATCATGGTCAAATCATTTGAAATCGTCCACATGACCGCCGCGGGAACGGCCAGCAGCAGGATTGCTGCAGCCACAGACCAGCGATGCCGGCGATGGATAATCCGCCGTTTCTGGCTGATTGTTGTGCTGTGGAGATGCTCAGTGACTTTATGCTGAACATCCAGGGAGGCCCTGGCCGGCAGCGACATTTCCATATTCAGCTCCCGCTCGATGCCACGACACAGATGATAAAACCGTCGGCAATGCTCGCAATGTTTCAAATGGCCCGCGACATCATGCGACAGCACGGTGTCGTTTTCATCGGCGAGCTTTGAAATCTTCCATTTGTAATACCAGCATATCATCGTATTAGTCTATCTAAATCTTGTCTCGGTCACATGCAATGACTGCACATTCTTTTTATTCTGCGGCAGCTTCGCAATACCCGGTCCGCTCAATCCGGCTGTGAAGCTTGATTCTGGCCCGATGCAGCAGTACCTTGACATGCGAATGGGTTTTATTCATGGCTTCGGCGATTTCCATCGTTGACAATTCCGCCCGATAACGGAGCAGCATGGCGGTATATTGGTCACTGCTGAGATGTTTTTCTGCAATATCCCAAAGCTGCTGATTCTCTTCCTTGCCTTCGACACTCTGATTGGGGCCGGGTTTGGTGCACCGCAGGATATTGGTTAACGGCAGCAGAATTTTTTTTCGCCGCATCCGGGTTCGGAGCTGATTGAGGGCAATGGTGAATAACCAGGCGCTGAAGCTGCTGTCCTGTCGGCATTGGTCAATATTCCGCCACGCCAGAAGAAAGGTTTCCTGGGCCAGGTCTTCCGCATCGGCAAGATTGCGGAGTCTGGCATAAAAGAATCGCAGGATACTGTCGGTGTGCAGCCGTACGAGTTCAGCAAACGAGTCTTTGCAGCCGGCCTTGGCGGCAATGACAAGTTCGCGTCGATTCGAACTGGCAGTCTTGCGAGCGGCATCCAGCGCCTCGCCTGCCAGAACGGTCTGACCCAGAACAAAACTGACGGTTGTGTCTGAACTGGCCATCCTCACAGCCTTTCAAAAAAGATTCATTGCTCTTGCTCACGGCTTTGTCAAAGTCGCTTTAGCAGTGGCGTTCTCTTTGGCGGTCATCCTTTTGGCCGCCTTGCTCAGTGCATCCACAAAATCCGAGCTTTTATATTCCATCCAGACGCTCATTAATCCAGCGCTGGGCTGTATCTGAATCGCCTGAAGAATCGGCGACAGCTCCGGATTATTCTGTTTGACATCCAGCAGACCGTATGCCAGCAAGCCTCGGCAAATCTGCTCAATTTCCACCAGTTTGTCCTGCGAGGGAATCCCGACATCAACACGGCACTGAAACCGCCCATTGACTTCACCGGCGGTCATCAAAAGCTGTTCCATGTGCTTCATCATGATGTCATCCGGGTCGTTCTTGGCGATTTCATAAACCTGGTCGGCCCGAACATACAAAAACTGTCCGGGTTCAGCAATGAAACCCGACAAATAAGACCCTGTTGCCGCATTTTCTGTCGTCCCATCCAGCACGTCAATTGCCTGCTGCACGGATTCGAGCGAGCCGGAAATTAGGATCAGATTATAACCCCAGATGGTGCCATATTCACGCTTATTTTTCTTGGAATTTTGGGCTTTCCAACTGTAAATCGTATGGGGCCCGTATGTTACCATTTCCGGTTGAGTCAGCAGGCTGATCAGCTTATTGGCGTTAAATTCCGCGTGTATCAGGGCAACTGCATGATCTTGTTCATTATCGAATCCATAAATACTAACACTATGTACATCGTCAATCGGATGAAAGGAGTACATTTTTTTGAATTGCTCCATCTTTTCTTCAAGCCCTGCCTCGGCCGATTTCTGCCGCAAAAAGGCAAACATCGTGGTGGATTTGAAGGTGTCCATGTCGGCATGGAGAACCCAATTGGCGTGGCGATTGATTTGGGCGGGATTCAACGGCGCCCCCCAAATTGGAGCAATGCCAGCCACAATGACTAAAAACAACGCGATATATTTGATTCTATTTATCATATAAAAACCTGTGATTTCCAATATTATATTAACATACTCCGGGATTTCCAGTGGTTAACCCATATTCTGTTAATTTAGACGAGATGCAAAAATCTATGGTTACAGTATGTATATATAACTAATATTAACAAGGAAATATCTAAAAAAGGTTGGGTTGGGCCTCACCTTGCCGGTTCAGGCATACTGAATATACCACTGATTGATCAAGTCTCGGAGTTTTTGCGGTTCTTTGACCCGCATAAAATCCAGAAGCACTTTTTTGCGTTCGGGGTGTCGGTGGGCAAAACGGGCGGAAAATTTGCGGAAAAAGGACACGCCGCGTCGTCCGGGGCGTTCCTGATTGATCATTTCATAATGCTGGAGCATGATTTCTGCCTGCTCCTTGAGGCTGGGGGGCTGGGGCAGGGGTTTGCCTTCCCAAAGGGCGATGCAATCGGAAAATATCCATGGATTGCCTATAGCCCCTCTGGCAATCAGAACGCCATCAACGCCGGTTTCCTGCATACGCTTTAAAATGGTAGGGGCGTCCATCAGGTCGCCGCTGCCGAATAATGTTAAATTGGGGTATCTCTTTTTGACCTCTGCAATTACCGACCAGTCTGCCTTGCCTTTATATTTCTGCTCTACGGTCCGTCCGTGAATCCCCAGTGCCTCGACGCCATCGGCGACTGCATTATCAACAATCCGCCAGAAATCTTCTTTTGCGGCTTCACTGTGGTCAAATCCAATCCGTAATTTCATCATGACAGGGCAATCCACCATTTCCCGTGTGCGGAGAAAAGCCTGCCGGACGATGTCCGGCTTGCGCATCAGCCAGCCGCCGCGTTCCCGACGAAGTACTTTCGGGACCGGACAGGCAAAATTGAGGTCAATCATGTCGTATCCAAGCCGGCGGAATTGGGCTGCGGATTGTGCAATGGTTTCTGGATCATGTCCAAAAATCTGGGCGGCAACCGGGTGTTCATCTTCCAGACAATGGAATTTGGTCTGTTTGATGGCCTTGGGATGAAGCGATATGCGGTCCAGCATCACGCCGGTAAAGGTCAGGGGGCATCCGAACCGCCGCGCAATGATTCGCATGGGATAGTCGGTATAGCCGCTTAACGCCGCCTGCAGAAACGGATTATTCAGTTGTATTGAGCCGATTTTAAGCATGGTTTCCGTAAAAGTCAGGGATTGTAGGCTCAGCCAGCTCGAAAGTCAAGGGCCAAGAACCCGCCTATGGACCTTGTTTTGTTATGGGAATAAACGGTTAAATACAATCCGATGGGGAATCGAATCTGGAAAGAGTCGGTCGTTAATGGGGGGGGGCCGGCCGGAAATATAGGGATAACAGGGTACATCGTTCCCCCTTATGGCGAATTTTTCCTTGGTAATGTAGTCGGGTCCAATCCAGTCTATCATAAGCGGCGGGGGAGTTTAGCAGGTTCGATTGTCATGTTAGGCCATAATCAGAGCCGACAAGGGACCGGCCACGAATAAATCCTCCTGCCAACGGTCTTGCTTGCCTATCACCTAACCTCCATGCTTGAATTGAGTGTCTGGTCACGGTATGATGGCTATTATAATGAGTTGAGTAAAGGGGGATTTACTGTCCCCATTATTTTGTCACTTTTCTGGGAACAGAACTATGTCTGGATGGATACAGATGAATGTGGGGGTGATACTGTGGACGGCGATTTTCAGTCTGCCGGCCCAGGCGGCATTTATCCATCCGGGGCTGCTGCATACTCAACAGCAATTGGATTTTGTCAAAGCTAAGGTCAAGGCACAAGAGCAGCCCTGGCTGAGCGGCTATGAACAGCTTTGCAGGCACCCACAGTCGAGTTATAGCTATGCTATCAAGGGCGGGTATACCGTAGTTGGGCGGGGTAACCGGCAGGGTGACAACATGCACAAAAGCGAGTTTGACGCCGACTGCAATGCGGCCCATTATAATGCCCTGATGTGGTGTCTGACCGGCGACAGACGACATGCCGACAAAGCCAAACAGATATTAAATGCCTATGCCTCATCGCTCAAGGAAATCATCGGTACGGATAAGATTCTCATGGCGTCGCTGAATGGAGCCAAGCTGGTGTATGCCGCGGAATTGATTCGCCATACCGATGCAGGCTGGGACGCAGCCGATATCGACCGCTTCGAACATCTGCTGCTGGAGGTCTTTTATCCGGTCATCCGGGACTTTGCGGTTTTTGCCAATGGCAACTGGAGTACCGGCTGTGTCAAGACGATGATGGCTATCGGTATTTTTTGTGACAATCAGGCAATCTTTGACCGAGCGGTGGATTGGTATTACAACGGCACTGATAACGGTTCCCTGACGCATTATATCATCAACGAACAGGGGCAATGTCAGGAAAGCGGACGTGACCAGCAGCATGTGCAGTTGGGGATTGCCCATCTGGCAGAAGCCTGCGAGATGGCATGGAATCAGGGCCTGGACTTATATGGAGCAGCGGGCAATCGCCTGCTCAAGGGATTTGAATATACTGCCCAATATAACCTGGGCGATGAAGTGCCCTTTGTTTCCTGGCGGGATAAAACCGGCAAATATAACCATAAAACTATCTCTGACGAAGGACGCGGACGACTTCGTCCGATTTGGGAGATGGTTTACAATCATTACCAGAACCGCAGGGGGATGGACTGTCCCTATACAACGCAGGCCGCCCGAAAGGTTCGTCCTGAGGGAGCCGGCCCCAACGCCGACTGCTGCGGATTTGGAACACTGTTGTTTTCACGGACTCCGATTGATATGAAACAGGATGGTGATGACGGCTCGATAGACGTTGAGAAGAATAGCGGATCCGATCCTGATCATTCTGTTCACTCATTTCTACAACCGCAGAGCGATATGGAGGCAGGGTTTAACAGATAGGCAGGTAAGAAAGGTTATTTATGACAAAGTGTCCCAAACGTGTAATCGGAACCTGTGTTTTGATATTGGCTGTTTTGCTGTGCCGGACGCCGGCGTGGTGTCAAAATGGCAGCCGGGCCGAGTCTCCTGACGGGCAGGTAGAGATTTATTTTACACTGCAGACAGGGGGAATCCCGACCTACAGGATAGACTATCTGGGCAAACCCCTTGTCCTGGAATCCAGACTGGGCTTTCAGGGTGATTTCAATCAGCATTTTGAGGTGATCGACATCACTCGTCATACCCATGAAGGACACTGGATAAACGAGTTTGGCGAGCGTCGGCTTGTGCCGGATAATTATTGCGAGATGGTCGTAAACCTAAAACACGACAGCGGGTGTCTGATGCAAATTTGCTTTCGAGCCTATAATGAAGGGGCGGCATTTCGGTATTTTTTCCCAAAGCAGGAAAAGCAAACGTTTGTTTTTCCGGACGAAAGAACCGAGTTTCGACTGCCTGAAGGCACGTGGGGGTACCAGGAGCAGGGAACGGAAGGGGAGTACCAGCGGTCGACTATTTCGGATATTCAACCTTACTGCGAGCGACCACTGACACTGGAATATGCCCGGGGACACTGGGCCTCGCTGGCGGAAGCGGCCAATACGGATTATCCCCGGATGCTGCTGTCGCCGCTGGAAGGCGTGCCGGGGGCACTGGTCAGTGCACTGGGTGGTCGGACGTCCAATACCTCTCGTCCCAGTCAGCGGCACGATTCGACTGTGACCCTGAAAGCGGGCCAGGGTACGCCCTGGCGTATGCTGGTCGTTGGCAAGCGGCCCGGCGACCTGCTGGAACGCAACTATCTGATGCTGAATCTCAATCCGCCGTGTGTGTTGAAAGATACGTCCTGGATCAAGCCGGGCAAGGTGATGCGGGATACCACGCTGAGCACTGCTAATTCGAAGGCAATTATTGACTTTGCGGCGGTCGGCGGGCTGCAATATGTCCTTCTGGATGCAGGCTGGTACGGGGCCGAAGATGCGAAAACTGGAGATGCAACTACCGCCCGAAAGGAGGCTCTGGATATTCCGGAGATCATCCATTACGGCCAGCAGAAGAACGTGGGGCTCATGGTATATGTGGATCGGCGCCAGATCAAAAGCCAGCGGGATATCCTGTTTCCACTCTACGAACAATGGGGTATTAAGGGGGTCAAAATCGGCTTTATAGATGTAGGACCGCAGCAGGAAAGCCTCTGGACAACCGAAACCATCGCAAGGGCTGCTGACCATCATCTTATGCTCAATATCCATGACGGCTATCGGGCAACCGGCAATAACCGCACCTACCCCAACCTGATGACCGTGGAGGGGATTCGGGGCAATGAGCACATGCCAACGCCGGAGCATAACTGCACCCTGCCGTTTACGCGGTATATTGCAGGCATCGGCGATTATACTATTTGCTATTATGACAGCCGGCTTAAGACCACCCACGCCCACCAACTGGCGATGGCAGTTGTATCGTTCAGCCCGCTGCAATGGATTTACTGGTACGATAAGCCCGCTATGTACCGAGATGAGCCGGAAGTGGAGTTCTTCCGCCAGGTGCCGACGGTCTGGGATGAAACGAAGGTTATTGCTGGTGAGATTGGCAGATTTGCGATGATCGCTCGCCGAAGCGGTGACCAGTGGTTCATTGGTACGATTAATAACTCGCAGCCTCGCCAACTGCAGATGTCGCTGGATTTTCTGGATAAGGACAGGATGTACACCGCCAGTATCTATGCGGATGACCAGGCGGTCCAGACAAAGACAAAGGTCGGAATCGCCAGACGTTCGGTGGATTCCAATACTATTCTGGACGTGCCGCTTCTGGCCGGCGGCGGACAGGCCGTCTGGATTCAGCCTGCACAGTGACTATTTTTTTCAGAGAGCTTGCGATACTCTTGACCTGCGGATACACTATGGGCATCCAAGCCTTCCATTATAGGAGTCTAAACATGTGTAGAGTAACGGCCGTATATCTGTTGTTTACAGCAATCCTGTCCTGTCTGATTTCCCCGGAGGTTCGCAGTGCAGAGGGCGACCAGTACCTCGATGGTATTGGCGAGACGGCATTGATTGCCCGCTTTCTATTCAATGGAAATCTCGAAGATCGGTCACGCAACAGTTTTCATGCCGTCCTGCATGGCCAGGGGGGCGTTTTTGTGGACGATGAACAGTTTGGCAAAGTTCTGTCCTTGCCTGGGGGGGCGCAGGGGGCTTATGTTCAGATTCCCTGTCAGGCCCTGGTGGACATCGAAAATCTCAGTGTTACCGGCTGGATTCAGGTCAGAGAAACGGCTCCCTGGCAGCGTTTTTTTGACTTGGGGCAGGATACGGAACACTATCTGTACTGTACGCCGGTTGGTGAGGGGCGGTCCAGCGGCTGTCGTGTTCGTATGACGGCCCGGGGGTATGGTCAGGAGATGGGTCCTGCTGCGTTTGCCGTGTCCCAAGGCCAATGGGTGCATCTGGCGACTGTGCTGGATGCAGCCCAAAAAACGCTGAGTCTTTATGTCAATGGCGTTCGGGTGGGACAGAGCACGGATGTGCCCTGGTCATTGACCGACATTCTGAATCAGGATAATCCCTCTGCCAACAAGCTGTATCTTGGCAAATCTTTATTTGATGGCGATGCGTCTTTGGCAGGCAGGTTATATGATGTTCGTTTTTACAGTATTGCTCTGACCGATGCCCAGGTCGCCGTAATCCACCACAATGCAATTTCGGATGAACCAATGGCCATTACAGAAAGCACCCCCCCAAAAAAAACGGAAGCACAACAGGAACAGGGAGGCCGTATTTTAGTGAAAGGATTGACTGGTGTACCGGATATCGCAGTTGAAACGACGGTAGGGCATTTGCCCCACTTGCCTTTTACTGTTCCTGGAACCTATCGCGATAATGCCTCAGGGCCACAGGTTCGCGTTGTCTGGCCGGCCCCAACAGACAATCGCGATGTCTTACAGACCGGAACTTACACAGTAAAAGGCTCTGTCCCCGGCACATCATTTAAGCCCAAGGCGATTGTTACTGTAGTGGCAGAGCCCCGCACTGAACCGGTAACGAAACTTGTCTTAAAGCCATTTGCTTTGGGGCAGATCACTTTGGATCCAGACAAAGAGGGGCGAGATACCCCATTTATCAAAAACCGCAATAAATTTATTCAAGGCCTGGTCAGGACTGACCCCAATACCTTCCTTTACAATTTCCGGGATGCCTTTGGCCAGAAACAGCCCGAGGGGGTTCGCCCGTTGGGAGGATGGGACAGCCAGACCACCCGGTTGCGGGGTCATGCCACCGGCCACTATCTGACGGCTATTGCTCAGGCATATGCCAGTACGACCTATGATGCGGATTTGCATGCCAGGTTTTTACAAAAGATGGACTATATGGTTAATGTCCTGTATGACCTGTCGCAGAAATCCGGCAAGCCTGTCACCGTCGGCGGCCCATGCAATTCCGATCCGACAACCGTTCCGCCGGGGCCAGGCAAAAGCGGCTATGATTCAGACTTGAGCCGCCAGGGGATTCGCACGGATTACTGGAATTGGGGAGAAGGCTTTATCAGTGGTTATCCGCCTGACCAGTTCATTATGCTGGAACAGGGAGCCAGCTATGGCGGCCGCAACAATCAGATTTGGGCGCCCTATTACACCCTCCACAAAATCCTGGCCGGTCTGATGGATTGCTACGAAGTGGGCGGCAATCCCAAAGCCCTGGATATCGCCAAAGGGATGGGAATCTGGGTCTATCAGCGTCTCAGAATTCTGCCAGCGGAAACCCGCATTCAGATGTGGAATCGCTACATTGCCGGCGAATACGGTGGAATGAATGAGGCAATGGCCCGGCTGTATTTATTGACGGGCGATAAGCGTTTTCTGGAATGTGCCCAGTTGTTTGATAATACGAGTTTCTTCTTTGGTAATGCGGCACACGAACATGGTCTGGCGAAAAATGTTGATACGCTCCGCGGCAAACACGCCAATCAGCATATTCCGCAGATTATCGGATCACTGGAAACATATTTGGGGACCGGCGATGTGGCCTATTACCGTGTGGCACAGAATTTCTGGAATATCTGTACGCATTGCTATATGTACTCCATTGGCGGTGTAGCCGGAGCCAGAAACCCAAATAATGCTGAATGTTTTACTGCTCAGCCTGATACCCTGTTTACCAATGGATTCTCGGAAGCAGGACAAAACGAAACCTGCGCGACGTACAACCTGCTCAAGCTCAGCCGCCAGCTGTTTATGTTCGAGCAGGATGCCAAATATATGGATTACTACGAGCGGGCTTTGTACAACCATATCCTGGCTTCGGTGGATGAGGACAATCCGGGTAATACGTACCATGTCCCGCTTAATCCGGGGGCCCGCAAAAGCTTTGGAAATGCACAGATGGATGGGTTTACCTGCTGCAATGGGACGGCCCTGGAAAGCAGTACCAAGCTTCAGGATTCCATTTATTTCAGGGCTGCTGATGACAGTGCATTATATGTCAATTTATATATCCCCTCGACTCTGACCTGGCCTCAGAAACAGGTCACGGTGAAGCAATCGACCAATTTTCCCTATTCAGATACCAGCACTCTGTCGCTGTCTGGCGGCGGGACCTTCGCGGTTTATGTGCGTGTCCCAGCATGGGCCAGCCGGGGATTCATTGTCAAGATCAACGGTAAACCGCAGACGGTTAAGGCAAGTCCGGGCAGCTATCTGAACCTGGGCCGGAACTGGAAGGATGGCGATACCATCGAATTGACCATGCCGATGTATTTCCACCTGGTTTCAGTAATGGATCAGCCTAATATTGCCAGTATTTTTTATGGGCCGATTCTGCTGGCTGCCGAAGAACCAGCTTCCCGCACATCCTGGCGCAAAATGACGCTCAATGCCGAGGATATCGGCAAATCATTCACCGGAGAACCTGCCACGCTGCGGTTCAGCTCCCATGGCGTCAATTTCAAACCCTTCTATGAAATATACAGCCGTCATTCGGTCTATCTGGACATTACGCTGGAATAGAAATGGGTTTATGATGAGTACTGTCAGGTGGATGCATAGTTGTGCTCAAGATACAAACCATACAAATAACGGTGTACAGCTTAGTCCGCGTGTGAGGAGATTTCATAGCGCAAAAAAAAGCCCCATCGTCAACGCGAGGACGGGGGCCTGACAGGTTATCGGGTAGATTGCTTAAAGCTTAGGAGGCCTTGGAGTTGACCGCGTGAGGGTCCGCATCACCGGTATCCTTATGGGCGTCTGAGTCCTGAGCTTGCTGTTTTTCCTTTTGAATCGCCAGGTAGATTTCTTTTCGGTGTACTGCTACCGAGCGGGGTGCTGAGATTCCCAGCCGCACCTTGTCGCCGCGGACATCGACGATGGTGATTTCCACCTCGTCACCGATCATGATTGACTCATCCTTTTGTCTGCTTAAAACCAGCATACTTGTCTCCTTGACCCCGCTGTGTTAAATCCCTTATCTGGCAATTTCCAACGGTCTATTATTCATACGTTTTCCAAACGTATCCGGACAGGTTTTTTACAGGTACTCTTCAGGTTCTTGCCCGGCACATCATTTTTCGGCAGTTCAGGTTGGCTTAAGTAATGCTTTTTTTAGCGGTCTTCTATATTTTTCAGATAAAGTCGTACTGATTTAATTATAACGCATTTATATTCAAGCGGTTATGGATTTATTTGAAAAATAGTGTTTTTTTTGAACTTGAGAAAGGAATGGACATTATAGGACTTTTTCAGCCTTATTTTGGGGATTCCAAGACCTTTTTTGCTGACTGAAAGCCTGTGAAAGCCCCCAATGCACCGAAAGTGACCATCTGCAAGGGCAAGATCGCACAAATGGCTTTGGGAAAATAGGCAACTGCCCAGTATCGAGTCATTTGCTCGGCTACTGCCGGGCTGGCTGCGTATCGCATAGCCAGGAATGTGGCTATGACGGTACAGAGTGTGGGAATGATATAACTTGTTTTTGCGAAATACTTTACGGCGTAACCGGCGGCTAAAAAGGAGACGAATACTGCAAAGGCAACCTGTCCTTTGCCGGGCTGACCGATGACCTGACCGAGCTGGGGATCTTGCTGACGGACATCCTGAGCCAGGATAGAAATCAGAAACTGCACGATAACCACCGATGCGATAGCCGCCAGGAGCACATACAGCGGTTTGCCTTCGTCGGACAATTTTTTGATGGTCAGTTCCGGCATCTTCTTTTTATGCAGAACCCAGCCCGCAAGCATACCCAGCAAGCCCGCAATTACCGGCAAAAGCCAGAATAAACCCTCCCAGCCAAGGATGGTATACACTTTCTGACGTTCCACAAGGGTGGAATTGGTTATCAGCAGCGTACGCATGTCGCCAGAGGCGAAACACCATGCTGACATCCCGGCCGGAACTGCCAGTGGGGCCGTCGAGATACCTTCAGGATACCCCGCCCAGTAGGCCGCAAAGCCGGCAGCAAAGCCCAGCACACACAACCAGAGTCCATGAAATGGACGGACAATCCCATCGACCAGACATATTGCACCGAGGGGATCTGCGGGACGAACCAGGGGCCAGCCCAGCCAGCCGACAAGAATCAGCCCAACCAGAATTGCCCCCAGCGTTCGAAGTCGGGTCAACCAATGGACATTAAACAGGCTCAGCAACAGGTAGATGCCTGCCAGCCCGCCAACCGCACGCAATAGAATGTCATAGGTTAGTGTCATAATTGGCCTATACAGTATCAGCATTATCCCGAATGGTCAAGCATATTTGTCCTGTGGTGGTATTTATCGCCCAACGGGTGAGGTACTATTCTCGGACCATGAAATCAATTCTGCTGTGCCAATCTGCCGGCCAGACGAGATGGCAAACAAATATTGGATATCTTGAGGCTTTTTATCGGACTACAGAAAAGCAGCTAAGTCCCCCCCTGTGTTCGACGATAAAGACTGGCAGAATGCAAGACACGGTGTAATGCTATAGAAATGGTTGTTTTGGAACATCCATGTTCCAAAGCAAGGCAATGATACCTAAAGGACTATTGGGATGAGCCAATCCTCATCTTCTGACATCACAGCAAAACAGCGTCAGCGGCAAATGACGGCCATGCTGATTTTGCTGGGGGTGCTGGGGATTGCTTTTCTGAGCCTGGTTCTGCTGCAGACCAAGCACTGGACCAATCAGCATATTGAAGAAATGTCTGCTCAGCAGGCCCGACTGGGAGCCGTATTCGACACCGCCATTCGTAATTATATTGGCCAGTATGTACGTCCGGAGCTGGAACAACGGATTGGCCCGGATGAATTCATCGCCGAGGCGATGTCCACATCATTCGTAGCTCGCAGTATATTTGACAGTGTCCGCAAAGAATTTCCCGAGTACCTGCTGCGGTTTCCTTCGACTAATCCCCGCAATCCCGCCAACAGGGCAACGGAACAGGAAGCAGATATTATTCGCTATTTTCAAACCAATCCAAAGGCCTCTGTCTGGACTGGAACACTTATTCATGAAGGACAGACATACTATGTCCGTGCACTGCCGCGGCGATTTGAACATAGCTGTTTGCGATGTCATGGCCAGCCCAGCGAGGCTCCGGCCAGTATGATATCCCGTTATGGGGACACCGCCGGTTTTGGACGTACCATCGGTGATGTCTCTATTGACCTGGTGGGGATTCCCCTGGATAGCGTAAAGCGAGCTGCGCAGGCTGATAGCCGGCGTCAGATGGCCGGAGCATTAGGATTATGCGGGGTGTTTCTGGGGCTGATTGGATTGATCGTGTATCTGGATATCAAGCGAAGCAAAGACGCCGAAGAAATGCTGCAAAAGCGAATCGGGGCACTGACGCAGCCGCTGGATCATTCAGAACACATCGCTTTTGAAGATTTGTTTAATGTCGAGGAAATCCAGCGAATTCAGGATGATTTTGCCGCAGCCGCTGGCGTTGCCTCGGTTATTACCACCCCCGACGGCAGACCCATCACACGTCCAAGCCATTTCTGTCGATTATGTAAAGATATTATCCGGAAAACGGAAGAAGGCCTGAAAAATTGCATGCATTCAGATGCCTGTCTGGGCAAGCATAATCCCGATGGTCCCATCATTCAGCCGTGTCTGAGCGGGGGATTGTGGGATGGCGGCGCCAGCATTACGGTGGGCGGGCGTCATATTGCCAACTGGCTGATAGGGCAGGTCCGTGATGAGACTCAAACGGAAGAGCAGATGCTGGCTTATGCCCGCCGTATTGGGGCCGATGAAAAGGCCTTCCTTGAGGCATTTCGTGAGGTCCCGATGATGACCCGGCAGCGATTCGAAGTGATTTGCCGGGCGCTGTTTACCATGGCCAGCCAGTTATCCAAAAGTGCCTATCAGAATCTACAGCAAGCCCGTTTTATCGCTGACCGCAAACAGTATGAAGAACAGTTGCGCCGTTCAGAGCAAAAATATCGCTCGCTGTTTGACTTGACCGGTGATGCCATTATGCTGCTCAATAAAGAAGGGTTTATTGACTGCAATGAGACTACACTGTCGCTGTTTGGCTGTGCCAGCAAAGAACAGTTCCGTTCATACCACCCCGGGCTGTTATCGCCGGAAAAACAACCCTGTGGAACGGATTCGAGGGAATTGGCCAATCGGTATATTGATGAGGCCATGCGAGAAGGCCGTATTCATTTTGACTGGCTGCACAAGCGGCTGGATAATGGCAAGGTATTTCCTGCCGAGGTTCATTTAAGTGTTTTTGAACTGGAAGGGAAACCAGCTCTTCAGGCCGTGGTCCGCGATATCACCGAGCGCAAACAGGTTGAGCAGGCACTCCGGGAAAGCGAGCGAAAACTGTCATCGCTGATGGCCAACATGCCTGGGATGTCTTACCAGTGCAAAAATGATCGTGACTGGACCATGAATTTTGTCAGCGAAGGCTGCCTCGAATTAACCGGCTACGAACCGTCCGAGCTGATTGATAAGGCGGTAGTGTCATTTAATGATATTATTCTCCCCGAATATCGGGACAGCCTCTGGGACAAGTGGCAAGCGGTTTTAGCGAATCGGGAACGGCTGACGGAGGAATACCGTATCTGTGCCAAAGATGGAACCATCAAGTGGGTCTGGGAACAGGGGCATGGGGTTTATGATGAAAACGGCCATGTGATTGCCCTGGAAGGCTTTATTACGGATATCACCGCCCGCAAGCAGGCAGAAGAGTCTCTGGCCGATGAAACCATCCGGCGGCGAGTCCTGTTTGAACAGTCTCCTGACGGGATTGTTGTGCTGGACCAGGAGGGCAAGGTCTATGAAGCCAACCGCCAGTATGCTCAGATGCTTGGCTATACCATGGAAGAGGTGTATCAACTGCATCTGTGGGACTGGGATGCGCAATGGACACGCCAGGAGCTGTTGCAGCGAGTACGAGATATTCAGATTACCGGCAATCACTTTGAGACGCGGCATCGACGAAAAGACGGAAGTATCATCGATGTCGAAATCAGCAGCAGTGTTGCTGTCTGCAGCGGTCAGAAACTGGTTTTTTGTCTGTGCCGGGATATTTCAGATCGCAAGCGAAGTGAAGCCAATTTGCGAAATGCCCTGGCCGAAGCCGAACGATTGAACCGTTATCTGGAAGAACAAACGGCTTATGCCAACAAAATGGCGGCGATGGCCGAATCAGCCAGCATTGCCAAAAGCGAGTTTCTGGCCAATATGAGCCATGAGATTCGCACGCCGATGAATGGTGTTATCGGGATGGCCGGTCTGCTGCTGGATACCGATCTGAACGAGGAACAGCGTCAATACGCCGAGATTGTGCGCAATTGCGGAGAGTCGCTGCTGGGCCTGATTAACGATATTCTGGATTACTCCAAGATTGAGGCCAACAAGCTGGAACTGGAAGCCCTGGACTTTGATTTGCGGGACGTGCTGGAGGATTTTGCCGGGATGATTGCGGTCAAGGCCCATGAGAAGGGGGTGGAATTTGTGTGTGCGGCCAATCCCGATGTACCGTCATATGTCAATGGCGACCCGGGCCGACTGCGTCAGATATTGACCAATCTAACAGGAAATGCAATCAAGTTTACGGAACAGGGCGAAGTGGCGGTACGTGTGGAAACCGTATCCAGAACTGGTGAACAGGTGGTGCTGCGGTTTGGGATCCGTGATACCGGCATCGGTATCCCGGCCAATAAAATAGATTCTTTGTTTGAGAAGTTTACCCAGGTGGATGCTTCAACGACACGCAAGTACGGCGGTACCGGCCTGGGACTGGCGATTTCCAAGCAGCTTGTAGAAAAGATGGGCGGACAAATTGGTGTCATCAGCCAGGAGGGCAAGGGGTCTGAATTCTGGTTTACAGTGAAACTGGGCTTGCAGCCCGAACAGAACTGTCCCCGCAATACCTGCACCAAGATTCAGGGCAAGCGTATTCTGATTGTGGATGATAACGCCACCAACCGTGAGATTCTGGCTGCACGGCTGTCCGCATGGGGAGCCGAGGCGGTTGAATCACCCGGCGGCTTGGAAGCCCTGCAAACACTGGACGAGGCATATCGGGCGGGAGCCCCGTTGGATATTGTCATAACGGATATGCAGATGCCCGGGATGGACGGCCTGATGCTGGGCAGGGCGATTCGTCGGGATTCGCGATTTAATGGGCTATGCCTGATGATGATGAGCTCTCTGGGACGCCAGGAAGACAGCACTGTATTGGCAGAACTGGGATTTGCAGCCAGTCTGACCAAGCCAATACGTCCATCGGAGCTGTATGCCAGGCTGATGACGGCCATCACAGGGGTCAAAAGTCCAGGGATTTCCAGGACACATACGCACACTCGAACCGAACCGCTCACACTGAGTAAGTCAGTGCGGATTTTGCTGGTGGAGGACAATATTACCAATCAGCAGGTGGCCATTGGTATGCTCAAAAAGATGGGACTTCATGTGGATGCGGTCGCCAACGGTGTTGAAGCGATCAAGGCCCTCGAGTTTATTCCCTACGATTTGGTACTGATGGATGTCCAAATGCCCGAGATGGATGGGCTTGAAGCGACACGCCGTATTCGTCATCCGGAATCGAGGGTCTTGAATCACAGGATTCCGATTATTGCCATGACTGCTCATGCTATGCAGGGAGATCGGGAAAAGTGTCTTGAGGCGGGGATGGATGATTACGTAACCAAACCAGTGACTCCCGGGATGCTGACCGAGAAACTGGCCCTGTGGCTTCCCTGTGAGAATATCCTTCCGAAGTCTGCATTGATCTCGCCAGTGCCTGCGCCGCAGCCGTTGGAGGGTCAGCAGGTCCCGGTTGTGTATGACCGAGCTGGGTTCCTGGAGCGGCTGATGGGTGACGAAGAAACGGCCAAAGTCGTTCTGGACATTTTTTTGCAAGATATACCCAAACAGCTTGAAGCAGTCAAAGCAGCGATGGATGCCTGTGACCCTGTTGCATTGGCACACGTTGCTCATAGCATTAAAGGTGCAGCGGCCAATATTGGCGGCGAAGCTCTTGGCGATCTGGCGGCTGCAATGGAACAGGCATGCAAGGCCGGAAAAGCGGAATGGGCACTTCAACAGTATCCTGAACTCTGCCAGCAATTCCAGCGCCTCAAAGAGGCGATTGAGTTGTCGGGGAAAACGTGTTATTGATAGCAGAGATCTTTTGCGATTTGGCAGAATGCATTAAAACCGTATTTGCCACGTGTCTTGGACAGACCGCTCTATTCAGAATCGGCAAGACCTCTGACGGGTTTAGATGCGAATGTCTTGAGCTTTTTGGCTTGCGCGGCGGAGTCTGTCGTTAATTGCTATTCCAAGTCCGGTTGAAGGGACAGTTACAGCAAAAATCATATCAAGATTGAGACACTCAAGCCGTCGCATGGCTGAATACAGATTTGAAGCGGCTTCAGCTAAACAATTCCTGGTTGTTAATATTTCCACCGCCGCAAATTCTGAGTAGGTTCTATCAGGCTGAAAAATCAACAGTCCCACCCGCTTGCCCGCAGGAGGTGTTACAATCGTGTCAAATAGAAACAAAGGGGTATGGGTTGCATAATGTCGTTCCAGCCGACCCGGCGAAAGCGGCTGTTGTTCCGAGGGTGCAGCAATATCCACCGGACCAATTACAGATTCAATCTGTTCTCGAGTGATTCCGCCGGGACGCAATAGAGTTGGGCGATGATGTACAAAAGACAGGATCGTGGATTCTATGCCTAAAGAACAGACTTTGCCATCCAGGATGCAGTCAACCTGATCTCCCAACTGTTCAGCAACGTGAGCAGCACAGGTTGGGCTTACATAACCAAAGAGGTTGGCGCTGGGAGCGGCAATCGGCGTTTTGGCACAAGTGATTAATTGATGTGCCGTTGGATGGGCCGGCATTCGGATGCCAACAGACGGCAGACCGGAGGTAACGATATCCGGAACAAGATCGGATTTGGGGAGAACGAGAGTCAGTGGGCCGGGCCAGAATTGTGCTGTTAAAAGTGTTGCTTCAGCAGGAATAGATTGGACAAGCTGCTGCGCCTGCTGCAATGATTCAACATGGACGATTAAGGGGTCAAAGAAGGGGCGTTTTTTGATATGAAATATTCGAGCCACTGCCCGGCCATCCAGGGCATTTGCACCAAGTCCATATACCGTCTCAGTTGGAAAGGCAACAACACCGCCATTGCGAATTAATTCAGCGGCATGGTTTATTGCGGCAGACGATGGAATTGATGGATTCATATTTGTTCCGGAGAGAATTAGGTTTGCCGCTGCATTGATATCGGGCACAATCAGGCAGTTTTTTGGAAGTTCATTTACATGTTTTTTGCCATGTCCCGTAAGCAGATAAATGCCTGTTCCCCCGACATTTTCGGCAAGTTCAACATCGCATGGATGATCTCCGATGCTGAATGAATTCTGCAGATCGATACGAAAGGCTGCAGCCGCTTTTTCTAAAAAGAAGGATTTGGGTTTCATGCACTGACATTGCTGTTCCCTGGCATGAGGACAAACAAAAATATCTGCGATTTGGATACCTTTTTTCTGGAATTGACGCAGGATGTAATTATTGACAGTCTTGACCTCATCCAGACTGATCAGGCCTTTTGAAACCCCGGATTGATTTGTAATAATGAACAATTCATATGCATTCTGAAGTTTCAATAACGCATCGAATGTATGGTTGAAAAAGATCACATCGTCGGGTGTTTTAATATAACCGCGATCTTCTATTAATGTCCCGTCCCTGTCAAGAAAAACAGCTCTTTTCATGGGGGTTATTCCTTTGATGTAGCCAAACAAACATGCTTTGTTTCGGGGGTTTGAGCTAAATGCAGGCCGATTGCATTCAGGACAAAAGCACCACAGACAAGGAAGGTGCTCAGCATGATTCCACTGTGAAAGGCTCCGGTTATGTCGGCCAGTTTGCCTCCAATGGTCGGACCGAGGACCCCTGCCAGACCATAGGCAAGAAAACATATCGGGTAAAGACTGGCAAACAGCTCCATGCCGTAATGTTTGACTATCGTGGAAGCATAGACAACAAAGCATGCGCCAAAGCTGATGCCGATGATGATTACGACTGCAAATAATAGTACTGCGGACATTTTCAAAACGAGCAGACTAGTGGATATAGCCATGCAGGCCAGAGATAACAGGATAGTATATCGGATGCCCAATCTGTCATGAATCTGCCCCCAGATGATGCGGCCCAGTACATTGCCAGCGGCAAAGAATGAAATGCCCAATGTGGCCGAATGGATATCCAATCCCAAGCCTAACAGAATCGGCTTTAAATTCCCAATGATCAACAGCCCCGCAAAAGTTCCGCTAAACATGCCTGTGCAAAGCAGCAAAAATGGTTTTGAACAAATATGGGAAGTGATGTTTTGCGTCTTTTTGCTGCCTTCGATGCGTTTTCGGTTATTTTTGGGTTCATCCAAAAGAAGACTTGAAGCAATGGCGATGCTGCCAAGTCCCAGTCCGA
>JAWRKM010000062.1:0-17599 GCA_040306945.1 Anaerohalosphaeraceae bacterium
TTCGGGCTTGAGCGCCGCCCACCTGCAATTTAGTGGGGGTAAGAAACTCAATCGTAAGTCGGGAATCCCAATGCTGCGGGACCTGGCCAACGGATTCTTTCTGCAGCCCTCCCAGGCAATGGTTGCCATCCTTGTAAACAACCGTGGAACATGCAGGCTGAATAATACTATCAATTCGGTAGGAAATACGATCTTTACCAAGACCTTCTTTGCCAATCTCGAGAAGACTATATACGATATAGGGGAATAGCTCGATTGCCCGCCCGAAGAGCCTCATTCCAAACTGAAATTCCATCCCTGCTGTGATCTGAGAGGGAGCTCCCATACTCGTCAGGATCACAAAGGGTTGAGGGATGTTGGGATACAGCCGCATAAACGCTCGGTTGTCAGGAGCAACACCTTCAAAAATATAACTGTAGGCACAGGATTTTTGGACAATGCAGCCTGGGCAGTTCTTCTGTTTGACATGGCAGACTGTCTTTTTCAGGTGATACCCAAGCCCGCCGCGCAAAGTGGGTCCCCAAAATGGTGGCAAACTCCCCTGGGACAAGAATATCCCATTCACTTGAAATTCTGCAAAAGGAGGAAAATGCTGCAATAAAACAGAATGAAACGATGTTTTACCAGACAATTCCACTCCATCTTGTAGACGTTGCCTCCTCAATGGATGAAAATCATCATCATTTATCATTGCTCCAACTGATCTCCTTCATTAGTGTTTAAGCAAATCAAGATGATATTTTTTTACCGGAACATGAAAAATTGTCAAGTATTTTTATTTGCAGTTCAATTGGGAGAATTGAACAAGGAACACAATCTTTTATGTATTGATATAGATGTAATATATCTATTGTCAAAAAAATGATGCCCATCATACAAGGTAAGTATTGGTGGGCAGCTATTGAGGGATAGGGGTGTGGCAAAGATTCCGAACTGGCCTCGGAAATAACAATCTTTTTTTTGTACAGGGGGCCGGGCGTGTCTGTTTCTTTGGACCTTGTTTATGGCCTGTTTGTCACTGTTTGGTTTTGCCATTTTCGCTAAGTGTATTATCTGGGTCGCTTTGTGATTTTGTGTTCGAGTCCTGAATCGCCCATTGGATAACTATAATAAAGGCAAGAGCTTATAGCTCTTGCCTTTTATTTATGGGTGCAGGAGGATATCCGTTGCAAATCCAGTCTTCTTTCTGGCGTTTGCAACTGTTTGAGAACCTCTCTTCTCTAACAGAGCACGTTGTTAGTTTGAACAGTGCGGCATCCCGCATTCAAGCCAATGCTGAGCAAAAACAGCAAGATCCTGCAGGTCCACCCTTGAATTTCGTGTAAAATCGCCGATTGGAAAATACCCAATCGTCATATCATACAGTGTGGGTGTCGTGCCATTGGCGGGCATCTGCATGGTCAGTGTTACTTCCAGGTATTGTCCGTTGGGTGTATTTTCAAGGGGGACTCCGTTCTGGACGCGTTCCGTGGGTGACCAGGTGATTCGGTTCTGGGAGCTTCGAACCTCGACTGTTAAGCTGCTGCCCTGGGGGACATCTGCTGTCCAGAGTATCCGGCCCCAGTCGGTCTGCGGCGAATGGGAATTATGAATCAGCCGCCACCTCCCAACTCGGGTGGTTACCGTTTGCGAGATGATACCGGTCATATCGCTGTATCCGTAGTGTGTTGTACCGATGAGACGTTTGGACATCTCAATGGAATTGGACGCCGGATTAATCCGATGAATATACTCATCCCCATTATCGACTGTCCAGATCTTCCCCTGCTGGTCGATGGCCACGCCTGTCGGCCCGGCTCCCACGGGAACGATTGCCTTTTGAGTTCCGTCTGGGGCAAATCGAACCACCAGATTCGACGGTTCACTGGCAAACCAGACATCGCCATCTGCAGAGACTGCGCCGCCTTTCATGGAATAGGCCACATCCCGGGTCCACAAGAGGGTTTTGGTCTGAGTATCAATCAGCGTGATCTTATTGGACTGCCAGCCTGAAATATACAGTTTTCCCTCCTGATTCAGGGCCAGACCGTAGCAATGATGTCCCAGGGGAATGATCCCGAAGCTGTCATCGGCTGAATTAAGCCACAGAACATGATTTTTGTCGTTGCCGGAAGACCATAGAATTCCCTGCGAATCCAGCACAGCTCCATATGAGGTATGATTGACTCCGGATACATCAACGATCCTGGAGATGATTCCATTGGACAGGACATAATAGAATTTCTTCGTATTGTAAGTGCCTAGCCAGACATTGTTATTATCATCCACGGCAATGCCGCGAAGCCCGGGCGTCCAGTAATCATTGGCATAGGCTCCGGTGTAGGTTCCCGGTACATAGGTTCCTTCCTTGCCTGGGATAAGAATGACCTCATAAAGCACGCATTCGTCCTGTCCCCAGGGCAGCATCTCGGCTCCGGTAATATTGCCGTCGTTATTCAGGTCGCGACTGGTATCCGCGATACCGTTGCCATTGCGGTCGATATAATACCCACGCTCCAGCAGGCCAATTTTGACGGCGCTGCTGGTCTGGCGATTCGCAACCCAGCAGTTGCCTTGCAGGTCCACGGTTGTTCGGGAGCAATTGCCGCTGCTGTCGGGGCCGGTATGATAGCGTCCTAATTCCCGGCCCGTGATGGTGTCCACTTTGGAAACGGTTGCTTCATTGCTGTTGGGAACCCAGATATAGGGCAATACGCTGCCTTGTTGGGCAATCACAAGCTGCCCGGACTGAGGGCCATATGTCAGGCCGATTAAGTCTCCCTGGTCAAAATCCGCATTCTCGGTATAATAGCCCGGTGTTGGAATCTGTATATTGGCTGCAACGTGTGTAACCATTCGCACGTTATCTGACATGTCGGGTTTGACAAATGATACTGCGGTCAGATCGACAGAATGACTGTGCCCATCAGGAATGCCCGCAAGCGAGGTGACCATAACGCGCAGGTCATAGTAGCCCCCGCTGGAAAGAACTGGCGTGGTATATCCCCCGGCAGTCACCTCCGAGGTGATATCCATGCCGCCTGGGGTCTGGTATTGAATCGTCCAATCGCCTGAACTTGCCGGACCTGTCAGGATGAACTTGTCGGGCAGTGTATTATCGTTTTCTATGCGGACATCGAAGATTTGAGTTGATTTTTGGGGAGCCTGCACTGAAACCGTCTGGCCAGTCAGCGTAGAGTAGATATTGTCCCCTTCGTAGGTAAACATCGTATCTGCTTTGACCTGAACATCCGGACGGGCGCCGGCAAATTTATCAACCAGAACCCATTGGGGATTATTGACCAAGGTTCCCACGTGCCCATGACCGCTGTTGTCGGTTGTGGCAGTCCCGCTGCCTTCGTCCAGATTCCAGGCCGCGGAAAGCCCAATTTCGCTGCCATTGAGTGGTGTGATGATGGTTTCCTGAATCTCTGCCTGGGTCAGGGCCCGATTCCAGATACGTACTTCGTCAATCAATCCCTTAAAGAAACGATTTAAATCATATTGCCTGCCGATGCACCAGGGGTCCACATAATAAATGCCGCCGGCCCAGCTATTGCCGGTACCTGGGACAAGCAATCCGTTGTAATAGAATTGAGGAGGCTCGCCAGCCTTGCGGGTTACGGCAATGTGGGTCCATTCGCTGACGGGGACGTAAGTATTGGAGTTGGCAGAGTGCCAGCCGTTATAGCCAATCTGAAAATGAATATGCCTGCGAAGGGCGGTATGGCTGTCCGGATTGAGGCGATTATCAAATTGGATTCCGGTCCCGGTTATGTCGCTGTCACTCTGGCAGGTAATAATACCGCCCAGTTCGTTAGAAAAATCAGGACATTGGATCCAGGCTTCCAGTGTAATTTCGTTTTGCGGCTGCAGGGCCGTCTGGAGCAGGCCGCAGTTGACATATTGATCTGTACCATTGAACAACAACGCATAATCTGCCCCGAATGTACACGTATAGAGTACCAGTAACGACAGGGCCAGGCCAAAGACTTTGTAGGTTGACATAACCATTCTCCTCGAAGAGATTCCTGCTTAGTTAAATCCATTTAGATACAGGCTGTCTCCTTACAGCCTTCATATAACATCGGATGTTAAAATCTCCTTGTTTACCATTTTTATCTTATTATATACTTATTAAATCCGTTAATTCAACATAATTTGTATAGCCCCTTCGTATGACAAGGAATGACAAGGGATTATGTTTGAGATTGTGATTTGTAACCATTCCCCTTTTGTTTGACGTTTTATTATCTAAAAACGTATTGAATGGCGAGAATGTCGAGCATCTCTGTCGGCTATAGTAGTGTTGTTGAGGGCCGGATGATTATTATCGTCATTATATCATAAATTGATCCAGCAACTGGTTCAAAAAGCTCTGAATTTTCGGCACCTGATACAGATTTTGCCGGATTACCGCTGCAGATTGGACGTAAGGGGATGGGATTAATTCGTTTTGGCAATCGTTGAGCATGGCTCGAATGCTGCTTTCGGAATATTCCAGATGGAATTGCAGGCCCAGGACGGTGGAGCCGTAGAGGAAGGCTTGATTTGTACAGGCCCGGCTGGAGGCCAGATGGATGGCCCCTGGCGGAATGGCGAAGGTGTCGCCGTGCCAGTGGAAGACGGTCAGTTCTTCGGGGAATCCTGCAAACAGGGGTAATTGTCTGGCTTCAGGGGTCAGACAGATGGGATGCCAGCCGATTTCCGGGTATGGGTTCTTGGTGACTTTGCCGCCGAGGACATCGGCAATCAACTGGCCGCCAAGGCAGACGCCGAGGACTTTCTTGTCGGACTCGATAGCCTGGCTGATGAACTGTTTTTCCATCTCCAGCCAGGGGTAGGTATCGTGTTCGTAAATATTCATCGGCCCGCCCATGATTGCCAGGAAGTCGAAGTCTTTCATTGCCGGCAGGGGGGCGTGATTGTAAAGATGAGTATAATGCAGGGTATGCCCGCGGCTGTCGGCCCAGGTCTGGATGTTGGCGGCGTCTTCAAACGGTACGTGTGTCAGGCAGTGAATTTTCATTGTTTCTTTCGCGATAGAATTTATATAGCTCGTATTGTACTGCGATAGGTTTCCAGTCGCAGCGAATGATTCTTTATTAACCAATATTTGATTTTTTGCAAGTCTTTTGGGTCTTGCGAGTGACAAAAGCAGGCACTGTTATTGGCACCTGTAGAGATCAGGATTCCACGGGCAGTCAATTGACCTTTTTCCATGAAAAAGACTTCGTCGGCCAGATCGGCGATTTCATCCGGACAATGGCTGACTAAAATCATGGGAATTGTGGTGGCCTGATGCAGCCGGCGCAGATACACCAGGATTTGGTCCTTGAGAGACTGATCCAGACCGCTGAACGGTTCATCGAGCAAAAGCCACCGGGGATTGGCGAGAATGGCACGGGCCAGAGCGACCCGCTTTTTCTCGCCGCCGGATAAATGGGTAATACTGCGATCCAACAGGGGGCTTATTTCCAGCAGGGTGACAATTTTGTCGAATTGTTCCCGGCGAGTCTGTTTATCACCGGTCTGGCCGTATTCCATGTTGGCGCGTACCGACAAATGCGGAAACAGCAGACAATCCTGGAAGACAATACCGATTTTCCGCCGGTGGGCGGGAATGTCTATTTTCTGCTGAGTATCATAGAGAATTTCCGTATCGAGTTGAATGAGTCCGCTGTTGGGTTTGGTCAGGCCGGCCAGGCAATGCAGCAGGGTGGATTTGCCAGCTCCAGAAGGGCCGAACAGGGCCGTTATGCCTGGGTTGAACTGTGTTTCGACGGCCAATGAGAAGCCGCTGCGTTTCAGGTATATTTGGATATGGAGTATCATGAGCTGATCCCTGTTTTCTGCATTTTTCGACTCAGGTAGTCCGATGCGATTACGGCCAGCACTGCCAGAGCCACGGAAACCAGCGTCAGATGCATGGCAGCAGTGTCGGCTCCGGGGGTTTGAATCATGGAATAGACCGCCAGGGCGATGGTCTGGGTTTTGCCGGGGATGTTGCCGGCAAAAATGATGGTTGCTCCGAATTCACCGAGGCTGCGGGCAAATGCCAAAATCAAGCCTGCGAAAATGCCGGGGCCGGCCAGAGGTAAAGTGATCGTATAAAAAGTCCGTGCCGGCCCGGCACCGAGAACAGCCGAGGCGTCATTGAATCGACGGTCTATCATTTCCATCGAAAGTTTTACGGCTCGCACCAGCAGTGGCAGGCTGACAATCGACGATACGAGAACCGCCCCGGTCCAGTCGAAGGCCAGCGAGATGCCGAAATAACAGTCCAGCCATTTGCCGATGATTCCCTGTTTGCCGAAGACCAGCAGGGTCAGATATCCTGTAACAACCGGCGGCAGGACCATCGGCAGGTACAGCAGAGAGTGAAGCAGGGTCTGCCCGGTGAATCGTCGTCGGGCCAGAAGCCAGCCGAGGCCGATGCCGGGAACGAGGATGACCAGCATTGAGACGGAGGCGACTTTTAATGATATCCAGACGGCATCCAGCATCTTATTGCCCCTTGTCTTCTGATGTGCTGACTACTGTAAAGCCGTGCTGTTCAAAAGATTTGACGGCTTGTGCGGAGGCAGCCAGAAAATCTAGAAATTGTTTTCCCTGCTTGGAATCAGGATTCGCTAAAGCGACAAAGTAAATCGGGTCGTACAGGGCTTGGTCGAATACATGGATTAATTTGAGCTTTGGCGAATTCTTGACTGCGGACAGGAATACAATCCCTGCCTGGCATTGACCTGATTCGACATAGTGCTGAACGGCAGCGACATCCACTGCGGGGATTATATTGTCACTCAAATGCCGCCACCAGTCGAGTTTTTCGAGGGCTTGTTTGGCATAGAATCCCGCCGATACGCTGGCCGGGTCACCCATCGCCAGGTGGCCTTTAAAGCAGATCGCAAAGGAATGGTTCACTGCAGAGAAAGCAAATGGTTCTCCATCCGCCGGTCTCACGAGAGCCAGGCGATCTTGGAGCAGATTGACAACCCCATCAGGATTCAGGGAGGATTGTTCGATGACCGCATCCATCCATTGACGATTGGCGGAAATGAATACATCCCAGTCCGCGCCGGCGATGATTTGCTTGGCCAGAGTTGCTGAGGAAGCCAGGTTCAGTTGTATTTTTGTATAATGCTGCCTGTCATAAATCTCAGCGAGTTCCTGCATGGGAGCGGCTGCTCCCATAGCGGCAAAGACAAGGATGGACTGCGAGGATGGGTTTGACTCCAGGGTCGAATCGGAAGTACGGAATTCACCCGATACCCACAAGCCTGCGACTGCCGAGATGACTGCAATCAGAATAAACAGGAATCCATAGCATGAGTATTTCATTTTATTTTCCATCCAACTGACGATATAGCTTCCATACATCCTCCTGTGTCAGGGCACGTTTTTGCGTTGTTGCCGTCTGATGGACTAAATGGATGAGCTGAGTTTCCATGTGGGGCTGGGCGGGGACTCCCCATCGTTCCATCATCACCCGCAGGGCTGCTTTTCCGGAATGTTTGCCGATGACAAAGTCTTCACGGGGTCGGCCTATGGATTCGGGCATAAAGGCCTCATAGCTGCGGCAGTCGTGCAGCATGGCATGGACGTGGATTCCCGATTCGTGCAGGAATACGCCTTTGCCGGTGATGGGTTTCTGGAAGGGGACAGGCCTTGCGGAAAGCAGTCCGATCCAGTGCGATAAATCGGTCAGTGACTGTGTGTCAATACCGCAATCCGTTTGGAGTACGACCCGGCAGGCCATGACCACTTCCTCAAGAGCGGCATTGCCGGCCCGTTCCCCAAGGCCATTAACGGTTACATCTACACTGCCGGCACCGGCACGCATGGCGGCGATCGTATTGGCTGTGGCCATGCCCAGATCGTTATGGGCATGGAATCCCAGGGGCAGGTCGGGAAATTGCCGGCGGATGCAATCGAATGTTTCAAAGGTTATTATCGGATCCCAGATGCCGACGGTATCGGCCAGGCGGATGCGATTGATGCCGCTGTCCTGCAGCAGACGACAAATCTGGTATAGAAACGTCAGTTCGGTCCGCGAGGCGTCCTGTAATCCGACGGACACAAATTCGAAATGATGACGTGCAGCCGGAATCAGAGAGCGGATTTGCTCCATGACCCAAAATCCATCTTTGTATTGGGCCTGGAGCAGGATATTGGAGACTGGAAAGGAAATATGGATTGCTCTGGCACCGCAGGCGGCGGCCTGCTGTACATCGTTTTCGACGGCTCTGCACCAGACGGTCAATCGGGATGGCAGCCCGAGTCTGATGATTTCCCGCATGGCGGCTTGTTCTTCGGGCCCTGCGGCGGCAACACCGATTTCCAGTTCATGTACGCCGATGGCGGCCAGCTTTTGGGCAATCGCGAGTTTATCCTCGATGCTGAATACCACGCCGGCGGCCTGTTCGCCGTCACGCAGAGTGCTGTCCACGATTTCAACACCATGATTGAATGTACTAAACGGTTCCATAATTCATCTCAGCATAATAGGTACTCCTCGACGGCTTTGCCTTCCTGCAGGGCGTCGAGAATCTCATCCACGCGTTCTTCGGTCAGTTCTCCATACCACCACCCCTCGGGATAGACCACCATGGCCGGGCCGCGGTCGCAGACCTTCAGGCAGCCGGTGCTGGATACCATGGCGTCCAGCCCGCGATCTAAAATCCCCTCTTCGACATACTGCATAAAGCCGGCAGCGCCCTTTTTGTTGCAGACGCCCTGGGGTTCCCCGCTAAGACGAAAACTGTTACAGATGAAAATATGGTGTTTTGGTTTTTTCATAATGTCTCTCCTGTGGTAAAGGGTTAGGCTGAACACCCGCACCCGCCGGCGGATTTGGCTCTGGCGCATCCGGACTGGCAGGCACTGGGTTTGGATACGGATACCATGGGTTTTCCTTCGAAGAAATCTTTTAAGACCCGTTCAATCAGACCTTCGGTCTGAATGATTTTAACCCCGTGGGTTTCCATGGCTCGGACCGGCGCGGGACCTGCCTGACAGGTGAAGATTGCCTGACAGTCATGGAGGATTTCAGCAAGCTGCTGCCATCGCAGGTCACCGTCACCGGCCGGAGGCGTAGTTCGTGTTTCAATCCATTGGACCTGGTTATTTTCGAATCCATAAATTTGAACCGTGGCTGCACGTCCAAGGTGCTGGTTAATTAAGGCGCCTTCCATGGTGGCAACAGCTGCATAGGGCCGGCTGGAGGCTGATTCTCTGCCGGAAACGATTTGCTGCATCAGTGTCATGGCCTGATGGGAGACACGTTGCCCCAGGCAGCCGACGGCGTCCGCCCGGCAGCGGGTACAGTGGCGCATCTGAGGCAGATAACATTCCGCCTGACGGCGCACGGCTTCGACAGCTTCTTTGCCGGGGGGGATGATTTCTGCAAAGGGCGTATTGGGGACATGGCACATCCCGATGCAGTTGAATAAATCCGCACCCTGCTCAGCCACGACGCGTGCGACATCGGCGATATGATGGTCGTTGACGCCGGGAATCAGGATTGAATTGATTTTGGCGGTCAGGCCTTTCTGCCGGCACAGACGCAGCGATTCCATTTGCCGCGATAAGAGGACTTCGGCGGCGGCCCGTCCGCGGTAGATTTTTTTGCCGTCCCGCACCCAGGAATAAATCACCTGGCCGATGTCCGGGTCCACGGCATTGATGGTCATGGTCAGATGGGTGACGTTGAGTTTGACCATCTCCTCTACATAGGGGGCCACATTGAGGCCATTGGAGGCGACACACAGCAGCATGGATGGGAAGTCCGCACGCACACGCCGCAGGGTATCCATCGTTTCTTCCGGATTAGCGAAGGGGTCTCCGGGGCCGGCAATTCCGACGACCGACAAATTGGGTATCCGTTCCACCATTTTATGGAGATAGGTTATCGCTTGCGCTGGTGTCAGGACGGTGCCGGTGACACCGGGGCGATTCTCATTGACGCAGTCGTATTTGCGATCGCAGAAATTGCACTGGATATTGCACTTCGGGGCTACGGGCAAATGTATCCGTCCGAACTGCGATTTTGCATTTTCATTGAAACAGGGGTGTTTGGTTCTGTCCAGTGTCATCATACAGCCTCGTTTTCTTTGTCATCCTTTCTATGGTGTTATAAATGGGTATAACCAATAGAACAGTGATCTTGTTGATGTTCCAGTATTGCATTTACGATTCGGTCGAACAGCTGCTGGGTGCCCTGATAGCCGATGGCAGTCATACGCGAGGCGCCGATGCGGTCGTGTATCGGCAGCCCCAGCCGGACCAGCGGAATATTGAGATTTCGGGACATTTTGTAACCATTGCTGTCGCCGATGAGGATATCGGGTTTCAGTTCTGCGGCCCTCTGTTCGATCGAAGCGAAATCCGTGTCTTCAACGACGGTGATGGAATCCATTGTGCCAGGCAAATGCTCCCGCAGGTGTTCCTGTAGGGTGCCTTTGTGGTCACCGGCGGCACACAGGACGGGGACCATGCCGATTTCGCAGAGGAATATCGCCAGTGCGGCAACCCAGTCGGCAGGGCCGTACAGCACGGCTTTTTTGCCAAAGACATATTTGTGGGCATCGACATAGGAGTCAATCAGGCGGCTGCGCTGGGCAGTAAAGCGGGCCGGAATGTCTTTGGCAGACAGGACGCTGAGCCGCTCGAAGAAGGTATCGCACTGTCTGACGCCGACCGGCAACGGCAACATGTACAGGGGTGTTCCGAATCGCCGGAGCAGAGTTTCGCCTGCCGAGGTGGAAAAATCACCGGTTGCGCTGAATTCGATGGTGGCCTGGGCCTGTCCGCAGCAGCGGATGGACTCGATAAAGGTTCCGGATTCAATATTTTTTTCGTATCGGCTCCAGATGCCGCTGTCCAGGGCATCGCTGTAATCGGGCAACAGGGTTGCCTGCAGTTCAAACTCAGCGAAAATATCTTTGAGATGGCGGATGTCTTCGGGGCAAATCATTCCGCTGAATACGTTGATGTGCCTGCCTGCCGGGCCGGGCTGGGCCAGTTTTTCCACGACTGCTTTGACCGCCCGGTGGAATCCGTCGCTGTGCGAGCCTTGATAACTGGGGGTTGAAACCGACACCAGAATCGGGCCATCCTCAGGCAGTTTCTGCTCAAGGCGGTGAATCATCTGCGGGATATCCTCCCCGATGGTTTCGGCCAGGCAGGTTGTGGCGATACCGATCAGGCGGGGATGGTATTGTTCGATGACGGCGTGGATTCCCGTATGCAGATTCTGCCAGCCGCCGAAAATGACGGAGGATTCACCGAAATTGGAACAGGCGATATCCACCGGTTCACGGAAATGGCCAATCAGGTACCGGCGGATATAAGTGCTGCATCCCTAGGAACCGTGCAGGAAGGGGACCGCATCGGCGATTCCGCTGAAGACCATAGCAGCCCCCAGCGGGGTACACATCCTGCATGGATTGCGTGTGGAAACGGCAATTGTGGATTGATGGGCCATATCAGTTTCTCCCTGCCCGAGGATTGCGGGTGTCAATCAGTTTCCAGACCGGACTCATGATGGTGGCATGGACTTCCCGGGCAAAATTGAGCATACCCTCAAATCCGGCCAGCGATATTTTGCGTTCGTGATTATGGTCGCAGAATCCGATCCCCAGTTTGTAGGCAACGGGGCGTTCTTTGACGCCGCCGATAAACAGGTCGATGCGGGTTTCCTGAGCGAATCGAACCAGTTCCATGATATTGGCATCATCGACAATAATCGTGCCCTCATCACAAAAAGCTTCGAGACGCCGGTAGTCCTCGGAGCTGCCGGTCTGTGAGCCAACGAAGGCGGTCCGAATCCCCAGCAGCCGCAATGAATCGACCAGTGAAAAGGCTTTAAAGGCGCCACCGGTGTAGATGCCGGCTTTTTTGCCCTCTAAATCCTGACGGTAGTGGTTTATTTCCGGCATCACCCGCTGTATTTCCTGACGGACCAGCGATTGAGTGCGTTCCAGTACTGTATTGTCGGCAAAGAATTCAGCCACATCGTACAAGGCTTTGCTCATGTCCTGAATGCCGAAATACGAGACGTGGATATACGGGATTCCGTATTTTTCCTGCATGTGTCGGGCCAGATGAATCATTGAACCGCTGCATTGCACGACATTGAGTTTGGCCCCGTGGGCACGTCGGATATCATCTACCCGGCCGTCGCCGGTGATGGTGGAGACGACCTCAACGCCCATGCGGGTGTAATAATCCCGAATCATCCAGGTTTCGCCGGCGATGTTGAAATCGCCAAGGATGTTCAGACTCATTGGACCGATCTGTGAGGTATCGCCGGTGCCGACTAATTGCGACAGGGCGTTGCAGGCGGCGCGATAGCCGTCTTTTTTGGTGCCTTTGAATCCTTCGGAAGCAACCGAAATCACCGTCAGGCCGGTTTCGCGGGCGACGCGTTTACAGACGGCTTCGACATCGTCGCCGATGACGCCGACGATACAGGTGGAATAGACAAACGCCGCTCGCGGCTGGTAATGGGCAATCAATTCTGTCAGGCAGCGATATAATTTTTCTTCGCCGCCGTGGATGACATCCTGTTCCCGCAGATCGGTAGTAAAGCTCATCCGGTGCAGCTGCGGGCCGGAAGATAAGGCCCCGCGGATATCCCAGGTATATGCGGCACAGCCCACCGGGCCGTGTATCAGGTGCAGGGCATCGGCGATGGGGTATAAGACTACCCGGCTGCCGCAGAAGACACAGGCCCTTTGGCTGACCGCCCCGGCCAGGCTGTGTTTTTCACACGCCATCTCGAACGGCTGTCCGCCTTTGCGGTGTATCTGTTTTTGTCTTTTTTCAAGAATGCCTGACATGGGAAGGTTCCATTTATACCCGGGATTGTGGGTTACATGACCAATTCAAAGCTTTCTTCGGGTGCGTCACGATCTTGACGGTCCATCAGCAGGCCGAGAATCTTTTCGAGGATACGCATAGCGCCGACATAACCGACTGTCGGGAAATACGAGTGGCCGATGCGGTCCAGAATCGGAAACCCGAAACGCAGCAGGGGAATATCCTCGTCGCGACTGATATATTTGCCGTAGGTGTTGCCGATGAGCAGATCTACTTTTTCCTGTTTGATCCACTGATGCATCAGAAACATATCGGCGTTGGCGCCTTCCCGGACTTTGGCCTCCGGGACTTTACCCTGCAGGGCTTTTTCGATCCGGGACAGGAATTTTTTGCCGGGGGTACCGGTGACGATATAGACCGGCCGCATATCCAGATCGACCAGGAATTCCGTCAGTGAAACCAGTTGATCCGGGTCGCCCCACAACGCCACGCGTTTGCCGTAAAAGTACTGGTGCATATCGGTGATGATATCCATCAGCCGGCCGCGTTCATCTTCCAGTGCGGCGGGGATATCGACACGGCAAACGCGGCGCATTATATCAATAAACCGATCTGTGGCACGGAGTCCGATGGGCAGTTCGAGTGTCTCGCAGGGGACTTTGCATTTGGTATCCAGTTCCCGTGCGGCGGCCAGGGATGCGGTACGGCCCAGCGCCAGGGTCATCTGGCTCTGGCCGGCACGCTGGATATCCGCGATGGGAGTGCCGCCTTTGGGATAAAATTCCAGTGTGCCGGTCTGCGGACAATCCAGAACGTCAGAGGTGTCCGGGAACAGGATACATTTTACGCCCATCAGGGTACAGAGACGTTTGATTTCCCACATGTCTGACGGTTCGACCCAGCCGGGGATGATATTGATTGTTTTGGTCTGCGGTCCCGGCTCGGAAAAATAGGCTACCATGCCTTTGACCATGTTTGAAAAACCCGTCACGTGGGAGCCGACGTAGCTTGGTGTATTGGCATGGATGACGTATTTGCCTTCCGGGATAAATTTCTTGTCTCTGGCGGCAGCGATGATCTGCGGAATATCATCCCCGATCGTTTCCGACAGGCAGGTCGTGTGGATTGCAATGACATCCGGCTCATAAATCGAAAAGATATTATGAATGGCCTGCAGCAGGTTGCTCTGGCCGCCGAAGACGGATGACCCTTCGGTGAATGAACTGGTGGCGGCCATGACCGGTTCCTTATAATGCCGGGTCAGGGTGCTGCGGTGATAGGCACAGCAGCCCTGCGAGCCGTGGCTGTGCGGCAGGCAGCGATGGATGCCCAGTGCTGCATACAGGGCGCCGATGGGCTGACAGGTTTTGGCCGGATTGATGGTCAGGGCCGACCGTTCCTGGACATGTGAAGTAGTATGACGTAGTAACATAAAATCCTCGTTTCAGGAGTTAACTATTGACTAATTCCGCTTCCAGCAGGGGTTTTCCATTGACCCGCCAGGGAGCCTTGATAAACGACCATATTCGGGTATTGACCATGCGGTCCACGGTTTTGTAGAAGTTGACAGCGCCTTTGAATCCGGCAAACGGGCCGCCGTAGTCATAGCTGTGAAGCTGCAGGCAGGGGATGCCGGATTTCTGAACGCCGAATTTTTCCTTGATGCCGGCACAGAATATCGCCGGTTTATATAGTTCCAGCAGCATTTCGGTTTCATGCTGGCTGATGTCGTCAATGACCAGCGTCTGGTTGTCCATCTGGGGCATCATGCCTTCGTAGTCCCGGACTTCCAGCCCTTTTTCATGGAGCAGTCTGAGCTGCTCGTCGGTGCGGCGGGGGCGATATTGTTCCGGATCCGGCTCGACGGTCAGTTCCTCAATATTGCGGCTGTCGGCGTCCACCTGGATTGTCGGCAGTACTTTGCGGCCTTCATAGTCGTCGCGATGGGCGAATTCATAGCCGGCGGCAATGGTTTTCATGCCGATTTCGTTGAATAAATCCTGGTAGTGGTGCGCCCGGCTGCCGCCGACAAACAGCATGGCCCGTTTTCCTTCGCAGCGGCTTTTGATCTCTTTACGGATTGGTTCTGTCGCTTTCATTTCTTCGTCAATCACTTTTTCCACGCGTGCCGTCAGTTCGGGATTGTCGAAATAAGCGGCAATTTTACGCAGGGATTTGGCGGTGGACTCGGCGCCGATAAAGTTGACTTTAATCCACGGGACACCGTATTTCTTTTCGATCATATCCGCGACATAATTAATCGAACGGTGGCACATAACGCAGTTCAGGTCGGCGGTGTGGGCATTTTCAAATTTGCCGATGGTGCTGTTGCCGCTGAATGTGGCAACCAATTTGATGCCACATCGATGGAGGATATCATCGATGACAAACGCATCGCCGCCGATGTTGTATTCGCCCAGCAGGCAGATTTTGAACGGATGCGGATCGACGGTATTGTCGCGGCCAATCACATGTTTGAACAGCTGGTTGTTGGCGATGTGGTGTCCTGCCGACTGGCTGACGCCTTTATAGCCTTCACAGCTGAAACCGAAGACATTGATTCCCAGCTTTTCTTTCATTTCCCGGCAGACGGCGTGCACATCGTCGCCGATGAGTCCGACCGGGCAGGTCGAAAAGACTGCGATGGCTTTGGGTTTGAACAGGTCGTAGGCTTCCTGAATCGCCTGGCGGAGTTTTTTCTCGCCGCCAAAGATAATCTGGTCGTCCTGCATATCGGTCGAAAAACAGTAAGTCATAAAATTGTGATCCCCAGGCCCCTCCGGACGGGTCTGGTTTCGACGGGTCAGCCAGGAATAGAAACCGCAGCCGATAGGTCCGTGTGTGATATTGACAATATCCCGAGTCGGGCCCAGCACGACCCCTTTGCAGCCGGCATAGGTACAGCCTCGCTGGGTGATAATCCCCGGGGTTGTTCGCACGTTAGCTGTAATTTCAGGGACCGCCTGATTGTTGCCGACATTGTTAATGACAATCTGCTGCGAGCGTTTTCGGGCGACCTTGGTCGGATATTTTTGAATCAGTTTTTCTTTTATTTTAGATGGGTCGGGTTGATGCGCCATTGTGACACCTCATGGGGTTAGGTTTTTACAGGTTCGTTATTTTCATCGAGGGCTTTATCGCCTTTTTCTGCGGTACGGATGCGGATGGCGTCCAGCAGCGGCTGTACAAATATCTTGCCGTCGCCTGGATTGCCGGTCTTGTTGACCTCAATGACCGTCTTGACAACGATCGGCACCTTTGCATCAGGCACAACGATGGTCAGCATCCGCTTGGGAAACATCTTGGGGCCGGAACCGAGCTGATTAATCGCCTCTTCATACCCCTTTTCAGCACCCTTGAGCAGCAGGGTGTTGATTTTGCCGCGCCCCCGACCGGTGACTTTCCTGGCTGTCAGCGAGTAAATCCCGGCATCGGCCAGCGCCCGCTTGGTTTCATTCATCTTGTTGATGCGAATAATCGCAATCACTTCTTTCATGGATTACCCTCCTTTGGTCAGACTTCTTTTTGGCCGGAACTGACGGTATAGACTTCTTCGACGGCGGTCACGAATATCTTGCCGTCTCCGAATGCACCTTTGGAGCCGGTCCGCGCGGCCTTCATGATGGTTTCAATCACAAAATCCTTTTCACTGTCGGGCACGACGGTCATAAGCAGTTCTTTGGGCAGTTCATCATAGGTGATTTCACCGATTTTGACGCCGCGCTGCTTGCCGCGGCCGTAAACATCCATCTTGGTTACTGCCGGAATGCCTGCGTACATCAGTGCGGACAGGACTTCATCCACCTTTTCGGGACGAACGATGGCACGAATCATAATCATAGTATTGGGTTCCTTTCTGTATGGGTCAACGTCAGGTTAATTCAGCATGCCGTAATCCAGCAGTAGCTTTTCCAGTTCATCGATTTGCAGCGGTTTGGGAATCACGAACATCTGGTTCTGGTCGATGTTGCGGGCCAGTGTGCGATATTCATTGGCCTGCGGGGCATCCTTGTTCCAGTCGATGACGGTCTTGCGGTTGATTTCGGCCCGCTGTACGTCGTTGTCGCGCGGCAGAAAGTGAATCATCTGGGTTCCGAGTTTCTTGGCGAAAGCCTCGATCATCTCCCGTTCATTGTCCACTTTTCGGCTGTTGCAGATCAGTCCTCCAAGACGCACACCGCCGGCTTCGGCGAATTTGACAATTCCCTTGCAGATGTTGTTGGCTGCGTACATGGCCATCATTTCGCCGGAGCACACAATATAAATCTCTTCGGCCTTGCCTTCACGGATCGGCATGGCAAATCCGCCGCAGACCACGTCGCCCAGCACATCATAGAAGGCATAATCCAGATCCATCTTATATGCACCCAACTGTTCCAGCAGGTTAATTGAGGTGATAATGCCGCGACCCGCACACCCGACACCTGGCTCCGGCCCGCCGGATTCGACACACAACGTTCCGCCATAACCTACGCGTCGCACATCGTCCAGATCCACATCTTCGCCTTCCTCACGCAAAGTATCCAGAACGGTCTTTTGTGCCAGTCCGCCCAGCAGCAGGCGTGTGGAATCGGCCTTGGGATCGCAACCCACCACCATGATCTTCTTGCCCATCTCAGCCAGTGCCGCAACGGTGTTCTGGGTGGTGGTTGATTTTCCGATACCGCCTTTGCCGTAAATCGCAATCTTTCTCATTGAACAAACTCCTGATAAATCTGTTATAAATGTTTTACCAACGAACTCTGATTGTCTATTCGCAAGCGGTGTGCCGGATTCAGAAAATAAAAAAAACGTCTGG
>JAWRKM010000063.1:0-30018 GCA_040306945.1 Anaerohalosphaeraceae bacterium
ATGCAGTACGGCACCACCAAAAAATTCCTCGACATCTTCGGCCTGGCCAGCCTCAAAGACCTGCCCAAGATCGAAGAACTGAAAAATCCGGAGAAAGGATCGTAAATTTTCAAATAAATAAAGAAGGAGTCAAAAATGGCAGAAGACAAAAGTGAACAATTTGATGAGATTGGTTATTGGTCCGAAATTAAGCTTGAGATACTAAAACAATATGCTCCTGCTTATACCAAAATAATGTCCAAACAGACTTTTCTTAAAGGCTTTTATTACATAGATGGTTTTGCTGGTTACGGAATTCACAAATCAAAGACGCGGGAAGAACTTATCCAAGGTAGTCCATCGAATGCTTTGGCTACAGAACCTCAATTTTCAGGCCATTATTGGATTGATCTTGACGGTAAGAAAACAGATTTCCTAAGAGAGCGAGCAAAAGGGAATCATACTGTTAACATCTATCAAGGGGATTGCAATGATATTCTTCTTAAGCAGATTTTCCCAACAATACAATTCAACAATTATAAACGAGCTCTCTGCCTGCTGGACCCATATGGGCTCCATTTGAAATGGGATGTTATTCTGGCTGCGGGACAGTCAAAGGCTATAGAGATTTTTCTTAATTTTCCTGTAATGGACATGAACATGAATGTACTATGGAATAATCCTGAAAAAGTTGATCCCGCTCAGTCACAAAGAATGACTTCATTTTGGGGAGATGAAAGTTGGAAATCTGCAGTCTACAAAAAAACAAGGGGGCTTTTTGACACGATTGAGGAAAAATCTGCTAATTCTAACGAAGAAATTGCCCAAGCCTTCAATAGAAGACTGAAAGAAGTAGCTGGCTTTGAATATGTCGCACACCCTATGCCTATGCGTAATACCAAGGGAGCAGTAGTTTATTATCTCTTTTTCGCATCACCAAACAAAACTGGTCACAAGATAGTACAAGATATAATGGATAAATATCGAAACAAGGGAATTGTATAATGTCCACCCAATCTTCAATAGAATGGACGGAATGTACCTGGAATCCCGTTTCCGGCTGTACGAAAATTAGTCCCGGCTGTGCTCATTGCTATGCTGAACGCATGGCAAAACGGCTGCAGGCCATGGGGCAATACCGTTATCGCAATGGCTTTAAGGTTACTGTGCATCCGGAAGCTATAGAAGAACCTTACCAGTGGAAAAAGCCAAGGGTGGTTTTTGTTAATTCAATGAGCGATCTGTTTCATGAAGATATTCCAGCCAACTATATTCAAAGCATTTTTGAGGTTATGAACAACACCCCTCGGCACACTTATCAGATATTAACAAAACGATCCGAAAGACTGGCGGAATTGGCCCCGATTTTAAATTGGTCAGAGAATATCTGGATGGGTGTTACTGTCGAAAACAACAGGTATCTTCATCGAGTAGACCATCTTCGACAGGTTGAGGCACATATCCGTTTTCTATCTTTGGAACCACTGCTGGGACCATTAGATGAATTAAATCTGCACAGGATCAACTGGGTGATAGTAGGCGGTGAATCCGGCCCAAACGCCCGACCAATCAAAGAAGAGTGGGTACTGACGATAAAAAACAAGTGCATCTTTTCTGATGTACCTTTCTTCTTCAAACAATGGGGCGGATTTAATAAAAAGAAGAACGGCCGAATGCTTGAGGGACGTCAATGGGATGAATTACCTGATGCAAAGCACAATCTGGTTTCTATTTAACTTATCGATAACATGGGAATTGAAAACAAACTGACGGCAATATGCCGGATTAAGAATAAGGTCTTTTAAAGCGAAAAAAACCAAGGTAAAACTAATGCGGCATTATGGTTCCTTTGTGAGTCAGAACAACATGAACTTTGGCGTAATTTGACGTAATTGAAATCTCTATTGAAATCAACATATATATAGAAATAATAATAATAACTTATGAAACACTTCGGCCATTTATCTTATACGTCAAATGGCGTATATAAATACGACATATATATCTATTGTTTTGTATCTACTTTGTCGTCATGAAAAGCTGGATCACGAAAAAAACTGTTCGATGCGGGCCATTGCTGCTTCACATGGATTTCTGGCAAATTATCCTCTGGCAGTCAAACATTTGACGGGAGTTCAAAAGAAAACATTAGAAGCCTTTCTCTGCAATATCAAACCAGTGACACATGACCAAACCCTCTAACATCCAGTTTCACAAAAGCCTGCTGCAATGGTTTGATAACGCTGCACGGGATTTGCCGTTTCGTCGGACGAAGGACCCGTATTGCATCTGGCTGAGCGAAATCATGCTTCAGCAAACTCAGGTCAAGACAGTCATTCCCTATTATGAACGATTTCTCAAAAAGCTGCCGACGGTGCAGGCGCTGGCGGGGGCAAAGCTGGACACTGTTTTGAAACTCTGGCAGGGACTGGGCTACTACACCCGTGCCAAATCGCTACACAAAGCAGCCCAGGTAATTGTCGAACAATACAACGGCCAGTTCCCGCAGGAGTTTGAAGCCATCCTCGCCCTGCCCGGCATCGGCCGATATACCGCGGGGGCGATTGGCAGTATTGCCTTTGGCCTGCGAAAGGCCGTGCTGGACGGCAATGTCATTCGCGTCCTGTGCCGGCTGTATGCGATTCAGGATGACCCTGCGGACGTAAAGACCCGCGACCGCTTATGGCAGATCGCCGAAGAGCTTCTGCCCAAAGACCGCTGCGGCGACTGGAATCAGGCCCTGATGGAGCTTGGGTCGGAAATCTGCACGCCGAAAAATCCGCAGTGCCTGATCTGCCCGGTACGGGAATTCTGCCAGGCCCTAAAGCAGAATCTGCAGGATGTCCTGCCGGTGCGAAAGAAGGAAAAAAAGACACCGCATTATACGGTCGTCGTCGCCCTGATTACCAATCATGCAGGGAAAATCCTGATTGATAAGCGCAGGCCCGAAGGCTTTCTCGGCGGGCTGTGGGAATTACCCGGCGGCAAGAAAAAACAAGGCGAAACCTTCACCGCCGCCGCGGAACGGGAAGTCCTCGAAGAAACCGGTCTGACGGTCAAGGCAGGCAAAAAACTCTGCGTGGTCAAACATGCCTATTCGCATTTTTCTGTGACACTGCATACCTATGCTTGCGAGCCTATCGGCGGAAAAGCTCGGGCCATCACCTGTGATGCCGTCAAGTGGGTCAGCCCGAAGGATTTGGACAAGTACGCCTTCCCCGCCGGCACATTGAAAATCTTCAGCGCAATATACCCAACGGGTATAATTATGCCGCGATCCAAAGCACGTAGTTAAGACCATTCTACATAGCCGCGCCGAAATAGAATTTCAATTGCATGGCACAAAAAAAGGCAGGTCACAGCCTGCCTTGATTGTCCGTCAAATCGCTTTGCAAACCTAAATGCCGTACACCGGCTTGAGCTGTTCCTCGGTCGGCATTGTCTGGTAGCGCTCGCCTTTGGGGCCGGTATAAGAGCCGTCCGCATTGCGGGTCAGCCGCACGGGCGTCTGTGAACCATTGGGATTGGTCAGCCAGATGGTCACGGTATTCTGATCAGAAGCCGCTGATGCAGCAGGAGCCTTCTTGGCTTCCTCAGCCTTTTTCGCATCAGAGCTATCCATCGCCCCGCCAATCAAGCCGCCGGCCAATGCCCCCACACCCGCGCCAATGAGGGTCGCTTCGGTGTTGCCGCCGGCAACCTGGCCGATCGCCGCACCCGCACCGGCACCAATCAGCGTTCCAGACTGCCATTTCTTTTCGCAACCACTTACCAATAAAGAAGATAAGACAAGATTCAAAACCAGTACATACATTACGCAATTTTTCAACATCTTCAATCTCCAGTTCTCTATTCGTTTAATTATAAAGACGATTATTATGTTTCTTTTGTTACTGTCAAGAGCAAATGCAGGTTCAGCCTTGTCAGAAGCCTCCGAACTACTTATACTTATCGTCACGGAATAGACTTAAACTCAAATTGGAGACAATCAATGAAACCCACGTTGGTAATCCACGGAGCAGGCGGACGCATGGGCCGTCGCATATTAGCATTGGCAGTTGAAGAGCAGGTCTTTCAGATCGTCGGTGCGGTTGACCACCCGGCACATCCGGAATTAGGCAAAGATGCCGGCGTTCTGGCTGGCGTGTCGCCGATTGGTGTTAATCTGGATAAATCTTTTCCACAAAAAGCTTCCGTCGTGATCGACTTTTCCCTGCCCCAGGCAGCCCCAGAAACCATAAGCTGGGCAGAGAAATCCGGTACCGCCTTAATTATGGGTACGACAGGCCTGGATAATACCCACATGGACCTGCTCAAAAAGGCCGCCCAGACGATTGCTATTGTGCAGGCAACGAATATGAGCCTTGGAATGAACCTGCTGTTCAGTATTGTCGGCAAGGTCGCGGAGATGCTTGGGGCCAATTACGATATCGAAATTACCGAAGCCCATCACCGGTTTAAGAAAGATGCCCCAAGCGGCTCGGCCCTGTCGCTGGCCAAAAGCATCTGCCAGGCCACCGGCCGGGACTTCCCCGGCTGCTTAGTCCACGGCCGTGAAGGCAAAGAGGCCCTGCGTCAGGGCGACACCATCGGCATGCACGCCATCCGCGCAGGCGACATCGTTGGTCAGCATTCGGTCATCTACAGCACGATTGGTGAAACAATTACCATCTCACATAACGCCCACAGTCGGGATACCTTTGTCGGCGGTGCACTGCGGGCAGCCAGCTGGATACTGAACCAGAAACCCGGCCTGTACACGATGCAGCATGTGCTGGGACTGGCCTGAGACCTGCGGCAATCTGAAAAAAATGCCGATACCTTTTTATACAGACGGGACCTAACTATACAATAAGGAAAAACAGGATATGGATATCTTTGAAATTGACGGGCCGGTTCGGCTGTCCGGCACGATTGACGTGGCCGGGTCCAAGAATGCCACGCTGCCGATTATGGCCGGGGCGCTTCTGGCTGCAGGCAAGACGGTCATTGAAAATGCCCCCAATCTGGCCGACATCGCCAGCTTTCAAACCATCATGCACAGCCTCGGCGTTCCCACCAGCCGAGACGAAAAAGGCGGCCTGATTATCGATGCGACTACCATCGAGCGGCCAGTCGGCGAATACGACCTTGTCCGCAAGATGCGTGCCAGCATCTGTATTCTCGGGCCCCTGCTGACCCGATGTGGCCAGGTGAAAGTCTCCATGCCCGGCGGCTGCGCCATCGGCGACAGGCCAGTGGATATCCATCTGCGAGGCCTCAAGGAACTGGGGGCCCAGATTCACCTTGAAAACGGTTATATCGTCGCGTCTGCCCCGCCCGGCGGCCTCCGCGGCAAACAAATCTTTCTAGGCGGGCCGTTCGGCTCGACCGTGCTGGGCACCGATAATGTCATGATGGCGGCCTGTTTAGCCAAGGGCACCACCGTCATTGAGTCGGCGGCCTGCGAACCGGAAGTCAGCGATTTGGCGAACTTTCTCAACCAGATGGGGGCTAAAATCACCGGTATCGGCTCGCCGCGTCTGACGATCGAAGGCGTTAAAGAACTCCGACCCATTCGTTACAAAGTCATCGGCGACCGCATTGAAGCCGGCACCTTTATGGTCGCAGCCGGCATCACCGGCGGCAATCTCCATATCCGCAACTGCAATATCAATGATATGGTCGCTGTGGCGGATCGGTTGAACAATATGGGTGTGGATATCGAACCCGCCGTCGATGGCTGTGTCGTCAGCCGCGAAGGTCCGATTCTTCCAGCAGACATCACGACCCAGCCGTATCCCGGCTTCCCCACCGACCTGCAGGCCCAGTTCATGGCGATGCTGGCCCTGGCCCGCGGCAATAGCGTCGTCACGGAAAAAATCTACCCTGACCGCTTCCTGCATGTGGCAGAACTCAATCGTATGGGAGCCAATCTCCGCAAGGAAGGACCCAGCGTTTTTATCCCCGGTGTGGACCGCCTGATTGCCGCTCCCGTAATGGCCTCCGACCTGCGTGCCTCAGCAGCACTGGTGCTGGCAGGGATGGCTGCCTATGGCACCACCATCATCAACCGCGTCTATCACATCGATCGCGGCTATGAGAAAATCGAAGAAAAACTCAACCTGGTCGGCGCTCGCATCCGCCGTAAAAACACCGCATCAAAGGCCGACTGAGCCAAAAACCAATAACATCTTATTGTAATACCTTCACGCAGCCCTGCACCAAGGTGCAGGGCTGCATTCATAATACAGCTTTTGTTTTCTCCCATTTGCCAAGACGGTTTTTTTGTTGTTTTTCAGACTGGAAATCCAGCGACGTTCTGTCGTATAATGTCTGCGGTTTTTATGGAGAGATGACGATGAACTTTTTCGATGTAGTCAAGAAACGGCATTGCTATCGTGCCGCATTCAAGGATGTTCCGGTCGCACGGGAAGACCTGTGTAAAATCGTTCAGGCCGGACTGGACGCCCCCTCCGGCAAAAATGCCCAGACAACCGAATTTGTGATTGTCGATGAGCCGACGCTGGTTCGGCAGATCGCCAAACTGCACCCAGCCAACAAGGCCATGCAGCAGGCACAGGCCTTTATCGCCTGCGTACTGGACAAAAATCCCGAAGCAGTCTATGAAGGGTTTGCCTTTCAGGTCGAAGATTGTGCCGCGGCGGTTGAAAATATGCTGCTGGCGATTACAGCGCTGGGCTATGCGAGCGTCTGGATTGATGGCTGGCTTCGGCTGGAAGGACGGGCCCAGACCATCGGACAAATGCTGGGGCTGCCCGCGACCAAGTATATCCGCATCCTTCTGCCGATTGGAATTCCCGCCGAAGAGTATCAGTCCCCGGCCAAAAAACCGTTTGATCAGCGGGCATGGTTTAACCGCTATGGGAAAGCCTGAGTTGTACCTATGGCAACCAGACTGCCTGAAGGCCAGCCGCCGCGATGCCCAATTTGCGGCTCAAGTAATGTGGCATGGATTGTATACAGCCCCGTCGAGATGAATGACGAGCTGGCAATGATGATTCAGACCAAAAAAATCGTTCTGCGCCAGGCAGAACAGGCCCCCACGAACAAGACATACTACTGCCACCACTGCGGTTACACCTGGTAGCCGCAGCGATGGGCAGCTTATTTCAATGCGTTACGAAAAGCTCTTGCGAATATTGACCCTGCGGCCGGCCCGACGTTTGCGGGAATGAATCGCGCGGCCCTTTTTGGTGCTCTGGCGAACCAGAAAACCCTGTCTGCGGGCTCGTTTACGAAGACTTTTGCTATGATTTTCCACGGTTAATTCTCCTGACACTAAACAAGTCGAGTCGATAAACTACTCAAAATATCCCGAATCCATTAAAAACAGAGGGGAAATTATAGCGATAACCTGACAATTTTCAACCAAAAACTGAATTTTTGAAAAAATACACACACAATAAACGACTAAATATGTCTATTACTGCTCCAGCACCCGCATCCGGTAAAGCTTGGTTTCCAGCGATTTTTGATAGCCGGTCCAATTGCCTTCGGAGTTGTCGTTTTCAATCAGGGAGGCAGTCTGGTTCATTTTGGCATCGAGATTATCGATATAATTGACCATAAATGCCTCGGGCGTGGCCGGCAGTTTGGGCGAGCCGAATTCATAGGATCCATGATGGCTAACCATAATATGCAGCAGGTTATCCAGAATGGGGCCATTGACCGGCTTGCCTGCGGCGGCCAGTTTATCAGCAACCTGTGTCACCATCTGGGTGCCGAGGATAATATGGCCCAGAAGTTGGCCTGTATCCGTGTAGGAGATGGCTGCTTTGTAAGATAATTCCTTTGTTTTGGCGATATCGTGCAGGAAAATCGCTGCACGGACGAGGTCTTTCTGAATTTTTGGATACAACGGATAAATTGCCTCACCCACTTCCAGCATATTAAGAGTGTGTTCCAACAGGCCGCCGAGGAAATTGTGATGCATCTGCATCGCCGCAGGGGCATTGCAGAACAAAATCATCAGATCCTTATCATATAAAAAAGCCTCGACGATAGCCTTGATTTGCGGATGGGTAATCTTGCCAAGAATTTCCTTGAGGCGATTGTACATCGTCGGCACATCTTTTTCCGTCCGGGCCATGTAATCAGCCAGATTGACCTTGTCCTGGCCAACCACCAATATATCATTGACTACAATCTGGAGGGCATTTTGATAGAGTTCGCTTTTGCCGCGAATCTGGACAAAACCCTCAGAGGGAATCTGCTGATAGAGGGATTCGGTTGCCTGCCACATCCGGCAGTTGACCTTGCCGGTTTTGTCGGACAGATACATCGCAATGTATAAATCGCCCTTGGTCGTAGGGCGAAGGACCGGCTGGGTAACCAGGTAAATATCATTGATGTTCGTGCCGGGTTTTATGTCTTTGATAAATAAATGCGCCATGGGCTCTCCATATCAATATATCAATTCGACGCAAATTATAGCCCAAAAACCAACCGGCGAAAAGCTCAAAACATAATTCCTTTATTAATAAAGAATTAAGAAAATAGAAGCACTTTTTCTTAATTATATGTTAACATTATTAAAGTGTCATTTAATAATATTAATAACAATATTGACTTTATTTATTGATTTTGATATATTTTAACGATAGTTCTTTATGTATTTTATTATTTCGTCTGTATGCCTCAATATATAGGATTGGAACGATGGCGATGAGTCGATTGCCTATTCAATGCCCGGCCTGTCGGGAACAGTTGAATGTCAACAAGCTGACCTGCGGGAAGTGCCAGACGCAGGTGGAGGGTCTCTATGAACTGCCCCTGCTGTTGCAGCTGGAACCGGAGGAACAACGGTTCATACTGGATTTCCTCAAATGCAGCGGCTCGCTGAAGGAAATGGCCGCCCTGATGAAGCTTAGCTACCCCACCGTCCGCAACCGCCTCGACGACATCATTAGTAAAATCAAACAGCTCGAACAAGTCATGATGCCGGAAACAAAGGAGCCGAATTCATGAATACTAAAGCCTTGTCTGGAAGAACAAATCGTCTGGCCGTATGGCTGCTTAATCCATTTACCTACATCGCCGGCTGGCAGGCACTGATGCTGGGTATTATTCTTTTTATAGCAGCCGCTCTGCTGGGGTCGGTGGGCAATGTCCATTTCGATGGCGTGCTGGATATGCACATAGGGGCAAAGGCACCGCTGTGGTTGTTTATTGCTGAAGGATTCATCAACTGGCTGAGTCTGGCAATTGTTTTATGCATTGCTGGCCTGATCGTGCGTGGAACGGCATTTCGGATAATCGATGTTTTGGGAACGCAGGCGCTGGCCCGCTGGCCTATGCTGCCGGCTGCAGCGGCGGGAATCCTGCCGGCCAATCAGCGAGTCACGGAAAAATTGATGACAATCGTGCAAAATCCCAATCAGCCCCCGGTTCTGGCCCTGGAACCGCTGGATGTGATCGTCTTTGCCCTGACGATGATTCTTATTCTGATCACCATCATCTGGATGATTGTCCTGATGTATCGGGCGTATGCGGTGTCCTGTAATCTCAAAGGGTCCAAAGCCATCGCGTCCTTCATCATCTGCCTGCTGGTTGCGGAGGCCCTATCGAAGGCCGCTTTATGGCTGCTTGTAAAAGAGGTACACCAATAGGATCCCTGTCATGGAGTTATACAAACATACACAAAAAGGCAATCCCTTTTTCTATTGGGGAATTCCAGCAATTACCCTCAGTGCATTTATCTTCGCTGCAACAGTCATCAAGGCAACTGCGGGGGATAAGCCCATCTGGACCTGGAGCGTTCTGGGGAGTCTGGCTCCGGGGTTTCTGATTGCTATGCCGACGACAATCTGGGCCGGATTGTTCCTGAGCCGACTCACCATCACAATCGACAAAGAATGGATTCGCATACGGTTTGGTTTCGGGATGTGGCGGAAAAAATTCTCCCTCAACCAGATCCAGTCCGCTACAGCTGTCCGTAACGCGTGGATGATGGGCTGGGGGATACACTGGGTCGGCAACGGCTGGCTGTACAATATTGCAGGCTTTGATTCGGTGGAATTGACCTTCAAAAACGGCAAAAAAGCCCGTATCGGCACCGATGAACCGGAAAAACTGGCCGCAGCCATACAAAATGCCATAAACTCAGATGAAAAATTTTTAAGCCATGTCCAATAACATCAGGCCTGAGAGCTTTATTATTAATGATTCCGAAGCGTTTCATAAAAAATCTTAAAATCTACTTAATATTTAATTCGTATTTTGCTATAATCCAGCTTAATCAGTTGGGGATAACTATGATTACGAAACCAAATAGACAATTGATTCTGATAGCCGTCCTTTGTGACGGTCGGGGTCCGCCGGAGTGTTAAAAAAAGACCTTAATTTACCAGTATTAGGCCTCCATATCTTCTTTTCCTCAAAACAGCCATACCATAGCTACACACCTGACTATATAGACCATAATTATCTTTTATCTGGATAATTCCGCGGTTTCTGGATTTTCATCTTGAAAAAAGCCTTCCGATTGACTACAATTCGACGTTTCTGTCGGGTAATCCCTGCGCAGATGCCGCCTCTGGAGGCGGGAGATAAGACTTGAAACGATGTATGTGATTGGAAATGTTTGACGCTTTAACACAAAAATTCAGTTCGGTATTCCGATCCCTATCGGGACGCGGACGCATTACGGAGTCCAATGTCGCCGATGCGATGCGGGAAGTCCGCAAGGCACTGCTGGAAGCCGATGTCAATTATCACATTGTCAAACAGTTCTGCAAAGATGTCCAGGAAGCCGCTTTAGGGGCTGAGGTGATCAAAAGTCTCCGGCCGGACCAGGTAATGATCAAAATCGTCTATGACGAACTGGTTAAGCTGATGGGTCCCGTGGACACACGCATTTACTTTGTTACACCGGGACCAACAGTGATCCTGATGGCCGGTCTTCAGGGCTGCGGCAAAACCACTACCAGCGGCAAACTGGCCAAATATCTGGTAGCCAAAGGCAAAAAGCCCTTGTTGGTTGCCGATGATCTTCAGCGTCCGGCTGCCATCGATCAGCTCTGCACGCTCGGCGAGCAGCTTGGCGTAGAAGTGTATACCGAACGCGATACCAAGGACGCTGTCCGCGTAGCCAGAAACGGCATTCAACACGCCAAAACCAAAGGTTGCGATGTCGTCATCCTCGATACCGCAGGCCGGCTGCATATCGACCCGGAGATGATGGGGCAAATCAAAGATGTCGCTGCAGCAGTCAACCCGCACCAGATTTATCTGGTATGCGATGCGATGACCGGCCAGGACGCTGTCAACTCTGCCAAGGCCTTTAATGAAGCCCTTGAACTGGATGGTGTCATCCTGACCAAACTCGATGGTGATGCCCGCGGTGGTGCAGCGTTGTCAGTCAAGGCCGTCACCGGCAAGCCGATCAAATTCATCGGCGTCGGCGAGAAAATGGAAAAGCTTGAGGAATTCCACCCCGACCGCATGGCCAGCCGGATTCTCGGCATGGGTGATGTCGTCTCGCTGGTGGAAAAGGCTCAGGAGCAGTTCGACGCCGCCGAAGCCCAGAAGATGCAGACCAAAATGGCCAAGGGCACTTTCGGCTTCGATGATTTCCTCAAACAAATGCAGGCCGTTCGCAAGATGGGCGGGATGTCCAGCCTGCTAAAGCTCATGCCCGGCATGGGCGGCCTGGGGCAGTTGGATATCGACGACAGTGAAATCAATAAAATCGAGGGGATTGTCCATTCGATGACTCCACAGGAACGGCAAAATCCAGATATTATCGACTCCTCCCGCCGGCGACGTATCGCCCGCGGATGCGGTCGCGATGTTCAGGAAGTTGCCGGCCTGATAAAAACATTTAAACGCAGTCGGGATATGATGAAAGCCCTCTCGGGCGGTGGTTTGGGAGCCTTCAAGAGTCTGTTGTCCGGCAAGGTGGACATTTTCAGCGCCATGTCCGGCGGAGTCAAGATTAAAGGCCCGCAGCCCAGACATCGCTCACCAAGAAAACGACGATAAGACGGGCGGGCTATGCCGCTGACAATCGAACAATATCTGGCTGGCGTGGGACGTTTTGTGGATGAGCCGTTCGCGAAACAGTTGCGAAAGCAGTTTCAAGACAGCCGCGGGTCCAGTGAACTGGCGGTACTGCAGGCACCCAGTCGGGAGGAATATGAACAGTTGTGCCGGCTGGTCGCGGTGATGACGCCCCAGGAAAAAGCCGCCGCCGATCGCCTGAGCGACTCGCAGATTCAGAAACTGGCTGCGGATGCCGGAACGGATGCGGCCCTGGCAGCATTATTCTTTAACGGCTTTGCGTTGGAATTAAGGAAAAAGTAAATCAGGAAAACCTGTCTATCCGGGTCTTTTGAGACTGGCTTGCCGCTTTCGCGGGAATGACAAAATGGGTTCCTGTTCTACCTTTTTCATTTTCAACATTGTAACGTGCTTGTGCCCGACACCGTGTCAGGCGCAATGATTAACTATATGAGTAAGAAAGGTAACACACATGGCAGTAAAACTCAGAATGACCCGGATGGGTCGCCGTCATCGGCCGTTCTTCCGCATCAATGCGGTGGAAAGCCGGACGCCCAGAGACGGACGAATCCTCGAAAAGCTGGGCCACTATGATCCGATCGAAAAGGACAGCTCCAAACAGCTGGTTCTGAATCTCGAGCGGATCAAATTCTGGCTCGAACAGGGGGCCATCCCCACTGAAACCGTCGCTGAAATCATCGTCAAGCAGGGTGTCAAGTGCGCCTGGTACGAAGATTTGCAGGCTCGCCGCAAGAAAGCCCGCGAGATCGCCCGTAAGGCCAAACAGCCTTATACCAAGGCCGAAAAAATCGCCGCTGGCTACTTCAAGGCCGAAAAGAAAGAAAGCGAATAAGGTTCTTTAACGAATGCGTATCGATATCCTGACGCTGTTTCCCGAGATGTTCGAATCGCCCCTGAGCTTCTCGATACTCAAACGGGCCCAGCAGCAGAATATCGTTCAGATTGCTCTTTCAAATATCAGAGATTTTGCTCTCGACAACTACCGCAAGGTGGACGACAGCCCTTATGGCGGCGGCCCGGGTATGGTCATGATGTGCCAGCCCGTCTTCGACTGCCTCGACCACGTCCGCAGCCTGGACCCGGAACCGGGAAAAGTCCTGCTGATGTGTCCGCAGGGAAAACCCTTCAATCAGCAGATGGCAACAGAACTGGCCGCTCAAAAACGGCTGATTCTCATCGCCGGCCGCTATGAAGGATTCGACGAGCGAATTCGCACCGGCCTCGATGCCGAAGCGATTTCCATCGGCGATTACGTCCTCAGCGGAGGTGAATTGTCGGCTATGGTCGTCATTGATGCCGTTGTTCGGCTCCTGCCGGGCGCTTTGGGCGACAATCAGTCTGCCCATGACGAATCCTTTACCGACGGCCTGCTCGAGTATCCCCATTATACCCGGCCGGAAAATTTCCGCGGAATGACCGTTCCGCCTATTCTGCTGGGGGGAAACCATGCCAAAATCGCCGAATGGCGATTGCAGCAGCGGATCGAACGAACGCAGAAACAGCGGCCGGATCTGTGGGCAAAATATCTGCAACAGCAGCAGAGCAACTCAACGAAAACCAATACTAACGAATAAGATACAGGAGTATATCCGTGAAAGACAAATTGATACAGGCTGTGGAAGCCAAGAGCCTCAAGGCGGAAAAGCCGTATTTTGAAATCGGCGACACCGTCGAAGTCCACTGCAAGATTCAGGAAGGCGACAAAACTCGCATCCAGATTTTCAGCGGTACCGTCATCGCCCGAAAAGGCAGCAAGATGAATGAAATGTTTACCGTCCGCCGCATGGTCGGTGAACAGGGTGTCGAGCGTATCTTCCCGATGAACTCGCCCAATATCGAAAAAGTCGTCCCGATCCGCAGCGGCAAAGCCCGTCGGGCAAAACTGTATTACCTCCGCAAGCGTACCGGCAAGGGCGTCAAGCTGTCCCAGCGGCACAGCGAACATACCTCCGGCAAATAAACGGGGGATGCCGTGTGGCTGTGGCCGTTCGCAAGGGCGCGTCTGCTGCGGAATCCGGCAAAGCTGGGCCAATGGGGTGAAACCCGGGCCTGCCGGTTTCTGGTCAAGCTGGGCTATAAGACCCTGGCCCGTAACTGGCGTGCCGAACAAGGCGAACTGGACCTAGTGATGGCCGACGGCCGGGCGATTGTCTTTGTCGAGGTCAAAAGCCGACGCGATGAAGATTTTACTCCCGCTGTTCGGGCAATCACGACACACAAAAAGACATTGCTCTATCGAACCGCAAAGTGCTTTCTGAGACAATACCATCTTTCAGACAGGCCTTTGCGGTTCGACGTTGTTACGGTGGTCCTGGGCAGAACCGGAAGCCCCCAAATCCGACATTACCGGAATGCGTTTGTACCGTAACTTCCTGTATTATCACAAGTTATATTCTCCAAGCCGACCAAGGCAATGTTTTGATTTTGATTCTGTTTGATTTTTGATTCGATTATGAACCTGATTGATACCCATGCCCATCTGACTTACCCCGAACTGGAAAACCAGATCGATGATGTCCTGTCCCGCAGCCGCAAAGCCGGCGTTACCGGATGGATTACCATTGGTACCGACCGCATGCACACTCAGCGAGCTGTTCAACTGGCGCAGCGGTTTGACAACATGTTTGCCGCGGTGGGCTTTCATCCCCACCATGCTAATGAAGTCACCGACGACGATATTGCTTTTCTCGAACAGGCCGTACAGGCTGAAAAAGTTGTCGCCGTCGGGGAGACAGGGCTGGATTATCACTATGACAATGTCGTGCCTGCTAATCAGGAGCGTGTCTTTCGGGCACATCTGGACATCGCGGCACGTTATCACAAGCCCGTTATAATCCACACGCGGCAGGCCTTTGACGATTCGATGGCGATTCTGGCCGAATATCGTGATAAAATTCCCAATATTGTCATCCACTGCTACGGTGGTGATTTTGTGCAGACCAAATTTGTGCTCGACCGTGGTTATTACATTTCTTTTACCGGCACGGTGACGTTTAAAAAATCCGACGCTCTCCGCGAAGTGGCTAAAACCATTCCGCTGGACCGGCTGATGCTCGAATCGGACTGCCCCTATATCTCCCCCGAACCCGTCCGGCGGATTCAGCCTAACGAACCTGCTCTCATTATCCACACCGCTAAATGCCTGGCCGGACTGCATCATCTGGACCTTGATACCTTCGCCAATCACCTAACCACGAACAGCAAAACATTCTTTGCTTTGCCATAACGACTGGATTATCGGCCCTATCCTTGCATGGTAAATTTCCCAGCGACAGGGGCTGGCCCCCTGCGATGCAATGACACAACATAAATTTAAGTAACGTTGTATCCATTGTTTGCGTCAAATGATGAGGGTTTGGCCGCAATAGCCAAATCCATACGGAGATATGACGATGAACCAGATGACAGCAGGATGGGTGTTTTGGGGGTGGATAGCATGCTGCACGGCGGGGGTTTTGGGAGCAAGCGAGCCGGTGGTGCTGCCTGCGGGCCTCACTTCACTGGCGGACGTGGGGACCTATCAGATTAGCTATCAATCCTACGGTAAAGAGGCGGTCGGGATGCCTGCGTCGTGGGTGGGGACCGATGAGGTCAGCGGGATTATGTATCGGCCGGGGGAACGTGTGCTGGGGCGGGAGGGTATCCTGCTGCATTCGCCGTGGCGGGTGCCGGCGGGAAAGACCTGGATCGATTACCGGCTACGGTTGCCGGAGACAAGGCCGGTAACACTGTCGTTCGGGATTGCGATGCGACCGGATATTGCTACGCCAGAGAAAAGCGATGGCGTGACGTTCAGTTGCACCTTGTTGGCCGGGGCGGGCGAAAAAGAGCTGATGCGAAAGCATCATGCCGAGGGCAGGTGGGAGGATTTCCGCTTTGACCTGTCCGAATATGCGGGCAAAGACATCACGGTGCGGCTGCACGTGGAGCCGGGGCCGAAAAACAATCCATCCTTTGATTTTTCCTACTTTGGCGATGCGAGCATTACGGTCGGAGCGGCTGGGGAGGCCCGGTCGGATACGGTCAAGCGGCTGACGGCCACGCAGGCCTACCGGGCGACGGAGGGGGCAAGCCTTCTGGCACTGGCCAACCGGCCGGGACAGGGTGTGACACCGTCGAACCTGCTACCCGCGACCAATGCCATCCGCAAGACGGCGGCGGGATATGATTTTATCTATGAAGGCAAGGATGCCAGGATTGTGTATCACTTTGTGCCGCAGACGGGAACGCTCGATGATTTTACCGTGCAGATGGACGACGATCCGCCTTTTCAGCCGGCGGGGTCGGGCGGGGTGAATGTGATTGCGGGTAAGAAAGTGCTCCCGGCCAGCGGCGGCAAGGCCGAGAGCCTAAAACTAACCGACGGCGGACGGACGCTGGAGATGGTCTGGAATTACGCGATAGAGGACGTCTCATTTCAAGTGCAATGGCAGTTTGGCATTATCGGCAAGGCACTGACGGTTGAGGCGAAATGCGACCGGCCGGTGCTGGCGGGGTTTTCGCTGGGGCGGGTCTGTGGGGCGCCGCTGCGAAAACTGTTTGGAATTCCGTATCTTTCGGCCAATCCGACGGAGGGAATGGTGACGTATTTGCCAGCCAATCAGGTATATGTCTGTCGGTATCTGGACTGGACGGTGTCTCATGCATCGGCCTGTCCGGAAGGCGAGGCCCGTTACGAGCCGAAGACCGACGGTACTTATAATACGCTGGTCGAAAGCGGGTATGTGGCCGTGTCGCCGGATGTGGGCGAGGTGCTGCCGAATATTCCGCATCCGCCGTCACCGTATCTGCAGCAGCTTGGGCCGCTGGTGATGCTGGATATCTGGGGACATCACAAGGGGACATATCAGGGTGATGCGGAATTGTTGCGAACACTCAAAGACAACGGCGTGGATCATCTGGCGATAATCTCGCATGTCTGGCAGCGGTACGGATACGATGTCAAGCTGCCCGACCATCTGCCGGCTAATCCGGACTTCGGCGGCGATGAGGGGATGATTGAATTTGGCAAGGCAGCCCATGATTGCGGCTATACATGGTCGCTGCATGAGAACTATATCGACTTATACCCCGATGCGCCATCGTATCGGGAATCGGCGCGGGTCCTTCGGGCCGATGGGACACCATCACCGGCGTGGTATAATCAAGGGACGAAGGTGCAGAGCTTCGGCCTGAAGTGCAATATGGCTTTGGAATTCGCCAAACAGAACACGCCGGAGATTCACAAGCGATTCAAAACCAACGCGGCGTATCTGGATGTGCATACGTGTGTGCCGCCGTGGCATCAGCTGGACCATGAGGCGGGACAGCCGATGGCAGCGATGGCCCTGGCCAAGGTCAAGTATGATACGGAATTATTCCAGTATATGCGGGATACGCACGAAGGACCGCTGTTCGGTGAGGGGGCCAATCATTTCTACTGGGCAGGACGATGCGACGGCGTCGAGGCCCAGGTGGCCGGCGGGCAGGGGCATCAGCCATGCCTGGATTTTGATTTACTCAAGATTCATCCCCAGATGGTCAATCACGGCATGGGATATTATGAGCGGTGGTTCGATGCGGCCTATGGGATGCAATGGGGCAGGAACGCAGGGTCCGTCAAACAAGTGGATCAGTACCGCGCGCAGGAGATTGCCTACGGACATGCCGGGTTTATCGGCAACGCCCAGACAGCTAATATACAGTGGGTGGCCAAGGAGCACCACATTATGCACGCGGTGCAGGCATTGTACGGGACGGCCAAAGCGACCCAGATCAGCTATGAGATTGACGGAACGTATGTCTCGGCATCCGTAGCACTGGCAGTGGGACAGCGCGGACGGCAGCGAATCACGTATGACAGCGGACTGACGGTGTGGGTCAACTGGGACCAGACGCCGTGGACGGTCGAGGGGCGTGTTCTGCCGCAGTGGGGATTTCTGGCGCTTGGGCGTGATACTGAAGCGTGCATGGTCCTGCAGGATGGCAAGTATGCCGATTATGTGTCGTGCCCGGAGTATGTGTTTATCGATGCGCGGACATCATTTAATATGCCGTATCTGCGAATGGCCAGAGCGATTACGCCGCGGCTGGAAAAGATGGAGTATCTGGGTGACGGCAGGATTCGTGTCCTGTATGCGTGGCAGGTGGAGGAATCGGTTGATGCAGATTATTCCTGCTTTGTGCATTTTGTCAACGCGCAGAGTCAGCAGGGTGAACATATCGAATTTCAGCAGGATCACGGACTGGCCCGGCCGACCAGCCAATGGAAGGCCGGCGAAACCGTGTTGGACGGACCTTATGAAGTCAAATTACCTGCGGATGGATCTGATACGTATGATCTGACCATAGGGCTGTTCAATCAAGGCGGACGGCTGATGCTGTCGGGACCGACGGCGGATGGAACGCGGATTGTGCTGGGACGGCTGCAATTACATCGCGAAGACGGCAAGATCAAAAATGTTATCGTGACCGATTGCAGCACGGAGTATAAACGCGATGAAACGGCACAAGTGGACTTTAAAGCTCATCTGAATCCGGCGGGCACATGGGTCGATTTCGGTGCTGTGGCAACGGATGGCTCGGTCAAGATTCAGAAAGATAAAAATGCATTGACCGTATTTCCTTATCCGCGGGATAAGGCCTTCAATGTCCGGGTGAATCTCAAGGCACTGGCTCCCAATGCTGCGACAGACAAAATCGAGGTCCGGGCGTTTGCGGCCGGCACTCAGAACGACCTGGGCAAGATAGATTATACGATGAAAGGAGACTTGCTGACATTCACACTGGGACTTAAGGGAGCGGGCCGCTATGTGATTTCCCTTCAATAAAATCAGGGCGAGGCCTCACGGTTCTTTGCCAAGGCCGCGATTCAGACAGAGGCTTAGCTGCCTTCCGGCGTCACAAGATCGAAAGCAAGGCTGGCGGGGATATTCAATGATTCAATCGGATCAGGCCTGGCAGGATCGAAGGCGGCAACATCATCGACCAGATGTTTGGCCAGATCGGGAACACTGGTCTTGATGCCCTCGACAACGCATTTGGCCAGTTCGTAGGCGCCGTAATTGTTGTGATGCGTGCCATCCTGAAAGGCTTTGGCGGAGCCATCCGGCCCCATCGCCTCGTAGAATAGTTTGCTCATGGCATTGAGGTCTATCAGCGGCACATGCTGGTCTTTAGCGACCTGACGCATGGCTTCGGGGAAACCCGCCAGCGTATCCACGACCTTGCCCTGTTCATCGAACCGGCGGCGGTGCATGGAAGTCACCAGAACCGGATGGGCGCCGCGGCTGTGGGCTTCGTTAATGAAATGCTTGAGTGAATCCTGATACTTGACTTCCTCCGGTGTGCCCTGCTTCATATCATTATGGGCAAACTGGATGAACAGGTAGTCGCCCTTCTTCATCTGGCTGAGGATTTTATCGAGCCGCTTTTCGCTCATAAACGAATTGAGCCGCCGGCCGGACTCGGCATGATTGGCAATAGCGACCTCGGGCTTGAAAAACCGCGTCAGCATCTGGCCCCATGACGCCCAGGGTTCTTGGGGCTGATCGGTGACAGTCGAATCGCCGGCCAGAAACACCGTAATCGCATCATCGACTTTTTTTATTTCGACAGCACAGACACAGGGCCGCTTGCCATTGAATTCAAGCGTCAACCGGTCGTCCCAGTGAAAAGCCCCCTTCTCTCGGTCATTAATACGTACCTGTCCCCCACCGTCTATCTGACTATTGCGAACATTGACTGTAAATGTCCGGCGGATCCATTCGCCGGGGTTGGTTTGGGCCTTTTCAACCATCAGACGACGCGATTCGGCCTTGATGGTGGCCTCGGATGCAGCCTCTTCGGCACCCAGCGTCACCGTAACACGGTAATTGCCCTCCGGCACAGCCACCGAAAACAGGAACGGCTTATCGGCGGTGCAGTAATCGCTCGTCAGAGCATCCTTGCCGCTCGAATCGGGGGAGACGACCACCGTATCGCCCTCAAAACCATAGCCGGCCTGGGCCGTATAGCTATTCGTCGGAACAACCTGCACATAACCGGCGGCTGTTGGGCCGGAACCAAAGTCAAATTTCCATTCGGTTCTGGTACTGTCGCCAGCCAGGGACCCCGCAGCAATACAAATCACCCCGCAAAGAGCTGGCCCTATCCATTTGTCCCCACTACACAGCACCTTATCCGTATTCATAGGTTCATTCTCACTCCATGTGCACTTCAATAATAACCGGCATATAAAGGATATAGACCCGAACGCGGTTTTTTGCCGCTTTTTTTTTAAAACAATACCTCGGATTCAAAGCGGTTTATACGAGTATCACTCTTCAAACGTGCCGAGTTTGACCGGGGTGCAGAGGCTTTCCTTGCTGGCCGCGACCCGACCGCAGCTTTTGCAGACATATTCGGGGTTCTGTACAAGCTGATGGTATTTTTTTGGGTCAGACTTGTGCAGGCCGTCACTGGTCAGCTTGCATAGATGCTGGTCGTGGTTTTTGCATGGGGTATGGGTCGTTGACATAATCAGTTCTCCTAAGTTTGGATATAGCCAAGTTTCAATGTTCTGTTTTAATGCAATTATTTTTTTCCGACAGAGGCCAGATAGATTGCAAATTCTTCCCGGCCGTCGATGCCCAGCAGGTCATCCAGCGGCTGCTGAAGATAGGCCGCAACAGCACAGGCTCCCACATCGATGGATTCGGCGGCTAGGCACAGATTCTGGCAGGCGTGGCCGGCATCCAGAGCAATCAGCTTGCCCGCAGCGGTGCTGTATCGCCATTCCATCCGATACGGGATCGCGGTAAAGATGAAATTGACCGCCGCCCGGCTCATCCAGGTCTGCCCGCAGCAGGCCGCGGCGACACTAGCCATGATGTTCGAATCCGGCCGGATTAACAAGAGTTCATGCTCAACGCCTAAATACCGATAGAGCCCCGCGGCTAATCCGTCCACATGGCCAACGGCCAGATACAGCTCCAGAGCATGGCGGGCGCCGGCCGAGGGAACTGTGCGGAATAAGGCTTCGCCCTTCCCAAACACTTTCTGGACACCCTGTGCGGCCCAGCATAAATAGGCGACTTCGCCGAGTGTCATCGGGGTGGTGCTGAATTTGCGGCGGCTTCGACGCTGACCAATGACCTCGGCAACCGCCGCTTTGGACGTAAAGTCTTTTGGCAAATCAAGTTGTATTCGATTTGCCTGCGGGTCAAATGGCTTTTCCACCGGCGGACAGGGCTTGCCAAGCTGCTGGTCAGGAACAATCGCATCGGCGCTGCCCCATAATTCCGCTTTCAGGAAATCACGACCTTGTTTTATCTTTTCCTGCATCGTCTGGTCTCCGTTGGTGGTCTATTATACCCGATATGCCGAAAATAAAAAGGCCTGCCGGGGTCACCGACAGGCCTTTTGTATTTGGAACAAGCAAGGGTTATTGCTTATTTCTTTTTGGTTTTGCACTTGCCTTTGCAGCTGCAGCCTTCAGCAATCACAGCCTGGGCAGCGGCAAGACGGGCAATCGGCACTCTAAACGGCGAGCAGGACACATAGTTCATGCCGACTTTGTGGCAGAACTTCACGCTGGCTGCTTCACCACCGTGTTCGCCGCAGATACCGACCTTGAGGTCGGGACGTGTAGAACGGCCTTTTTCGATCGCCATCTTGACCAGCATACCAACACCAGCCTGATCGAGGCTCTGGAACGGATCGGCCTTGAAGATACCCTTGCCGCCGTCCTTTTCGCTGGCAACGTAAATCGGCAGGAAACGGCCGGCATCGTCACGGGACAGGCCCAGGGTCATCTGGGTCAGGTCATTGGTACCGCAGGAGAAGAATTCAGCCACTTCGGCAATTTCATCGGCCAGCAGGGCAGCACGCGGAATTTCGATCATCGTGCCGATCATGTATTTGACCTTCACTTTGGCTTCTTTGAGCAGGCTGTCAGCCAGGGCTCGAGCCTGGGCAACCTGAATGGCCAGTTCTTTCTTATCAATCGTCAGCGGAATCATAATTTCCGGCAGGACCTTAATGCCCTTCTTGGTGCAGTTGATGGCCGCTTTGATGATTGCGGTAACCTGCATCTCCAGAATTTCCGGATAGGTGATGCACAGACGGCAACCCCGGTGGCCGAGCATCGGGTTAGACTCGTGAAGCTGTTCGCAGCGATGCTTGATCTTCTCGACAGGAATACCCGTTACGTTGCTCAGCTTGCGGAAGCCTTCTTCATCCTTGGGCGTGAATTCATGCAGCGGCGGATCAATCAGACGAATGGTCACGGGTTTGTTGTTCATCGCGGTGAAGATCCCTTCGAAGTCGCTCTGCTGGAACGGCAGCAGTTTGGCCAGAGCAGCCTTGCGGGCTTCGACGGATTCAGCCACAATCATTTCCTGCATGGCAAGCCGGCGTTCTTCGGTTTCAAAGAACATATGCTCGGTTCTGCACAGACCGATGCCTTCGGCACCCATCTTAATGGCATTGGTAGCATCCGCCGGCGTGTCGGCATTGGTACGAACCTTCAGAGTTCGGATTTCATCGGCATATTTCATGATGGTCTGATAGGCAGCGGGCTGCTCCGGCAGCTGCAGCGGCAGCTTGCCCAAATAGACATCGCCGGTGTTGCCGTCGATGGTGATAAAGTCGCCCTGCTTGATGACCCTGTCGCCAACCTTCATGGATTTGGATGCATAATCGATATCCAGCGCTTCGCAGCCAACGACGCAGCACTTGCCCCAGCCGCGAGCCACCACCGCCGCATGGCTGGTCTTGCCGCCGGTGGCAGTCAGAATACCAACCGCAGCGTGCATGCCGCCAACATCTTCGGGGCTGGTTTCTTTTCTGACCAGAATCAGCTTTTCGCCCAGCTCGGCCATTTCTTCGGCTTCTGCGGCTGTGAACACGACCTTCCCAGCAGCAGCGCCAGGAACGGCATTAATCCCGGTAGCAATCTTGGTCGCGGTCTTTGCGGCCTTGGCATCCAGCTGCGGATAAAACAACCGTTCAATGTCTTCAGGCGTAATGCGTGCAACCGCTTCTTCCTTGGTCAGCAGTTTTTCCTTGACCATGTCGGCAGCAATCTTGAACACGGCAGCCGCAGTACGTTTGCCGGTACGGCACTGAAGCATATACAGCTTCTCTTCCTGCACGGTGAATTCGAGGTCCTGCATATCCTTATAATGCTTTTCCAGCTGGACTCGCACCTGACAAAGTTGTTTGTAAGCCTTGGGCAGCAGCTTGGCAAGTTCGGCGAGTTTCAGCGGGGTCCGGATGCCGGCCACCACGTCTTCTCCCTGAGCATTGATTAGGCAGTCCCCATAGAATACATTTTCGCCGGTGTTGGGGTCGCGGGTAAAGCACACACCAGTACCGCTGTGATCTCCCATGTTGCCGAACACCATGGTCTGAACATTCACTGCAGTGCCTTTGAGATCGCTGATTTTTTCGACGCGGCGATAGGTTACGGCTTTTTCAGCTTCCCAGCTTCCGAACACAGCCGCAATGGCACCCCAAAGCTGTTCATACGGATCCTGAGGGAACGGCTGGCCTTTCATGTTATCTGAGTAGAATTTCTTGAACTCGGCACACAATGCCTTGAGCGCCTCGGCACTCAATTCAGGGTCGGTCTTGACGCCGGCCTTCTGCTTGGCATGAGCCAGCATTTCTTCCATCGGCTCTTTGGATAATCCCATCGCCGTGGTGCTGTACATCTGGATAAACCGACGATACGCATCGTACGCAAAGCGGGGATTATTGGTCTTCTTTGCCAGGCCTTCAACCGACTGATCATTGAGACCCAGGTTCAGAATAGTTTCCATCATCCCGGGCATCGACCGAGCGGCGCCGGAACGAACCGAAACCAGCAGCGGATCATTGACATCGCCGAATTTCTTGCCCATGGCTTTTTCGACTTTGGCCATGTTTTCACGTACTTCCGCCTTTAAGGCATCGGAAATCTTTCGGCCAAGCCGGTAGAATTCTTCACAGTTGGGAATCGAAATGGTAAATCCGGGAGGAACCGGCAGGCCGGCAGCAGTCATATCTGCCAAACCAGCGCCCTTACCGCCAAGAATCATCTTTCGTTCGCTTTCCGTTTTGGCGACAGACATCCCTTCGGCCTTGCCGTTGCCGAAGAAGAACACTGTCTTTTTGGCCTTGGCCGGGGAGGCTTTTGGGGCCGCAGCTTTAGCTTTCGCCTTTGCCATGTTCTGTTTCTCCTATATCTGAAATTTGTTAATTTTTATATGGCGTTTCTGGTATAGACCCCGACCGCCGGGGCGCAGAATATCTTCTCATGCAATAGTAAAGATTGCAAAATATAGCTCACTCCGACGCATGTGTCAACCCGTAAATATCCTACAATGTCCGGAAAAAACCAATATTTACGCAAACAAGAACCCGATTCATGGACAAGAAAGCACTCACCATTTGATATAAAACAGATATGTCCGATTCAGTTTTTATAGTGGACAAAAGAAATCCTGATTTTTGTTGTAGTCGTTCTGGAAAAATTAAAATTTTTGACCTAAAAAAAAGACCTTAATTGAGTATTATATTAATAATGGTGTTGCGTTTGACGTTAAAATCTTCAATGGGGTTGGCATCGAATAAGATAAAATCAGACATAGAACGCGTCTATGGTCTAAGGTCTAAAAACCGGAGAATTCATGAATTGGATTAAAACATATTGCGCCATAATCGCCGTCTGTTTGGTATCGACCGCTGTTTGTGCACCACATGGGGGAGAGATATACGAGCTTTCGCAGCCCGACGGAAGTACAGTCCAGGTAAGAGTTTATGGAGATGAGTACTACCAATATGTCGAATCCCTGGATGGCTACACCCTGATTCGCAATCCTCAAACCGGCTGGATTGAATATGCCCAGACCAATGAGGATAACAGTGAGTTTGTGGCAACGGGTGTGGTTTACGATGATAAAGTTAATATAGACCCATATCATCCCGTATTTGAGCCTTCAGCACGACAGGCTGCAGGAACCAAATGGAAACAAGATAATTCGGACAACAAAAAACCTTTTATTGAAAAAAGAAAACGTCTTCGCAAAGAGGTCGCCAGACAAAAAGCCCTGGACAATATGAAGCACATTGATCCGCGGAAATATGCTGCCCTGACCGCTGACAGCTCCATTGAGACGTTCCAGACCATCAGCCCTGCCGGGGATATTTCAGCGGCCCCAGTGACCGGCTCGGTTATCGGACTAACTATTCTGATTGATTTTTCCGATCAGCCAGCAACGATTTCACAGGCCGAAATTGAAAAGTACTGCAATCAGCCCGGCTACACCGGGTTCAGTAATGCAGGCTCGGTTTATGATTATTTTTACGATGTGTCCAACGGCAAGCTCCAATATACTAATTATGTCACTGCGTATTACAGAGCTAAAAACCCGAAATCCTACTACGAAGGAGATTGCAGCAGTTGGGGTAAAACCAGCGAACTGATCAATGAAGCCGTTCGGGATCTGGATGCCAAGGGTTTTGATTTCCGCATTCTGAGTCTTAATGGAAATCGGGTTCGAGCATTAAATATTTTCTATGCCGGCAATCCTTCCTGCGGCTGGAGCAAAGGGCTTTGGCCCCATAAAGGCTGGTGGTCGGGATATACCACGGATGAGGGAGTTTCCTTTGGTGACTATCAGATGAGCAATATCGGCAGCAGCCCATCCATTTATGTGTTTTGCCATGAGAACGGACACATGGTATGCGGCTACCCTGATTTGTACGATTATGGCGGAGAATCCAGCGGCGTCGGTAATTTCTGTGTGATGTGCGGACGGCCCAACGACAAAAAACCGGTACCTCCTTGCGGATATCTGCGTTCCACCACCGGATGGGAAACCGTGATTGACATCACCAATGATCCGGCCGGGACACTGCGGCAGTTGACAGCCAACGCCAATGTCAGCTTGAAATACACCAATCCGAACAATTCCAAAGAATTCTTCATGGTTGAAAGCCGCCTGAAAACCGGTCGAAGCGAAGTCCTGCCCGCCGAAGGACTTCTCATTTGGCACATCGACGAAGCCGGCAGCAATGATAATCAGGAAATGACTCCGTCATCTCATTACAAAGTCTCTCTCGAACAGGCCGACGGTGCATTCCATCTGGAAAAAAACAATAACAGCGGCGACAGCAATGACTCGTTTCGTGCCGGATATAAAGACCAGTTTGATGATTACACCTCGCCGGATAGTCGCTGGTGGAATGGTACGGTATCGGGTTTAAGCCTGACGCAAATCAGTGCAGTATCCGGACAAATGAGCTTGGTCGTCGGCGCCAGCGCCCCCGTGGGGTACTGGAAATTCGACGGCAATGGCAATGACAGCAGCGGCGCCGGGAAAACGCTGACGTTGTTCGGCAATCCAGCATGGTCTTCGGACACCTGGAAAAACGGCCTGGCCAATCTTGATCGCTGTCTGATGTTCGATGGCCTTGACGATTATGCGCAGGTTGCGAATGTTGCCGATTCAGCTGCTTCCATCAGCGCCACATTCTGGCTGCGTTGCGATACCCCGGGTGATATGGTGTTACTGGATAAATTTCCTTCCGATTCGAGCGGATCCGGCTGGCGGATCTGGCTGGACAGCGAAGCCCGACTGCACTTTACCATCGGCTCTCAGGGGGCATCCACGGATTTAGCCGCTGGTCAGCCTGCAGCAGTCCCGGGCCTGTGGCGGCATATTGGCTGCACATTCTCCAGCGGAAAAGCCCTTATTTTCATCAACGGACAAGCCGTCGCCGAAGCCACAGAAATCCCCTACACGCCAGCCTCTTCCGGACTTTTGACTATCGGCAAAAGCAATGCTGTGATGTTCGGTCAGCCGTTCCGGGGACAATTGGACGAACTGGCCATTTATACCACCAGTCTTAACGATCTGCGGATTCAATCGATGCCGGGGTTGTCATTTCAGGAACAATTTGGAACTCTCGGATACTGGAAGTTTGATGATTTGGCAGGTCCAACCGCATCAGACACCAGCGCCATGGCCAGCAGCGGCACCTTAAACGGCGGAATGACCTTCGAAAAAAATGCTGTCGCCGGAGTCCGCGGCCAAGCCCTTTCATTTGATGGCGTCGATGATTTTGTTCAGATCACCAACGGCACTTCCACACCTGGCACAGGCTTCACGGTATGCCTGTGGGCCTATCCGACTGCGGTCAAGACCTGGGCACGCTTTATTGATTTCGGCAACGGTTCCGCTTCGGACAACATCCTGCTGGCACGCTATTCAACTACCAATGACCTGGTACTTGAAGCGTACAACGGTTCTTCCAGCGGCGGTACGGTGCGGGCCGTCAATGCCATCGAATTGAACAAATGGCAGCATTTCGCCGCAACCCTCGATTCTGCCGGCAATGCCAAGCTCTATAAAAACGGCATTCTGATTCAATCCGGCACAACAGGCGTATTCAAGAAAATCGCTCGAATCAATTCCTACATCGGAAAAAGCAACTGGAGTGCCGACCAGTTGTATCAGGGCGTTATGGACGAAGTCCAGATTTTCAACTCAGCACTGACCCAACAGCAGATTCAAACTTTGATCAACGGCACCTGGGCCATGGCCCCATCTCCCAAAGACCACGCCACCCTGGTTTCGACACAGTCCCTGCTGAGCTGGCAGGGAACCACATCGGCAGTCATGTATGGAATCTACCTGGGAACGGACGCGACAGCCCTTGCCGCGGCAACACCGGCCAGTCCTGAATTTCTGGGTTATTGCTCATCCAATCAACTTAACCCCGGAACATTAAATACCCATACGGTTTATTACTGGCGGGTGGATTCCATCCTGGATAATGGTACAACCATCTCAGGCCCCGTATGGAATTTCACAACCACAGGTTCACTGACTCGACAGGTTTATACCGATATCAGTGGTTCGAGCATTTCCAATCTGACCAGTGCCTCCAAATATCCCAACAGCCCGGACAAGTATGATACGGTTACCACCTTTGAATCGGCAACAGACTGGCTGGACAATTATGGTACCCGGATCGAAGGGTATCTGACACCGCAAACCAGCGGCTCGTACACCTTCTGGATTGCCGCGGATGATGCCTGTGAATTGTGGTTGAGCACCTCAGACAATCCCGCCTATAGTTCACGGATTGCCTACTCTACCGCGTATACCAATTCACGCCAGTGGACCAAGTATTCCACACAGAAATCTGCAGCCCGGAGCCTGACTGCCGGTCAGCGCTATTACATCCGTGCCCTGCAAAAGGAAGCGTCCGGCGGGGACAACCTGGCAGTAGCCTGGCAGGGTCCGGATTGTCCAACCCGCAGTGTTATTCAGAGCCGTTTTCTGACGCCGTATGTGACCAAGGCAGCGCCGCTGTTTGGCGGTGAGATGATCACCAAGTCCCCGGCCGCCGAAGGCCGGGCGTATCAGCAATCCATCACCGCTGATATGGCCGTGTCCGGCACATTTACCTATACCAAAGTCTCCGGCCCGGCCTGGCTGCAGGTCAGCTCTGCCGGCGTCCTGAGCGGCACCCCGGCCAACGGCGACCGCGGCCCAAGCAGCATCCTGGTGCAGGCCGCCGACGCCTGGGGACGTACCGACCAGGCCGTCATCCAGGTCCCGGTTCTCGAAACCTACAGCGGCGGCTGGGGCAATACCGACATGCTTGGCTTTGCCGAACACTGGCTGGATACTCAGGCCGACAGCCCCGCCAACCTCAATACCGACAGCATTGTCAACCTGGCGGATCTGAATCTCTTTGCAGCCCGCTGGCAGCAGGATATCCAGCCCGGTCTGCTGGCCCACTGGACGATGGATGATACCGAGGCAACGACCCTGCGGGACAGCTACGGCGGGCACGATGCGGCCCTGATCAACTCCCAGATTCTCCGCACCGCCCCCGGACGGATGGGCAACGCCCTGCTGCTGGATGGGGTTGATGATTACGCCGAGGCAACCGGGTTCAAAGGTGTCGGCGGCACCCAGGCCCGCACCTGTGCGGCCTGGATCAGGACCTCGGCCACCGGCACTGAGCAGGTCATTGCCTCCTGGGGCAATGCCGCTACCGGCCAGAAGTGGATGGTTCGGCTTCAGAATACCGGCGAACTGGCCGTGGGTATCTGGGGCGCCTATATCAAGACCGCCACCGCAATCAATGATGGCCGCTGGCACCATATCGCAGCGGTCCTGCCCCCCACTGCCACGCCCAATGTCACCGGCATCAGGCTCTATGTGGACGGCCAGCTTCAGACCAATACCACTGCCAGTGCGTCGCTGGCAGTCGATACGGCGTTGGTGGATGATGTTCAGATTGGGGCTTATCGTACCGCCAACGGCTCGCGAACCTCCTGGTTCAAGGGGCTGATAGAGGACCTGCGTCTGTACGACCGGGCCTTGACCGATGCTGAGATTGCCTGGCTGGCTCGGGTCGGTTTAGTCGCCCACTGGCCGATCAACGACGGACAAGGTACCGTGGTCCGCGAACAGGTCGGTCAGGCCCATGCCCGGATGGTCAATATGGACACGACCAACTGGACGTCGGGGCGGGCGGGAACCACGCTGCGTTTTAACGGAACCGAGGAGTACCTGGCCGTTACCGGCTTTACGGGGATTGCCGCCAAAGCATCCCGGACCTGCAGTGCCTGGGTCAAGACCACCGCCACCGGGGCGGATCAGATTCTCCTGTCCTGGGGGACGGCGGCAACCGGACAGAAATGGATGGTCCGGGTTCAGCCGGCCGGACAGCTTGCTGTTGGGGTCTGGGGGGGCTATATTCAAGGCACCAGCAGTGTCGGCGACAACCAGTGGCACCATGTGGCCGCGGTGCTGACCGATGACGGCTCGCCGACTGTCGATGAAATCCGGCTGTATGTCGATGGGCAGCTGCAGACGACTTCGGCACTCAATACCCAGGCCATCGATACGCTGCTAACCGATACCCTCTATATCGGGGTCGCCAACAACAACGGCACATTCCAGAACTTCTTCAACGGGCTGATCGAAAATGTCCAGATCTACAACCGCGCCCTGACCGCTGAGGAAATCAAAGACTTGGCAAAATAAA
>JAWRKM010000064.1:0-54185 GCA_040306945.1 Anaerohalosphaeraceae bacterium
TTTTGGCGGGCAAGTTTTTCGAATTCTCTGGTCGAGGTCTTTGCAGCCATATTGAAATCCTGAATTAAAACTGGCGAAAATACCGTTCGGCAGACTCGGGGCAGCGATGCGGCTGCCAGTAGCTTTTGGCATCGGGGTCAAATCGTTTGCCCAGGACATCCCGTCCGATAAGACGGAAGATCAGCCCCAGCGGGGTAATCAGCAGAAAATAGAATATAAACAGAACCACAAAATTCATCACCCACCCGATGGGAAACGTCACGCAGGTCAGGGCAATGAAGAGGATTCTGCCGGCTTTGTAAGACAGCATACAGCAGGCGAACATAATCAGGCCGGTCAGAATAATCGCTGTCGTAACAGTGGTGCCGAATCCTTTGAAAATATGCAGCATTGCCGCTGCCAGTACGGATACCCCCAGTGCAGCAATTCCGAAGATGCGGATATCTTTGCGTGTGGGATTCCAGTTGATATGGACTAATGACATCGCAATCAGCCTCTCGAAATCAATCCAGCTTAAATTGTGCAATATAACGATTGACGTCCTGCTGCTTGACGTGTGGCTGCTGGTCTTTGTACAGCAGGCAATTTTCCACCACCAGCACATCCATATTTGTTGCCATAAAGCACCGGTAGGCGTGTTCAGGGGTGCAGACAATCGGCTCGCCGCGGATATTGAAACTGGTGTTGATGATGACCGGACAGCCGGTTCTGGCTTTGAAGGCGGTCATCAGGCGATGGAGTCGGGGATGACGGACCGGATCGACGGTCTGGACGCGGGCAGAATAATCCACATGGGTAACGGCCGGAATAATGCTGCGTTTGACTTTGAGTTTATCAATCCCGAACAGGGCGTCCTGCGCAGCCTCCGTCGCCAGACGTTTATCGGGCCGGACGGGCGCTACCAGCAGCATGTAAGGACTTTCCTGGCCGTCCTTGAGCTCGAAATAATCGTTTTTGTCTTCTTTGAGTACGCAGGGGGCAAATGGCCGGAACGATTCACGGAACTTGATTTTCAGGTTCATCACTGACTGCATCTGTTCGTTGCGGGCGTCACCGATGATACTGCGATTACCCAGGGCACGAGGACCAAACTCCATCGGCCCCTGAAACCAGCCAATCACTTTGCCCTGATCAATCAGGGCCGCAACAATATCGATAAGCTGGTCATCGTTGAACTCCTGATACCGGGCACCGAGAGAATCCAGAATCCTGCGAACCTGGGAGGTGGTGTAAGACGGCCCCAGCAGAGAACCTTTCTGAGAATCCATCTGTCCGGTTTTGCGTTCATGATTGAGCAGCTGGTACCAGACAAACAGAGCCGCCCCCAGTGCTCCGCCGGCATCGCCGGCTGCGGGCTGGACCCAGATATCGTCGAATTCGGTTTCGCGGGAAATCCGTCCATTGCAGACGCAGTTGAGTGCCACACCGCCGGCCAGAACCAGGTTTTTCATCCCGGTTTGCCGATAGATATGCCGCGCCATCCGCAGGACAATGTCTTCGGTGACCGCCTGAATCGAAGCGGCGACATCCATATCGTGCTGACGGAGGGGGGTTTCCGGCCTGCGGGCGGGACGACCGAACAGGGCCTCAAATTTGGGACTGATCATGACGGTCTTGTGGCAATATGAAAAATACGACATATCCAGGCGAAACGAGCCATCTTCTTTCAAATCCATCAGCTTGTTGATGATGAGGTCGTAATAGATGGGCTTGCCATAGGGAGCCAGGCCCATCAGCTTATACTCGCCGGAGTTGACGCGAAAACCCGCGTAATAGGTGAAGGCCGAATACAGCAGACCCAGCGAATGCGGAAACGACAGAATATGGGTCAGCTCAACCCGATTACCCCGGCCCACACCAAAGGAGGCGGTGGCCCATTCTCCGACTCCATCCAGCGTCAGCACCGCTGCTTCGTCAAACGGTGACGGAAAGAAGGCGCTGGCGGCGTGGGACTGGTGATGCTCGACAAAGACATACCGGCCTGGATAGCCATACCCCAGGGCCTTGTCCATATCGCGGGGCAAGTGCAGCTTCTGCCTCAGCCAGATCGGCATACTCTGGAGAAATTGCCTGAATCCGCGAGGGGCAAAGCCGATGTAGGTTTCCAGCAGACGTTCGAATTTCAGCAGCGGCTTTTCATAAAAGACCACATAATCGACATCACGGATGGTAATCCCCCCCTGTTCCAGACAGGATGCGATGGCCCTGGAGGGAAACCGCGGATCGTGCTTTTGTCGGGTGAAGCGTTCTTCCTGCGCTGCGGCAACTATCTGGCCATCACAGACCAGAGCTGCCGCACTGTCGTGGTAATACGCTGAGATACCCAGAATATTCAAAGGAGTTTATCCGTCCGTTTTACCGACTGTCGTTTAGTTTATCCCAATCGCACAGCACAAACGGCCGACTCAGTTCCCTTCGGCACTCAGAAATTGAATGGTTCTCTATTTAGGCTATTTGGCCATGCTTTTTTTGGCGGCAGCGACCACCGCATCGGTGGTGATGCCGAATTTTTCAAAGCAGGTCTTGAACGGGCCGGACGCACCAAACCCGTTCATGCCGACGAACTCGCCATTGTCACCAATCCAGCGGTCCCAACCCATGCGTATGCCGGCCTCGACACCGACACGAGCCTTGACGGCCGGGGGCAGAACACTGTCTCTGTAGGCCTGATCCTGTTTTGCAAACAGTTCCCAGCAGGGCATACTGACAACCTGAGCCTTGACACCTTCGGCGGCCAGTTTATCGGCAGCAGCCAGAGCCAGCTGGACTTCCGAGCCGGTGGCCAGCAGGAGCACGTCGGGTCTGGCCTGCGGCACAAGGACATAGGCGCCCCTGGCAAAGCCTTCTTTCATGTTGGGGTATTTGGCCGGGTCCAGCACAGGCAGATTCTGACGAGTCAGCGCCGTAGCAACGGGACCATCGTTGTGCTCAAGAATATACTTCCACATCAGAACGGTTTCGTTGGCATCGGCCGGACGGAACGTCAGCAGATTGGGTATAATCCGCAGTGAAGCCATTGTCTCGACGGGCTGATGGGTCGGGCCGTCTTCACCCACCCCGATACTGTCATGAGTAAAGACGAAAATAGTCGGATAATGCGACAACGCTGCGACACGAATCGCCCCCCGCATATAATCGGCAAAGACCATAAAGGTACCACCATAAGGACGAATGATTTTGCTGACGGCAATACCATTCATAATCGCTGCCATGCCATGCTCACGAACCCCGTACCGAATGTAACGACCAGCTCGGTTGTCTTTCTGGAAATCCTGAGCCCCCTTAAAATGCGTATTATTGGACGGCGTCAGGTCAGCCGAACCGCCAATCACCAGCGGCATCGAAGGCATCAGGGCCTCCAGGGTCTTGCCCGAGGCGGAACGGGTGGCAACCTGCACAGCCGGGTCGAATTTGGGCAGCTTGTTTTCATCGATGACGACTTTGCCGGCGATGGCATCCTTTAATTCTTTGGCCAGCTCCGGATATGCGGCAGCCCAGGCGTTGAACATCTTCTGATATTCGGCCTGGAGGGCAGCCCCGCGCTGCTTGCACTGAGCCATATGGGCAGACACTTCAGCAGGCACAACGAAGCTCTTATCGGGATCCCAGCCAAAATTCTTCTTGATTAATTTGATTTCATCCTCTCCCAGCGGAGCACCATGGGCGGTATGGGTATCCTGAAAATTCGGACTGCCAAAACCGATATGCGAACGGAATTTAATCAGGGTGGGCCGTTCGGTCTGAGCCTTGGCATACTCTACCGCTTTGTCCAGGGCGGCAATATCGTGACCATCACCGCCGATTTCGATGACATTCCAGCCATAGGCACGATAGCGGTCGGCCACTTTTTCGGTAAAAGACAGGTGGGTTTCGCCATCAATGGTAATGTGGTTGTCATCGTAAATGACAATCAGGTTATCCAGAGCCAGGTGGCCGGCCAGACTGCTGGCTTCGCCACTGACGCCCTCTTCAAGGCAACCATCTCCACAGATGACGAAGATATTGTAATCGAAGACACGATACTGGTCTTTGTTATAGCGGGCAGCCAGATACTTCTGAGCGATCGCCATGCCGACGGCATTGGATATGCCCTGCCCAAGAGGACCTGTGGTCACTTCCACGCCGGGAGTGTAACCAAATTCCGGATGACCGGGGGTTTTGCTGCCCCACTGACGGAATTTTTTCAATTCATCCAGCGGCAGGTCAAAGCCACACAGGTGCAGCAGCGAATACAGCAGCATGCTGCCGTGGCCGGCCGACAGAACAAACCGGTCCCGGTTGATCCAGTTGGGGTCGGCAGGATTGAATTTCATGTGCCGCATCCACAGGGCATATGCCGCGGGTGCCATGCCCATCGGCATTCCGGGGTGGCCGGACTTGGCGGCTTGAACACCTTCCATGGAAAGAAAACGAATCGTATTGATGCACAATTCATCCAACGCCGTTAACCCTGTTTTGTTTATTGGCCCTGCCATAACTTGTCCTTTTCTATCTTGTATTATCTTTCAATCTGTTCATGTCCTGTTTCCTGCGGCTGGCATTCTTATGATTTGCCTGCCGACACACTTCAAAAAGTGCGTCATATAGTAATGTCGAATGGCCTGATAAACAAGCTACTTTTTATGAACTTTTTTTCTCACAACACGAAGTATTAGACGATAAAACGAAGGTACGTATATTAGATAATTAGATAATTTTATTTGTTTTTCTTATAGTGGACTAATTGAATATACAACATATATTATTTTCTATATATTTATATGTATTTTTATAATAAAGACTTATCTTTTTGCTATTGCAACTATTAATGAAAACAAAACCGATGACATTCATATTATCTTGACTTTGGGGTGCCTTTCTGATAACATTTCTCTAATTATGACAACCACTGAAAAAAGAAAACCGGCTACCAAGCCGACGAAGAAGAAACCCGTTGCTACCGAAAAAGTGAAACGCGCAGACAAGGCTTTCCGTACGTATGAGCAGGCGCTGGATTATCTGTTTAAACAGACGGATTACGAAAAACAGCAAAAACTGCGATATAATGTAACCACGTTTAACCTGGACAGGATGAACGAGCTTCTCAAGGGCCTTGGTGATCCCCACAAAAAGACCCGGACTGTCCATATTGCAGGAACAAAAGGCAAGGGATCGACTGCAACCATGCTGTCGCGGATGATGGAGGCCAACGATTATAAGGTTGGCTTATACACGTCACCGCATGTCAGCACGCTGCACGAGCGAATTACGATTAATTCCGAGATGATATCTCGTAAAGATTTTCTCGGGATTATGAACCGGATGTATCCTGTTCTTGAGAGAATGGGCAAAAAGGATTCATTTCCCACTTTTTTTGAGATTATGACGGCATTGGCCTTCCTCTATTTCTATGATAAAAAGGTCGATATTGCTGTCATTGAAAGCGGATTGGGCGGGCGGCTGGACAGTACCAATGTTATCACCCCCGATGTTGTCGGAATTACCAGTATCAGTATCGATCACCAGAACTTGCTGGGGCCGACTCTGGAACACATTGCCAGGGAAAAAGCCGGCATCATCAAGAAAGGAATTCCGGTTATCACCGTCCCGCAAGACCCGATGGCGATGAAGGTCATCAAAAAACAAGCGTTATCCTTAAAGGCCCCGCTGACCGTTACCGGTCGGGACATCGACTTTTCATACCGTTTTGAATCGTCCCGTGAACATGGGCCTCATACTCGGATTTGCCTGACAACCCCAACCAGCAAATTTGAGCATTTGCGGGTTCCTCTGCCGGGAGAACATCAGGCCATGAACTGCGGTCTGGCCCTGGCGATGCTGGATTCGCTGAAAAGTCTGGGATTCCAAATCAATGACGAAAAGGCGATATCCGGACTCAACAACGTCCAAATGCCCGGGCGAATGGAGATGGTTTGCACCGATCCACGGGTGCTGGTCGATGCGGCTCATAACGCCGCCAGTATTCGGGCTTTGATTCAGGCGATTGGACAGCATGTGCCTTACGATTCCATGGTCATTATTTTCGGCTGCAACAGCGACAAAGACATCCGCGGGATGCTGACCGAACTGCAATATGGCGCGGACAAGGTCATTTTTACCCGCAGCAACTCGCCTAAAGCAGTCTATCCGCAGGATTTAGCCGAAATGTATACGGACATTTGCGGCAAGATGTGCCAGACGGCTCTGAGTTTGACAGAGGCTCTGCGTATTGCTCAAAGTGCGATATCCCGTGAAGACCTGATTTGCATTACCGGCAGCTTTTATCTGGTCGGTCAGGCCAAGCAGATGTTCCAGCCACCTGTTCAAATACCCTAATATCAGCCCTGATAATCGGGTTTAAAGCGTCAATTTGTAACTTTCCCTTTGCCGATCAGCTCTTTATGATGAGGCGAGAATGCCGGAGCACAAATACAGGAATATCCCTATCTTGATTAGGAGATACAATGCCAAAAAAAAACTTGCATTTGGTATCAAGGTACCTACAATAGTTGAATATTAAGGTCAAATTTACAAAACTGTTTTTTTGTAAGCTGCTCGAAAATGGAATGACAACTATTTTGAAAGGAGACACGAGAATGAAGAATTTTGTGGTTTTTGCCCTGTTGGGCGCATTGGCGACTGTCGCCGTAGCGGCAGACCAGCTGACAACAACGGTTGATGTGGGCTGGTACAGCCAGTACATGTGGCGCGGCTTTGACCTGATGGACGACAAGGGTGTCGTCACTCCCAGCGTGAACTTTGATTTCGGCAACGGTTTCAATTTCAACGTCTGGTCAGCACAGCCGGGTTCAAGCGGTGAAGGCTCGTGGAGCACTGTGAATCAGACCAATTTCCAGTACACCCCGTATTACAAGAATACCATCTGGGAAGATGGCTGCCTGATGACCAATTATGTGATTGGCTATCGGTTCTATGACTTTACCGATATGGCCAGCAACGATGCCGACCTGCAGGAAATGTTCGTTGAGCTGTCCTGGCCGAATCTGATTGGCAATGGCTTTACACCTCGTTATGCCTATTACCACATGTGGAATTCCGAAGGCAGCGGAATGGTCCGTAAATTCAGCGGCCCCATTCATGACTTCGGTCTGGATTATGCCTGGACATTCGAACAGGCTCCTGAACTGCCGATGAAGTTTAGCTGGGATATCGTGTACAATGACGGCACAGGCACTGTAGTTGATGATGCGGGCAATTATTTGGTTGGCCCGGTTGATCATGACTGGTCCCACATGGTCTGGGGTCTGTCCACCAGCATCCAGGCCCTGGGCGGCAAAATCACCCCCGGCATCTGGTATCAGAACTCGATGGAAGACACCGTCAACACCGAAGATGAACTGTGGGGCGGCATTTCCTACAGCATCAGCTTCTAAGACGTAATCATCAGAAATCCATAAAAAGGCCGAGTCGTTAATGACCCGGCCTTTTTTATTTGTTCATGCTGAAGGAGTTGTCTTGTTTACCAGGTCTGGGTGATTTGATATTCCAACACCGTGGTCTGGTCCGCGTTCACCGTCACAGCAAACCGACAGGTATAGGCATCCTTTTTGGTGTAATCGACACTGGATTTATCCACCTTCCAGTTGCGGCCCTGCGGAATTTTCTCATCGACAAAGACTGTCACCGCCTCATCCTTGCGATTTCGCAGTTCCACCTTGCGGGTATAGGTTTCGAAATTACGGCCATTGCGGGCATCGATAACCGTCGGCTCGGCTACGATATCAAACGCATCGCCGATATACAGCGACAGTTTTTCATCGCGTGGGGTATGGTCGATTTCATCTTCACCGACAAATTCCAGGGTGCTGTCGGCGGCATCCCGTTTGAAGACGCGAACCCGGCCTTTAGGCAGTGCGATGCCGAGCTGATTTTCCTTTTTGTTTTCGAACTCCATCTTGACCTGCACTTTCTTGCGGCCCTTGGTCAGCCAGTCCCAGTTGGATACTTCAAACACATAGAGCTTTTTGACCGGAACATTCAGGGCCGGGTCGATCAATTCGATCTGTTTGACCTGATTATTCAAGAGTGTGGTCTTGCGTCCGAGGGTATAGAGGTGATATTCCATAAATGACTTTTCCTCGAATCCCACAGCAGCGTCAGCGGCCATCATCATTTCCTGACGTGCCATTTTCATCGGCATCGGGGGCTGGGCGGCGATTCGGCGGACGTCACCGGCCATCAATTTCAGGTCAGCCTCTTTATAGGCAGCACCGCTGTTGTTGGTGATAGTGACCCAGCCGCTCATATCGAGTGCATCGTCCTTCTCGTTGAGCACAGCCAGATAATCCGCCCGCCAGTCGATGCCTTCGGTGAAATAGGTGACCTGGCACAGATCCGACAGTTTCTGTGCGGCATTGACCCGCCAGACCAGCGTGGGACGCGTCAGCAAATCGTCGGGTTTTTTGGCCAGCTGGATATGCTCAACCGAATCATTGCCGATAACATTCATCTGGCCGGTCTGGGCATTCTGTAAAATCAAGTTGCTGCCGTCAGCGGACAGCAGAATACCGTCGACGATGGTGCCTGGATTGGAGCCGCTGCCTTTGACCTGCACAGTAACAGGCTGGTCGATGTATTTTTTCAGCAGGCTCTGCGTGTTCACCAGGTCGTACTCATAATTCTGCTCCAGCAAAGTGATTTTGCCGGGATTGAGCAGGCTTTCGAACAGGACACTGGTCGGATCGATCCGCTCGGCCACATCGGTAAATTTCATGGTGTTCCGGCCTTCGGCGAATTCCATCTGCCGGCGGTCCTTAACCACGGCGAAATTGTTGTTGTAGATCGTCAGACCTACTCCCGGCTCCGGTGAGGATTTCGGCTGGGCCGCCCACGAAGACAGCATTCCTATCAAGACAAACAAGACATACAATCCATTTTTCATCGTTTTGCTCCTTAAAAAGGGGTTAATTTTTCATTTTTCAGGCGACTCCATTTGATGATTTATGTTCATCATCATTCAATCCGCTGATGTCGTTAGGATTTAACGATAAGACAAGGAAATCGATATGTACAGTATTACTCGACCGGACAAATCCTTTGCAACTGTTTTTTCGATTTCTATAGGACGGCAGACTATCGAAGAGGGGTGGTGGGTGTTGATACAGGGGAATCCATGCCTGGAGCTGGAAGCTTCAGCTTGGCTTGTATCGAAGTGGAGATTCCCGCTTTTTCGGGAATGACAATTTGGACTGTTCTATCGGGCGAGCTGGGCGTCCTTAGAATTTTATCTCATACATGCAGTAGTCGGCGGGGGTCATGTTCAGGGATTCGTAGGCCCTGCGGGCGGGAAGGTTATGGGTTTCGACATAGAGACGCAGGCCGCGGCAGTTAGCGCTGGCGGCAGCGGTGTCGCGGATGTGGGTAAACATGGATTTGAAGATGCCGTGCTTTCGCCAGGCGGGCTGAACATAAAGGCTCTGAATCCACCAGAACAGGCCGTCTTTCCAGTCGGTCCATTCATAGGTAATCATCAGGCAGGCCACCGGCTCGGTCGCGGTGCGGGCGACGACATAAAAGCCGTACTGTGGATTGGCCATGAGCCGCTGAACGCCGGCAAGGACGGTCGCGGGGTCGAGGGTCTTGTTCTCAGTTTCGAGGGCCATGGCAATCTGAAAGTCGGCAATGGCCTGGGCATCCTGCGGCCGGGCGGGGGCAATCTGAATGGCTGAATTCATCACTTTGCCTTTCCTTTGGGCGTTTCTGTGCAAGGTCGTGGTCAGATACCACTTGTCGTGGGCACTATAACCCGAGCCGGAGGCGGGGTAAACAAAAATCCCCGCCGTTTTCAGGGTGTTTTTTTCCTTTAATAAACGATGTAGGTTGTTTATAATTTCCGGGCTGATTGGATATGACTGCTGTCTTAAGGTCTCATATTAGCGGGCAGTGAATAGGGCGGCGGTTTCGTTCAAAACCAGAATTAGTGGAGGTTTATATGCTGGATTTACGGGAATTCATACGGGATATCCCGGATTTTCCCAAGCCGGGGATTTTGTTCCGGGACATTACCCCCCTGCTGGCCAATGCCCGGGCGCTGGGTCAGGCGATTCGTCAACTGGCCGAGCCGTATTACGGGCAGGAGATTGACGCGGTAGTTGCGGTGGAGGCCCGTGGGTTTATCTTTGGGGCGGCCGTGGCCAGGGAGATCGGCTGCGGGTTTGTGCCTATCCGCAAGAAAGGCAAGCTGCCGTTTCAGACGTCGGCGATTACGTATGGGCTGGAATACGGCAGCGACACCATTGAGATGCATACCGATGCGTTGACAGCAGGCAGCAAGGTGCTGATGATTGATGACCTGCTGGCCACCGGCGGAACGATGAAGGCCTCGTGTGAGCTGGTGGAAAAGTCGGGGGCAGAGATTATGGGCCTGACGTTTTTGATTGAACTGACGGGATTAGGCGGACGCGACAAGCTGAGCCAGTACCCGATCCAGAGTGTGATCCAATATTAAATCTGAAATTCGGAATGAATGAAATCCAAGTCAAAGTACCTGCAACGCCGGAGGGCGGCTATCCGATAGTCATTGGGGCGGGGATATTGTCCGGGCTGCTGGATCGGATCGAGCGGCAGTTTCCGAAGAATGCCCTCTTTATCGTGACTGATGAAAGCTTAGTCCGGGCAGGACACGTGGAAACGCTGACCGGCGGGCGGGAGATCCCAAGCTACGTCATCCGGCCAGCGGGGGAAGCTTCCAAGCATTTAGGGACGCTGACGGCAATCCTCGAGGCGATGGAGGCTCACCGGCTCGGACGGGACACGGTCGTTATTGGTCTGGGCGGCGGGACAGTCGGAGACATCGCGGGCTTTGCGGCGGCGGTGTTCAAACGCGGGGTGCCGGTGGTGCATATTCCGACAACGACGGTGGCCCAGGCGGATTCGAGTATCGGGGGCAAGACCGGTGTGGACAGTACTCTGAGCAAAAATGCCTACGGGTGCTTCTGGCATCCGGCGGCGGTGTTTATCGATACGGCAACTCTGGTGACGCTGGACGAGCGGCAGTATCGGGCGGGGCTGGCTGAGTCGGTCAAGCATGCCGCGATTGCCAATGTGGAATATTTTGCGTTTCTGGAAAATCATATCGACGCGATTCTGCGGCGGGATGCAGATGTGTTGGGGACGGTGGCGGGATATAATTGCCTGATTAAGGCGGCGGTGGTCGAGGAGGATCCGACCGAGAAAAACAAACGGCGGATTTTGAATTACGGGCATACCATCGGCCATGCGATTGAGTCGGCCAGTCAATATCAATTGCTGCATGGGGAGTGCGTGGCGATAGGGATGATGGCCGCCGGGATGCTTGAGCGGGCGATGGGATTGGCCAATGATGGGCGGATGGAACGGATTGAGGGGGTGTTGAACCAATTGGGATTGCCGACAACCATTCGCCGCGCGGGCGTTGAAACGTCAGCAGGCCAAATGAGTACTGAACCTTTGCTGAACCTGCTGACGATGGATAAGAAGGCGGTGGGGAAATGGCCGCGGTTTGTGCTGCTGGAGCGGCTGGGGCAGGTCTATTGCAAAGACGGCCAGTGGGCGGTGGAGGTGGATCCGGAGAAAGTCAAACACGTTATCGAAACGATTCTTACAACATAGAAATTGTAAATTAAAGGGTTTGTATGCGTTATAGTCAGACATTGTTGCCGACCGTCAAAGAAGTGCCCGCAGATGCGGAGATTATCAGCCATCAGCTTATGATTCGCGCCGGAATCATGCGAAAATTAGCCAGCGGGACGTATATCTATCTGCCGGCCGGACATCGGATGATTTTGAAAATCACCCAGATTATCCGTGAGGAGATGAACCGTACGGGGGCCCAGGAAATCCTAATGCCGGTGATTCAGCCAATGGAACTGTGGCAGCGGACCGGACGGGACATCGACTACGGCGAGACACTCGGCAAATTCACCGACCGTCATGGCCGCGGCAATGTGCTGTCGCCGACGGCGGAGGAAGGGTTTACCTATCTGGCGTCGTGCGAGCTGAAATCGTACAAACAGCTTCCGATGAACCTCTACCAGATCAATACCAAGTACCGCGATGAATTTCGTCCGCGGTTTGGAGCCCTGCGGTCACGCGAGTTTATCATGAAGGATGCGTACAGCTTCCACGCCACCGAGGAGAGCCTGCATAAGACGTATATGGACATGTATAATGCATACTGCCGGGTGTTCGCACGGTGCGGGCTGGAGTATGTGATTGTGCAGGCCGAAACCGGCGAGATGGGCGGCACAGGCTCGCATCAGTTCACCATCCCCTGCGACAACGGCGAGGATGTGATTGTGTATACCGCCGACAACAACCTGGCGTGGAATATTGAAAAGGCCCCGGTGGATGCGGTGGCCAAGCAGCCGGCCAGAGACGTCGGGCCAATGAGCGAAGTCCATACGCCGCACGTCGGCAGTATTGAGGCGGTGTCGGCATTTTTGAAAGTCAAACCCAGCGACCTGATTAAGACGCTGATCTACAAGACCTCCGGCGGCAAAGTGGCGGTGGTACTGGTCCGCGGCGACCACGAAGTCAATATGGAGAAATTCAACAAATTCTTCCTCGGTGAGCATGTGGAGCTGGCGGACGAGGCGACGATTGTCAAGCTGACGGGGGCGGCAGTGGGATTTGCGGGGCCTGTGGGTCTGTGCGACAAAGCTGACAAAGTCATCATCGACCATGCGGTGGCGGCGATGGCCGTGGGGGTGACGGGGGCCAATAAGACCGATTATCATACCATCAATGTTGTGCCGGGACGGGATTTCCCGCTGGCCGGAGGCAATATTGTCGTAACCGATGTACGGAATGCCGTGGAGGGTGATACGTACGAGGGCAAGAAGCTGCTGTTCAAGCGGGGTATCGAGGTCGGACAGGTGTTCAAGCTCGGGACCAAATACAGCGTCAAGCTCGATGCGAAGTTCTCGGATGTGGACGGTACAGAAAAGCCGGCCCTGATGGGCTGTTACGGCATCGGCGTCAACCGGATTATCGCCTCGGCGATTGAGACCGGCCACGATGAGGATGGGATGATCCTGCCGATTACGATTGCCCCGTGGGAGGTGATTATTACTCCAGCGGCAGTCAGTGAGGAAGTCATGGCCGCAGCACAGAAGATTTATGATGCATTGACGGCGCGGGGTATCGAAGTACTGCTGGATGACCGGGACCTGCGGGCAGGCGTGAAGTTCAAGGATGCCGACCTGCTGGGGATTCCGGTGCGGGTCACCATTGGGCCCAAGACGCTGGCCGAGGGCAAGGTGGAAGTGAAACTCCGGCGTGAAAAAGATAAGCAGCTTATCGACCTGGCCGGAGCGGTGGAACATACGGCGAATCTGGTACAGCAGCTGAAGGATGAAATCAACCGTAAAGTACAGAGTATGTAGTTCAAGGTTCGCAGATCAAAGGGCAGGCACGTGGAGTCTGTCGCTGCGATGGGCATGAACAGGGTAAAAGAAAAGGGCGGACACCCAGGTCCGCCCCTATGATGGCGAATTGAAAAGGGCGACCGACTGGTCGCCCCTACGGGTCAATGGCAAAGTTTGTGAATCCGGCACGCCTGTTAGAGGGTGCGGATTTTGATGTTGCGGAAATAGACCAGGTTGCCGTGATCCTGCAGGAGGATGCGGCCTTTGTCGGCCAGGCCGAAATTGGGAATATCCTTGTATTTGCTCTGGGCGACGATTTGGCGGAAGGCGGGGTCATCGCGGGTATATTCGACGACTTTCTTGCCGTTGAGCCAGTGCTGGACGGTTTTGCCTTTGGAGACGATGCGGACGGTATTCCATTCACCGATGGGTTTGACGACTTTGTCCGGGGCGGGAGGGATCAGGTCGTAGAGGGCCGCGAACGTGCGGTTGCCGTTTTTGCCGGCTTTGGCATCGGGGTGGTTGGCATCATCGAGAAGCTGATATTCAAGGCCCAGGCCGGCGCTGCCCTTGGAGAGGCTTTCGACAACAAAATATTTGATGCCGGTGTTGGCGCCTTTGGTCAGGCGGGTTTCAAGCTGCAGTTCAAAGTCGCTGTATTCATTGACGGTCACGATGTCGCCGCCGGAGCCTTTGGCGGGATCAAAAACCAGCATACCGTCCTGAACAAACCAGCCCTTGACGGGAAACTTATCGCTGTTGTGGCCGCGCCAGGCGGAGACGTCCTTGCCGTCAAACAGAACGGTCCATTTTTTGTCATCGGCGGCGCCCGAATTACATGAGGTGATGACCAGACACATCAAACCAACCAGAAGACCGAACATTGTTCTCATATAAACCTCTTTCTCCGAAAATCGACATCTAAACCCGTACCTTACAGCCGCATGCCTGACTGCACGGACATAACAGGTTATTCATGTTAATACGATTATTGCGCATCAACGGCCGGTGGTGCTGGATCGTTCAACCGGCCTGCGTTTGTTCATTTACACCACATTCGGAACGACATAGGGCTTGCGATAATTGCGCGTCAGTAACTTGTCAGCCTCAGCATCGTCGATGATGCGTTCTTTTTTGCCATCGAAATAGATGGTCCGTCCGACACGATAGGAGATATTGGCCAGAGCCGGGAGGGCGCTGGACATATAGCCTTGTTCGATGTCGGCAGTGAGGTCGGAGACCTTGCCGGAACGCAGAGCCGCCACAAAATTACCCATGTGTCCGCCGCCGCCGGCACCGGCCGCATTCATCGGGTCTGCTGCGGCATCTTCTTCCTGTGCATCCGAGGTCGGGCCGGGTTCGTTTTTGCGGCCAAAGAAAGTGGCCCATTTCGTACCGTTAATCCACATCCATCCCTTGGAACCGTAGAAGAAATTGCCAACCCCAATCCCCATTTCCTCATTGGCATAGAGGCCGCGGACTTCGAAAACCAGCAAAACCTTATCCGCATATTCAAAGCTGGCTGTCTGAGTATGGGGGGTGTTCTGGTCACTCTGGATAGGCATCAGGGTGCCAAACGAGCTGATGCGCACGGGGTGTTCCTGCTTGTTGAGTCCCCAGCGGGCAATGTCAAACTGGTGCGGCCCCTGATTGGCAATGTCGCCACCGCCGTAGAGATAGTTCCAGTGCCAGTTGTAATGGAATCGGTTGTAATTAAACGGCAGAAGCGGTGCCGGGCCAGTCCATTTGTCGTAATCGACATTGGCCATATATTCGGCAGTGTAGTTTTCGCCTTTGCTGTTGAAGGCATAATACGTGTAGTCAGGTCCGGTACCAATGCCGTCTTTGCAGGTACCGATGGGGTCCCGGGGTTTGTAGCACAAGCCACGGGCCATATAAATGTCGCCAATGCCGCCTTCGTGGAGAAAGGCCATTGCCTTACGAACACTGCGCATCGAGCGATTCTGAAAGCCGACCTGGACAATACGATTGTATTTGCGGGCCGCTTCAACCATCTTGCGGCCTTCAAAAACATTGTGACAAGCGGGCTTTTCGACATAGACATGCTTGCCGGCCTGACAAGCCCAGATCGTCGCCAGAGCGTGCCAGTGATTGGGCGTGGCAATCAGGACAGCATCGATTTGCGGATCTTCAAACATCTTGCGCATGTCCTTATAAGTATCGGGTTTATAGCCTTTTTTCCTGTCTATTTCGGCGGCCCGCTTCTCGAGAATATTGCCGTCGACATCACAGATGGCCTTGAGGTGGATACCCGGAAGGTCCATGCAGTCATTGGTGATGGCCCAGCCGCGACTGCGGGCGCCAATGACGGCAATATTGATGCGGTCATTGGCCCCCAGGGGCTTGAGCGTGGGGAGGACTCCGGTCTTTTTTGGGGCAGCACAGGAGGCTAATGTTGCGGCCGTCAGAACACCGGCGGACACTTTGCAGCTGTCGGCGAGAAATTGTCGGCGGGACAACGAATGATCCGATTGACTCATTGCTAACTCCTTATTAAATAACAAGTAAAGTATAGCATGCCCAGGACGGTACACAGGCCGTTCCGGCATCTGAATAAGAGCTTATTGTGGCCCATAGGCGGGGTTTGTCAAGGAAAAATACCGAATTTTCTCAAGACGTGTGAAATTTCCTTGACAAACCCGGAGAACTGTCTTTTGATGAACGGCATCCTAAAAGAAAAATCAGATTTTGGAGGATACCCAAATGCGATCATTCACATCCCGGCGAGAGGTCTTGAAGCTGGCTGGTCTGGGGACTATTGCGGCTGTAAGCGGCCACAGTGTTGCCCAAGCCAATCCGGACACCGCCGGCATCTCGAAAATCCGCAAGCCCGCCTATCAAATCGGGCTGGCATCCTATACCACACGCAAACTGGACCTGGACCAGACCATTGCCATCGCAAAACAACTGAAGCTGGAGTGCATTTCCATCAAGCAGGATTTTCATCTGCCAATGAATAAAAACCCCGAAGAACAGAAGGCCCTGGCTCAAAAGGTGCGGGATTCGGGGCTGGATTTTTATGCATGCGGCGTCATTTATATGAAGACCGCCGATGAAGTCAAACGGGCGTTCGAATTTGCCAAGACCGTTGGCATTCGTGTTATTGTCGGTGTGCCCAATCATGAATTGCTGGATTTAACCGAGGCCTGCTGCAAGGAATACGATATGGTGGTAGCTATTCATAATCATGGTCCCGGCGATAAGCTATACCCGACGGCGGCGGGAGCCTATGAATTGATCAAAAATCGCGACAAGCGGCTGGGGCTGTGCATCGACCTGGGACACACGATGCGTTCAGGCATCAACCCTGCCGAGGAAATCGTCAAGGTTGCCGACCGGCTGCTGGATTTTCACTTTAAGGATGTCAGCGCCGCCGAGGCCAGGGGCGGTACGGTCGAAATGGGACGTGGGGTGATTGATATTCCCGCGGTGGTTCGGGCACTGGATAAAATCGGCTATGATAAACTGGCCGCGTTTGAGTATGAAAAAGATCAGGATGCTCCGCAGGTCGGGCTGGCTGAGTCGGTCGGGTATCTGCGCGGCGTCATCCGGACATTGCAGGAATAATCGCAAATCGATATAATCTCTGGCGACAAGATAATTAGTTGACCCAATTACTGTGGAGAAACCAGATGAAGAAAACAGTGTTTATGATTTTGACAGGATGTGTGGCAATGATATGCAGTTCATGTCAAAAGGCGTCGGCAAGCGGAGCATCCTATTCGGTCACACTGATGACGATGGACCCGGGACATTTTCATGCGGCGCTGGTCCAGAAGTCGATGTATCCGCAGGTCAATCCGAATGTGTATGTGTATGCTCCGGCCGGCGACGACCTCGACGAGCATCTCAAACGCATCAGTGGTTATAACAGCCGGGCAGAATCCCCCACTGCATGGAAACAACACGTTTATAGGGGCGCGGATTATCAGGCCAAGCTGCTGGAAGAAAAGAAAGGCAATGTGGTGGTCCTGGCAGGCAACAACAAGCTCAAGACCGAGTACATCAAACACTGTGTGGACGCCAGGCTGAATGTGCTGGCCGATAAGCCGATGTGTATCGACAGCAAAGGCTTTGAACTGCTGAAAAAGGCGTTTGAATCGGCCCAAGCCAACCATGTGCTGTTGTACGACATCATGACCGAACGGTATGAAATCACCACAATCCTGCAGAAAGAGCTGGCCCATACGCCGGAGGTCTTCGGGCAGCTTAAACCCGGCACCGAGCAGGATCCATCCATTGTCAAGGAAAGCGTGCATCATTTCTCAAAGATGGTCTCCGGCAGCCCGCTGAAACGCCCGGCGTGGTTTTTTGACACGACCCAGCAGGGTGAGGGCATCGTCGATGTAACCACCCATCTAGTGGATTTGTCAATGTGGGAGGCCTTCCCCGAACAGGCCATGGATTATACCCGGGATATTCAGATCCTGTCAGCGTGGCGATGGCCAACACGGATCAGCAAAGAGCAGTTTGCCAGTGTGACTCAGCTGTCGGATTTCCCGGATTATCTGAAACCGCAACTGAATGCGGCGGGTCAACTGGAATGCTTTGCCAACGGTCAGATTAATTATACGCTGCGCGGCATTCATACCAAGGTCGCAGTCACCTGGGCATTTGAAGCCCCGGCCGGCGGCGGAGACACCCATTATTCGATTATGAAAGGGACCAAAGCCAACGTTATTATCCTGCAGGGGGCCGATCAGAAATACAAACCTGAACTGTATGTTGAGCCGGCTGAAGGCATCACGCCTGAACAGCTTCACAGCGCCCTGTTCAACACCATCATCAAGCTGCAGCCGAAATACCCGGGCATTATGGCCATACGTGAAAACAACCGCTTCAAAATCGCCATCCCTGAATCGTACCGCGTCGGCCACGAAGCCCATTTCGCTCAGGTCACGGAAAAATATCTGAAATACCTGGGTGAGGGCAAGCTGCCCGATTGGGAAACGCCTAATATGATTGCCAAGTATTACACAACCACCACTGCCTTGAGTATGGCTAAAACGGGCACTCCGCAGGACAGCAAGGCCGCAGCAGCAGACGTTAAATCGGGTATTCGCTTTGGCATTTGTACAGGCTCGGGCAATAGCGCACTGCTCAAAGAGAACGGCTATGATTACCTCGAAGAAGGGGTTCAGTCACTGCTGGCTCCCAAGGTTACCGATGAGCAATTTGCTCGGAAGGTGGCTCAGGCCAGAGACGCAGGCATTCCGATTTATGCCTGCAATGGTTTTATTCCGGCCGAGATGCCAGTGACAGGACCGGAGGCCCAACACGATGCGATTGTGAACTATTCCGAAACCGTTTTTCGCCGGGCCAAAGAAGCCGGCGTCAAGCGGATTGTCTTCGGCAGCGGCAAGGCCCGCCAGATTCCCGAGGGGTTTGATCGTCAGCAGGCTCGCGGACAATTTGTGGACCTGCTCAAACGGCTGGGGCCTATTGCGGCTACGTATGATGTGATTGTCGTTATCGAACCGCTGGGGTCGGGGGAATGCAATTTTATCAATACGGTGGCCGAAGCGGCGGCAATTGCTAACGAGGTGAACCATCCCAATATCAAGGTGCTGGCAGATTTTTATCATATGGCCCAGGAAAATGAAGGGCCGGAAGCAATTGTGGCTGCCGGGGCCATGCTGCAGCATTGTCATATTGCCGAAAAGGAAAAACGCACAGCGCCGGGAATCGCCGGGGATGATTTCACTCCGTACTTTAAGGCCCTGCGGCAAATCCACTATGCCGGGGGAGTCTCCATCGAGGGCGGCTGGGGAGAAGGGCTTCAACAGAATCTGGCCAAAGCGTTGGCCATCATGAAAACCCAGGCGATACAGCAGTAATCCATTTTGCTGTAACGCCCGGGCTGTTACTTGCGACTATTTCTGCTGATCGTTCTTTTCATCTGATGTGCATTTGGGTGCCGGCTGAGGGATACCTCGGGTGGCCTGTCCATGCAGCACATCATTGGGGTCAAACCACATCGGGTCAATACAGATAAACCGGTCCCATGCAATATCCGGGCCTTTTTTCTGATGATAGACATGCCAGAGATTGCCCTGGGCATCTTTGGTGACGGTTCCATGTCCCGGCCCATAAACGTTTTCACTGCCATCGATAATCGGATTGCCGGGATATTTAGTAAACGGCCCCATGGGATTATCTGCGGTGGCATAACCAACACCGTAAAACCGTGAATCCGCCCCGCTGCCGGAATACAGCAGGTAATAAGTCTTTTTGTGCTTAATCATCCAGGGGCCTTCGTTGACCCTGCCGGAACGCCATTCCCAGGGCTGGCTGGGAACCATCAGGAGTTTCTTTTCGCCTTTGGGCTTGAGCGGCGATTCCATCGGCTGCACAAAAAGCTGACCGACATCGGTGCAGTACAGATAATACTGGCCGTCATCGTCCTGAAACAGGTGAGCATCGATTACGCCGGGCAGAATAATGCCGCGGTCTTCAAACTTGCCGTCGGGCTTGTCGGCTACCGCTACACCAATGCGAAACGCCGCGGTATAATACATGTAAAATTTCTTGTCGGCCTTGTTATAAAACACATCGGGTGCCCAGACATTTCGTCCGCCGGGGCGAAAAACCTCGGGACCTTTGGTCCAGTGCACCAGGTCGGTCGAGGTATACACATGATAGCTGACATTGTTGCCCGTCGGGTACATATAGTACACCCCTTCGTACAATATCACCGTCGGGTCGGCCAGGCCCATTTCGGAAATCACCGGGTTAGTATAAGTCGCCTCCTCCGCCCCGCCCCATCCGGCCAGCATCAGAACCCCCATCATCCAAAAGGAAATCATCTTGCCTTGCATGATACACCTCATCATCACTGTTTATGGTCTTTTTTTCCTGAATATATAGGTCTCATTATTTATGACGCAGTCAGTCGGGATTTCTTTACATTCTTTTAAAAAATACGTAAGCGGGGTACACAAAAAAACGTCCTGCCTTTGTGGACAGGACGTTTTGAAACTATTATTCCTCCCGCATAAAACCCGTTAAATCTTATCCGCACTGGATTTTTTCCCGCCGGAGAATTTTGCCCTGCAGACTAATCGTAATATCTTCATACTCCATCGGGACGCCAGCCAGGGCAATCGCCGCCTGAGCAATCCGCCCCACTCCTGAACAGCACGGGACCTCCATGTGCACCACCGTCAGGCTGCGGAGGTGGTTATGGCGGATAAGCTGGGCCAGTTTGTCCACGTATGCCCCGCAGTCATCCAGTTTCGGACAGAAAATAGCAATACTATGGTCTTTGAGCAGGGTCTGGTGAAAATCGCCCATCGCAAACGGTACACAGTCGGCCGCCAGCAGCAAATCCGACTCCATAAAATAGGGTGCCATCGGCGAAACCAGCTTTAACTGCACCGGCCACTGGGCAAGCTGCGACTCGGCCGGAGCTGAAGCTGTCCCGGCTACGGGCTTGGTTTCGGACACCTTCTTTTCGAAACTCTGCATCCGCATTCCCGGACAGACAAATTCACCCTTGGCAGCCCTGGGGACTGACGGTGCGGCGGGTTTGACTTTGGTTTTCATCTGCTCCAGATATGCATGGGTTGCCTTTTCATCAAATTCGGCCGCTTCACGCTGTTCAATGGTGATCGCATTCTGCGGACAATGTCCCAGACACGCTCCTAATCCGTCGCAATAGACTTCACTGACCAGTTTGGCCTTGCCGTTGACCATCTGGATGGCGCCTTCGGCACAGGCATTGACACACAGGCCGCAGCCGTTGCACTTATTTTCGTCGATTTTAACGATGTTTCGTATTGCCATGGTTCACTCATTAATCCATATCAAAGAATCGGAGTCGGAAAGCACAGAATCCGGTTCCCGACTCCGGATACAATCGGATTACAATTATCCTGCTTTGTTCAGAATCGACTTGAGATCCTGTTCAACTGTGGTCGTCGGGGCAATGTTGAATTTCTCGACCAGCACATTGAGCACATTGGGCCCGATGAACGCCGGCAGCGACGGCCCGATCTTGATATTCCGGATACCCAGGTACAGCAGGGTCAGCAGAATACACACAGCCTTTTGTTCGTACCAGCTGAGCACCAGCGACAGCGGCAGGTCATTGACGCCGCAGTTGAATGCCTTAGCCAAAGCCACGGCAATCTGAATTGCCGAATACGCATCATTACACTGACCTATATCCAGCAGACGCGGAATGCCGCCGATATCGCCGAATGGCAGCTTATTGAAGCGATACTTGCCGCAGGCCAGCGTCAGAATCACACAGTCATTGGGCACCGCCTGGGCAAAGTCGGTATAGTAATTCCGTCCGGGTTTGGCTCCGTCGCAGCCGCCAATCAGGAAGAAATGTCTGATCTTACCGGCCTTGACTGCATCAATCACTGCCCCGGCAACACTCATCACGGTGTTATGCCCGAAACCAATAGTAATTGTTTTTTCCGGCTCATCGGCAACAAAGCCTTTTTCCGCCAGAGCGGCCTGGATAACCGGCTCAAAATTCTTATCACCGACATGCGTTACACCCGGCCATGCCACCAGGCCAGTCGTGAAAATCCGGTGCTTGTAGCTGTCTTTGGGCCGCTGGATACAGTTGGTCGTCATCAGAATCGCACCGGGGAATGCATCAAATTCCTTGTGCTGATCCTGCCAGGCACCGCCGTAGTTGCCGACTAAATGCTTGTATTTCTTCAGTCCCGGATACGCACAGCACGGCAGCATTTCACCATGGGTATACACATTGATGCCGCGGCCTTCAGTCTGCTTGAGCAGCAGTTCAAGGTCCTTCAGGTCGTGTCCGGATACCAGAATTGCCTTGCCCTTGACCGGAGTCACCCGTACCGTCGTCGGCTCGGGATGTCCATAGGTGCCGGTATTGGCAGCATCCAGCAGTTCCATCACCTTGAGATTGACCTGGCCAACCTTCATCGCCATTCCAACCAGCTCATTGACGTCGGTCGCCCTGGGGCCGGTCAGGAAATCCAGCGTCTCATGAAAGAATGCATAGACGCCATCCTCTTCCTGCCCCAGAATTTTCGCATGGTCCGCATACGCCGCTGTGCCTTTGAGTCCATAGGTGATCAATTCCTGCAGCCCGGCCACATCTGCCCCCAGCGTATCGAGTTTTTTAGCGATACTGAGCGCCTGAGCCTGGGCCTGCATTTCCGCCCGGGTCTCTGGAGCCTTCCATTGGGCTGCATCGGTCGGCTTGTCGGTACCGCCCTTTTTGACGTATTCGGCCTGCAGGCGATCCTTAATCTGTCCGGCCTTGCCAATCAATGCCTCCAGACGGACGGGGTCGAAATTTACATTCGTCACCGTGCTGAACAGCGCCTCGACCACAAACAAGTCTGCTTGTTTATCCACCACCCCCATAGCCCGCAGACGATGGGCATAAAACGCAATGCCTTTGGATGCGTAAACCAGCAAATCCTGCAGGTCTGCGGTTTCCGGGTCTTTGCCGCAAACCCCCATCTTTGTGCATCCCTTGCCCATCGCCGTCTGTTCACATTGATAACAAAACATGTGTGTTCTCCTTTCGATAAAGGTCGTTATTTTTCGTATCTTTGTGGTTTATTAAGCCCGAATCATAATCAGCAGCATCTTGAATCGCTCCGACGCATACACTGAATGCGGAATATGGGCCGGCATAATCAGAACTTCGCCGGCCCTGACTTGATTCTCTTTGCCTCCGATGGTAAACACCCCCTGCCCCTCAACGACCTGCACCGTCGCATGATACGGGGCGGTATGCTCACTGAGCGATTGGCCCTGATCAAAGGCAAACAGGGTAATCGTCCCAACGGGCTTATCCAGCAGCGTCTTGCTCACTACCGAGTCGGCTGCATACTCAATCAGTCCAACAAGCGGTTGGGCTTGCCCCAGCACACTGTCCAGCACGAAATTGCGTTCTTTACTCATGATTACGTTCTCCCATAGATTGCATTTGAGCGGCTTTGGCTCCGGCCACATCTGCCAGGGTTGTGGTTGTCAGATGGTGTTCAATTTCTTTTTGCAGGCCAACCAGTTTTGGATGCAGCGGGCAGTGTCCCTTCATCGGGCACGAATATGGCCCCAGCAGACATCGATTGACACTGATAGGCCCCTGAATTGTTTCAATCAGAGCCCGAAAGCTGATTTCTTTGGGGTCGCGAGCCAATTGAAAACCGCCTTTGGACCCCAGGGTGCTTTTGACAATCCCGGCCTGCTGAAACTTTTGAAGCAATTTGCATGTAAGCGGATAGGGTACATTATTCTTCTTTGAAAGAACTGTGGCTGATAACGTTGACTGACTATTATATTCCATAGCCAGGTTCGCTGCCAGCCTTAACGCATAATCTGTATTTCGCCGTATCAAGTCCACTTTTATTCTCCAGACACTACTAATATATGACTAATTTAGTCCTACTTGTTCGCAAAGTCAATCTTTTTTTTCCAAAAATTTCTAATTTTTGATCTTAAGGTGCAATTTCCTACTACCAGATATTTTTTATCTCGCTTTTCTATGAAAAGCATAGATTTGAATAACAAGCTCTTAAATAACTGGTTGGCACCCCTGCTCGCTGCAGACAAACGTAACCCCTGACTATAAAAAAACTCCGCAGGTCGACCGGGTCGGCCCGCGGAGAGGATTAAGCCTTTCTATCGAACAGGATTCAGAGCTTATCGCTGCTTGAGCCAATTCGTCTGCAGGATTGAAAAATCTACCATGTCCACAATGCCGTTGTAATCAATATCCGCAGGATTAACCTCTGTCAACGGCTTCAAATATGGGTAAGTCTGTCCATTGCCGATCCCCCAGGTAGTAATAAAATCCCAGTTGGCCGCAGTAAAGGTTGACAGCGCCATCATGGCCTCAGTATTGAGGCCCTTGATACCCGTTGCAGCCCCTTCCCCCACTGCATTGCTGCGGCCGCAGGTCTGGATATTCCAGAAGCAGCCGGCAAATGAACCAGTCTGATTCGTTCCGGCAATTCCTCCGACACAGCTGATACCGCTGATGGCACCGACAGCATAGCAATCCTTCATGACCCCTTCATGCCCCCCCATCAGACCACCGACATAGGCGGTCCCGCTAACCGCATCGGTACCATAGCAGGCGGTTATGGTTCCGCCTTTATTATACCCAACCAGACCGCCAACATAAGTCTCGCCATGAACCGAGCCGGTCACGAAACACCCCGTGATCGAGCCGCCCCAAGAGAACCCCGCCAGCCCGCCGATATACTGCCCCTTGCTGGATAGAGTAATATTTTTCAGCCCCAGATTCCGAATCGAGGCGTTCCGGAGACATCCAAACACACCGACATAATTCACCGCAGCAGTGGGGGTAAAGGACAGATTATAAATGGTATGGCCGTCACCGTCAAAACTGCCAGTGAATTCATTGTCTGCGGTACCAATAAGGCGATACTGCGTGCCAGTATAAATCGACATATCAATATCCGCCATCAGTTTAAAATGCTTGCCCCAGTCCGCAGAATTGGCCCCAATGGCATTCATCTGTTCGGGGGTATAGATCAGATATGGATCCTGCATTGTGCCGCTGCCTCCACCATAACCGCTGTTGTCCTCATTATAGGGCTGCCAAAACAGGCGAGGATAATGATTGCTCACCATCCGCCAGTCTGCCGCATCGCCATCGGTATCGGTGAAATCCCATCCCGCTGCGACATAATTTGCAATCTTCATCATCTCCGCTGTGGTCAAACCGGTTACATTGCCCTTGGATCCATCACCTGTGCCACTGGACTGCCTGCTGGTTGTAACATCCCAGAAACACGCCGCAATGGAACCGGACTCATTGGCCCCGACCAACCCGCCAGCCTGTGCCGCACCGGTGACCTCTCCCGTCGCATAACAGCCCGACACCGTTCCATCGTTACCGCCAATTAAACCACCAACCCGGGTATAGGCTTCCGCTGTCCCGCACGTCAAACCGCAGGCATAACAAACCGAAATCAGACCCTCAAGATTGTATCCCACCAGGCCACCGACATTGCGGTATCCCGTAACAGCTCCCGCAGCATAACTGGAGGTAATGGAGCCTTCAAGCATCCCGCCGGCCAGGCCGCCAACACATCGTGCTCCGGTAACCGCTCCGAGTGCAAAGCAGGTCGAAATCGTCCCGGATTTGTTGTACCCAGCCAGACCGCCAATATAATCTGTTCCCTTCACCAACACATCCGCTCGGCCCAGCGTCAACTGGCCTGAGTTTTGTCCGGCAATCCCGCCGACATAATAATAGCCGCTGACTGAACCACTGATCTGACAATTATAGAGCGTACCGGCATTTTGCCCAACCAGCCCGCCGACAAACTGTCCGCTGGAAGAAATCTGAACATTATCCAGGCTGATGTTTTTGACAGCACCGCTTTTGATATATCCGAACAATCCCACGTTATCAACAAGTCCCGATGTGATATACGTCAGATTGCGGATGACATAACCATTGCCGTCAAAACCGCCGCTAAACGGTGTTACGGGATTGCCAATAATACGATATTGTGTACCGGTATAAATGGACATATCAATGTCTGCCATCAGCTTGAAAAATCTGCCCCAGTCCGCGGGATTGGCTCCGATACTGTTCATTTGCTCGGCTGTCCAGATTTGATAGGGGTCGCTATCCGTGCCCCGACCGCCGCCATACGGCTCCCAAATCAGCCGAGGATATGACTTGTTGGGGACCTGCCAGTCTGCCGCATCGCCGTCGGTCGTCGAAAAATCCCAGCCGGCCGAAGCAAATGGCGTTACGGTCTTCATGGCCGCAGTACTCAACCCTGCCGCCCCCGTCAGCGTTCCACCGCCAATACCGACACTCCGGCCGCTGGCCTGCATATCCCAGAAGCTTGCATTGACCTGTCCATACAGATTGGCCCCAATCAGACCGCCCACCTGAGCTACACCTGTTACGGTGCCTGCCGCAAAACACATTGCGACCGTCCCGTCGTTGGCTCCAATTAATCCGCCCACTCGTGTATAGGAATCTGCCGTTCCCTTGGTCGCCCCCATGGCATAACAATTTGCAATCGATCCGTTAAGATTATATCCTACCAGACCGCCAACATTGCGGTATCCATTCACCGCCCCTGTCGCATAACAGGCACTGATGGTACCGTAATATGCTCCGCCAGCCAGACCACCGACGCATCGAATGCCGGTGATTGTCCCGGTTGCAGAACCCACCGTAATGGTACCATATTTGTTATATCCCGCCAGACCGCCAATATAATCCGTGCCCACCGGCGAAACCATGGAATCGCAGTCATGAATTACCCCCGAATTTTGCCCTGCAATGCCGCCAACATAATAATACCCGCTGACTGAACCACTGGCCTGACAGCCCGTTATGGTCCCGCCATTCATTCCGACAATCCCGCCGACATATTGCCCGCCGGTAGACAATTGTACATTGGTCACCACCAGATTCAAAATGGTTCCACCGGAAACATGACCGAATATGCCAACATAATCCACATAACCGCCTGTTTTGTATGTCAGATTACGGAGCGTCCTGCCATTCCCGTCAAAGCTGCCGGTAAATGGCGTCCCGGCATTCCCAATGATACGATATTGTGTCCCCGTATAGGCCGACATATCTACATCAGCCATCAGTATAAAATGCCTGCTCCAGTCACCAGCATTAGCCCCAATACTATTCATCTGTTCGGCCGTCCAGATTTGATAGGGGTCACTGACCGTCCCGCTGCCTCCTCCATAGGTAGCCGCTCCAGCCAGAGAAGACATCAACATCACAACGCTCATCACTCCTGCCAGAAACAATCGCATACACATAAAAAACCTCTTAATACTAATGGTGCTGACATTATCCATGCCTTGTCGTCGCATCCAAACGGCAAGGCAAACCCTGTTTTAAGCATACTCCCCTGTCTGTTTTGCTGAACTCTGCTGTTGCTGCGTGATTATTCTGCCCAGACACAATCCCCATATTGTGTTTGCATCCGTAGAATAATCGACCAATACCTGTCCCGCACATCCACTCGGGTTATCCATCCTGGATCACGGTCATTCTTCGACCCCAGACAGCAATCCTCTTCTCACGAGGCGATGATTCGGTTTGCATATTGCAAAACAAAGCGTCTCATCCTGCTGCCGTGGGTATATGCCTCCTGGCATCAGCGGCAGCCATGCTATCTACAGAGATTTCTCTACCTGACCAGAGAAATTTCTACTTATCCTGTTTAAACCATTCAGTGCCGGCCTAATAACCTACGACAACCGCTTGCACTGGATACTCCCTGACTGACAAAATAACACCAGTTGCGACTATAACAGAATAGTATTTGCAGTCTATTAGGCAATGCAGTAAATGTGTGGTTCGATGATGATATTCCAAAGGCAAGCTTATCCCCCACGACCCGACTGTCGTAGTCCACTTGAACCGCCCAAAGCCCCGATAAAAAAAACAGGCATAGAGCAACACCCCCTCCCTTATGCACTGCTCGCCTGACTTCGAGCACTGTCTTCACGGTCATAAATAGTACGTTTATGACTCTTCTCATCCCATCCTCCAGAGGTCTTTTTTCTCCGAAAAAGACTCGTACCATCATATCGGCAACAACCGGCTTGAATCAACACATTTTTTTATCGTTTTTTAAGGTTTTTATAGGTCTTTTTGCAAATTGACTGGAATGTATTTATTGTTTGAGTACAAATTGTTTTTGGTCTATTACGACCTTTTTTGTACACATAGATTTACTCAAAAACAGACCCTGTTCCCAATTGTGCCAAGTCATCATTGGAGATGATTCACCCTTTTCCAGGAAAAAGGTGTTAAAAATAGGCAGATATCGTGTGTACTATACTATAATGCACTACAGTCAACACCACAGTATTTGCGTAGGCCTGAGGGCGGCTTTTTTAAAAACGTCTTAACTTCTTTATTTTAAATATATTAAGACATATTTCAGACAATTAAAAACGTCTGTTTTCGTCTTCAGAGAGCAAGGGATTTGCCCGATAGACATAGATATATTACTAAATTTATGAAAAAAAGACCGATTTGTGTTCTAATCTGCGGCAAAATCAGCCTGTATTAATAGCAGATAATAATGAATTCTTATTTCAAACGGGGATGTATTATGCGGACAACCGTATTGTTATCGTTTGTGGTTTGCTTTTTGGTGCTGAGTCTGGGGGGAAATGCCCAACTGGTCCATCGGTATAGCTTTTCCGGCAACGTGAATGATTCGGTGGGGTCAGCCCACGGGACCCTGATTAACAATAATTCTGCCGCGACTTTTACCGGCGGGGTGTTGGAGATGGGCAACTCCAATCTGCCCAATTCCAACAGCACAGCAATCAATTATGTAGATTTGCCCAATGGAATGATTTCTTCGCTGGGTACGGCCGCAACTTTTGAGGCCTGGGTAACCTGGCACGGCCCCTCGTGGTCGAGCTGGCAGCGCATTTTCGATTTTGGCACCAGCGGTGCAGGGGAAAACCAGTCTGTCGATTCCAGCAATTCCGCCTATATGTTCCTGACGCCGCGGTCGGGGGCGGGTACCTATCGATTCGGACACCGCAGTGATATTTCGATGGGCGGGCCGGTGGAATATGTGATCGATGGAACGATATTGCCTGTCAATCAGCAGGTTCACGTGGCGCTGGTCTGGAACGATGTGACCGGACTGGTGAGGATGTATCTCAATGGACAGCGGATTGCAGAGGGAACAACTCTGTTTTTGCTCTCACAGCTGCCGGATGTGAACAACTGGTTGGGACGTTCGCAATGGCCCGATACGGGTTTCCACGGCAGCTATAACGAATTCCGGATTTACTCAATCCCCTTTAGTGATGAGATGGTTCAAGCCAGCTATCAGGCCGGGCCTGACAATCCCATTATCAATTTCGCCCTGCCGTCCAACCCAAATCCTTCGCACCTTGCTACAATCGGCAATTTGAGACCGACTCTGACCTGGCAGTCGGATTCGAATGCGAGCATTGTCGGGCATCGCGTTTATCTGGGTACAAATTCGACTGCAGTCTTAAAGGCTACCACGGCATCGACAGGAATTTATCAGGGAACCAAAACGCCGGGCAATGAAAATTTCATCCCGGCCAGCGAACTGGCGATGGACCAGACATATTACTGGTGCATCGAGGAAGTCACCAACACCGGCTATACCTTCAAAGGCCCTATTTGGAGTTTTAAAACCGCCAACCTGAAAGCTCACGCCCCGCAACCGGCAAATGGAGCAGCGGGTCTTTCGGTTGGGCGTGTAACGCTGCAATGGGAGGCGGGCCAGGGGGCCATCGGCCATCGGATATTGCTGGGCAGCTCGCCAACGACGCTTGCGGCGGTTGAAAATAATTATACCCAGACTTCATACGTGCTGGAAAATCTCGATTACAAAACCGTTTATTACTGGCGGGTAGATGAGATTTTTGCGTCTCAAACCATCCTCGGTGATGTGTGGTCATTTTCCACGCTGGAAAAACCCATTGCCTGTATTCCGGGCGATTTGGACGGCAACTGCATCGTCAATTTGAATGACATGCTGCTGTTCAGCGAGGCTTGGCTTTCCAGCGTGGATTGCAATGCGTATGATTGCCCTGATTTAAACCGAAGTAAATTCGTAGATATTGCCGATTTAGCGGTCTTCTCGGCCAACTGGCAGGATTCGCGAAAGCCGCTGGTCGTTATCAACGAAATTCATTATCACCCCGACAACAACAAAGAACCGGTAGAGTTTATCGAACTGTTTAATGCCGGGGCACAAGCGATCGACCTGAACGGCTGGAAACTGGAGGATGCAGTCAGTTATACCTTCCAAGGTGTCCCCGTCATGGCGCCGGGGGAGTACGTGGTCGTCTGTCAGTCGCCGGCAGCCTTTGCAGCAAAGTTCAAGCGGACGGCATACGGCCCCTTCGAGGGCAAACTGAGCAACGAAGGAGACCGTATTGTTCTGCGTGACGCCACAGGCAGCAAGATTGACGAGGTAGAATACAAAGGCGAGTTTCCGTGGCCGATTGCTGCCAACGGTGAAGGGGCATCCATGGAATTAATTAATCCGTATCTGGACAATAACCTGGGCGGAAGCTGGCGGAGTTCAGGGTATCATCAAGCTCGGCCGGAGTATGCCTATGGCACGCCTACACCGGGCTTGCAGAACAGTGTGTACGCCCTGAATGCAGCACCGCAGATTCGGCAGGTCAATCATGAACCGAAACAGCCGGCGGCAGGAACACCGATTGTCATTACGGCCAAGGTGACCGACCCGGACGGCGTCAAGCGGGTCAGTTTAAAATATCAGCTTGTATTACCGGGTGCGTATATTCCGGCGTATCTGCCGATAGCGATTCCATCGCTCGTCAGCAATCCCTATCAGGATCAGCCGGTCAATCCGGAATTTGAGAATCCGGCCAACTGGAACACCTTAACGATGGTCGATGATGGAACCGGACAGGATGCGGCGGCCAGAGATGCAATTTACACCGCTGTGATTCCGGCCCAGGGCAATCGTGTTCTGGTACGATATCGGATTGAGGCCGAGGATAATCTAAGCCATGCCATTCGCGTACCCTATGCGGATGATGGTTCATTGAATTTCGCCTGCTACGTCTATAACGGCGTTCCGCCTTATGTTGCCAGCAAGGATTCAGTACATCCTGACGGCCCGGGACATGTATACGGCACAGACATCCTGACCTCCATTCCCGTTTATACCCTCATCACTCGCAGTTCGGATTTCTATATGTGCAACGGCTATGACAGCGCTGACCGAATCGACCAGGGGTCGACGGCGGCGAATGTCCAGGATGCCGGGCAGGCATACAACTGGGAAGGGGCTTTCGTGTATGAAGGCGTCGTTTATGACCATATCGGCTATCGGCTTCGCGGGGGCAATGGACGATACAACTATGGGCTGGCCGGCAAACGGTCGATGAAAATGCGATTCAACCGCGGTCATTATTTCCAGGCTCGTGATATTTACGGCAATCCGTTCCCGTCCAAATGGCAGCATCTGAATACCGGCAAGCTGTTCGGCAATCAGATTTCCGGCGGTTATCGCAATTATCCCTACGGCGTCAACGAGATCATGGATTACATGCTGTTTAATTCCGCCAATGTTCCGGCTCCCGAGGCCTGGTGGTTCCATTTCCGCGTGGTGGATGGAGCAGAGGAAGCCCCCACAACCGCCAATGGTCAGTATGAAGGGGATTTCTACGGGCTGCATCTTGCGTTTGAAAATTACGACGGTGCCTTCCTGGAGCGGCAGGGTCTGCCCAAAGGTAACCTGTACAAGCTGTCCGACAAAATTTATGAGGGCCTGCGTCAATTGCGATATCAGGGGCCTGAGGCCGTCAGCGATGCCTCGGATTACGAGAATATCCGGTGGAATCTCAAGCATACCGCAACGGCGGATTTCATCCGCAACTATATGGATTGCGATGAATGGTACCGCTACCATACCATCACCGAAGCAATACGGCATTACGATGTCTTCTCCGGGGCGACATGCATCCATTGTCTGAAAAATATGGCGTGGTATTTCCTGCCGGAATATACCGCCCAAAACAATTATCTGGGCAGGCTGTGGTTTATGCCGTTTGATGTGGATGACACCTGGGGGCCATACTGGAACCAGGGTGTTGATCACGGCAAGGCGGCAATTTATGATCAGGAATATCTGGGCGGACTGACGCAATATACCATTCAGCCGGAAAAAGCACCGCTCAAACAGGAATACCGGAACTATATCCGCCATTTTCGGGATCTGCACTGGCAGCCGGATATCATCAACGGGATGATCGATGAGCTGGCCAATGTCATCAAGGATTTTGTGCCCGCTGATCGGGACCGCTGGCGGCTGGATCCTTCCGTTCCGGGGACCCCCATCGACAATGGTCCGCTGGAGACCAATATCGCCATTATGAAGCAGTTTGCCTGGACCAGCGGAGTCCAGGGCTGGCCGGGTACTGCAGCCAATCTGGATAACCTGGCCAACGCCGAAGGGGACGGTACCGCGATTCCGGCCACACCGACGATCCGCTACATTGGAACCAGCGGCTATCCCATCAACGACCTGCGGTTCCAGACCAGCGCCTTCAGCGATCCGCAGGGTAACGACACATTTGCGGCCTTGAAATGGCAGATTGCCGAATACGCCCTGAATTATGACCCGAATCCGACAGACGATGTCATCCTGATCGATCAGAATGCCACATGGAAGTATGTCAAGGGAACTCAGGAGCCCTCCAATCCCATCGAACAATGGCGTTTGCCCGGTTACAGCACAGATGGCTGGCTAAGCGGCAAAACCAGCATTGGTTTTGGAGACAATGATGACAACACGGTTCTTGGGGATATGCAAAATAACTACAGTTCCATCTATTTACGGAACACCTTTGATATTGGAGACAAGTCCAAAGTGCAGAGTCTGAAGCTGCATGTGTATGTCGATGACGGCTGCATTATCTGGATTAACGGCACGGAAGTCAAACGGCTCTATTGCAGCGACGGGGTCAAATATTTCGACAGCGTGACAAACACCGTCGATCACGAGGCGACCAGTTATGAAGAAGTGACTTTGGCTGCTCCCTACGATTATCTGGTCAACGGAACCAATGTCATTGCCGTCCATGCCATACAGGTAACCAAAGGAAGCTCTGATTTTTCCATTGACGTCAAAGTCACCGCCACGATCGGGGACATGACCATGAACATTCCGAATTTGTCCAGAAGCAAGTATGAAATCAATCCTGTCTGGGAAAGCGGCGAACTGACGAATGCCGCAAATCTGCAAATCCAGATTCCGGGCCATGTGGCCAGACCCGGGCGAACCTACCGCGTCCGCTGTGCAATGAAGGACAACACCGGACGGTGGAGTCACTGGTCCAATCCTGTCCAGTTCATCTCCGGCCCCGCCATCGGCGCCGATATCCTAAATTATCTGCGCATCAGCGAGGTGATGTACAATCCGATGCCCGATACCAATGGCACCTATGATAAAGACGACTACGAATTTATCGAGCTGACCAATATCAGTCCGACTCAAACCATCGATTTGTCAAATGTATCAATTGTCAATGGAATTACCTTCTCTTTTGCCGGCAGTGCAGTAACCTCGCTGGGACCGAAGGATTATGTTCTGGTGGTCAAGAACAAGGCAGCCTTTGAATCCCGTTATCCGGGATTGTCGGGCAAGATTGCCGGGGTTTACTCCGGCAAACTCAATAACGACGGCGAGACCGTCGAGATAGCCGACACCTGGAATGGCACGGTGGTCGCCTTTACCTACAACGACGGCGACGGCTGGCCGCAGGCCGCCGATGGTGCCGGCCATTCGCTGGTGCCACGGGACTGGTGGGCGATGGAAGACCAGCAGGCGGGCATCCTGGATTATGCCGGAAGCTGGAGACAAAGCACCTATCGCGGCGGTTCGCCGGGCACCGAAGACCCGACGGCCATCACCGATGTGGTGATTAATGAATTCATGGCTCATACCGATTTCAGCAGCCCTGCCTATCCGGGCTATGACAGCAATGACTGGATCGAACTGTACAATACCACGGCATCCCCCATTGGACTGAATGCCGACTGGTATTTAAGCGACAATATCGAGAATCTGAAGAAATGGCCTTTGCCTGTTGTCACGATTGCCGCCAATGGCATGCTGAGCTTTGACGAGATTAGCGGATTCCACAGTCCGATTACCAAAGGCTTTGGACTGGACAAGGCCGGCGAGAGACTTTTCCTGTCGTATCTGCCGGGCAATGCCAGCGACCGTGTGGTCGATTGCCTCCGCTTCCGAGGACAGGAAAACGACATCTCACGCGGACGGTATCCGGACGGCGGTCATTACTGGTTCCGCATGTATGGCTCCAGGAATACAGCCAATACCCTCCCGATTTCGGATGTGGTGATTTCGGAAATCATGTATCACCCGACCGAAGGCAGTACCAGCGATGAATATATCGAACTGTATAATCCAACACCGGCGTCAGTGCCGCTTTACAGTGCCGACGGGTCTGGTGCATGGCGGCTGGATAATGCCATCTCATTTACGTTCCCGGCGGCGATGTCGCTGGCGGCGGGGGCGAAGATTGTGATTGTGCCATTTGACCCAGTCGCTGAACCGGCTCGACTAAACGCATTTGAGGCCGCATACCATTGCGACCTGACTGCGGGAGTCGATGTCTTTGGGCCCTGGGTCGGCGCCCTGTCTAACGGCAGCGAACGGCTGGCACTGGAAAAACCGCAGGCTTCCGATGATCCGCTGAATCCGGCTGCGATCTCCTGGATTCTGATCGACCAGGTCAGCTATAGCGATTATGACCCATGGCCGGTTGAAGCGGATGGATATGGCCATTCGCTGACGCGGCTGAATCCGGGCAGCGCCCAGTATTCCGGCGATGATCCGGCCAACTGGACGGCGGCGACTCCCACACCGGGACGGTAACAGAGTATTGGCCACGGATTAACAGTCCATGGTATCCAAAAGCGAAGAAGCCAAATCGGTCCAAAGACCGGTTTGGCTTCTTGATTTTGTGAGGTAATGCACAGTTTAATTTTGAGAAGTCACACTCCCCGGCAAGCAAAATTCCTGGCCGGACATATCGAACGACACCAGGTATGATATTGGTTTTTAAACACCCCTTTGCAACGACCTGCTGACGAATGGTCAACCTATCCCGGCTTCCCCTGTGTTGGTCAGTCTTTTAAGGCCTCTTCTACGGCCTTAAGCAATTGCGGACTAGACGGATCGATCTCAGAGGGATATCGAGCGAGCGTTCTGCCATCTTTGCCAATCAGAAATTTGGTAAAGTTCCAGCCGATAGGCTTGCCAAATTCGCCGTTTTCCTGGGGACTGGTCAGATACTGATAGAGAGGATGAATGTCCTGCCCGGCCACGGATATTTTGGCAAACATTGGAAAGCTGATATGAAACTGCGTCGAGCAGAAGGTTTTAATCTGGGCATTGGTTCCCGGCTCCTGTCCGCCAAAATTATTGGCGGGAAATCCAAGGATAACCAATCCCTGGTCTTTATACTTTTCGTAAAGCGTCTGAAGGCCGGCATACTGCTTAGTATAGCCGCACTGGCTGGCGACGTTGACAAGCAGAAGCACCTTGCCCCGAAACTGCGACAGAGCAACGGGTTTGCCGTCAATATCATCCAGTGTAAATGAATACAATTTGCTTTCGCCGCTGACGGCATAGAGGGCCGTGCGTGCCGTAATGAACAGCGTTTGGTGATCTTTCCCGCCAAAGCAGACATTGGACGGCGTCTGGGGCACTTCGATGGTTTGAATCAGGGTGCCGTCAGGGGCATACACGGTTACCGCCCTGCCCGTCAGATAGATATTGCCGTAGCGATCGATGGTCATGCCGTCGGAGCCTTGCGGGGCGAACAGCTTTTTATCGGATAACGTGCCATCGGGATTAATGTTGTACACAAAGGTTTTATTTGCACCATGGTCGGCGACATACAGGGTCTTGCCGTCGGGAGTTCCAATCAGGCCGTTGGGCCGGACCATATCATCAATTACCCGAATAAGCTTTTTCCGGTCGGGGGACACGTAATAGACATGTTCGCCGTCCTGCGGCAGATTGTCTCGCTGGCCGTAGCGGGGATCCGAAAAATAAATTCCGCCCTTTGGGGTAATCCAAAGGTCGTTGGGACTGTTAAATGGCTTGCCCTGATATTTGTCAGCCAGTACAGTAACAGAGCCCTTGGGGTCGATGGAAACCATCCGCCCCTCGCCGCCGGCACAGGCAATGATATTGCCCTTGCTGTCGAAAAACAGTCCATTGGCACCTCCGCTGTTTTCCATAAACGTCGAGAGCTTGCCATCGATCGACCATTGATGGATTCGATTGTTGGGGATGTCTGTAAAAAAAACATTGCCCTTGCTGTCTGCGGCGGGACCTTCGGTAAAGCTGAATCCCTCCGCAAGGAGCTTGACGGGTTTGTCGGGAACCGCCAGACAGAAATTGGGATCTTTGGTTTTCACGGCAGACGGGGACACCTGGGCATATACGGTACCGCAATACAGAACCACGAATAACGCAATCACTTGACCTTGTATTTTTGTCTTCATACTACGCCCTTTCAAAAAATGGTTATCTTATTGTAGCCATTGTACCTAAAAAACAAACTTATTTCTTGACATTTTACAGGCGGCTTTCTATGCTGTTAATCTATGTTCCGAGGGTGGAACCGACCTCTGTTTCACATGTCAAACCTAAGCCCTTCTTTAACTATCTTATTCACAATGATTTAGTAAAGGAATTGGTGTATGGTGACTACCGAAATTCAACCTGCTCAGGGACTCTTATTTTCTGAACCAGCCTGGTCGGAAACCGGGGTATGGTGTGAACTGGCCGAGGGGATTGATCCGGCCGAGTGGGCGTATTTGTGCCGGTATCTGGGCAGTCTGACCCCGGGGCAGTTTCAAGCGGCTCGCAAGCGACTATTCGCAAATCCCGACAGTCTGATAAATCGTTTCAAGCGATTGTTTTCTTTTCAGGCCCATCAGGTCGAGGGTGTGCCGCCGGTGTGTCTTGGGCCGGAGGGATTGCCGCAATAGGCACAACAAAGTGTGTCCACGATGGACGGAGAAAACCATATATAGATTATTGGTTCTTCGTTCGGCGAACTTCCATCGCATGATCTGCTCCGGCAACCAGCAGACCAAATAAAAATCCGCCGATATGGGCCAGCCAGGCCACACCGGAAGCCCCTCCAGCAACATCAAGGACGCCGTGGATGCATTGAAGCACCATCCAGAATCCCAGGTAAACCCATGCTGGGATATCGAAGATACGAAAAAACATCAGGGTCTTGATCTGTGCGGCGGGGAAATAAACCAGGTACGCCCCCATTACCCCGGCAATGGCTCCGCTGGCACCCACCAGCGGAATCGATGAATGCAAATTAAACACAGCATAAAACAGGTTGGCACAGATTCCGGCGGCCAGATAAAAAATAATAAACTTCAGTCCGCCCAGACGGTCTTCGACATTGTCAGCGAACAGCCACATGAAAAACATATTGCCGATCAGATGCAGCCACCCGCCGTGAAGAAACAAAGAAGTAACCAGACCTATACCAAAAAGATTGAGCGGAACGAATGCAAACTGGTCCAGGCAGGCCTGGCTGGAACAGAGTTCAAACGCCATCAGTAAAAAAATAATTGTACACAGACCAATCAGCCCCAGCGTCACAACAGGAATTCGCCGGCGGGGTGTATCATCATACAGCGGCAAGATAATACGCGGCGCCAGAAAGAAGTACGGCATAGGAGTGTTCAGCGCATCGGAAAGCCCATCCAGATCCTGAAATGGTCTGCTTTTGACCAGTGATTCGCCTATGGCCTGAACGCGGGGGTCTTTTTTCAGATGAGACGCAACTCGCTGGATTTCACCGGCATCGGTCCAAACCCCGCCGCATTGCTGACAGCGATCCAGAAAGATATTGGAATCATACGCATAATTGAATTGCTTCATCTTCACATTGCAACGAGGACAGCTTCGGGTTGAGAACAGGTCTTTTTCCCCCACCGCTTTCCGCGGCTTATACAATGTCAATTTATCGGCGGACTGAACCTCGTTTTCGAGTGCTTTGGCAAATCCAATCAGCTCGCCGTCGTCGAACCATATTCCTTTGCATTTGAGACAGACATCCAGGGTAAAACCTCTGGATTTGACTGTTCGCAGCATATTTCGGCAGACCGGGCAGTCCATCGCAGGTCCTCAACCACTAAAACCGATCTTTTCGCCGACGCAGTTCTGCAAAGACCTGTTCATCCGCAGCATCGGGAAGTTTTAGAATGCCTCGAATGTCCGGAGACCAGGTTCGCAAAAACGGATTGGTCTGTTTTTCAAATCCAATCGAGGATGGAATCGCGGCAAGTGAACCCTCGCGATCGAGCATGTCCAAGCGCCGACGAATCGCCATATTATCCGGTTCGACCATCAAAGCAAACCGCATATTATCCACCGTATAATCATGGCCTGGGAACAGGAGTGTGTCATCCGGCAACGCCGCCAGACGATGAAGTGAATCAAACATCTGCTGGGCAAAGCATTCAAACAGTCTGCCGCAGCCGCAGATAAACAGGGTATCGCCGGTAAAGACCGCCCCTTTGCCGCCGGCGTCAGGCTCCAGATAATAACACACACTGGATAACGTATGCCCCGGTGTTGCCATCACGCGAATTCGGAAACCGCATATGTCAATACACTGATTATCCTGCACGACGATGTCGATTTCAGGGGTTTGCCGCTTATCGCTTCCCAGCACGCTGCATCCGGTCTTCTTTTTCAGCAGCATCACGCCGCCGGTATGGTCGGAATGACCATGGGTCAGCAAAACATGCGTCAAAGTCAGTTTCGCTTGTTCCAATAAGGTCAAAACCAGCTCCGCCTCGCCAGGGTCAATCACTGCGCAGCGGGAGTGTGTTCCCGGCAGCAGATAAATCAAATTATCCTGCATAGCGGGAATAACACCGATAGGATATTCTGCATCACGACTGGCAGCCAAGCTATTCTCCGTAACCGTTACGCCGGATTATACCCATAGCCAGGCGATATTTTGAGAAAAAATTCTGAAAATCAGGCAGGATTTAGAATTCAATGCCTTTTCGAGCCGAAACGCCCTTTTCAAATGGATGCTTGATAGGCTTCATCTCAGTCACCAAATCGGCCAGTTCTATGAGTTCTGGCGTGGCCCCGCGACCCGTAAGGATAATTTCAACCCCCTTCTCACGGTTTGTAATGATACGTTTGATGTCATCGATCGTCACCAGTCCGCGCGCAAAACAAAATACGATTTCATCCAGAATGATGACATCATAATATTTTTCATGGGCAGCGGTTTCGATTTCCCGCAGCGCCCGGGCAATAGCTTTTTTAACCCGCTCCAACGCAGAGGCATTCCCCATGGACTCGAACATGTCCCACGGCTCATCCATGGCGCGAACGGTAATTCCCTCGATTCCCTTCTTGAGAGCTCCGCGTTCGCCAAGGTCCAGCGAACTGGGTTTGAGAAATTGGAAGATTAAGACTCGTGAACCATGCCCCGCCGCCCTCAGCGCCAAACCGAACGCCGCCGTTGTCTTGCCTTTGCCGTCGCCCGTATAAATGTGTACATAGCCTTTTTCCATACCATTATTATCGTAATTATCTCGCTGACAAATGCAAGAATTTTCCCACAAAAACAATTCCGTCGGATGATATGAGTACAATCAAGATACCGTTTTTGTTTTAAACAATACTCCGTTAAAGCCATTTGCGTAATTGAGTTACGAGCTGATGAGCCCGACGGGCAGGTTCGGGAAGCCGATAGCAAGTACAGCAAGATAAGACAATTTCGATCGATTGAGCCAGCGTAATTTTATGGCCGGGGGAAACATACAGCGGCTTTACTCGGTCCTTCGTACACAATACCGACCCAATCGTAACACCTTTATCTTTCAAAGGACTATATTCCCCTTTTTTGACGGGAATTGATTCATATTGGCCAATCAACCGACTTTTGGCACAGCCAATGGTCGGACAATCCAGCCACAACCCAAGATGACTGGCCAACCCCAGCCTTCGCGGGTGGGCAATGCCCTGACCATCAACCAAAACCACATCCGGAATATCGTGTAATTTTCGCATCGCCTCCAAACAGACTGGAGCCTCACGAAACGAAAGAAGACCCGGCACATACGGAAATGTCACAACGCGAATCGCTGTTGTTGTCTGAGTAATCTCCAGTTCCGGCAAACGCATCTGCACAGCAACAGCGACTATGCGTTTTTTGTCCAGGCTGAAGGCACAATCTAGGGCAACAATCGTTTGCGGCATACAAACAACAGGGACCAGCCGGACACAGCCAGCCAGATGTTTTTGCAGTCCTATGGCTTCTGAAGGCGTCACTTTCCAAGAATGTAAGTCGTGTATATCCATCATCTTAAAATATAATCCACAAACTTTTTATTGGACTTTATAGACAAACTGAACTACAATTGCAAGTTTGGTTTATTCTTTCTATTCTGAACTATACTGTGGTAACGTAACGAAAGGCAGGGAAAGTGCCCAGCGACACCCAATATATACGGATTACTGGCGCGGCTGAACACAACCTCAAGACAATCAACATCGACATCCCCCGCGACCAGTTTGTTGTGATTACCGGTATTTCCGGATCCGGGAAAAGCAGTCTGGCATTTGACACCATTTATGCCGAAGGACAGCGTAAATATGTCGAATCGCTCAGCGCCTATGCCCGACAGTTCCTGGAACAGATGCAAAAGCCGCATGTCGAGCATATCGAAGGTCTGCCGCCAACCATTGCCATTGAGCAGCGCAGCGCCGGCAATAATCCCCGTTCGACGGTCGCAACCACAACGGAAATCTATGATTATCTGCGTCTGCTGTTTGCCCGTGTTGGCACGCCGCACTGCTGGATTTGCGGAAGTCCGATTTCCAGTCAGCACGCCTCCCAGATTGTGGATTCCCTGCTAAGCTACCCTGAGGGGACTAAGTTGCAGTTATGTGCCCCCTTGATTCGCGGGCAGAAAGGCGAGCACAAAGACGTTTTTGCCCGTATTGTCCGCGAAGGCTTTGTACGGGTTCGGGTCGATGGTGAGGTGTACGATGTCCGGTCGGTCCCGCCGCTGGATAAAAATAAAAAACATGAAATTGCCGCAGTCATCGATCGACTGATTATTCGACCGTCCATTCGCATCCGCCTGGCCGATTCGGTCGAGACCGCACTCAAGGTCGGCGAGGGTCTGCTGATTGCCATGCTGCAGGCGCCAGACCCCAGTCACCCGACCAACAACACCAATGGTTCCGGCGGCTCCTGGCAGGATGTCATTTACAGTGAAAAATTCGCCTGCACAACACACCCCGAAGCCTCGCTGTCGGAATTATCCCCTCGGCTGTTCAGCTTCAATAACCCTTATGGCGCCTGCTTGTCCTGTGACGGGCTGGGGACAATCCTGGAGTTTGATCCGGATCTGATTGTGCCGGATAAATCCCTGTCTCTGGAAAATGGGGCCATCGATGCCTGGCGTAAAGGCGGCAAGCGAATGAACATCTTCTATAACCGTCTCATCCGTCGTTTCTGCCGCAATTTCAATATCAATCCTGCAACCCCCTTCAATGAAATTCCTGCGGACATCCGCCACATTCTGCTGTATGGAACCCGCAGTGAGGATGAGCAGCACTATCAGACCGAATTCGAAGGGGTAATCCCAAATCTCAAACGACGATGGGAAAATACCGACAGTGAATTTGTCAAAGCCCGCCTGCACGGCTATCTGTCCGAACAGCCCTGCAAAACCTGTAAAGGCGCCCGACTTCGCCCGGAAGCCCTGGCAGTAACCATTCAGGGCAAAAACATCCGCGATATCACACGCATGAGTGTGGAACAGGCACAGGCCTTTTTTAATACACTGACGTTTGATAAGGAACAGACTCTGATTGCAGCTCAGCCGCTTAAAGAAGTACGGGCACGGATTAAATTCTTAATGGATGTGGGATTGGGTTATCTGACCCTGGACCGAACCAGCCGCACCCTGTCCGGCGGCGAGGCCCAGCGAATTCGTCTGGCCACTCAGGTCGGCTCAGGCCTGGTGGGGTGCTGTTATGTACTGGACGAACCAACCATTGGACTGCATCGGCGGGATAATGACCGTCTGCTGGAAATTCTCAAGGAACTTCGCCGAATCGGCAACACCGTGCTGGTGGTTGAGCATGATGAAGATGTGATTGCCCAGGCCGACCATATCATCGACATCGGTCCGGGAGCAGGAGAAAACGGCGGCAGGCTGATTGCCCAGGGTACTCTTAAAGATATCTGCAATGCACCTGAATCCATTACCGGACAATATCTGTCGGGACAAAAATATATTGAAATCCCGGAAAAACGCAAAAAAGTCAGCCTCTCGTCCTGTATCGAAGTAAAGGGAGCCGCTGAAAATAACCTCAAAAATGTCAATGTCAAATTCCCGGTCGGCGTGTTTACCTGTGTCACAGGCGTTTCCGGTTCAGGCAAAAGCACGCTGGTCACTGAGATTCTGCTCAAAGGCCTGAAACGCCGGCTGCATAATACCGGAGATAAACCCGGCAAGCATAAAAACATCATCGGCCTGTCCAATATTGACAAAGTCATCGAAATCGACCAGTCCCCGATTGGCCGGACACCACGAAGCAATCCATCCACTTACACCGGCGTGTTTGACCTGATTCGCTCGCTGTTTGCCATGACCCGCGAAGCCAAAATCCGCGGCTATAAGCCCGGACGATTCAGTTTTAATGTCAAGGGCGGCCGGTGTGAACACTGCCAGGGCCAGGGAACCCGGAAAATTGAGATGCATTTTCTGCCGGATGTCTATGTCGTCTGCCAGGAATGCAAAGGAACCCGCTATAATCCCGAAACCCTGCAAATCACCTACAAAGGCAAAAACATCGCCGATGTGCTGGATATGCGGATTGAAGAGGCCCGGGATTTCTTCTCCAATTTCCCGAAAATCGTGCGTCTACTTAAAGCCCTCTGCGACGTCGGCCTGGGCTATATGACGCTGGGGCAATCCAGCACCACCATGTCCGGCGGCGAGGCTCAGCGTGTCAAGCTGGCCGCGGAACTGGGTCGGCCGGGAACGGGGCATACGATGTATATTCTCGATGAACCAACAACCGGGTTACATTTTGCCGACATTCACAATCTGCTCAATGTCCTCAAGCGGCTGACGGATATGGGCAACACCGTCGTGGTCATTGAACACAATCTGGATGTGATTAAGACCGCTGACTATATCATCGACCTTGGGCCTGAAGGCGGCGAGGCCGGCGGTCAGATTATCGCCACAGGCAGCCCTGAACAGATTATTAAAAATACCCAAAGTCACACCGCCCGCTATCTGAAAGAGAAATTGGAACAGGAAAAAGCCAGGGTCAATCAGGCTTCTTAGTACCAATTAAAAAAGCCCTGGCTTATCCAGCCAGGGCTTTTGGTGTATCTTTTGATATTTATAACAGCTTATCTTCTGCGGGGAACGTAAATCTGCTGTGCAAAACGAATATCATCTCCGCTTTCACCGGCTTGAGGTCTGGTATACGTTAATCCATTCTCTGCCTTTTCGGCATTTACAATGGTTGAATTATCAACCCATAAATGCATCTCTGCATGACCATCTGCAAAGCCAAAGGTGCTGCGATCCTTGTGCCAAACAGCAATCGGATCCGACCAAGCGGGTGTAATCGGATCGTTCATCAACCAGGATCCAATCACCCAGCCTCTCGGATCAGAATTTTCCATAAATATCGCCTTGCCCCCCGGATTGACAATTTCATTGACCTTCTTGACCAGGTACTTGGCATAGGGGCCTGATGTATGTTCTCCATTCATTAAACCCGGAACCGAATAGCTATTCCACCAGGATGAATTCGGATACTCGCCTGCAGCGATCGGGAACAATTGTCTGCTCTTATCTCCCGGACAATGGAATATATCAACGGTATCCAAGTAGGGAAACAGTCCTCCCTTCCTTATCCCATGCAGTTCATATTGGCGAGTCACCAGCGATCTGGTCTCTTTGGCATTTCCTTGTTCATCTTGGGGAAATAACACAAAATAACTCTCTCCTGCCTTCCAGCGACCACTCATCACGGAGTCCCCGTTTAAAAGACGTTCATCATTATCCATAGCATAGGTATGCCATGCAGGAGCCATTCCTTTGACATTCGCCAGACACACCGCTCCCGTTGCCTGCTGTTTGACACGCTTTAAGGCCGGAACCAAAACCGCCATTAACATGGCAATTATCGCCACCACCACCAGCAGCTCAATTAAGGTAAACGCTTTTTTGTTTGTCGCCATAATCATCTCTTTCGTATCCCTGGTATGACTATAATAACGGGCAATCCGGCAGGGAAAACACAGTTTGCCTGTTTTTCAAAGGGGAATTAAATAGCAAGTTATTTGACAAGTGACTGCAATACTCCGCATGGGGGGCAGACGAAACGGCAGGCCATTCCTGACACTCGGCCATGATATTCCCACATTGTTTTAGTTTTACCCTCATGCCTGCCAGTATGCCAAATTACCCCCCTGGAATCCATAGGAAAGAAAAACCAATTATAGTACAAATGTAACCTGTCTTTGTGGTTTGTTTTAACAAAAAACAAGCTTGTTAACCATTAATGATTATGAAAAAAAAGTTACACATCCTCGTTAAATAAAAATCCGGGTTTTTTGAAAAGGTTGTATTTTTGTTACCTGAATACTGGAATTGTGCATACAAAACCTATACTTTCTTCAATCACTCTTGTTCACTCTGGGGGACAGTCACAGATTTAACCCTATTCTGCAACAAGTACATCCATTTCAGTGAAAAAAGTCCCCTGAGCTTCCCGGTCCGCAACCCACATCAGATATCGATATTGTCTATCCGCAGGAAATGTTACTGAGGACACATGAACCCCGCCTTCACCGAGCGATTCGGTTTCCACTCTGGCAATCAGCGTCCATCCTGACCCATTAGCCGCATACAGATCCGCCTCTGGTGCCGCGTCTGAGGCACACCCCCACAGACTGAACATCTGAGGAGCGCGATCGGACTTATGCCACGAAAATGTGTTAACTTTTGAAATCGTCACCGGCTTTTGCAAATCCGCAACAATGCGAGCTTCACCGCCGTCAAAATAGGTCGCCTCATTTGTATCGTCGTTATTTTGCCCACCTTGCCCATTGTTTACTCGATACAGAATGCCCCCAGCCAGTCCTCTGGAAGGCGACGCAAAAGGTCCGTTTGTCGTACAGAAAAACCGGACATTGTTTTTACTGTTTTGGTCAGCATAATCATCCGCCAGCGGCTTTGCCAGCGTCAACTGTTCATAGCTGTCGGCCCGCTCCACAGCCGCTTTGCCAACGGCCTGCTTGCCGGCGGTATAGTCACCCGGCCGCCAGCGAAGCTCAATCTCCTCACGTCGGTCGAAATTATCATATAAATCACAGGCATTGACCGCTATATTCATATCCTTCGCAGCCGTGACTGCAAAAATCTTGATCGCAGGATTATCCGGCAACGTTATCGTCGTTGTTCCTTGTGGCAAATCATAGCTATATTTAAAGATATAACTGAACTGGTATGACTCATTTTTGCCTTCCGCCGTATGACGGTGCGTACTGAACCACGCTATCGGGTCACGCTTGATGTACCCTTTCTGAATCTCCAGCAGCCGCCCCGCCCCGACATAATCCTCAACCCCGAACTGCCGATCCCAGACACGACAGTCGTACTGCCCCACAAAACCTGTCCACGCCTGAACCTTGAACTCGCATGGGCGATCACCAATTGTTATCGTATCCGCAGTGTCCTGATCCGCACTGGCCAGAAGATATAGACGATTATAATCCCCTTCCGGCAGCCGGAGCGTCTGTCCCTGACAAGCCACCGCGGTTTTTTCAGCCCCCCCGGCCAACTCAAAACGAATCCCGTTGACAGTCAAAGGATAGCGTTCCTCAGCAGGCATCGACCGCTTTTGATCCCCGAATGCGCCCTCCCTGGCAGTACCATCCGAGCTGAATGCCGCCACATTATACGGCAGTGAGACGCTCGCACAATTTGGCTTATCGATGCGGCTGGCCGAATCCGCCAGTTTCACGGCAAAGCTGCGAATCGCGTATTTGGTCATCGACACCTTCAGCTTGCCTTTCTGAATATCGGCCGGACGAATCTTGCGTTCCTGGCCGTCGATTTCATAGCCGGATACAATACCCTTGCCAAGGGTCAATTCCACACTGTCGGCATTGCGGCCCAGAAGCTCCTGCAGACGAATCACCACCATCTGGCCGTCTTCAGACTTCTTGATAGCTCTGACGTCCACCTGGCTGGTGTTGATCTGCAGCATGGACAGGGATTTGCCTTCGTCCCCCGGATGCGGCTGGACCTGGAATGTCCGCAGCGGCTGATTCAAACGTCTGCCCTGGCGTTCCGGCAGGCCCTTCTGCCAGTTGCCCTCGTGCCCATACACCGCATACGTAAACTCGTGCCGGCCCCAATCCTGTGAAAGCTGGTCCTGATAACTGCCATGCATCGCCCCCGGCGTATACAACAACGTCAGCCGAATCACATCATCTGACGGTTTATCCGAACCAAATTTGCAATCTTCCAGAATCGACACACCATACTCGCCGGAGGTATCCGTCAAATCGAACCACTCATGCGAGAGCATCTCAAATTGCCGCGGATTATTATTGCTTCGCTGAATCGTCCCCAGGCCCTGCGTGTACGTCGCGGTCTGGTTGGATACCGTCAGCGGAAAACTGGCCTTGAGCACACACGCCATCGACTGCCATTCAACTTCATTTTTCACCTCAACCCGTCTGCCGCTATCGCCGGCACTAAGGCAAATCCGCTGGACAAATACGGAGTTGGCCGCCTGACGTTTCACTTCGATGGCCACACGGGCCGGACCGTTTTCAGCAATGCGGATATCGGCCGGACCATCCACATACCCCATCGCCGGCAATGCCCGTTCCCGCCAGTCCATATTCCAGGCCGGCCAGGCCTTTGGCGTCCCGCGATGGAACTCCAGCCGTGCCGGACGGCTAAGCAATTCACGGTGAGCCTGTTTGTCATAAATGCTGGCAATGTCGCCGGCATCATTGAGCGTAACACGGTAATAGGCATTCTCCAGCATCCGCTCGCTCACGGCCAGCCCGGACCGCAGTGCACAGGGTTTGGACGAAGGTCTGATATCAAATACCGCCGCCCCCACCGCCGGCACGGAAGCCAAAAAAGCCACTTTGACGGCATTTCCATCGATGGACAGCACCTGTGAGGGGACTTCCTTATCCTGCGGATTGTACACCCGCACGGCCTCCGGTGCACCGCCGGCAAACACAACCGTCGCCTCCGCAATATCCTCACGTGCAAACGACAACGCATTATAGACTACAATCGCCTGTCCCTTGACGCGGGTATCGAGGACGCGGCTGACCGCCCCAATCGATCCGTTGAGTACCTCTGCAAAACCATTGGCGGCAATAAGCTCATCATTCCAGGCATATTCATACGACTTCGGCAGACACGTGCCCGGCAGAATGTCATGCATCTGACTGGCCAGCACACGCCACCAGGCCTGATGAAGCTGCTTGTGCGGATATTCCATGCCTCCCAGCCAGTCGGCCATCACAGCGGCCCGCTCCGCGGCGTCAGCCAGCTGCTCATTCTTGCGGTTCCATCGTTTCATATACGCCTGCGAGGTCATCGCCCCCGACGAATGCTCCGTCAGCATCAGTTCGCCAATGTATTTGGGCAGTCTGGCCTTCTGCTGCGGCGTAATGTCTTTATACATCTGGTCAGCTGAACACAGCACCACGTCTATCTGGGCATCTTCATTGCCCAGACTGGCAACAGCATTCTGGACATCTTTTTCCCGCGGTGCCCCGCCGACATCCCCCACACCATAGTAGTGATAATCCGCAAACACCCCGCTGGCCCGGCCGTTTTCATACACCCGATTGACCCATTCTTTGCTGGTATCCAGCCGCTCGGCGACCCCGCCGGTATAACTGCCCGGGTTCAGCGCCGCGATGACCGACTGACCATCCGGCCCTTCCCACACACCGACATTAAATGGGATCCCCACCGCCGAACCCCAGGTCAGCTTCTGACTGGAAAAGCCAATCAGACCCGCATGAGCCCACAACGACGGCAGATAGGACGGAAAACCAAAGCAATCCGGCAGAAGAAAATCGGTACTTTCGGTGTTGAATTCGTTTCGAAAATACTGATTCCCATATAAAATCTGCCGCAGGATCGATTCCGGCGACGGAATCAGCACATCGCATTCATCCACTGACGAACCGCAGACAAACCATCGCCCCTGGGCAATGTATGTTTTGAGCTGCTCGTATTTTTCCGGATAGTATTCTTTCATCATCGCATAGCGAGCCGCCCCGCTGAAATTAAAGACGTATTCCGGATAGGTTTCCAGCAGCTTGAAATTGTCGTCCAGAGTATTCTTGATATAAACATCAATCGTCTGAGGGTAATCCCATCGCCACTGACTGTCCAGGTGAGAATAGCCTACCACATATAATGTTTTATCCCGATCGAGATTCCGTTGACTGCCTTGTGAATACGATGCCGCCATACAACTCCCAATCACAGTGAAAACACAGAACATCTTGACATTCATGATATACTCCAACCGATTCTCTGTTGCTGCTTGATTAACAAAAATGCTTACAAACCCAGCTTCTCCTGCAGATACGCAAGCACAGCCTGCCTGTCCTGAAACGTCCTTAGCATCCCCCTGAAATCATCGTGCATAATCTGCCGTGCCAGTTTCGAAAATATCTTCATGTGGGTATCGCCTGCCGTCTGCCCTTCCCGAATGGTCATCGCAATCACAATATCCACGGGCTTGTCGTCGATGGAGTTCCAGATAATCGGCTTTTGAAGACGTATCATGCAGATGGAATTCGCACACACCGTCTGGGTCTTGCAGTGCGGAATGGCAAATCCATAGCCTAATCCGGTGGAATACACACTTTCGCGGTGCCAGAACTCTTTTTCCAGTTCGGCCGGTTTTTCGGTGCGATGGGCATAATAAAGCATATCCGAGACATACTGGATTGCTTCTTCCTTGTTGATGCAATCCGCATCCAAATCAATCAGGCTTGGCTCAATCACAGGTCTGGCGACGAGGGCCTGCTGCCGCTCGGCCAGAATCATATCCACCTGACCCGCCGACTTGGCCGATAGGGCCCGTTCGAAAATCATGCGACAGTCGCGGCTGTCATAGTCCGCACACCGGGCCTTGATGACAGCGACAGCCGGAATCGAAACACTCACTTCATCCAGTCCGGCCCCCAGCAGCAGCGGCAGATGGTCCACCTGCCCGGCCATTTCTCCGCACATACCAACCCACATCTTGTGCCGATGGGCGTCCTCAACGATTTTATGAATCAGGCCAAGCAATCCCGGATGACGGGATTGGTACAGCGAACTGACCCGCTCATTGCCTCGGTCAATCGCCAGGAAATACTGGGTTAAATCGTTGGTGCCGATGCTGAGAAAATCCACCAGCCCCGCCAGTTGCGGAATAACAAAGACAACCGAAGGCACCTCCACCATAATCCCCAGCGAAATGGACTTATCATACGCGATGGAGTGGACGTCCAGCTCGGTTTTAATCCGATCCAGCAGGGAACGGACATAAGTGACTTCTTCCAGGCACGACACCATGGGAATCATGATCTTGAGGCACCCGAAAGCCGACGCCCGCAGAATCGCCCGCAACTGATTTTTCAGCAGCCCTTCATAGTCCCTGTAAACCCTTGCCCCCCGATACCCCAGAAACGGATTGTCTTCGGAAGTCAGGTTCAGATAGCTGACCGATTTATCTCCGCCAACGTCAAACGTGCGGATAATGACCGGCTTTCCGGCCGCATATTCCGCGGCCTTTTTATATTCAATAAATTGCTCCTCTTCAGGCGGGGCACAATCCCGGCCCATAAACAGCATCTCCGTTCGGAAAAGCCCAATTCCCTCGGCGCCGGCGGACAGGGCCATCTGTACCTCATCCGCCGTTGCCACATTGGCCATCACCTCAAGCCTCACGCCATCGGCGGTTTTGGCCGGCTTGTCCCGGAACGCATCATAGTATCGCTGCTGAAATTCCTGCTTGCGACGCTGGGCCGCATAATACCGCTCCGCCTGAGCATTCATCTGGGTAATCACAATCCCATATGTCGCATCCACCGCCACCTCCTGCCCATTGGATAGAACCGCAGCATCCTTGATACCCGTTACCGTCGGGATTCCAAACGAGCGGGCCAGAATCACGGTATGTGAGGTATTGCCGCCGTGCATCAGGACCACCCCGGACAACAGCGTTTTATCCATCGATATAAACTGCGATGGCGTCAGATTGTCGGCCACACACACCGACGGGCCGGACAGCACAATCTGATCCGATGCCGCAGAACCATAAATCTTTTTGAGCAGGTGCGAACAGACATCCTGCAAATCCACAATACGCTCACGAATCAGTTCACTCCGAGCCGCCTTCAATATCCCGGAAAAATACTCAAAGGATTCGATTATCGCCTGCCCTGCACAAATCCCCCGCTGCCGGATGAGGCAACGGACCCGATCCAGAAATTCCACATCACTGGCAATCGACAAATGGGCCTCCAGCACCTTGCTTTCGACGGAGGTCAGCCGCCCTGAGCCCAGCTTGATGGTAATATCGCTGCGATGTTCGGCGACGGCCTTTTCAATCTTGCGTAATTCCTGTTCCGGACGAACCGGTTCACGCGGATCGATGCCGGCAGGCAGCTTTAATGCCTCCACAATCACGACCTTGCCTCTGCCGAAACCTGACACCGCAGAGCAGCCGAAAATCATCGGCACTCCAGCGGCCCGCAAAACCGGCGGAATATAAACCTCGGACTCAGAAGCATTCTGCGGTAAAACATCGTCACAGGATGGAAATGTGTCCTTCAGAAACCGAACGATTTCCCGGTACGCAGGACCACAGTTCTCCCCTTCCACCTTGAGAACACATTCATCCCCCGCCTTGATATCCGCCCCAACCAGCGACAGAATACTGCGGGCATTGGCGGTTTTCTGATTGCTCAGATTGGTCAGCCAGACCTGACTGTCTGCAAAACCTGCAACGACCTGCTCCAGACAATTGGCCGGACGCGCATGAATGCCATTAGGCAGCGGACACACAAATCGATATTCATAGACTTCTGGCATACGCGCCGCTCATTAACCTCGATTGGGAACTTTGGCAAAGATACTCTTGGGATCTTTCAGGGCAAGCTGAACCGGCACCTCAATGCGGGGAATCCCTTTGAACCGTTCGGCATTTTCAATGGCGATATCTGCCGCCAGAATCAGGGCATCTGCCCCTTTGATATCCGCAGGCCTCAGCTCATTTTCAATCCCCATGGCACCCTGCGTTTCCACTTTGATTTCATGCCCCAGCTCTTTGGCCGTCTTTTCCAGACTTTCTGCCGCCATATACGTATGAGCAATCCCCGTCGGACACGCCGTCACTGCGATAAATTTCATAATCAGACCTCCTTTTTAACACCAGTCAGTGTTTTTAGCAGATTAATGGATAATGCGGTGACAATCGTCCCCGCAAGTATCGCCATCACATATATCATTCGATTATCCACCACCGGCAGTACAATCGGACCGCCATGAGGGGCATGATCACCCACTTTGCCAAGCATCGCCACCACCGCTGCTGTCATCGACCCCAGCATGATGCAGGGAATCACCCGGAGCGGGTCAGCCGCGGCAAACGGAATCGCTCCCTCGGTAATACCAATCATCCCCATGCCCAGTGCGGCAATGCCGCTTTCCTGCTGCTCTTCGGTCCAGAGCCTGCGGCGAATTAATGTGGCAAGCCCCATCCCCAATGGCGGAGTACAGATCGCCGCGGCAACCGATCCCATCACCAGAAAGTTGCCCTGCTCAATCATCGATGCACCAAAGAAAAAGGCTGTTTTATTGACGGGCCCGCCCATATCAAAGGCAATCATGGCACCTAATAACATCGCCAGAAGAATCGAACTGGCCGCCTGCATACCGCGCAGCCAGGCATCCAGCCCAACCATGATTTCGGCGATCGGCAAACTGACATAATACATCAGCGTACCAATCGCAACAGAAGAAATCACGGGAATAATTAAAATCGGCATGATCGGGCGCAAGAGCTTATGGACCGGCATTTTTTTGAGCCAGACCACCAGATGTCCCGCAGCAAGCCCCGCCAGCAGTGCCCCCAAAAATCCTGCACTGGCAGACCGCCCATCCACTTCATGAGGTATTCCGGCAAAAAAACCGCCGATAAATCCGGCGACTAATCCGGGCTTACTGGCAACGGCATAGGAAATAAAGCCCGCCAGAATAGGAAGCATCAATTTAAAGGCCGCCTCTCCTATCACCAAAATATGCTTCAGCACAGGACTGCCGGAGAAATCAGGACCCGAGGCACCCATCGGGGCAAAAGCAATCGCCGTGGCAATCAAAATCCCACCGCTGGCAATGAAGGGAATCGCATACGACACCCCACTCAACAGATACTGCTTTTGATTTTGAAAAAACTGTTTCATAAACCACCCACTCTAACTGGACCGTAAATTTGGGTTCATCTCTGATATCGGGAAATTATACCCGCCAATAGGACACAATGATATAGGAATAAAATACCAATATTTACACTTTTGTAACACAAGATTTATTCAAAATGAAAAGCAAGCAATCATCAATCATATCATAATTACTTTCTATCAAATATTTTACGCTTGACACAGAACGTCACCGTATTTATCCTGATTGACGGTTATATGATTTTCGTAACATATTAACAGATTTGAATCAAAACCGGAGGGATGTAACGAATACGACTCAGAAGCCATCTATTGGGGTGTTTTAGTACAAAATCTGACACGACAAGGGTAATATGGAAACACAATTACGCATTATTGAATGCCTCAAGACAATCATGGCCGGCCCTGGCATCAGCGAGGTTTTTTTCGCCGGCAATAAAACACCCCCGCCTCTGCTGGCATTTGCCGTCCATTTTCCACGCTTAACCCTATCAATCAGCGGCACTTATATAACAGAACTGGAGCAAAATCGAAAAGTCACATCCGTATCCCTTCATCCCGGGCAGGCCCTTTTTATTCCACCCAACTGCTGGGATAAGCCCGACATGAACACCCAATCCCAGGCAATCCACTTCCTGTTCGGAAAACGACATACCGGTATCAGCCTGGTGACATCCAACACTGAAGTTAAAGCCGACAAAATTGCTCTCCAACACACCCTTGCAGGCCCCGAACAAAAACTCATTGATTCCATTCTCGAATTGAATCAGATGAAAAAACCCTATTCGGCTTTTAATCATCTGATTATGGCTCTTTTATCCTGCTATATTATCCGACTTGAAGAATACGATAAACCCTTGTCTAAACATTCCAATCTTCTATTCCAGGAAATCTGTATCTATATCCAGGAAAACTTCCAGAATGAACTGTCGCGAGACTCGGTTGCCAGACATTATGACATTTCCCCTAATCACCTATCCAGAATATTTAAAACCAATGGTTATATGAAGTTCTGTGATTATGTAAACTATGTCCGGATCAACCGAGCCAAATTTCTGCTGCAAAACTATGACTTTTCGCTCTACCATATCGCCCAGCGCTGCGGCTATAATGACGTGGTTTATTTTTGCAGAATTTTCAAGAAAATCACCAAAAAAACACCTAAACAATACCGCAATCAGCTTTTATATAACAATAGCCATTAAAGTTCGTTACGAACAAAATGACCCGGCCGGACCTATGATAAAGGGTTTCCATAAAAACATTAGACAATTGAAACCCGGGACAATACAATGTTGCTTTCATTTAAAATAATATCAGGAGAACAACAATGTGCGATAGTTGCGGATGCAGTGGAAAAACGTTCGAGTCAAAGGTAGCCGAGGTGATAGAATCCATCCGGCCGATGCTGCAAAATGACGGCGGAGACATCGAGCTGGTTGGCGTGGATGCCGATAAAACCGTTAAAGTCCGTCTTCAAGGGGCTTGCCGGGGTTGTCCAGGGGCTCGTATGACCCTGAAAATGGGCGTAGAACGGGTGCTTCGTCAGAAAATCAGCGATATCAAAGAAGTAGTCGCCATTGATTAAATCATCGTTTTGAGACATCACTTGTCCGAGACGTTCCATAAAGATAGTCTGGAGAACAACGTAAGGGAATCTGGCGAGAAAAGGCCCGAGGTGAGTTTTGTGCCAAAATACCGCAAAACCCTGCAGTGGGTTTT
>JAWRKM010000065.1:0-36847 GCA_040306945.1 Anaerohalosphaeraceae bacterium
CGCTGATAATCCGGAATGATTGCCGCCGCTGTTCCACCCGACAATCAGGATATCATGGGTATTCAAATCCGCCAGAGTAACAGGATTTGCAGAGGTTCTTAGCGTATAATTCGTAATACCCAATACAGACATAGCGGCCTGGGTATCGCTGCTGGAGGAATTATGCGGATCATAAACCAAAATATGATAACTGCTAAAGTCCGCCAAAGAATCGGGGGCCTCACTCTGCAATGCCGCAGGTTCTGGCTCTCCAGATTCATCAGGAACATTCAGGAATGGATTAACTGAACAAAACCCAAAACATGAACAAAAAATGATAAAATATAAAATAGTTCTTATTGATAGAGTCTTGCCGACTCGGCTCTCAACCCATTTCCCCATCACACACCGTTTCCTTTCTCCAATCAAATCAAATATCCGACCTATCCCTATTTGATGCCCTTTACGCCCCGCAAGTACGCCTCACAAAACGCACAAAAAAGAACATCGCTTACACGTTGTATGTTTCATTTATGTTACAAAATCAGACTTACTTTGTCAATTGTTTTCCAATTCCTTAATATCAGTACTGATATCGCACTTTATCATAATGCCGGTTCTCAACGTTTAAAAAGAGATATAAAAAGCCTGATTAATTTTACAAAATATTTTATTTTGTTGGCAATTTTTCATTCCCGGCCGACATATATTTAGGCTGGGCTGAGGGAGGCCCGCGGGAACCATTTCCCGACCGAGTTTGTAGTTATTACTACGAACTCCGAACCAAGAACTACGAACTTTCAAAAGGAGGAGCCAAAATGCTAAAGGAACCCAATTCACAGACTGTTAATCAGACGAATCAAACTCTAACACAACGCTAACACTATGCTAATGTTAGATATAGACAATACCGCTGAAATGATATATTAATGGAACGATAACTTTTGCCTTTCGGCGGGCAGCGCAAAAAAGGGAAATCCGATGGCTGATGAGAAAATACTGATTGTGGAAGATGAAGAGGATGTACTGGAGCTGATTCGGTACAATCTGGATAAGAATGGTTACCGCACCGAGACGGCCATGACCGGCCCGGCAGCCCTGACCAAAGCTCAGACGGTGGGGCCGGATCTGATTCTGCTGGATCTGATGCTGCCTGGGGTGGATGGGCTGGAGGTCTGCCGGACACTGAAGAAAGACCCCAAAACCAATGCGATCCCTGTGGTTATGGTGACGGCCAAAGGCACGGAAGCTGATGTGGTGACAGGACTTGAGATGGGAGCCGCGGACTATATCACCAAGCCATTCAGTCCCCGCGTCCTGCTAGCCCGGATTCGTGCAGTGCTTCGCCGGGAACAGCCAGCTGAGGCTGCGGATAATCAGATACTGCGTATCCATGATATTGAAATTGATGCTGGCCGGCATCGTGTGGCCGTCAAGGGTAAAGATGTCCCTATGACAAGCACGGAGTTCAGCCTGCTTCGCTTTCTGGCGGCCCGTCCCGGGTGGGTTTTTACCCGCTATCAGATTGTTGACGCCATTCACGGTTCAGATTATCCTGTAACTGACCGTTCCATTGATGTGCAGATTGTCGGGCTTCGCAAGAAACTGGGTCCTGCGGGCAAGTATATCGAAACCGTCCGCGGAGTCGGTTATCGGATGAAAGATCCAAGCTGAACAACCCCAACGGAACCGCCCTGATGAAAAGACGATTGCTCTGGCAGATATCTCCTTCGTATGTGTTGATTACGATTCTCGCTTTGGTGGCGTTTTCGATAAACGTTTCTTTTCTGGTGGAGGGGTATCTGACGCGGCAAACCCGCCAGATGCTTGAGGTGCGAGCCCGGCTTATCAGTTCGGCGATGGGGCCGCTGCTGCAGGCCGGGGATTTGAACCGGATTGATGCACTGTGCAAAAAGCTCGGGCAGGAAACCAGGACCCGCATCACGATCGTTGAGACGTCTGGTCGGGTGTTGGGGGAGTCGGATAAAGACCCACAGGCGATGGAAAATCATCTGAACCGTCCCGAAATTCAGCAGGCCATGACCGGCGTGGTTGGTTTCTCCGAACGCCGACCCAGTGCCACCCTCAAGCAGCGGATGATGTATGTGGCGGTGCCTATTTTCCAGGATATGCAGGTGGCGGCGGTGGTGCGCACGGCGATGCCGCTGGTGGAAATCGAACATGCCATCGGCTCGCTTACCCAGCAGGTGATTCGCTATGCAATTGTGATCGCTGCGATTCTGGCGATGGTCAGTCTGTATTTTTCGTGGCGACTGTCGTGTCCGCTGGCATTGCTGCAGCAGGGTGCCCGACGATTTGCCCAGGGGCAACTGACGCACAAGCTGGACATTGGCGGTCCGGGCGAGATTGCAGAACTGGCTAGTGCGATGAACACCATGGCCGAAGAGCTGAATCGCCGCATCGAGGCCTCGACTCGCCAGCGGAATCAGCAGCAGGCGGTCTTCAGCGCGATGCTGGAGGGGATTATCGCTTTTGAAACCGAAGGCAAATGTCTGATGCTCAATACCGCGGCGGCCCGTCTGCTGCAGCTGGATGCGGACAAGGCGACTGGCCGGACTGTGGGCGAACTCATTCACAATAGTGAGCTGCAGATTTTTGTGCAGAATGCTCTGCGGTCGCCCAACTCCGCCGAGCAGTTTATCCTGATGCCTGATGCCGATCTGCGGCAGGATTGCTATCTTCAGGTTCGTTCGTCGGCACTGCTGGATAGTGAAAACCGCCATATCGGGGCGCTGATTGTGCTCAACGATATGACGCGGATTTACCGGCTCGAACAGGTCAGACGCGACTTTGTGGCCAACGTCAGCCATGAACTCAAGACGCCGGTAACCTCCATTCACGGCTTTATCGAAACACTGCAGGATGGTGCGATTCACAACCCCGAAGATGCCAAACGGTTTCTGGGTATCATTGCCCGTCAGACCGACCGTCTTAATTCGATTATTGAAGACCTGCTGCTGCTGTGCGAACTGGAACAGCAAGGCCAGTCGGTGCATGTTCCTCGCGAGATCTGCTCGATTTGGGAGATTCTCAACGAAGTTGTGGAGCTGTGCCGGCATAAGGCCGCGGAACGCAATATTCGCATTCAGATGACCTGTCCTGCCGAGCTGAAGGCTTCGGTCAATGCGTCGCTGCTGGAGCAGGCGGTCGTCAATCTTGTCGATAACGGCATCAAGTACAGCAATCCCGATTCGGAGGTGACGATAGTGGCGACGGCTGAAAACGACCGGCTGGTAATTCGCGTACAGGACAGTGGCTGCGGCATTGCCGCCGAGCATCAGGATCGTATTTTTGAGCGATTCTATCGGGTGGATAAGGCCCGCAGCCGGCAGCTGGGCGGTACAGGTCTGGGCTTGGCCATCGTCAAACACATTGTCCAATACCACAAAGGCTCGGTCTCCGTCCAGAGCACCCCCGGCAAGGGGAGCATTTTCACCTTGTCCCTGCCGCTGGATATATCAGGGAATTGCGAATAAACAAAAGAAGGGGCGGTTTTGAGGCCGCCCCGGTGAGATTAGTGTGAATATGCGGTGTCCGACGGATTACTTGCCGGTGTCTTCGTCCCCGGCGGCGGTGCGGACCTGGCGGGGCATGGCAACCGAGCCGGTGCGGACCATATTTTTGATGCCATAGGGCCTGCAGGCGTCGATGAAGGCCTCGATTTTGCTTTCGGGTCCGGAGACTTCCACCATGACGTACTTGGTGGCGATATCGACGACCTTGGCGTTGAACATTTCAATCAGGGCCAGCACTTCAGGCCGTTTTTCCGGCGGGCATGCGACGCTAATAAGCATCAGGTCGCGGGCGACGACATCCAGCCCGGCGAAGTCCTGTACCTTGACGACGGTGATAATTTTGGCCAGCTGCTTGCGGACCTGCTCAACGGTCCTGTCGTTGCCGATGACAACGATGGTCATACGGGACAGCGTCGGGTCTTCGGTGCGACCAACGGTCAGCGAGTCAATATTGAAGGCCCGTGCGGCAAACATGCCGGCGACATGGGCCAGGACGCCGGGTTTATTCTGCACTAATGCACTGAGTATATGTTTCATGGTAATTCTCCTGAGTGTTCTAAGATTACGCCATTTCGAAGATATCCAGCCCGCTCATTTCGTCGAGGCTCTTGCCTGCGGGAACCATCGGCCAGACATTTTCTTCGCGGTCCACGCGGAAGTCCACGACACAGGGTCGAGTTTCTTTGATCATCTTGTCGATGGTCGGGGCGACGTCTTCTTTCTTATCGACGGTATAGCCGACGGCACCGAAGGCACGGGCCAGATTGGCAAAGTCGGGATTCTGCAGATAACTGCACGAATAGCGTTTGCCATAGAACAGTTCCTGCCACTGACGAACCATGCCCATGTAGCCGTTGTTGAGGATGCAGACCTTGACGGGCAGCTGGTACTGCACTGCGGTTGACAGTTCCGTCAGGGTCATGTTGAACGAGCTGTCGCCATCGATATCAATGACCAGTTCGCCGGGGCGAGCCAGTTGAGCGCCAATGGCTGCCGGCAGGCCGAAGCCCATGGTGCCCAAACCGCCGGAGGTAATGAACTGACGCGGGCGGCTAAATTTGTAGAACTGGGCTGTCCACATCTGATGCTGGCCGACACCGGTGACGATGGTGGCCTGCCCCTGGGTTTGCCGCCAGATTTCCTCGATGACGTACTGGGGCTTGATGGTTTTGGCGTTGGTGTCGTACCGGAAGGGGTGTTTTTTCTTCCAGACGGCAATCTGTTTGAACCAGTCTTCTCGCGGACGAAATTCCACTTCCTCGGCCATGGCTTTGAGGACTTCTTTGGCATCGCCGACGACAGGGATATCCGCGTTGACGTTTTTGGAAATGCTGGCCGGGTCAATGTCCACGTGGATGACCTTGGCGTGTGGGGCAAAGGATTTCAGTCTTCCGGTGACACGGTCGTCAAAACGGGCCCCAACGGCAATCAGCAAGTCGCAGTTCTGGACGGCGTAGTTGGCATAGGCTGAGCCGTGCATGCCGAGCATATCCAGCGATTCATTGCGGCTCTGGTCATAGGTACCCAGCCCCAGCAGGGTCATGGTGACGGGGATATTGGCTTTCAGTGCCAGTGCCCGCAATTCATCGGAGGCGTTGGAGATAATTACGCCGCCGCCGACATAGAGCACGGGTCGTTTGGATTCGTTGATGGCCTGGGCGGCCAGGCTGATTTGTCGGGCATGGCCGCGGGTGCGGAGATGAAAGCCCGGCAGTTCAATCGGGGTCGGTGGGGTCACGGGAATCTGTGCGATTTGCATATCGACGGGCAGGTCGATGAGCACCGGGCCGGGTCGTCCGGTCTTGGCAATATAAAAGGCCTCGCGGAATGCCTGCGGCAGTTCGGCAGGATTTTTGAGAATCATATTGTGCTTGGTGATTGGTCGGGTAATCCCGGTCATATCGGCTTCCTGGAAGGCGTCGTTGCCGATCAGCTCAGTACGCACCTGTCCGGTGATGGCGACCAGCGGCACCGAATCCATCATGGCATTGGCGATGCCGGTTACAAGGTTGGTAGCGCCAGGGCCGGAGGTAGCGACAATGACGCCGACTTTGCCGGTAGCACGAGCATAGGCATCGGCCATGTGGCAGCCGCCCTGTTCGTGGCGGGGGATGATGAATTTAATGCGGGAATCGTAGATTTTGTCAAACAAGGGCAGCACCACGCCGCCGAGGTAGCCGAACATCACTTCGACACCCTGTTCTTCGAGGATATCGACGATAATCTGGCTGCCGGGTTTGGTGAGGGCCGTATTTTGAGGTGAATTTTGAGTCATAATCATCTCCTGATTTTTAATAATCGGTTATACAGAATAGCAGACGTGTATTGTCTGGTTATTTGTCTGTTTGTTTAGGCAAGGGCCATACAGTCGTGCCGAGATACCTCAATAGGATGTTGACACCTTGTTCCAGCAGGATGTTGGATGAATTGCCGACCCATCTGGGCAAACGAGGTACGGCGACAGTGCCGCCGTAAGCGGTGGGAGTTTTCATGTGTGTTATTCCTGATAAACATATCTGTTATTCCGACGGCTGCGATTTAAGTGGGTCGTTCCGACCGACCTGCCAAAGGCCCCAAGCCTTCGACCTGCCGGGTGCGGGGTTGATTGCCCGACCGCAGTGCCGTAACCACACGTTTTTTGTGTTTCAGGGTGTCGGCGATCCAGTATCAAGATAACCGACATCTTCCATATTATAATGTATTCGGCAGATGAGTCAAAGGAAAATAAGGAATTTGTGGATACACCCGATAGTAGATATAAATAGATATAATAGCAAGTATATATAAATAAATTATTTTTTGAAACATCTGTACAGTTGAACAGTCCTACTTATATAATGCCAAATATGCAATTCAAGGAGAGTTGAGCTGTATAATATCAGGAAGGATGCGTCATGAAAAAGTCACAGTTATTGCTGCTGGCTGGATGTGTTTTGAGCTTGCAGGCTGTGGTATTTGCGCAGCCGCAGTGGCTTCAGTACAAGACATCTTTGTATATAGAAGATGAATTTACCACTCCCGGCAGGTATTGTCAGCTTGAAAAAAAGCCAGCTGGCGTAAGGATGCCTCAGTTTGGCCCCTATGCTCAGAAATTCGGCAAGTGGCAGCCTGCAATGGATGCGGGTAAGGTTCGGTGGATTGCCCTGGACCGCACCCGCAAGTCCGGCCCGATGGACCTGCTTTATATTGATTCCAACGGCGACGGGCATCTGGATGATGAGAAGCCCTATAAGGGTGCTGTATGGGATCAGTATCGGATGGTGTTTGGGCCGGTGGCAGTGTATTTCAAGGGTGAAGACGGGCCGATAACCTATCACTTAAATCTGCAATATTACTCGTATGAAGAACAAAGCTCGTATCTTATCATTTCAACGGGATGCTGGTATGAAGGCGAGGTGATGATTGACGGCAAGCCGACCCGGGTTGCGCTGATTGACTATAACGCCAATGGGACTTTTTCGGACAAGGCTGAGTCGTTTGACTGCGACCGGATATTTATCGGGCCCGAGTCAAAACGGAAACAGCATTATGTCGGGACCTATCTGGAGATGGCTGACCAGCTGTATCGGGTTACGATTGCCAAAGACGGAGCAACGGTTGAAATCACTTTGGCCCAGGATGTGGCTTACGGCAAGGTGAAGGTGCCGGCCAATATCACGCTATTTAAGGCTGCCGGCGTCAACGGATTGTTTGAGCGGAAACCGACGGCGGGCGAGGTGTCTTTGCCGGAAGGCCAATATCGTGTTCACGAATGGCTGATTGAACGCAAAGACGACAAAGGCAAGACCTGGACTTTAAGCGGCAGCGATTTCCCGAATGAAAATGCATTTACGGTGGCCAAAGACGGGACGTCGGAGCTGGATATTGGTGAGCCGGCAATTTCGAAAGTGACGTATTCGATTCGCAATAATGCTTTTTCTTTTAACCAGGAACTGGTCGGCAAGATGGGGGAATCGATCAGTCTGCGGGTGGGAGGCCGACAGCCGGATGCCCCGTCACTGCATATTTACAGCAAAAGCGGAGAGTATGACCGTACATTTAAGCTGGAGTATGGGTGAGGCGGCACCTGTTCGCTCTCGTGGCGAGAGCCCAAAGAGATCAAACGTCCTTATTATGTGGCTTGTCAGATCAAGGGACCTTTTGAGATTCGTTCACAATGCCTTGTGATAAAGCCTGAGGGCCGCAGTCTGCCGGCAGTGGGGCAGATGGTGCTGGATGTGAAGACTGCCGCTTTAGCCCTGTCGGGGGTTGGACTGGGCAATGCGGATCGTGATCGGCTGCTGGAGCACAACACCAGTCCCGATGCGATGTGGCTGAGCAAAAGAGAAGCGGTTGGCGAGGGGATTGTGTTTGAGTTTGATGCGGCCCGAACGCTGGAAAAGATTGCGATTTGGAATTATAATCTGCCCAACTATACCGGACGCGGCATCGGCAAGGCAGATATTTCTGTCTGGACCGAACAGGGCGGATGGAAGAGTCTGCTCAAGGGTGTGGAGCTGGCCGAGGCGGAAGGCACGCCTGATTATGATGACCCGACGATTGTATCGTTTAAACCGACGCTTGCGAAGAAAGTGCGTTTTGAAAACCTGGTCCCGATTCGGGACGAGGGATTTGTCGGTCTCAGTGAGGTACGGTTCTTCGAGCCGTTTGGTCCTGCGGCGTGCAATCCAGAGCCGACGCCGGCGGCGGTATTGCCAGCGGCCGGACGGGTCAAAGTGCAGTGGATGCCGGGGCTGGGAGCCAAGGCGCATGATATTTATGCCGGTACCAATCCGGAGGCGCTGAGGCTGCTGGGACGCACAGAACAGCTTGAGGCGACGTTATCGGGGCTTGTTCACGGGGCGCGGTATTACTGGCGAATCGATGAGGTGGATGACAAAGGCAAAATAACGCAGGGTAAGGTCTGGAATTTTAGTCTTGAAGAAGGCAAGCTGGTCGCCGGGTGGGCGTTTGATCAAGTTGAGGATGCCAAGACTGCCGATGCGGCGGGGACTTTTACTGCGGTGCTGCAGGGCGGGGTGCGGTGGGTTGAGCAGGATAGCGGCCGGACGGGTGTCATTGAGCTGGACGGCGAGAAGGGATTTATCCAGGCGGATCCGCTGAAGCTGGATACCAACTATGCAACGATTACCCTGTGGCTGCGTTCCAATGGTGTGCAGAATGCCTATACAGGGCTTGTGTTCTGCCGCGGGGGCAAGACTGTGTCGGGTTTGAACTTCAAAAATGACAATGAACTGGGATATCACTGGGACGACAAATCAGCGACCTGGCAATATGAATCCGGACTGATTGTGCCTCAGGATAAGTGGGTGTTTGCGGCTCTTTCCGTGCGGGATGACAAGGCGATGCTGTACCTGATGAACGATGGTGAGCTGAAGGCCGCCGAGCATGACTTTACGCACGCTGCGGAACCATTCGATGCTCCCCTGACCATCGGCAAGGATCCGGAAAGCAGCAGCAATCGGCATTTCCGCGGGTGGATAGATGATGTTCGCATCTATAATTACGCACTCGATGAAGAGCAGATTCGTGCCGTGGCGGACAATAAGCCTTTTGCTGCCGCCAGAGCCGCAGCCATACCGGTTCTGATCAATACCAAGCTGATTAAGGGCGGGCAGGCTGCTGGAACAGCTGAGCCTCAGGCCGAGCTCTCTTCGGAAACAACAGCAGAAAAGCCGACGCCCAGGCGTTCGGTCTGGCCGGTGTTGGTGATTGTGGCACTGATTGCTGCGGTTGTGGTTGCGACCCAGGTGCGAAAGAAATAATGGTCCGTTATTGACCCTTCGATTGTGGAAGGAGATATGTATGAAGCGGGATGGAGTGCCAAGGTGTTGGCGGATGATTTGTGTGGCGGTATTGGCTTTGTGGGGGGCTGCGTTTGGGGCCACGTACACGGGTAAGGCGTTTTGTCCGAATGGCAATCCGCTGGGCGGCGTGGAGGTCAAGCTGTATCAGCTTTCGCCGGACATATCTACCCGAACGGTGAAGATGAATCTGGTGGGGCAGGGCCAGACCAATCCGCAGGGGGAATACAGCATCATCTCGGATGTGCCCATTGGTTCAGATACGGAGGCGATCTGCGGGATTGCCAAACGATCGGACTATGCTTTTACCTGGGCGATGACGATAGGGCAGCATCCGTCGCCGCTGGAATTTCACATGAGCGAACCGCAGACGCTGGCGGGTCGTGTGGCGGATGAGCAGGGCAAGCCGGTTGCCGAAGCCCTTGTGCGGCTGGTGGCGCTGGTGATTACTGATGAATATGCCCCGCCCGATACGGAACCGCGAATGATGATTAATTTTGAGCCGATGCCGTATTTTACGACAACAACTGATGCGGACGGTCAATTTGAGTTTAAGGAACTGCCTGCGGGCAGTTCGGCGGAATTTTTAATTACCAAACCGGGGATGGGACAGATATTGACGGTCCGGCAAGACCTTAATCCGATGCAGGGATATCAGTATAAAGCCGGCCAGAAGGATATTTCCTTTACGATGAGCAGGGGCTTGACTCTGTCGGGAATTGTGCTGGATTCAAAGAATCAGCCGCTGTCCGATGTTTTGTTGTTGGTGACCCGAACCAATCTGGATGTGGATCCGACGCAAAAGGTGATTAAGACCGATGCGGATGGACAATTTACGGTGACAGATCTGGCGGCGGGAATCTATCGGGTGATAGTCCAGAGCGACCAATGGCTTTGTGAGCCGCAGACGGTGGAGCTTAAAAGCGATATGGGTGTTCAGCTCAAGGCCAAACAGGGAACGCTGGCGCGGATTAAGACGGTGGACCCGGATACGGAAGAAGGCCGGGAGGGAATCCAGATTTATCTGAATCGGGATAATCAGCCGAGTGTTTTCGGCAAGACCAACCAGGAGGGGGTTTTTGAAAAGCGGCTTCTGCCTGGGCATTATCATGTGCAGGTTCGAGATGGCAATCGGTTTAAAATGCAGGAATTCGACGTGGAAGAGGGCAAGACGGCCGAGGTGACAGTTGTTCTGGGGGCTTCAAGCAAAATTACCGGCATTGTAACCAGGCCGGACGGCAAACCTGCGGCCGGGGTCGAGATGAAGATTTTACCAAATTCGGGTGGTTCGGATTCATCGGCCAAAACCGATGATAAAGGCAGTTATACCTTGCGATGGTCGCCGGAGGATATGTCGTGGACGGAAGGTCAATTTCTGCTGTTGGCCATCGACCGGGCCAATAATCTGGCGGCGGTGGTGGATATTGATTCTGAGACCAAGATCACGAATGTTCAGGTCAAGCCGGGATTGACGCTGACGGGCAAGGTGGTGGATCCGAATAATCAGCCAATCCCCAACGCCTCGGTTTTGACCGAAATTCGCGGTTCACGATGGTCCAGTACCTTGGATAATAAAAGTGTTACCACCGATAAGAAGGGTGTTTATAAAGTCGAGTCGCTGCCTGCGGAAGGGACCTACTATCTGAGTATTTCGGGGCCGAAGGGATACGGTACCGGGATTGCTTCTTTAAATGAGCCTGCCGATGGCAAATTGACTGTGGAGCTTAAGGAGACGGTGTTGAAGGTTGCCGCCAGTTCGGTATCCGGGCGTGTGGTGGATGCCGACGGCAAGCCGCTGGAGGGGGCGAGAATTTACAGCTACGGCGAAGGCCAGCCCAATCTGAATGTCACCACCGATAAGGACGGCAAGTTCACGCTTGCCCCGATCTGTGAAGGCGGTGTGCGGATTGGTGTTAATTATAGCCGGCAGAGTCCGTATATGTATGCTGATGCATTTGTGCAAGCGGGCGATACAAACGTGGAAATTATGCTGACCCCGGAAGGCAATTCTGGCCGGCGTGCGGCACCGAAACCCAAGTCGCTTGTGGGCAAGGCATTGCCTGCGGTGTTAAGTGACCCGAATCAGTTTGACGGCAAGGCCGTGCTGGTGTGTGTATGGGATTATCAGCAGCGTCCCAGCCGGTTTGCTGTCAGGGAACTGGCCAGGAAAGCCGAACTGCTGGCGGACAAAGGTGTTGCCGTGGTAGTGCTCCAGGGAGAACCGGTAGATAAGGCTGCGGTGGAAGGCTGGCTGAAGGAAAGCAAGATTGCTTTTAAGCTGGATATGATTGCCGCCGATGCCGAAAAGACGCGACGGGAACTTGGAGTGCAGGGCTTGCCGTGGATGATTCTGACGGATAAGGCACATCAGGTGGTGGCTGAAGGGTTTGGAGTGGAAGGAGTCGAGGCGGCGCTGGAGAAGGTGAAGTAAAAGTTCGGAGTTGGTAGTTCATAGTTCGTAGAAAAATAGATTCCCGCTTTTGCGGGAATGACAAATGAAAGTATTGGATTTGTGACTCAGGCTGCGTGACAGCCTTTTTGCGGGAATGACAACGGTCGATATTGAGAGGAGATATGAAGCAAATTGGTTTGGTTGTTTTTTTGTGTGCTGCGGGGTTTGTGTCGGCGGCGGAGTATGTTTTTGATCTGACGTGGCAGGACAGCGGTTTCAACGAGAGTTTGCGTTCGGATCGCCGAAACGAGCCTTTTGCCAAAGAACCTGACAGTTCAGGCGGCAGGGTCTATCGTGGTCAGGTCTGGCTGGGCGAGAAGGAGCCGTCCGGATTTATCTGGCTTAAGCAGGATAAGAAATTTTACATCGATCTCAACCGGGACGGCGATTTGACCAACGATCCCAACGGGATTTTAGAAGAAAAAAACCGGCCAGTGTATCCGAGTTCAGAGTATGAATTTGAGCCGCTGATAATCCAGCGTCAGACGGAATTTGGGACACTGCGGTATGTTATTGATCTCAGAGTGTCCAATTACAATGAATCTTATTTTTATCCCTATTTTACACTGCGATCCGGTTTTAAAGGTACGTTATCATTAAAGGGCCAGAAGTGGGATTTTTCGGTGGCCGATATGCCGGGATCGTCAGAGGCCCAGCGGTTTTTGTGCTGCCTGTCGGATTCAAAGGATCGAGGGTATCGTACCCGGTGGGCGGTGCCGGAGATGATTTTTGTCGGCGGAGCCAATTATACGATCAGGCTGCAATGGACTCAGAACGATGGGACGCCGCTGCTTCAGGCGGTACTGGCTGATAAGGCCGTAGCGATGGGACAGATGGAAATCCCAGGCAGGGAAATCCGAAGTCTGTCGCTGCAGAGTGCCAATACGATTCTCTTTCCGGAAATCAGCGAGACGCCGGTTGCCGTTCCGGCAGGCCAGTATCGTTGTCGGGAACTGTCGCTCAAAGGCAAAGATGACATTCAGATGATTGTTCCTCGTCGTATAGATGAACTTGTGTGTACTGTGCCGGAAAATGGTACCGGCCAGTTCAAGGCAGGGGCCCCCCTGAATCATACGGTGGATGTTGTCCGCTCTGGCGACACCCTGAAATTTAATTATAAACTGGTTGGCCTCGGCGGAGAGGAATATGATGTTCGGCAAGTGACCCGATACGATGGCAGCAAGGAGCCCAAAGTGGAGATTTATAAAGGCGATATGCTGCTGGCCTCGGGCGATTTTGAGTTTGGGTGAGGCGGCACCTGCTCGTACTCGTGTCGAGTACCCATGTATGCGTTTGGTGATTTGAAGATTGTAGCCAGCTGTGATATTGGGGCATTGGGGCCCAAAGAAGGCCGGCCGATTGTATATTTCTGGAGTCCGCTGTATGCCGTACTTGGCGGGCTGTTCTGGGTTCCGCTGGTGCTGGTGTATGTCCTGTTTAAGGAAAACCGCCGGCCTGCGGCGTTGTGGATTTTGCTTCCGGCGGCTGGGTTGTATGGGGCATTTTCGGTTGTCGCTGCTTTGGCTGATATGCCCAGTGATGTTCGCGGTCTATTCATTTCGATTATCAATACGATTGCGGTGAGCTTTTGCTTGGTCTGGCTGCTGGCCGGACGGATTGGCGGACGGCATCGGTTTGTGACGGCCGTACTGGCCTTACTGATTTTTGCAGGGATGGCGGGACTGGCACTGCTCAATATTGAAGATAGCACAAATATGGCGGCGCTGGCCATTTTTACGGGCGTTACGTTTGCGGTCTATACCATTGCCTTGACGATTGCGACTCTGCTGAGCCGCAGGCGGATGACGGGGCTGCGTTTTTCGCTGTGGGCGATCCCGGGATGCCTGATTGGAACGGCTATCCCGTTTTCAGTGATTCTGATTATCGAAATGATGCAGTATCCGGACGCAGGGATTGTGTGGCAATTTTTGCTGCAAACGCTGGTCGGAGCAGCCTTTTTCTATGCGGCATTGCTGCCGTTTTTGATCCTGTTTTTTGTGAATGGATTCTGGCGGCAGCGGTTTGAGGCAATCTGTCTGCGTAAAAAAGCAGCGGTTTCGGAGACAACGGAATTGCCCCCGCAGGTTTAGTTGAATCTTGTAAAAGAAAAAGCCCGGCAGAGTTGTCCTCTGCCGGGTTTTTTTATGCTTTGTTTTCTTCCTGCGGCGGGTCGTCGAAGAGGAGTTTGGTTTGCAGCGCCTTCGGGCCGCACTGAGTGCATTCAAGGCAGCGGATGCAGCGGTGGTCGTTGGGCTGTTTGTCGGGCTGGATACCATAGGTGCACAGCGTCCGACAGCGGCCGCACTGGGTGCACTGGTGCTCTTTCAGGTCCATGGTGACCAGCGAGAAGCGGTTGAAAAGGCCGAAGATGGCCCCCAGCGGGCAGAAGATGCGGCACCACGGGCGGATGGTGATGAAGATGGCGACAAAAAAGGCCAGTACAATCGAGATTTTGATGGCGTTGGGCCAGGGGATGGGGTTGCCGCCGAGGGCCGCGGAGACGACATCGGGCAGGGCCTTTTCGACGCCGCCGGCCGGACATATCCGACAGATAAACAACGGATGGCCTTCGCCGAAGAAATAGGGAATCGCCAGAACCGCTCCCAGCAGGACGACATAGCGGAAATAGCCCATCCACTGCGGAATTTTGAGCCGCGGGGTGGGGACTTTGGCGGCCAGGTCCTGCAGCAGGCCGAACGGACAGGCCCAGCCGCAGATAATCGCTCCAAACAGGGCGCCGACGGCAATCAGCAAGCCGATGGCAATAAACGGAAACAGGTGCAGGGCCGAAAACTGGGCGATAACACCAATGGGGCAGGCGAAGGTTGCCAGCGGGCAGGCGTAACAATGAAAAACGGGGGCACAGACGGTGTGCATCCGCAGATTAAGCGGGTCCAGCCAGACCAAAAGAAACATCGACTGGATAGCGGTCCGCCACACGATGAGTCTGGAGACGACTTTCTGTATCGGGGATTGTTTGGCTGTGGACACCACGGCCTCCTTTACTTGCCTCAGGTCGGGCAAGACTGGGGAGCCTCGCCGGTGTAGGTTAAACGCAGTTTGCCGTAGGGGTCACGGGCCACGCCGCCGATGCTGACTTCTTTAATCAGCTTCGATTCGGCGGTCAGCAGGCCCTTGTCATTGTTTTCGGAAAAGACCGGCTGGGCGTGAAACTTGGCACCCCAGGCCAGCAGTCCCAATCCCACCGCAAGGACGGCAATCATCATTTGTTGTCGCAGTTTAATGCTCATGGACCGTATTTTATCCTGAACCATTTGGTCTGTCGATAGTCAAAAATGGCGGAGGCGAATAGGAATCGAACCTACCCAGGACGGTCTAACCGCCACTACACTGGTTTTGAAGACCAGGGGCAACACCAGTTGCCTGTCACCTCCGATAGCAAAGTAAAAAGGTAAAAGGAAAAAGGAAAAAGGAAAAATTCTGTGTGTCCTTTTTACTTTTCGCTTAGACTCTTATAGAACATCATAACAGGACTGCCGCCGAATGCAATCCCCATCCATGCGGCTTCGTCGATTTCGGGCTGGGAAAAGCCCATTTTTCGAGCCTTTTCCACATGAATCTTTAAACATGGTTCGCATTTGCTTAACACCGATAAGGCGATATTGATTGCCTGCTTGGTGTAGGCATCCAGCCCGCCGGGTCTGCCGACGGCCGAGAGGAATTGCTTATATAAATCTTCGGTACCACTGGCGGCAGGGCTTGCTTGTGTAGCGGGAGTTGAACAGCAGCAGGCTTCCTGCGATTGTGCTGGAGGCTGCGGCTGGGGCTGTTTTTGCAGTTCCGGTTTGGTTTGCCTGGCGGGCATGGTCCGTGTGCCATTGGTTTTGATGTGAATCATCCCTTTTCCGGCGATCATCTTCCCGATGATGGCGGCGGGGAGCTGGTGCTGATGCAGGGCATTCAGCAGAGCGGGGGCGGAGTCGGAGGCGATAGCGATGAGCAGTCCGCCGGAGGTCTGAGCATCGTAGAGCAGGTCGGTCATCTCTTCGGTGACTTCCGGGCCGGAAACGACGGCCTTGCCGCAGGATTCCTTGTTGCGTTCGATAGCACCAGGGAAGATGCCCTGAGCGAGATAATCCAGTACGCCCGGCAGCAGGGGGATATCGTCCCAGATCAATTCAGCATCGAGGCCGCTTCTGCGGACCATCTCGGCCAGATGTCCCAGCAGGCTGAAACCCGTAACGTCGGTGCAGGCCGAAGCGCCGAACTGAACCATCAGCTCGGCGGCGGTTTTGTTCAGGGTTGTCATCGATTTGGCGGCTGCGGAGAGACTTTCGGCAGAAGCCCTGCCGATTTGATTGGCGAATGCGACGATGCCGGTGCCCAGCGGCTTGGTCAGAATCAGGACATCGCCAACGCGGGCGCGGGCGTTGGTCTTGACCTTGTCTTTGTCGATGACGCCGGTGACGGCAAAGCCGGCCTTGATCTGGGGATCGTTGATGCTGTGGCCGCCGATGATGGCAACGCCGGCCTCGTTCATTTTGTCGATGCCGCCGCGGAGAATGTCGGCCATGGCCTGGTCGGGGATGGTCCGGACGGGAAAGCCCAGAACCGACAGGGCTGTTAGCGGTGTGCCGCCCATGGCATAGATATCGCTGACGGAATTGGCTGCAGCAATCTGACCAAACAGATATGGGTCGTCGACGGCAGGCGTGAATACATCGACGGTCTGGACTAAGCAGGTGCCGTCTTCGAGTTCATAAACGCCCGCATCGTCGCCTGCCGGGACGCCGACCAGGACGTGGGGATTGTCGGGGAAACTCAGGCCGCCGAGTACGTCTTTGAGAAAGGCCTGGTCAATTTTGGAGGCGCAGCCGGCCTTTTCGACCAGCTGCGTCAGGGCTACCGGTCCGCTGGGGTTATCCAGCCGCTCGCCGGCACACAGGCAGATATTCTTCTGTTTGAAGATGTCGCAGGGACACGGTTGTTTTGGGTCGCAGATGCAGTGGCCCAGTGCGATGGATCGCTGCATGACATGTTTTCGTCGTTGGGTATCAATCATATTTGGCCTCATTCGATTAAGCTTTTTTTGATGTACTTGCCAATAACGCGGCCCCCAAAGCCCCGGTGAATTGGGGGTGGGGGCTGATTTCGACCGGCCGGCAGAGTGCCGATTCGAACGCTTCTTTCATTCCGGGGATCAGGGCGACGCCGCCGGTAAAGACAACCGGTGCGGCGATATCGCCTGCGGCCATGGCTGTCAGTCGGCGGACGATGGAGGTCTGAACGCCGGCGACGATATTCTCGCGGGTTTCGCCGGCAGCCAGCAGGCCGACGATTTCCGTCTCGGCAAAGACCACGCAGATGCTGCTGATCTGAGCGGGTTTGGTGCTCTGGCGGGCGACTTGGCCGAGCTGATCCAGCGGGATATCCAGCCGCTGGGCGACGATTTCGAGGAATCGTCCAGTGCCGGCAGCACAGCGGTCGTTCATGACAAAATCACGGACCTTGCTGCGGCTGTCCAGCCGGATGAGTTTGCTGTCCTGACCGCCGATATCAATGATAGATTGTGCGCTGCGGTGCCAGTGGGCGACACCGGCGGCATGGCAGGTGATTTCCGTGATGGTCGTATCACAGAACCGCAGCAGATGTCGGCCGTAGCCGGTGGCGACGGCGGCGGTGATGTCGGTACGTTGAAGACGGTTTTTATCGAGCAGCATGTCATACAGAGCTTGTGCCTTTTGCTCCTGATGGACGCCCTGGTCGCAGAGAGCCTGGTCCACGATGGCTCGTCGTTCGGTGTCGAACAGGACCATTTTGATGGTACGGGAGCCTGCATCTATGCCTGCGGTAATCACGATTTTCTCCTTGTTTTGACGGTTTCAATCAATGCTTCCAGTCGGGTCTGAAGCGAGGGACGATACGAATCGGTGAGAGTTGGTACTTCGATTTCAATGGTCGGCAGTCCGAGATAGTCTTGAATCCACTGGCTGATGATTCGGCCTTCGAAGGCACAATGGCTTGCCCCGGGGATGCGGCTGATAACGACGGCTTCAGAGCCGAACTGGCGAATCTTGCGGGCAATCAGTTCGGCACGGTCAAAAGCCGAGCCGGCCATCGGGTCGGACAATGCCATCTGTGCCAGTGCCGTCAGCGGGTCATCATGGTCGGGAATCGGCTCGAGGGCATGGGCAAACAGAAATTCGGTGCCGCAGAGTCTGCCGCCGCATTCTTCCAGCAGATTCATGGCATATAAATCGGCGACGGGATTGACCCAGAAGATGCGTGCGGCATCGGCGGGGAGGATGCCTTGGGCATTGTCGATGCGTGTGCGGATTTCAGATAATAAGGCCTCAAGAATCCATTGGGTCTGGGCCATATCCGAGCAGAAATGAATCATCAGCATCTCGGCAATCAGCAGTTCCAGTGAACCCATCGGGGCGACAGGGGCGGTAAAGCAAAGCTGCTGGATATCGCGGAACCGCCGGCGGATGTGATTGACGTTGCGGATAGTCCGGCGGAGGTTGTCGGGGTGCCATGTCCGGCCTGCCTTGTGTTCGAGGAAGTGCTGGATTTGCTGCAGTTGTCGGCGGAGATGGTCAATCTGGTACTGCGGGGCGTTAAAGCCGCAGGGCAGGACGACGGAGGATTCTATGGCCGATGGTCTTCGGCGGTGGGGCATTTCCCACCAGAAAACAGGATGCCCGAGACTTTCGACCCGCTGGGCGGCGACGGAAAAATCGTCGCAGGTGGCCCCGACGCTGCAAATCAGGGCATCGGGAATCGGGAAGTGTTTGCCGTTGACAAAGGCCCCGACCATCGCACGCACCGGGCAGAAGGACTCGTCAAGGCCGTGCTGAGCAGCGATTTCAAATAGCCCTTCGTGCATTTGTTTAAGACAGGGGGTCCACCATGCGCCATCGGGATAAAAGGCAACCATCTCGTCGAAACTATCGACCAGAATGGGGACGGTGCCGAGGTCTTTCATTGTGCCGATAATAAGCTTGCCGTTGGCACGATGCTGCCGCAGGCGGTCTTCTTCGGTCAGCAGGAAATTCCACAGATGCAGGGCGGCGGGGGAGTTGTCGAATTTGAGGCAGGCAAGACGTTTGTCGCCCTGATCGGCGTGACGCAGCAGAGGTCCGCCATAGGCTGGCTCCTGCAGGCCCGCCGTTTTCAGTTGTGTGTAGCGTTCCTGCCACTGGGACAGAGTGAGTTGTGCCGGCCTGCTAATCATCGTCCCAGCATCTCCAGAAAGGCTTCCAGTCGAGATAATGCCGCGGCCTGCGAACTGCCGTTCCATTCGATGGGCAGCACCGGCGGCAGAGAACGCCGGCGGAGCTGGTATTCGACACCGCGCCAGTGGTCACAAAATGGATGACGCAGCAGGATAATGCCATCGACGACAGTGGCTTGCAGTTGGGTTTCGAGCCATTCATAAAACAGATGCCCCGGACGAGTCCGAATCGAGGGTGAGGTCTGCAAGTACGCCGCAGCCAGTTCAGCATAAGGGTCGGTTTTCAGTGCCACCGGATTCAGCGGTCTGCGGAATTGCTCAACCGCGTTTTCGCTTGCATTCAGGACGATTGCGCCGCGATTTCCAAGGCTTTGCTCCAAGGCAGCAAGCTGACATGCATATACCGGGCCGCCAATCAGGGCGATTTTGGCCCGGCTGTCTTTCTGCGGCTTTGAATTCTGTAAAAGGGAGGCTTCGGTCTTCATCGTATCAAATCGTGCGGCATGGCCGGACAGACGGCAAAGAAATAGTGCCATCTGCCGGAGTTCCTCGGCGAACAGCGTAACGGCATTCGGGCCGATAGTTACGGGGACATTCAGCAGGAAGGCGTTTTTACCGCCATTGACCTGATACAAATCAAACGCCCGCCGCATCTGGTCACACAGCGTAGTGAAGATTACGGCATACGGCGTGGGTTGTTTTTTTAATCCTGTCAGAAAGACCTCGACGGCAAAGCAGATGCCTTCGGTCTGGGCAGCACAGAAATCGGCCGAATCCGCATTGAATCGCCGCGGCTCCAGACCACAGGCGGCAATCAATTCCGCCGGCACAAACGGACAGTGGTACCATACCGGCATCATTCCCGGCGTCTTTCCCTGGCAGTTTCCAGCAAGGCCTCCACGCGTACGGCAATTCGTGCCGCGTCGGAGGGCGAATAATCGGTTACGATTTTCAGATATGGCAGTGCTTTTGTTTCGGCAAGCTGACGTACGAAATAGGATTCGACATCGTAGGTCAGGCATCCCTGCCAGACCAGGTCCACAATGCAGTCGGGCCGATAGTCTGTAATCAGGCGTTCCAGCAGTGTCATGCGGCCATGATTTTGGGTCATCACCGAGCAGGGCAGATGAAAATATCTGCTGGCAATGGCCTCCAGCGGATCGGCTGCGGTTTCGTCCACGTCTTCATCGATGGGCTTGATGCCGGTGCAGTTTTCCATGCAGACAATCAGGGCACCGGCGGCTTCGATGATATCGACGACTTTTTCTGCCCCGTGAACCGTCGGCACGCCGGTCAGCAAAACACGAACCTTGTTGCGATTGGCACAGCATCCGCCGTTGGATTCGGCCAAATCAATCAATCGCTGATACTCGGCCAGGTCCGCATCGATGCCGGAGATGATGCTCTTGAAGGTCAGCAGCTGCCGGCCCGTCCAGGGCGGGGCGGTCCGCTTCATCTGTTCGGCCAGTTGACGGCGCAGACGGCGTTCCCGATTCATCAGGGCGATGGCCTGCCGCAGTTTGTCGTCGGTAATGGTGGTGTTAAGCTGCTGTTCCAGCGCCGTCCGACACTTGGCCAGTTCCCGCAGCCAGTGATTCAAGGCGTCCGGGTCGTCGGGCTTTTGCGGCAGTTCCAGAACCAGCATCGTTTTGTTCTGCGCCATCAGCTCGTACATTTTCTTCTTGCCGTCGCAGGTGGTCTCGGCGATGACGACCGAGGCTATGGCCAGAAACGGATTCGATTGCGTCCGATGGTAGCCATAAGTGGATTTGATTAGCGGACACAGACCGGCGGGCAGGTCCTGTTCAGCGGCGGCGATTTTTTCTTCTGACCCGCCGCACAGGCAGACCGGCACAGCGCCTGCCGCCAGAATCAGCTCTCGCGGGGTGTATTCACACATCATGCCTATAATCGGCACGCCGCGATTGTGCTGCCCGGTGGCGTACTCGTAACAATTGGCAATCATCGTATCAAAACGGCTGGCCGTACGTTTCGATTGTTCTGTCATTGTGCACTGTGCCATGGCTTATCCTTTCTTGGCGACGAACAGGCCCTGAATGATTTTATTCTGTCGTGCCAGGTCGCCGATAAACATCATTTCTCCGGCCAGTCCTTCAAAAAGGGCCTGGTCGAAATTGAGGATTTTCAGGGCGTCGTAGGTTAACTGCTGGCTGACCATCTGAATATACAATTCGATGCAGGATGTATAACGCCCCGTATTTTCAGCGATCATCACCGTGCAGTTGTTTTTGCTTAGCAGGGTTTTGTAGTCATCGATATTGGCCAGATTCGGAAATTTCATAAAGGTCAGAAAGCGTTTGGCTTCGGCATCGGTCATTGGTGTGGGGCCTTCGACCCAGTCGGTGAAAGCAATCGTGCCGCCGGATTTCACAATACGTGCAGCCTCGGCAATCATGGCAGGTTTATCTTCCACATAACACCAGGCATCTTCACCCCAGACAAAATCAAAAGATGCGTTCGGCAGACCGCTGCTGCAGACATCCGCCAGCACAAAGCGGATTTTATCGTCAACTCCCTCGTCAATGCAGCGATGTTTACCGAGCTTGACCATCGCTTCCGTCGCATCAACGCCGGTCATTGAACCGACTCCGCAAAACCGTACCAGAAACCGCATGCCAGCTCCTGTGCAGCAGCAGAAGTCCACCCCGCTGGAACCAGGCTTAATGCCGGCCTTTCGTGCCAGATCCATCGATGACGTCAGGCCGCCGATATGAATCTGCTGGCCCATCAGCAATTCCCACAGACGCCCTTCGGCGCCGCTATAAACCGTTTGAACCTGCTGTAATCCCATATTATCCAGTGTTTTCATCGTGTCTATCCTGTTCGATTAGAATTCATATTTCAGTTGTAAGGCCCACACATTGCGTTCCTTGTGATTGAGCACGTTGCCGAAATTGGCCCACCCGCCGGCTATGGTCAGATGGCTGTCGACAATATACGCCAGACAGATGTCTGTCCAGTCATTTTCGGCTTTGATCAGGTGTTTGCCGCCAGTTTGACATTGATCAATCAGATCGGATTTCTGTCGGTATTCCACGGCAAACAACAGCTTGTCCGTCAGAAAATAAACAAAATTGCCTTCAAAGGTGGTCGCGCGTTCGCCGGCAAATCCCAGCAGGCCGGTATGGATTGCATCGCTGTTTCGTACGCCTGCCGAAACGATGAATGGATTGGGCAGGACGCCCTGAATAGTCTTGGATGCAACGGCGGTGAACTCTGTGCCATAGGTGTGGTCGGCTCCCAGATGGTTGCAGGCCCCGTTGAGATTGCGATTGATGGTGGACAGGCCGTCATTCCATTTGAAATGGCTGCCCAGTGTAATTGCGGGCATCCAGTCGGCGTCCAGCCCGCCTTCGGGAATGATATTGTATCGCAGGTTGAAATTGTGGACATAGACCTCATTCTTTTCAATATCGGGCAAGCCAGCCTCCTTGACATCATGGGGCCAGTCGCCCAGGCCGATGCGTTCCATGGCATAGCCCAGTTCTATCGGGCCGAACAGATTTTCGGTTACGGCGACGGACTGGTAATCCTTGTGCTTCATATAAGCCCCTGTAATCGAGACGCTGGGTTTGCCAAAGAGTTCCCCCTTGTCCGCCGGATTGGCCAGATACGCTGTGGGGGTGGTAAAAATACCGCTGTAGCCATGGACACAGTGTGTCGGCAGCGGAGGCGTTTCCTTTGGCGTTTCAGCCTCCTGGGCCAACACGGTAAATGCTATCAGATTCAATAGTACCGCTCCAAACCAATACCTCATACGACCTCCTTGTTTCAATCCAATAAAAAAGGCGGATTAAGACCATCTTAATCCGCCGGTTATCTCGCGATAGAAGATTTTACTGAGTGATTTATCTGATGAGAGCCGAATTCCTTCGATAAAGGCTGTACGGCCTGATATGATGTACAAACGACAGGCCGCTGCCTGTGAAGATTTCTGGCGCTCGACACGAGTACCGGCAACTCTTCACTCACCCATATTCCATGGTAAATGCAGGGCGATAGAGCCTGTTTTGTTGATCAATTATCATCATATATGGTTATAGACCTGTAAGCTGCAATTTTGTTTCAAAAAAACGGCCTGTGCCGAATCCTGGATGAACGCGGCCAGCCCGGTTATCCAAATGGCTGCGATGATTTGGGTAATATAGAAAGACAGAAAAATACCGAAGATACTTGCCGGCCCCCATCGGCAGGCCCTTGATTTCGGACAGCATGTCTTTGAGCGATTCCAGATATGAACTGGCGGATTGCTGTATGTCTTTGATGCGGGTCTGGAGTATGTAAAACCCGGTGAGCGGGTCGGATTTGTCCAGTTCCGGTGTGGCCGGGACGTTGACACAACAGGTCAACTGAAATCCTGCCCAGACAGATAATCCTGTGTCCACTGAATGGATGGAACACCGGTTCATTTTTCCCTCCGTTAACACTCCTTATTTGAGGTCTCGAATTATATCGCCCATATCCCTTTCGTGTCCAATGAAAAATCCCTGGCCGGATAATGGGGGCAAATCCTTGCAAAACCGCGATATCAGCCATACAATAGACACAAAATGTTGATGAGGAAGGATGTGGTATGGCGGAGCAGATTCAGACAGTATTGCGACGGCTGCCGTCGGTGGATACAGTCACCCAGCAGGTTCGGCAGGATGCGGAGTCAGCGGGGATTGGGCCGGCGGTTCTGGTGAAGCTGGTTCGGGAGCAGATTGACTCCTACCGGCAGACACTGCTGGCCGGAAAGGCCGGGCAGGCGGATGACCCCGCGGCGGCGATTGCGGCAGGGGTACGCAAGGATATTCAAGCCTTATCCGAGCCGTTTTATCGCCGGGCAATCAACGCGACGGGGATTGTCCTGCACACCGGTCTTGGCCGGGCAGTCTTGCCGCAGGCGGCATTGACACAGATTCAGGACCATCTGGGCGGCTATTCGCTTTTGCAGGTGGATATCAAGGAAGGCAAGCGGTCCAATCGTGATGGACGGATTGAACAGCTTCTGCGGCTGCTGACCGGAGCGGAGGCAGCGACGGTGGTCAATAATAATTCTGCAGCGACGGCTATTGTGCTCAACACGGTGGGGGCGGGCAAGGAAGTGATTGTCTCGCGTGGGCAATTGGTCGAAATCGGCGGCTCATTTCGCCTGCCGGAGGTTATGGCCTTCAGCGGTGCCAAACTGGTGGAAGTCGGCACGACCAACAAGACTCACCCGAAGGATTACGAAAACGCTATCACAGAAAATACCGCTGCGATTCTGCGGGTTCATCCGAGTAATTATAAAATTATGGGATTTACCGAGGAAGTGCCGCTGGAGACGATGGTGTCCATTGCGCACTCGCATAACCTGCCGCTGATTGATGATGTCGGGGCAGGCTCGCTGATTGATTTTTCACGGTTCGGGTTTGAGCCGGAGCCGACGCTGCTGGATTCGATTCAGCGGGGGGCCGATATCGTAACCTCCAGCGGCGATAAATTAATCGGGGCCTCGCAGGCGGGCATCATTCTGGGCAAGGCCGACTGGATTGCTAAAATCCGCAAAAATCAGTTTGCCCGCATCGTCCGCGTGGACAAATTTACCCTGACGGCACTGGAAGCGACGCTGAAATTATTTCTCGATGAAAAGACCGCATTTCAAGAAGTGCCGACGCTGCAGATGATGCTGCGAAAACCCGATGAGCTTGAAAAACAGGCCCGGCGTATTGCAGAGGCTTTGAGCAAGGCATTGCCGCATGCTGTGATTGTGGTTTTGCCCGGTTTTTCGCAGACCGGCAGCGGCTCGCTTCCGACACAAAATTTGCCGACAACACTGGTGGGGATTTCCAGCCCGGCGATGACAGCGATGACCCTGGCCAATCGCCTGCGGCTTCATTCGACCCCGATTTTCACCCGGATTCAGAACGAGCAGATTCTCATTGACCCGCGGACGCTGCGAGATGACGATGAAGCAGTTCTGGTTGAGGCCCTGAGCGGTATCCTGGCCGGAGAAAGCCAGCGATGAGTCGGATTAACATTACACTCGGAACCGCCGGGCATGTGGATCACGGCAAGACTTCGCTGGTCAAATGTCTGACCGGCTGCGAGACCGACCGGCTCAGGGAAGAAAAAGAGCGGGGCATGAGTATCGAGCTGGGCTTTGCCCCCTGCACACTGGGTGATCTGGAAGTCGGTATTGTTGATGTCCCCGGCCATGAGCATTTTATCAAAACGATGGTGGCCGGTGCCACTGGTATCGATGGGGTGATCTTTCTGGTCGCTGCGGATGACGGCATCATGCCGCAGACGCGGGAGCATCTGGACATCCTGACATTGCTGGGGATTGGACACGGCGTGGTAGCCCTGACCAAGGTCGATGTGGTTTCTCCCGAACGGGTTGACCAGGTCCGTGATGAAATCCGGGAATTTCTGCGAGGTACCTTCCTGCAGGATAGCCCCATTTGTCCGTTGTCGAGTGTTACCGGACAAGGGTTTGATGCCTTTTACGGAAGCCTGATGGAGATGGTTAAACGGATTCGCCCCAAACCTGCTGACGGCATCTTTCGCCAGCCGGTGGAACGGGCGTTTACCATCAAGGGATTCGGAACGGTTATCAGCGGGATTCCCTGTGCCGGCCAGGCTCGTGTCGGCGACGAAGTGACGCTGCTGCCCGGAGGCAGCAAAAGCCGCATCAAGGCCATTCAGGTGTATGGCAAAACCGCCGAGGTGGTGCAGAACGGTCAGTGTGCCGCTTTAAATGTACCTCAGATTGATCATAGCATGGTCCAGCGTGGTCAGGTCCTGACCGTGGGGGATTATTTTGAACCCCAGCGGTGGTTTCTGGCTTCGCTGCGGATTTTACCGCTGGATGCCGTCCGCATCAAAAACGGCATGGACGTCAAGTTTCACACCGGCACCGCCGAAACCCCGGCAACTTTGTATCTGCTCGACTCCGATAACGCACTTGCCGGGACCCAGATACTTGTGCAAATTCGCACGGAGCATTTTCTGGTGGCAGGCCCGCGGGACCGCTTTATTATCCGTTCCCTGTCGCCGGTCCGCACGATTGGCGGGGGATATATTATACGGGGAGGACATCATAAACTCAAACGCACCGATGCGGCGGTTGTTGAAGATGCCCGACGCTGTGCGGCGGCAGTGTTAAATGAACAGGATTTTGTTGCTTATGCGATTGGCTCCATTCCTGCCGGAGCCGCTGGCATCCGGGATATTGCCTATCAGTGCAAAATGTCCCCGACTGCAGTCCGGCAGGTTCTCGACACACTTCGCCAAACCGGCCTGATTCTGGAATTGGCCGACGGATTATTTGCACACCGCGACACAGTCAGTCAATTCGAACAGCTTCTTTGCGAGGGTATTGGTCAGTATCATGCTACCCATCCGGAGACCCCGGGTATGGAGCCATCCCTGCTGCTGGAACAAAGCGGCCTCGATAAGGCAATCTTCGATGCGATGACGGCCAGACTGATTCAACAGGGCAAAATTGCCCTTCGCAAAGAGCGGCTGGCTCTGCCGGGATTTGTGGAACAGTTCAACAGTCCCGAAGCCAGATTGATGGGACAGGTCGAGTCGCTGTTTCGGCAGAACCTGTTCAGCCCTCCATCTCCGGATGAGCTGGCGGTCTTTCTCAAGACGCATGTCGGTCAGATCGAAAAAACAATCAAGCTGCTGTGCGATCAGAAGCGGCTGTGTCGAGTCGAGGCGGGACTGTATTTTCATGCCGACGCCATCGAGCAGGCCAAACAGCGGATTGCCGCTCATGTCAAGGCGGAAGGGCAGGGACGCCTGGAAAGCGTGGATTTCAAGTACCTGATTGACACGACTCGTAAATTTGCCATCCCGCTGCTGGATTATATGGATAAAATCGGCTTTACACGCCGTGTGGGTAACACACGATATCTCAAAGGATAAATATTCGTTCAGAAAGGGAAAGCATGAAGGCGATGACATTGTGGACGAGCCTGCTGATGATTGGAATGCTGATGCAGCCCATCGTGGCGGAGCGGACGACGGTGGTTTTCAATAATGACTGGCTGTTTGCCAAAGGCAGCCCGGACGGTGCGCAGGATGCTGCGTGTGACGATAGCCAGTGGCAAAAGGTTCGTTTGCCGCATGACTGGGCCATCAGCGGACCGTTTGACCCCAATGGCAATCCAAACACCGGCAAACTCCCCTGGCAGGGTAAAGGCTGGTATCGCAAACACTTTGATGTCAAAGCCGAAGATACAGGCAAATGCGTCTATTTTCTTTTCGATGGTGTGATGGCGATGCCGACGGTCTATATCAACGGCCGAAAGGCCGGCGGCTGGGACTATGGTTACAATTCATTCTGGATTGACGCGACCCCATATATTGCCTTCGGAAAGAAAAATGTGATTGCTGTGGCCGTGGATACAACCCGTCACGGCAGTCGGTGGTATCCCGGGGCCGGCATTTATCGCAAGGTGCAGATGATAACCACCGATGCCCTGCATGTGGCCCCGTGGGGGACCTGTATCCGTACGCCGGAAGTGTCCGATCAGGCCGCCGTGATTCAGATTCAAACCCTGATTGAAAACGCCGCCGGCACCGACCAGACGCTGAGCCTGGAGACTCGCATCCTGGACCCATCCGGCACATCCGTTGCCTCGCTGAAGACCGAAAACGCCACACTGTCCGGCCCGCAGCAGGAATTCACCCAGACTATCAGGCTGGCCAATCCCCAGCGATGGGACATCGACACACCCCGCCTGTACACCGCCCAAACCACCCTCTATCGCCATGGCACTGTCTGTGACACCTATACGACCTCGTTCGGCATCCGCACGTTTCGTTTTGATGCCGACAAGGGCTTTTTCCTCAACGACCGTCCGCTTAAAATCAAAGGCGTGAACCTGCATCATGACCATGGTGCCCTGGGAGCGGTCTTTCTGCCCCGGGCCATGGAACGCCAGCTGGAAATTATGAAGGATATGGGCTGCAATGCCATTCGCACCAGCCATAATATGCCAGCCCCGGAGTTGCTGGACCTGTGCGACCGGATGGGCTTTGTGGTCTTTGATGAGTCCTTTGATAAATGGTCCAACACGGCCGATTTTCATCGCGGCATGGACCTGGCCGAGTTCGGCGAACGCCAGATCAAAAACTTCGTTCTGCGCGACCGCAATCACCCGTCTGTTGTACTCTGGAGTGCTGGCAATGAGATGTCGGATATCGAGACCAACAAAGCCCCGCAGGCCCGCGAGAAACTGGAGATGATGGTCGGCTTTTTCAGGAAATACGACCCGACCCGGCCGGTGACCATTGCCTGTCATATTGCCAGCGGCGGATTGCTTGATCAGAAGCTCTATGATGTGCTGGATGTCCAAAGCTGGAACTATGGCCGCAAGTATGTCAAGGCTCACCAGGTCGCCCCGCATCAGCCGACCCTGTGCAGCGAGTCGGCCTCGGCGCTCAGTACCCGCGGTCATTATGAACTGCCGCACCCGGCCCAAAAAGACCTCTTTTCCCAGTCCGGCCAGGTCAGCTCCTACGACCATCACGCCGCAACCTGGGCAGATATTCCGGATATCGATTTCAAAGGCATCGAGGAGTATCCCTTTGTCTGCGGCGAATTTGTCTGGACCGGCTTTGACTATCTGGGGGAGCCGACGCCATATCAGGAAGACAAAATCAACGGCCAGCCGCTGCAATGCACCACTGCCCGCAGTTCCTATTTCGGCATCGTGGATCTGGCAGGGCTTCCCAAAGACCGCTATTACCTGTATCGTTCCCACTGGGCGCCGGACAAGACCACCATCCACATCCTGCCGCACTGGAATTGGGACGGGTGGGAAGGCAAAATAGTGCCGGTCTATGTCTATACCAATGGCGACAGTGCCGAACTGTTTCTCAACGGCAAGTCGCTGGGCCTAAAGACCAAACAGCCCGATTCGGACAACGCCATGGATCGCTATCGACTCCGGTGGGAAGAGGTGGTTTATGAACCCGGCGAGCTGAAGGCCGTGGCCTATAAAGACGATAAAAAAATCGGCGAAGCCGTGATGAAAACCGCCGGCCAGCCGGCACAGATTCGCCTGACTGCCGACCGCCGCGAAATCAGCGCCAGCGGGGACGATTTATGCTATGTGACCGTGGAACTGACCGATGCCCAGGGGACGTTATGTCCCAAAGCAGACAATCTGATTCGCTTCAATGTGGAAGGTCCGGCCGTCATTGCCGGTGTGGATAATGGCAATCCGCAATCGCTGGAGCCGTTCCAGGCGGATTTCCGCAGGCTGTTTTACGGCAAGGCGGTTTTGATTCTGCGTTCCGTTCAGGACCAGGCTGGAACCATTACGGTAACCGCCCACAGCGAGGGCATCCAATCCGGAACCATTCAGGTGCACAGCCGGTCAATCGCACGCTGAATCCCCAGACAAATAAAAAAGGCCGGGACATTCCGTTCCGGCCTTTTTGTTTTCAGCGAGCGGGCTTACTTTTGAATCTTGGCCAAAATCTCCTCTGGGATATCAAAGTTGGCATAGACTTCCTGAATGTCATCGTGATCTTCAAATTCGTCCATCATCGCCAGGATACGCTGGGCAATTTCCGGGTCTGTGACCTCGACGCGATTTTGAGGAATCATGGATAACTCCGCCATCTCCACAGCGATTTTTTTATCCGCCAGTGTCTTTTTAATTTGTTCATAGGCGGAAGGGGCACAGGTAATTTCAAACAGCTCCCCGGTATTTTGCATATCATCTGCTCCTGCGGACAGGGCGATGTCCATCAATTCCTCTTCGCTGATGGCGCTGGTCTTGACGCCGATGATGCCTTTTTTGCTGAACATCCAGCCGACGCAGCCGCTGGCTCCCAGGGATCCGCCACGCCGCTCGAAAATCTTCTTGATTTCCGGAGCCGTACGATTGCGGTTGTCGGTGAGTCCTTCCAGCATCACCGCTACGCCGCCGGGAGCATAGCCTTCGTAAAGCACTTCTTCATAGTTGACTCCGCCCAGTTCACCGGTGCCTTTTTTAATGGCTTTTTCGATGGTATCCTTGGGCATGTTGGCGGCTTTGGCTTTGTCGATGGCATACCGAAGCGTCAGGTTGGCCGCCGGGTCACCGCCGCCGGCTTTGGCGGCGACAATAATCATGCGGGCAATCTTGCTCCACAGCTTGCCGCGTTTGCTGTCGATGATAGCCTTCTTGAATTTAATCGTTGACCAGTGTGAATGTCCGGACATAAAATGAACACCTTCATAAATCTGGATTGATGGATTAATGAATTACCTTATTTAATGCATACGTAAAAATACCTGACGCCCCGGCCCGTTTGAGCTGCGGGATCAGGTCCCGTTCGACTTTTTCTTCCACGATGATCTCCACCGCAACATAATCTGAATCAGCCAGGGAGGATACCGTCGGACTTTTTTCCGCAGGCAGCACGGCCAGGACGTTTTTCAGGTCGCTGGTCTTGACATTCATCTTCAGCCCCACACGGGTCTTGGCATTAATGGCGCCCTGCAGCAGAATCTGCAGGCTTTCGATTTTCTGCCGTTTGAACGGGTCCTGCCAGGCGGTGTGGTTGGCAATAAAGCGGGTCGTCGAGGTCAGAATCGTATCGATGATTCTCAGGTTATTGGCCTTTAATGACGATCCGGTCTCGGTCAGCTCAACGATACCGCTGACCAGACGTGCCTTGACTTCGGTTGCTCCCCAGGAGAACTCCACCTTGACATTGACTTTTTTCTGTTCAAAATAACGGCGGGTAGCGCCGACCAGTTCGGTGGCAATCAGACCGCCCTCGAGGTCTTCGGGTTTTTGAATCGCCGATTCGTTCGGTACCGCCAGTACCCAGCGTGTGGGGTTGGAGGTTGCTTTGCTGTACAGCAGTTCACAGACTTCATGGACGTTGGAATTATTTTCGATGATCCAGTCATATCCGGTGAACCCGGCATCCAGCACCCCGTCTTCCACATAGCGGCTCATTTCCTGTGCACGCAGCAGAATCAGCGAGATTTCCGGATCATCAATTTTGGGAAAATAACTGCGGTCGGCACCGCTGATGCTGAAGCCGGCCTTTTCGAACAATTCAAAGGTTGCTTTTTCCAGGCTTCCCTTGGGAATACCCAGTTTTAATATTTGATCTGACAAGGGGCTATCCTTTCTCTGTTACGCCGCACGGCTTTATCGGCACTTCCGGGCCGGCGGTGCGGGGGTTACTTTTTCTTTTTCGCAGACACTTTCTTTTTCTCGGTCTTGGCGGCAGCAGATCCTTTTTTCAAGCCGCCTTCAGTGGCCATCCGCAGCAGTTCATAGAACTCCCATCCTGCGGCGGCCGGTATATGTCGTTCGAGAAATCCCTCGATTTCCTCCGCGGTCGCCTGCGGGTCAACAAGCTCTTCACTTCGCAGATAGGTCAGCATGGCTTCGTTGAGCGGTACAGCATGGCCGCCAAACGCCGCCAGGAAGCAGTAATTCACGGCAAAATGCGATGCCCCTTCCAGTTCTTCCAGCTCTTTTTTGGCCTGGCGTTTGCCCTGTTCGTCAATCCCCTTGAGACTCAGGGCGTCATATTTGTCAAACAGCGCCGTTAACAGACGGGTCAGATTCTCGGAAACCTGTTCACCAACCGGCGTAAAATCCTCCAGAATCTCCTGGATTTCTTCCGCCCGGCAGACCCGCAGGTCATTATAATCCACAAAATGCGACTGCAGATTCTTGAACACCTTGCGGGCATGCTTTTCTGTCGTATGCTCGCTGATCAGACCGAAGATCAGGGCATCCAGCGGCTCATCAAAATCGGCGGGCTTGACCTTCTGGCCGCTTTTGATGCTGCGAATAAACTTGTCAATTTTAGCCCCGTATTCTTTGCTGTTTTTCATAAGCCCTGTCTCCGCTTGAGTCTCAGGGGATACGTTCGTTTCCGTCATGGTTTCCATCTTCTTCTGTGTCAATGTTGCCTGGTTCATCTTCCGTGTCAAATTCCTGGTCTGGCTCCCGGTATTCCCGGGACACCTGTTCAATCAGTTCCAGCGTGCGAAGTGTTTTCTGCATCGTGGTATCCAGTTCGAACCGCAGGTGTGGGCAATATCGGCTGGTGAGAGCCTGACCCAAATACCGCTGGATCACGCCCGAAGCACGCTGAATAGCATGAAATGAGGCTTGTCTGGACTCATGACTGCTGGCCAGAATGCTTAAACTAACCACGGCGGTTTTCATATCCGGCGATACATTGACTTCCGTAACGCTGATAAAACCCGTTAGACGCGGATCACTCAAATGCTGCTGAATCGTCTCGCTGACCGAATCCCGGATAACACGGGCAACTTTCTGTAATCGTCGATTTGTCATAGAATTACGTTTTGATGGGCTTACAGCGTTCTTGCTACTTTTACCATTTCATAAGCTTCCAGCACGTCATCCACCTTGATATCATCAAAGTTGGCGATCTTGATGCCGCATTCAAAACCCATTTTGACTTCTTTGACATCGTCCTTGAGATGCTTGAGCGATTCAATTGAGCATTTGTCCTTGATGACGATATTGTTGCGGATCAGCCGCAGCTTCGAATCGCGGTTGACCTGGCCGCTGGTCACATAGCAGCCGGCAATCGTACCAATACTGGAGACTTTGAACGTCTGGCGAACCACCAGCCGCCCCAGCGTTTTTTCCTGGATTTCCGGTTCCAGCATGCCGACCATGGCGGCCTTGAGATCTTCGGTGATCCGGTAAATGATATTATAGAGGCGAATATCCACACCCTTGCTGTCGGCAATCTGGCGAACGTGCTCGTCTGGAACGGCGTTGAAACCGATGATAATGGCCCGGGACGCTTCGGCCAGAATGACATCCCCTTCGGTAATGCCGCCGACTGCGGCATGCAGTATTTTTACACGCACTTCCGGCGTGCTCAGCTCGCTCAGATATTTCTGCAGAACCTCGACAGACCCCTGGACATCGGCTTTGACAATCAGGTTGAGTTCCTTGACATTACCGGCCTCGATCTGGCTGAACAAGTTGTCCAGCGTAATCAATGACCGCTTGGCCAGAGATTCCTCACGCATCAGGTGTTTGTTCTCATCAGCCGCCTGTTTGGCCTGGTTAATGTCATTGAGCTTATAGAACCGGTCGCCGGCCTGCGGAACCTCATCCAGTCCGGAGATTTCCACCGGCATTGACGGGCCTGCCTTTTTGATGCTGCGGCCCCGGCTGTCGGTCAGGGTACGGATACGACCGTAGGCACTGCCGCAGACGACTATGTCTCCTTTTTCAATGCTGCCTTCGTGAATCAGCAGAGTGGCGACCGCGCCCTGGCTCTGGGTCATCTTGGCTTCAATGACCCACCCGGTGCCATCCAGGGTCGGGTCTGCCTTGAAGTCTTTCAGTTCCGCAATATAATCCAGATGCTCGATTAATTCATCAATTCCCTGGCCAGTCGTGGCGCTGGTTTTGACGATTTCCGTATTGCCTCCCCATTCGGCAGGGGTCAGTTCGTGTTCGGCCAACTGCCCATAGACCCGATGGATGTCTGTGCCCGGCAGATCGATTTTATTCAGGGCCACAATAATCTGTACGCCGGCGGCCTTGGCGTGCCGGATGGCTTCGATCGTCTGGGGCATTACCCCGTCGTCGGCGGCGACAACCAGCACCACAATATCGGTCATATTGGCACCTCGGGCACGCAAAGCCGTAAACGCCTCATGGCCCGGCGTGTCAAGGAACGTTACACGTTTGCCGTTCAGTTCCGCCTGATACGCACCAATATGCTGGGTAATCCCCCCGGCTTCGCCCTTGGCCACTTCGGCCTGACGAATCCGGTCCAGCAGGCTGGTTTTGCCATGGTCTACATGCCCCAGCATCGTGACAATCGGCGGACGTTTCTGCAGGTGCTTGCGTTCTCGCTGTGCAAACTCCTGCTGGATCTGTTCCAGGATGGTCTGTTTTTTCTGAACAATCAGCTCTGTGCCAAACTCGATTGCAATCAACTCTGCCGTGTCGGTTGATAACGCCTGGTTGGCTGTTGCCATGACGCCCTGTTTCATCAGTCGGGCAATGATGTCCCCGATTTTGACGCGCAGGGCCGAGGCCAGCTCTTTGACGGTAATGGGTTCAGTGACAGTGGCCTTTTCCGGACGCTCCACCTGAGCCGCCTGATCTTCAGCGGTTTTGGTTTCAATGCGACGAGACGGACGGAAACGCGAAAATTCTCCGCTGGCCGCAGCCAGCCGGGCCTGGCGTTCCTCAAGATCCTTGGCACGCATCCGCTTGGAGCTGCCCTTGCCGCCAAATTCGTCATCAAAATCGAGTTCTTTTTTGCCTTTTTCTTTGACTTTTTTCGGTTTTCCGCCCACCGGCGCAGCAATCGGAGGTTCTATTTTGCCCAGCATCAGTTTCTCGCCGCTGCCGGCAGGTTTGCGTTTGTCTTTGTCTGGTTTGCGGGCTTCACGTCCGGCCTTGCCCTTCTTGGGTGGACGCAGAGCATCTTCGTCGGCGGCCTCGACTCGCACCACTGTCGGACCGGACAATTGCACCGGCATCGGCTTGTGCAGCATCGGACCGGCAGGCTTGATATCTTTGGGAATCACCGGCACATGCATCACCGGTGTCGGGAAATCCTGCTGGACAGCCGCTTCGGGCTGTTCTGGGGTGACTTCGGCGGCTGCCGCAGAGGGCTCCGCCGGGACGGCTGCTTCTGCAGGGGCGGCCTGCTCGACAGGCAATGCAGTCTGTTCCGCCGGTGCAGCAACGGGGCTGTCCTCAACCGCTGCTACAGTAACTTCTGCTGGGACTGCCGGCTCCTCAGTGGCTGGCTCTGCAGGTACCGGGGGGGCAACTATCGGTTCCGGCTGCTGGGTATCAGTCATTGGAGGTTCTTCAGCAATCGCCTGAGCTGTAACCGTCTCACAGACCGCCTCGCTGGCTTCCTGAGTCTCCTCTTTTTTACGCTTGACCCGGAGCTTATCCAGGTCGACCGGTTTGGAGGTTTCCACCGCTGTGGTATGTGAACCTTCGCTAAACCATTCACGAACCGTCGCAGCCTGGCCGGCGGTCAGAGGGGACATGTGGCCGGTTTTCATCTCCATACCTTCGGCCAGACATTTTTCTACGATGGCCTTGCTGGGAACCCCCAGTTCCTTGGCCAATAAATATACGCGTGTTACTGCCTTAGCCAAACCGCATCTCCTAATACTATTTTGTGCGACTCACCTGGTCCGGGTCTCGGTCCGATTTACTTGCGAGTTCGCTTTTTTTGCTGTTCATGAATCAGGCTCTCTGCCTGGGTTGTTTTGCCATCAGCTGCGGCTTGCTTGGCTGCCTGAGCGGCCGCCTGAATAATCTGGTCGGCTCGCTCCTTATCAACGCCCAGCTCGGCAATCAACGGCTCTGGACCCACATCTTCCAGATCCAGGGCCGAAATGATACCCAGGGCCAGTAATTTATCTACAAACCGATCATCTATGCCAGGAATATCCTTGAGCGTGGTGGCAAGCCGCTCCACCTCGCGGTTGTATTCATCAGGCGTCAGGATATCAATGTCCCACCCCGTCAGGCGGGCTGCCAGACGAACGTTCTGGCCATGCTTGCCGATAGCCAGGCTCAACTGGTCCTCGGTCACGACGACCGTCGCCTTGCCCAGTTCAAAGCAAATTGCGATTTCACTGACCTTGGCCGGCATCAGAGCGTTGGCAATCAATGCCTGCGACGAATCACTCCACTTGACAATATCAATCTTCTCGCCGCCCAGTTCATCCACAATATTGCGAATCCGGCTGCCGCGAATACCGACACAGGCACCCACCGGGTCCACCTTGTCGTCCGTGGATTCCACCGCAATCTTGGTCCGATACCCCGCCTCACGTGCCAGAGCCTTGATTTCGATAATATTTTCCGCCACTTCCGGCACTTCCTGCTCAAACAGCCTGCGGATAAACTCCGGATGCGTCCGCGACAGGATAATCTTGACCTGATTATTCGTTTCCCGGACATCCAGAATCATACAGCGAATGCGATCGCCGGGATGATGGGTTTCTCCTGAAATCTGCTCGGATTTGGGCATAATCGCTTCGACCCGGCTGTTCAGATTGATTACCAATACCCCGCCGTCGTATCGCCCCGCAATTCCGGTAATGATTTCTCCTTTTCGCTGGGCATACTCCGAAAAGATACTCTCGCGTTCATCCTGACGGATTTTTTGAATCATCACCTGTTTGGCGGTCTGAGCGGGGATTCGTCCCAATTGACGAATGTCAATCTGAGTATCATCTTTCCAGGCGGCAATCTCGCCGTTATTGCGGTCGATACGCACCACAACCTCGACTTCGGCACCTTTGAGTGCACTGAAGTGCTTACGGGCCGCAGAGATCATCGCCGCTTCAAGGTCTTGGAAGACCGACTCCTTGTCGATGTTTTTGTCCCGTGCGATGTTCTCGACAATTCGCAATAATTCCTGATTCATTGTATCCTTTTCCTTGTGTAACCTATGGGTCTTTTTTTCGACCGGCGGATTTCTGACCGGACGATACATAAAAAAATAAATAAAAAAAAGTGGTACCCTTCAGGCTGCCACTTTCGATCACTGCAGAATCTTACCTTGTTATCCCTGCCACACAGACAGGCGTTCTTGCTGGCTGAATCTATCCAGCCATTATAACGCCCTCCCTGTCGCAGGGGCTATTCTGCCGCTTCCCTGAAGACAATTATTATACAAAAATCGCGGGCGCAACCATTGCGCTGCTGCATAGCGAATTGTTCCACTATGCCCAATCACGATTTTTAAGTCCCGTTCTTACCATAACTTAAATTCCTTAACGCCCGGATTGTGACAACACCGGCATGTCATTATTATATCCACGATGTTTGCGAAGTCAAGCTTCAATGCCGGCGATAAAAAAATTGCACCAAAATCA
>JAWRKM010000066.1:0-58094 GCA_040306945.1 Anaerohalosphaeraceae bacterium
GGACAAACTGGATTTGATCATCCCGTGCGGCACAGGTATTCCCTGCGATGATCAGGCAGAAGCCATCGGCATCCAGAACGCCCTTGGGCAGGCCGCTTCTGTGGTTCCTGTCTGGCCGACCAAGGCCCTGCTGGGGCACTCGGGTGCTGCCGCGGGAGCATTGGATTTAATTGCCGCTGCCCTGGCCATTTGCAACGGGAAAACCGGTAAGGCGGTCAATCTGGATTCTCCAACAGCCGGATGCAACCTCCATTTTCTCCGGGAGCCGCTGCATCAGCCGTTACATTATGTTTTGTGCTGTGGTTACTCCTTTGGCGGACAGTGTGCCGCAGTCATCCTCAAGTCAATTAAGGACGAAAGTCTATGAAACATAGAGTCGTTATTACAGGCATGGGAATCATATGCCCCCTGGGACATTCGGTTGCTGAAATGTGGGAGGGACTCATGACCGGCAAAAACGGTATGGGGTACAACACCTTGTTCGACGCATCCACATTTCCCACTCAATTTGATGCCGAGGTCAAAGATTACGATGTAAGTCGCTTTGTCAAAAATGTCCAGCTGCATAAAATGGGTAATCGCGGTTCACTGTTTGTGGTTGGTGCCGCTGCCCAGGCCTGCAGGCAGGCCGGAATCGATATTGAAACCGATCGCCCCGCCGACGGGATTGACCGCCGTCGGATGGGAATTTATCTGGGTGCCGGCGAAGGCTCTGTCAACAACGACGCCTTCTTCCAATCCCTCATTGATTCCTGGGTGGAAGAACAGCAGCGGCCTGACTGGAGCCTCTGGGTTCGATCCGCCGCCGTAAAAATGACCCCAACTCAGGAACTCGAGCAGGAGCCGAGTATGCCTGCTGCACACGTAGCCCTGCTGACCGGTGCCCGGGGCATCAGCCGCAGCTGTCTGACAGCCTGTGCTGCCAGCACGCAGGCCGTCGGTGAAGCCGCCATGCTGGTTCGCTATGGTAAAGCCGACGTCATGATTGCCGGCGGTTGTCATTCGATGATACACCCGCTGGGCGTTACCGGGTTCAATCGTCTGACAGCTTTGTCTACCCGCAATGACAGCCCGCAGACCGCCTCACGTCCGTTCTCTGCAACGCGCGATGGATTTGTACTGGGTGAAGGCGCAGCTATTGTCGTTCTTGAAACACTCGAAAACGCCCAGAGACGAAAGGCGACGATTCTGGCTGAAGTGATCGGCTTTGGTTCCAGCAGCGATGCGTTTCGCGTGACCGATATGCATGAAGATGCCCGCGGTGCGGTACAGGCCCTGCAGCGTGCTCTCGACGATGCCGGCCTGACGGTCAACGATATTGACTATATCAGCACTCATGGCACCAGTACCTCTGAAAACGACTCCATCGAAACCAAGGCCATTAAAACCGTCTTTGGTCCGCAGGCCTATAAAATTCCATGCAGCAGTCCCAAGAGCCAGTTTGGTCACCTTATCGGTGCCACTGGCTGCGCCGAGCTGATCACCTGCGTCATGGCAATTCAGGAGAATACCCTGCCGCCCACTATGAATTTGCATGAGCCGGATCCGAACCTGGATCTGGATTATGTCCCCAACCAACCCAGGAAAGCCCAGGTCAATGTGGCCCTTAAGGAATCCTTTGGATTCGGCGGACAAAATAATGTCATAATTATCAAACGTTTTACAGAGTAAGTTCAGACTGTTGGTTTATCGATTTGAGGGATCAAAAATGATAGATATCAAGCTTGTGCGGGAAAATCCTCAGTATTTTAAAGACGGTGCCAAAGCCAAACGTTTTGATGTCGATATCGATGCACTGCTTGAACTGGACAGCAAAATTATGGCTGCCAAACAAATGCTTCAGGACATCGTCACTGAAAAAAACCGTATCGGCAAAGAAATCCCCAAATTGCCGGCCCAGGAAAAACAGGCTGTCCTGGCTGAACTGGGCAAGCTTAAGGAAAAAGAAGCCGCCCTCAATGACGAACTCAAGCGAATCCAGCCTGAATTTGACGCCCTGATGCTGGAGGTGCCGCAGCCGCCGTCGCCGGAAGTCCCGCTTGGAGCAGATGACACCGAAAACGTCGAACTCTACAAACGCGGTGAGATTCGCACCTTCGATTTTGAACCCAAAGACCATATGCAGCTGGGCCAGGCGCTGGATATGATTGATATGGAACGCGGTGTCAAGCTGGCCGGCACCCGAAACTATTTCCTCAAGGGAGATGGGGCTATTCTGCATCGGGCCGTTATGAATTTTGCGATGGATTTTATGATTGGCCGCGGCTATACCCCGATGATCGTCCCCCTGCTGATGCGTAACGAAGCCATGCGGGGCACCGGCTATTTCCCAGGCTCCGAAGAACAGACCTACCAGATGGAGCGAGATGAACTCAACCTGGTCGGTACTGCCGAAGTGCCCTTGACGGCCTATTATATGAATGAAATGCTGACCGAAAAACAGCTTCCTGTCAAATTTGTGGCCATGAGTTCCTGTTTCCGCCGCGAAGCCGGCGCTGCAGGCAAAGATACTTACGGTCTGTACCGCATCCACCAGTTTGACAAGGTCGAGCAGGTTATTATCGGCGAAAACGACGAGCAGAAAAGCATTCAGTACCATCAGGAAATTCTGGGCAATTCTGAAGCTGTCCTGCAAGCCCTGGGATTGCCATATCGTGTGGTTAATGTCTGTTCCGGCGACCTCGGCCGCGGTCAGGTCCAGAAATTTGACATCGAAACCTGGATGCCCTCCCGCAAAAGCTATGGGGAAACTCACTCGGCCAGCCGATTCTATGAATTCCAGGCCCGTCGGTTGAATCTGAAATATAAAACCGAGCAGAAGAAAAACGTCTTCTGTCATACGCTTAACAATACAGTCATTGCCTCACCTCGCATCCTGATTCCCATTATGGAGCTGTATCAGAATGCCGATGGTTCCATTACTATCCCTGCGGTTTTGCGCCCCTACATGGGCGGGCGGGAGCGAATCGAACCCAAAAAGTAAACCGATAATAATAGCCGTTGATGAAGGAGGACGGCTGCCATGCGGCTCAAAACGCTGGACCCTATTGCGCAGCAGATCCGACGACTGGACGAGCAGCTAGCAGTCAGACCGCCGGTGATTGAGACGATTCTTATTACCGTCCCCGCTCTTCCTGCAGCAGTCGGTTTTATCATCGGGCTTAGTCTGGGATCAAGCCTGCGTCTTTGCTGGATGGTTTGCTTCATCGGTGCATTAATGACAGTGCTGCTTTCTCTGGCTTTACGCCGATTCAAAAGCCTTCATCATCAGGCTGCATGGCTTACTCTGTGCCTGACGCTGCTGTTTGTCTGGCTGGGCATGCTGCGGCTGGAATATTTTCATACTCCTTATCCCAACGATGCCCGGCTTCTGGTTCGTTCCGAACCCTATCCTGCGACAATTCGTGGAACTATCATCAGCGACATCTATCGCGAAAACCGCAAAAGCTGGCTGTTCGGCGATTACCAGTTTACCGAACCTGCCCGCAGCTTTTATCTGGCTCTTGACCAGTACCAGACCAGAACCGGCAACTGGGCCTCGGCTCGCGGTGTTATGCGTGTCCAGATCGCCCAGCCGACGGTTCATATCCGCTCGCTGGATCGCGTCCAGATGTACTGTATCCTTAGCGGCTTGAAGCCTCCTGCCAATCCCGGTCAGTTTGATTTTCAGAAGTATATGCACAGCCGCGGGGTCCACCTGTCCGCTACTGTTCAGACCAGCGATGGCATTTGCGTTCTCGACCGGCCGGCCGGCATCACTTTTCATAAAGCTGTCTTAGCCCTCAAGCGTCTGGCCTGGCAGGGCTTGCTGTCCGAAATGCCCGACGAATCCGACCAGCGAACCGCCATGGCAGCCGCACTTCTTCTGGGATACCAGCAAACCATCGATTTGCCAACCAATGAAGCCTTCCTCCGAACCGGTCTGTCACACATCATCAGCCTGTCTGGGATGCATATGGCCATCATTGCCGCGATTGTCTGGTGGATTGCCAAAGCTGCCGGTCTGGAAAAACGAAAACGTGCCATCGTTACCTGGATTCTCATCACCACCTACGCCCTGATTGTCCCGCCCCGGGCACCCACCCTGCGGGCGGTGGTCGTCTGCTGGATATTTTGTGCTGCGATGCTGTTTCGCCGCCGGCCCCATCCTGTCAATACGCTGGCAGTTGCCGCTCTGGTTATGCTCTGGTACCGCCCGATGGACTTATTCTATCCCGATTGGCAGCTCTCGTACGGCACCATTTTGGGCATCCTCTTGTTTTATAAACCCACTCTCAGCCGGCTCAGCCAATACACCCTCGAAAAACTCCAGCCCTTATCTGCCGGTCCCCTGCCCGCACGCACACTCTACTGGCTCATCCAGATTCTTGTCGAAATGGTCGCTGTCGGCTTTGCCGCCTGGTTCGGCGGCAGCGGCATTCTGTTGTGGAATTTCGGCTCATTCACCCCGCTATGCATCGTCTGGACTATCCTCGTTGCTCCTATTGTCCCAATTATCCTTTATCTGGGTTTTTTCAAGATATTGCTGGCGAGTTTCCTGCCCACCCTGTCTGCGATGATGAGTGTAGTCATTCTACACTGCTGCCGCCTGTTTTCCGCCGCCGTCCAATGGTTTGCCGCCGTCGATTTCACCTCGTTTCGCATCGGTCCTGTTGCCGGCTGGATCGTCGCAGCATATTATATGCTCATCCTGATATGGCTGCTCCGACATCATCTTCACGCTGTTGCACGAAGACTCGGATATACAGTGTTGACTGCGATTGTGATTGCAGGGCTTGTTGTTCACCTTCATTCCCGTCGAGAGGGTCTGTCGCTGTGCTGTCTTTCCGTCGGCCATGGCCAGGCCATCGTGCTCCGAACGCCCCACGGCGATGCCTTTCTGTTCGACACCGGCTCTATCAGCCATAAGGACCCCGGCTCACGTGTAGTTATCCCCTATCTCAAATATAAGGGAATCGACCACATCCGGGCCGCTTTCATCAGCCACGGCGATCTTGACCACTTCAATGGCCTGCCGGAAATCGCCGCAACCGGCTTCATCAAAACGGTTTATGCAAATACCACATTTATCGATAGAGCTCAATCCCCTTCCGCCCCGGCTCAATTAACCCGGCAACTGAATCAGTACCACATCCCCATCCAGCCCATCCCCCGCATCCTCAACTCCGATTCCATCCAAATCCGCAGTCTCTGGCCAACAGACGCCGTCTCTTTGTCGCTATCCGACAACGACCGATCCGAAGTCCTGTTGATCACCTATGCCGGCAAATCCATCCTCCTGTGCGGCGATATTGAAGTTGCAGCCCAGACTGAACTGTTGAAACAATACCCGGACCTGCACGCCGATTTCTTGATTTTGCCCCACCATGGCTCAACCACGAATCTGGTTCCCCATTTCATCTCCCGCATCGCCCCCGGCATCATCATCGCAAGCTGTTCGCAAAGCCGCCTGAGCCATACCTGCCTCCCTACCTCAAACCAGCAGGCCTTTTATACCGGACGCGATGGTGCGGTCGAAATCAAAATAAAAGCCGACGGTACATATAATACCATCGGCTTTCTCAATTCCCAATAAGTCTGAGCAATCCGCTGCTATCGCATATACACAACGATTTCCACGCGGCGGTTCTTGGCCTTGCCTGCGGCGGTGCTGTTGGAAGCAACCGGACGTGATTCGCCACAACCGGCTGCCCGGATCGTTTCATCCGGAATCCCTTTCTTCACTAAGTACCGTACCACCGTCAGGGCTCGTTCTGCTGACAGTTCCCAGTTATCTTGCCATTTGTTCTTGGTCTTGTTGATGGGGTCTGTGTCCGTATGGCCGACAATGTCAATCTTACGTCCGGCATATTTGGAACGCAGCACACTATAGGCCTTGTCCAGTTCGGCAATCGAAGCACTCTTCAGCGTCGCGCTGCCTGAGGCAAACAGAATTGCATCGCTGATGGTTACGGTAATCGTTCCCGCAGCGGCATCCACGGAAACATCTCCGACACCCTCAAACCCAGTCGCCTGAGCTGGAGTTGCCTGCTTGGTGGCAATCTGCTTTTGCATTTCTTCCAGCTGCCGTCTGCTGTCCGCCAGGTCCCGTTCCAGTCGGCCTTTCTCAGAGGCGGAACTTGACAGGGTCGCTTCACAGTTTTCATACAATCCCTTGACGTTCTGATATTCCACGTCCAGAGCCTCGTATTTCTTCTTCCAGTCGGTGCAGCCTGTCAGCATCGTTGCAGCAACCAGTCCAACCAAAACAAACAGCATTTTTCCTGTGGTTTTCATAATGTGACCTCCCTTTCGTCTATGTCAGTGTTAAAAACCATACCAGTTCATAAAAATGTTTCGTATCCAGTCATCAAAAATCATAACGCCAAAAACCGCAATTGACAAGAATGGACCATATGGAATTTGTCGGCTTTTTTTGAAAATCCATTGATATAATGCCCAGATAAGCCCAAAAAAGGGGGCAATAAAGAACGCCAGTACCGCCATCCACGGCCCAATCACCGCTCCCGCGGCCCCCATCAGGTGCACATCGCCCAGCCCCATCGCCTCCCGACCAAAGCCCAGTGTCCCGACAATTCGGGTTGCCCAGACCACTGTGCACCCTGCAAAATACCCCATCAACGCCCCGAAAAAGCCCCGAACAGCCGGAGTTGCCAGCCATGTATTCCACATTTTCTGTCCGGCCTCGGAACATACTATCATATACCCGACAATCCCCCCCGCTATTATTGGGATAAGATAAACAATTTCTTTTAAAATTTCCCGCCGGTCATTGAATTCCGGCTCTTGCGATTCCGAATTACCAGACAATTTCTCATGTCCTTCTGGGTATGGATAACTGGGCTTAATAATTCCTGTTTTCAGACAAACAAGCGATATAATCAGCCCTATCCCCGCTCCCGCAGCAATTGACGCCTGTTTAGGAGTTGCCATCGGGAAAATCTGGTGAATATCAATCTGTGAAGGCGTCAGCACATACCCGCTGACACTGGCCGCGATAATCCCCGCCGCCGTCACAAACCAGCACAACTCCAGCGGAATAACCCACAGTTCCAGATCAATCGCCGAGGCCGCCAAAAACACCGACACCAAAATCATCACATCCAGATAGACTAGCCACCCCCCAGCCATAAACCGCTGAATTGCCATCTCGCCGGACAAATCCATCTGGCGACCCTCAAAATAAAAATACCATAGATAGACCCCGATAAACAGACACGCTGTCAGCAGTTCTATCAGAAAATAACGGGGGGAAATCGGGACTTTACATACCCGGCACTTGCCACCTAAAATCAGCCAGGATAGCAACGGGATATTATCATAAAAGTGGATCGGCGCATTGCATGATGGACACGCGGACCCTGGCCACACAAGGGATTTCTCCCGCGGCAGCCGATAAATGACTACATTCAGGAAACTGCCAACGCAGGCCCCAAACGCAGCAATAAACGCCATCCAAATCCATTCTGGCGACACGCCGATTTCCTTTTCTATACCCGTTGGGTATTATTACTTTTTCCTTTTGGCAGACTTGGCTGCAGCTGTCTGACGGCTGACAATCCCGGCCACCTTCATTGGCAGACCAAATAGCCGAATGAATCCGGTTGCATCGGTGGAATTGTATTCAGCGCCCATGGTAAAGCTGGCCAGATCCGGATTATACAGGCTCTTGGGACTGGTCATACCGGCCAGTGTAGCCTTCCCCTTATAGAGCTTGAGCCGTACAGTGCCGGTAACATTCCGCTGCGTTACATCCACAAATGCATCCAGTGCCTCACGGAGCTGGCAGAACCATTGTCCATAATAGACCATTTCGGCATACTTCAGCGATACCAGCTGCTTATAGTGAGCTGTCTCCCGGTCCAGACACAACATTTCCAGTGCCCTGTGAGCCGTCGTCAGAATCGTTCCGCCGGGCGTCTCATATACTCCGCGGGATTTCATTCCCACCAGACGATTCTCCACCAAATCCGCAACACCGACACCATGGATGCCGCCGATGATATTGAGGGTTTCAATCAGCTTGACCCCATCGGTTGTCCTGCCGTTTAATTTTACCGGGATACCCTGCTCAAATCCGATTTCGACATATTCGGCCTTGTTTGGGGTTTTCGAGATGGGCCGGCACAAAACCAGCATCTCATCCTTGGGCTCATTGGCCGGGTTTTCCAGATCTGCACCCTCATGGCTGATATGCCAGAGGTTCCGGTCACGGGAATAAATTTTCTTAACCGACTGCTGAATCGGGATTTTTCGCTGTTTGGCGTATTCGACTGCTGCTTCCCGGCTGGTCAGGGTAAAATTCGGATCTTTCCACGGGGCAATAATCTTCAAATCCGGCGCCAGTGCCATAAATGTCAGCTCAAACCGCACTTGGTCGTTCCCTTTTCCGGTAGCGCCATGGGATACCGCCGTTGCCCCGGTCTGGCGGGCCACATCCACCTGATGCTTGGCAATCAGCGGGCGAGCAATGCTCGTACCCAGCAGGTACCCGTTTTCATACACCGCGCCGCTTTTGAGCATCGGCCAGAGGTAATCTTCCACAAATTCCTTGCGAAGGTCTTTAACGATGCACTTGACTGCACCCGTGGCCAAAGCCTTTTTCTGAATTCCTGCCAATTCGTCACCCTGTCCCAGTTCAGCGGCAAACGCCACCACTTCATACCCATATGTTTCCTTCAGCCATGGCAGGATCACACTCGTATCCAGCCCGCCGCTGTAAGCTAATACTACTTTTTCCGGTTTATTCCTGGCAGTCATTACTATTTCCTTTCTAATGCCGACGTAAATCATACATAATCATAAAAGAGGTATTATAGACACAATGGACCGACTTGACAAGATACAAAATTTATGTGTGCAAATCTTGCACCTTGAAGGTATCCCTTTTTAGTTGAATAATACAATAAAGGTTCCAAAGGGACATTGAATGCAGGAGTACTACACTTAAGCCCCCCTATTCATTGTGTCAGAGACCAAGGGGGACGAAGTGGGTTTTTTCGTGCAAAAACGTTGTTTTTCAGGCACTACTGTGGTAAATTGAATTAAGCAGATTCGAGTACCAAGCACATGAAGAAAACCGTAACTTTTGTCTTTGCAAAGGCTTAACAATGAATCGGACATTAACATACAAGATTTTACATAAACATTTAGTCGAAGGCGAATTGAAGGCGGGCAACCCTATCGGCATTCGCATTGACCAGACACTGACCCAGGATGCGACGGGGACAACGGCGTTTTTGTTGTTTGAGATGATGGGCACCGGACGAGTCAGAACCGAGGTTTCTGTCAGTTATGTGGACCACAATATGGCTCAGTTCGGACCAGAAAATCATAACGACCATTTGTATTTACAGACGGTATCGACCAAGCATGGGGCGTGGCATTCGCGGCCAGGCAACGGCATCTGTCACCAGGTGCATCTGGAGCGATTCGCTCGGCCTGGGGCAACGCTGCTGGGCAGCGATTCGCATACGCCAACCTGTGGCGGAATGGGGATGCTGGCGATGGGTGCCGGCGGGCTGGATGTGGCGGTAGCGATGGGGGGCGGGCCGTTTTATCTGACCTGCCCGAAGGTCATCGGCGTGGAACTGACTGGCAAGCTGAACGAGTGGGTTTCGAGCAAGGATGTCATTTTAAAATTGCTGAGCATCCTGACGACCAAGGGCAATGTGGGGTGCGTTGTGGAATATTTTGGGCCGGGCGTCAAGACGCTGACGGTACCGCAGCGGGCTACGATAACCAACATGGGCGCGGAATTGGGCGTTACGACCAGTATCTTCCCAAGCGACGAATTGACGCAGGCATTCCTGGAAGCCCAGGACCGCGGGCGGGATTTCCAGCCGCTTCATGCGGACCCGGAAGCAGAATATGAACGTGTGATTCCCATTAATCTTTCGGAGGTGGTGCCGATGGCAGCGTGCCCGTCGTCACCGGATAATATTCAGGCCATCCGGGATATCGAAGGGCTGAAGATCGGGCAGGTGATTGTCGGAAGCTGCACCAATTCGAGTTATACGGATATGATGCTGGTGGCTGAGGTGCTGCGAGGCAAGCAGATTGATGCGATGGTGGAATTTGGCGTGGCGCCGGGCAGCAGGCAAGTGCTGGAGATGCTGGCTCGCAACGGGGCCCTGGCGGATATGATTGCGGCGGGCGCGCGGATCATCGAATCCGGCTGCGGGCCGTGTATCGGGCAGGGATTTTCGCCGGCTGATGGCGTGGTGTCACTGCGGACGTTCAATCGGAATTTCGCAGGGCGGACAGGAACCAAAAACGATATGTGTTATCTGGTTAGTCCGGAAACCGCGGTTGCCTCGGCGATTATGGGGGAGATTACCGATCCTCGCAACCTGCGGCAGTTAATGGGGATTAAATATCCCAAGATTCGCGTTCCGCGAGAATTTCTGATTGATGACAGTATGCTGCTGCCGCCGCTGCCGCCGGAGGAAGCAGGCTCAGCCCAGGTGCTCCGCGGGCCGACAATTGTCGTGCCGGAGTCGCCCAAGCCCTTGCCGGAACATCTGGACGGCAAGGTACTGCTCAAATGTGGTGACAAGATTACCACCGACCATATCATGCCGGCCGGGGCTTTTTTGAAATACCGCTCCAATGTGCCGTTGTATTCAAAATATGTGTTTAACTGTTTCAATGAAGAAGGCAAGCCGAGCTTTGCGGACCGGGCGTTGTCGCTAAAAGCGCAGGATCGTTGCGGTGTGATTGTTGCCGGTGAAAGCTACGGACAGGGTTCCAGCCGGGAACATGCAGCGTTGTGCCCGATGTATCTGGGTGTGCGGGCGATTGTCGCCAAAAGTATTGAGCGAATCCATAAAGCGAACCTGATAAACTTTGCGATCGTACCGATTGAGTTCGCCAATCCAGCCGATTATGAGGCGATTAACGCTGATGATGATCTTGCAATTGAAGACTTGACTGCTGCAATTCAGGGACGGGATGAGGTTACGATCCAGAACAAGACCAGCGGCCAGACCTTCCGAGGCAAGCTGACCTTATCAGCACGAGACCGGGATATCCTGCTGCATGCAGGCCTGCTGCACTACACCAAGATGATGGCCGGACGGCGATGATTTTGAATTCCAGACCTATTATCACGGTATTTGGTACCAGCAAAGCCGTTGAAGGCGATACGGTATTCACACTGGCGGAGGAAGCCGGCAGAGCATTGGCCGCAGCAGGATTCGATATTGCCAATGGCGGGTATGGCGGCACGATGCTGGCCTCGGCACGGGGTGCGGCCCAGGCAGGTGCACAGGTGTTCGGCGTGACCTGCAAGGCCTTTCGGCGTGGCAAAGCCAATCCTTATGTCAGCACGGAATTATCGACCGACAATCTCGACCAGCGGCTAAAAAAACTGGTCGAAATCGGTCATGGCTACCTGGTCCTGCCTGGCGGAACGGGAACGCTTCTGGAACTGGCGTATGTGTGGGAACACAAACACAAGCGTTTTGAGACGGCAAACAAGCCGATTGTAGTAATGCGGGATTTCTGGCAGCCGCTGGTGGTGATGATGGAACAGGCAGACCTGACCAGCAAAGACAGTCTCGCTGTTGCTGAAGACCCGGCACAGGCCGTAGAATTCCTGAAACGACATTTCATTTCGACGGAATCAAGATAAAATGGATATGAAACGATTATTCCTTTGCCTTGCGGTATGGACGGGAGCTGGCATTGCCCAGGCAGCTAAACCGACATTACCGGAAGGATTTGTGCTCAATGCCATCGACGGCATTGCCCGACAGGACAAGGGCGATAAAAACCTGTGGACGTTTTCCACAGATGCAGAACTGAAATATATGAAAACGGTGTTTCCGTCCGGAATTCCCCTGAAAATTTTGGCTTCGGGCGGTCTGGACCAGATACGGGCCTTTGCCAAAGACAACACTGAGGTACGGATTAAAATCTGGGGGATTTTGACGCTGTACCGAAAGGAAAATTTCCTGTTTCCGATTCAAGTAATGCCGTTAGTTGAACCGGAAAAGGCTGCTCCCGTACCGGTAGAAGCCTCCCCCGCGGCAGATCCCAACAGCACGGATTCGGAAGTCATTCCCAGCGATATTATGAAGCTGCTTCGGTCACAAAGCAAGGTCGATTTGGCCCAGATCAGCGAGACGACCGCACAAACCACTGCGGATTCGTCGCTGATTAGCAAGGCCGGGTATATCACGTTGGGCCAGACCAGACAATTTCGGCCAGATGGTTTTGGCCGCAAAGTGGAGACGGCGGATTTTGTGCTGCTGCCCTGTCTGACACTGGAAAAGACCGAAGATGCCCTGGCCCGTGCGATGGGGCGATACCGCTATACGATTTCGGGGATTCTCTCGCGGAGTCAGGGGCAGCAATATCTGCTACTGTACCGGGCACAGCGGACCTATTCCTACGGCAACTTCACACCTTAAGGAGGCAGCCTTGAGTGATTTACGTTCTATCGTGATGCATTATAACGATCCGGATTTCCAGGGCAAAGTCCGTCATCTGCTGGACGAACATTCGATGCAGGCTTTTTTGCACAGCCGAACATCACTGGCTCAGAGTGTCCGTACGATTGTTGAAGAGGTTCGCAATCGAGGGGATGAGGCAGTTGCTGAATTCACGGAAAAATTCGATAAAGTCAAGCTGTCTGCTTGCCAGTTTCGTATCCCGCAGGAGGAACTCAAAAAAGCCCATGCCGGTCTGGATAACGATCTGCTGCGTTCCCTGCGAAAGGCTATAGAGAATGTCCGTCGTTATCAGGCCGAGATTTTTATCGGGAACAAAATCACCTCGACGGGTATCCGGTATCGTCCTTTACAGCGTGTAGGGGTTTGTATTCCAGGCGCCAGTGCTCCCCTGCCCAGCACGGTCATCATGACCGCAGTTCCGGCACAGGTCGCCGGCGTGCGGGATATTGTCGTAGTATCTCCGCCGCGGTACCAGGGCGGTATTCATCCGGTGATTCTGGGACTGTGTTTTGAACTGGGGATTACGGAAGTCTATCGATTGGGCGGTGCACACGCCGTGGCGGCACTGGCGTGGGGAACGCAGACGATTCGCAAGGTCGATAAGATTGTCGGGCCGGGACATGATGTGGTACAGCTTGCCAAGAAAGAGGTGTATGGGCTGGTGGATATTGATTCCTTTGCCGGGCCCAGCGATGTGCTGATCGTGGCCAACGAGCAGGCAAATCCGGCATGGGTAGCCGCAGATATGCTCAGTCAGGCGGAACATGACCCGGGCGCAGGGATTCTGGTAACGGCCTCGGAAAAGCTGGCTGAGACGGTTCTGGCGGAACTGGAAAACCAGGTCGCCCAGCTGGGACGTTCCGAGGCGACGCGGGCGTGCCTGCTGGCCTACAGCGGCATTGTGGTTCTTAAGACCATGGAAGACGTGATTAACTGGGCCAATGCCTTTGCCGCCGAACATCTGCAGGTCCAATGCGGCGACCAGAGCAAGGCGGTCAGCGAAAAATTAGTCAATGCAGGGGCCATATTCATCGGGCCGTACACACCGGTAGCTGCGGGCGATTATTACGCCGGGCCAAGCCATACCCTGCCGACCCGCCAGACCAGCAAGTTCTTCAGTGCCCTGACCAGCAACGAATTTGTCAAGTCCAGCAGTATCATCGAATTCGATGCCCGCAAGCTCGCTGACAGTGCCGATGACATTATCCGATTGGCAATGACCGAAGGGCTGGATGCTCACGCCAGAAGTGTTCAGATTCGACGTAGCTGATTAGACACCCCAGTCAAGCCGAGATTCGTTACGGTAATAAAACCGGCCCAGCATGGCGGACCCGACATAGGCCAGGTATAAGCCAATTGCCTCTGCAGGCAGAGCCAGCCAAATGCTCCACCGCTTGGAGTAGATTGCCAGCACAACATATAATCCAAACGGAATGCAAAAACACAGAACCAGCAGCAGATAATGCAGGTGAGTGCGAAAAATGGATAGCACAATCAGAATCGGATTGAGGCCACAGAGAGAATCATGCAGAATGGTGGATAATAATCCCATCGGCAAGAAGAACAAACCGAAAGCCAGAATATTCCATAATGTTTCATCCGTCTTTCGGGTCCAGATCAAATAGATGAATCCCGGCGTAAAACAGATTGCAGCCACAATGAAAATTCGGCACATCCTTGCTATTATTTCCGTATAATCGCCTTCATCATCCTGCAGAATATCGGGGGCTGTGGTTTGTCCTTCTGCGGTAACCTGCACACACAGGCACAGATACCAGCAAATATATCCTTCGACTATGGCGGATAGGATCGCTATGACAAAACCAATTGTGGCGCTTGGTATAAATGCCAGAGCAGCAAGGACAATTTTACTGATGATGAACACCCCGATCATGCCCAGACCGGTCCCATTTAATGGAAACAGAAACGGCCAGTACCACGGCGCCGCCGGGCTTTGCAAGACATGTTCATCCTGCTGGTTTTCCATGATTGCTGCTCTCCATTTTCAGACGATGATGCACTCTGCAAATATAGAGCGGTGGCAAGTCAAAGAATTTCCAAAATTTCAGGGGCTTGATGCACTATTATTTGCGCGCCGGCAGCTTTAAGCTGTTCAATGGAGCGAAATCCCCAGCTGACCCCGACGAAATCCACACCAGCATTCAGGGCCGTCTGCGCATCGATATCGCTGTCGCCGATATACAGAACATCTTTGGGGTTGCTGATTCCCAGTTCGTTCATAACCCAATCTACCGGGGCAGGGTCGGGTTTGATTTTCAGGCCTTCTTTCTGGCCGAGAATACATTCAAATCGTTCCGGCCCGAAGTAATGCTGCACAATTTTAAGGGTCAGGCTGTGTTCTTTATTGCTGATTACCGCCAATTTCAATCCTTTTTTGCGGCATTGGTCCACGAACTCCAGGACGCCCGGATAAATCGTGGTTTTTTCAAGGCAGGTCGCCAAGTAGCGTTTCTTCATTTCACTAATCAATTGCTGCTGAAGATGCTTGGCATTGTCAGGCAAGGCTTTGTAAGCAAATACGGCAAGCCCATTGCCAATCATGGCTCTGCATTCTTCCCGACTGATGGAAGGTTGTCCGAGCAGATTCAGGGCATAGTTCATCGCATTCGTAAGATCATCGAGGGTATCGACAAGAGTCCCGTCAAGGTCGAAAAATACAGCTTTGTGCTTCATAATAGATACTTATTATCTTTTATTTGTTTTCGGATAAATTATCCCGTCATTTCCGTTTTTTTCTTGCAGAATGAACAAATCATACGCTATAATCTCTTTGTACTCAAAGACTTTTTCAGGGAGGCAGAATGCAGGTAAATCTTTTGTTGTTAAAAAAAGACGGGTCTGTAAAGCCATTCAACCTACCCAGTGCCGTAACCACCATCGGGCGTCGGCAGGACTGTGATTTATGTCTACCTATCTCTGTTGCATCCCGTAAACACTGCGAAATCAATATGGACCAAGGGCGATTGATGGTGCGCGACTTGGGAAGCAAAAATGGTACATTTGTCAATGGCCGGAAAATAGATGAAATCCGACTGAATCCCGGAGATCAGTTGCGAATCGGGCCTGTGACCTTCGTGATTCAGATTGATGGCAACCCGGCCGATGTGACCGGCGTCAAACCCATTGAGCCGGTTCAAGAGCCTATGGAAGAGAAAAACGGGGAAAAACTGACCGCAGACCATCAATTTGATGAATTCGTCAAAGACCTGGCCAATGCGGACCTGAGCGAAAGTCAATCCACAGAAATCCATCATTTCCCTGACGACGATATGACAACATTTAAAGATATGTAACTTTACAGGTATGCAAATTTTTCTTTGGTTGCCGGCACAAAAATCGTTATGATGCCGGAATGATAAAAGACCTGAAATCGCTGACATGGAATGAGCTGGAACAACTGGCAGCCCAATACGGGCAGAAGTCCTTTGTTGTCCGTTATTTATTTACGTTTATTCACCAGAAAAATGTTTCCTCCCTGGAACAAATTACCCCCCTTTCCAAAACCTTTCGTGCCGCATTGACCGAGGCAGGCTATTCTATTTCGTCGCTGAAACAGATCAAGACTTTCGAGGACCTGGACGGAACGATAAAGTTTGTATTTGAGACCCCCGATGGGAATCGGCTTGAGGCGGTCCGACTTTTGGACGATGGCCGCAATACCTTGTGCATATCAACGCAAATAGGCTGTCGAATGGGATGCCTGTTCTGTGCCACTGGGAACTTGGGCTATCAGCGAAATCTAACCTGCGGAGAGATTGTCGACCAGGTCTATCAGATACAGGCTCGAGTGGGTAAAGTTCAGAATATCGTATATATGGGAATGGGTGAGCCTCTGGATAATTACCAAGCAACAATGAGGTCCGTAGAATTGCTTCATCATTCCGATGGCCAGAATATGGGGATTCGGCATATTACGATTTCAACCTGCGGGTTGACGGAGGGCATTACGCGTTTAGCAAAAGAGCCATTGTTGCCCCGGCTGGCAATTTCACTGCATGGGCCGGACGACCAAACCCGGCAATGTCTAATGAGAATATCCAAAAAAGTCTCCATTCGCGAGCTGATGTCTGCCTTGCGGAACTACCAGGACCAGACCGGCCGGCGGATCACATTCGAATATTGCATGATACAAAATATGAATGATTCACCGCAGCAAGCCCGTCTTCTGGCTCGCCTGATCAAGCCTTTTAAATGCAATGTGAATCTGATTGAGTTTAACGCCTTTGATGGCTGTGATTTTACGGCTGCAAGCCCTGCAGGAATTCGTCAGTTCGCTGCGATTCTGGAACGCGAAGGAATCGAAACCGTCATTCGCTACAAACGCGGACGTTCGATCCGGGCGGCCTGCGGACAATTGGGGGCAGATTGGCTTAAACCTGCAACCTGATTTCTGGTTATTGATTTCGATTGCGATATAATAACGGGTTGACGGTCTGAACCATGTTTTCGATGTTGAGTCGGCCTCCCAAAAAATGGGATATTTTCTCACACTGCTCCCGCGTATGATTCAGCATATCGCGATGATTGACAATGAGCATCTTAAAATGCGGCTGCTGGGCAATCCACAGGAAAAACTTCTGCAAATCGGCCTGATATAAAGCTGCCATCTGGTCATCGGAGACTTTCGCAGCCGATTTTTGGCTGCGTTCAAGCATTTTTTTTTGGGAAGCGAGTACCTCCGCCATATCGCGTTGCATAAAGATAACTCGATATTCATACCCTTTTGGCAAATCATAAAGAAGGCGATAGACCATTTTGACAGCCTTACCACAGGCGTTGGGGAGCCAGGAAGGGTCTTGTGCTGTTTTCTTCACTGGCTCATACTCAAAATAGCCCAGGGGATTATCCTCGTCTGCTTTGCGGATGTTATCCACCAGAAGCTCAAGCCCCCCTTTTTGGAGGCAATTCATCATCATTGAAGTCCCGGAGCGGGGAAGTCCCGCTACAATAGTAACAAAATCATTTTTCTGTTCCATGGGTATTTATCCAATCTTGTCATAAAAGCGATATTATACCCATAATCAATCATAAATCAATCGGAATTGGGCTATAATAATGGGCTAAAAAGGCGAATCACATGCTCAAATAAAATACGCATAAAGCCGGCTTTCAATTCACAATGAATACAGGCTTTTTCGATGCGAGCCATCCATGTTTGAATTTGGGTAATTTGGGGGCGGCTGTAAGTAATTAACATGACTTCATAATTTAGAAACAGGCTTCGTGAGTCCATATTAGCCGAACCAATCATAACCAGGGTGTCATCCACGAGAATGGTTTTCGCGTGAATCATTGTGGGGGTATAAAAAAAGATTTCGGCACCTACACGAAGCATTTCCCGCAGATATATCCGCCGTACAATATCTGCTATCATGTGGTTGGATTTGGCAGGGACGATAATTTTGACTTGGACGCCCCGTCGAACAGCAAGCTGGAGGGCATAGAGCAGAGGCTCATCCGGGATAAAGTACGGCGTTATGATCTGGATATTATGTCGAGCATTGTACAGGGAGGTCAGGATTGCATCATACAGGGGGTCACCTGGTATATCAGGCCCGGATGGAACCACCTGAACAATGGCAACATTGGGACTATCATAATATCCAGCCGGTTCAGCCTGGGCAGGTACATCATCTGTGCCTATCGTAAAAGCCCAGTCCGAATGAAAAATTTCAAGGTAAGACCGCACAGCAGGTCCTTTTAATATAAAGGATAAATCCTGCCATCGCTTCGGGTCGGGTTCAGGGCCAAGGTATTCTTTGCCGATATTGGCCCCCCCGGCCAGTACGGTTTGATTATCGACGATGATGATTTTGCGATGATTTCGCAGGTTGGTTCTGCCGCGAAAAAGCCGGTGCATAAAAAAAGCATATTTTCCGCCGGCTTCGGCCAGCGGAACAAAGAAACGACGGCCGGTCTGAATCGCCCCAAATCCGTCAAGCAAAACACGCACATCGAGCCCCTGACGGGCTTTGAGCACGAGTCTGTCTCGAATTTCTTTACCGATCTCGTCCGGACGGAAAATAAAGGTCGAGATATAAATAGAATGTTGTGCGTTATCAATCAGTGAAATCAGGTTATGGTATATCTGTTGGCCATCGGTCAGGAATTCCAGCCGATTGCCGTCGGTGGCATTGGGGATGCCATAACTTTCAAGCAATTCATCGACTTGCGTTCGCGGAACGTCCAGTCGTCGCGAGGGGCGAGATAACGACGTTGCTGATTTTTTGGCGGCTGTGCGTTTCATTTTTCTGCCGCCGAGCATTAAATACAGAGGAACACCAATGTAAGGAATCAGGATAATAGCCAGCAGCCATGCAATCGTGCCTGACGGCGAGCGTTTTTGAGTCAGCACATGCGCAATGAGCACGATACCCACCATAAAGCCGATCAGCAATTCGACATGTGCAATCAGCCATTGTAGAATAATCCATCCGGTCATTTGATGCCCTTTGGTGCAAAATCCTCAAATCCGCCTTGCTTTTGATATATCCCAATTTAACACAGCTTGTTTTTTTGCATATTCTATAGATATTTTACAGAACCTATCTAATTATGATACAATAACACAGATATATATTATGGTCAACCGTCTGCGAGACAGAATATAAACCATCAAAAGAGAATAATTTTCGAATTTAAATGTATTTTTATACTTTTTTGCAACAAAATCATAGGATATAACGTCATAAGCACAATAAAACTAATGACGGGCCCTATTAATTAATTAACGAATATGTTATGTCCTGATAAAACAAAAAAGATAAATCAGCAATTATCCGATTGGTATCGTTTTGTTCAGTTCATGCTTGTATTAAGCTGCTGTTGTCTGACCTGTATTGGCTGTTCACCGGAACAGTATAAAGCTGACGCAGACAAGGAAGTCCAGAGCATTTTAGACAGCAAGTGGAAGGCCGAACACGGCACCCGTGCGAATTCGCGGATTGCGGATGTGGAACAAGACCCCAACGATTTATTTTTTGATCCCAATTACATTCCATCCGGGAAACTAACCCTTGCTGAAGCGGTTGCATTGGCAACCGCTCGGAACCGGGATTATCAGCGGCAAAAGGAATCGTTGTACCTGTCTGCGTTGGATTTAACACTCTTCCGTCATAACTTCGCAACTAAGTGGTTTGGGACCTTCGACAGCACCTACAGCCGAAAGGACACAGATGAATCCCTGACAGCGGGCGGCGAGGTGGGCTTAAACAGGCTTCTGGAAGATGGAACTCAGATTTCAACCAGCATTGCCTCCGACTGGCTTCGCTATCTGACGGGCGACCCGCGTGAAAGCCTTGGAAGTGTTCTGAGTGCAACGATCAGCAAGCCTCTTCTCCGGGGAGCCGGTAAAGATGTCGTGATGGAAAATCTGACACAGGCAGAACGCAATGTTTTGTATCAAATCCGGACATTTAGCCGGTATCGCAAAACATTCGTGGTCTCAATCGTTAGCGACTATTATCGCGTATTGCAGGCTCTGGATCGAGTCAAGAACGCCGAAAGTAATTACAAAAGTCTGCAGCTGGCCTATGACCAGTCGAATCTAAAAGCCATGGCCGGTCGGCTGGATATGTTTGAAGCAGACCAGACCAAACAGCAGATGCTGGATGCACGCGACAATCTGGCTGGGGCAGAACGCGCATACCAGCAAGCCCTGGATACGTTTAAAATCAGACTCGCCATTCCCACCGATGCCTCAATTGAACTTGACCCGAATGCCCTGGAGATCCTTTCCACCATGGAAGTGAGTGAGCCAGAGTTTAATGTGGACGATGCGATTCAAACCGCGTTGGCACTGCGGCTTGACTTGGCAACGATCAGGGATCAGGTGGATGATGCCCGTCGGAAAATCAAAGTGTCAGAAAATGCGCTCAAGGCGGATTTAAATATCATCGCCCGGGCCAATGTGGATTCCACCCCTGACAGGCAGGCAGGACGACTGCGTTTTAACGACGGCAGTTACAGTATCGGTGCTCAGGTGGACTTGCCCTTTGATCGCAAGTCGGAGCGAAATAATTACCGGGAATCTCTGATTACCCTGATTCAACGGCAGCGGGATTATGAGGACGGCATCGATAATGTCAAATTAGATGTGCGAAACAATTATCGTTCTCTGGTCGAATCTGCACAACGCTACAAGATTCAGCTGCTCAGTCTTGAATTGGCCAAAGAACGGGTTAAAAGCACCTCGCTGCTGTTTCAGGCTGGTCGGGTTCAGACGCGTGACGTGCTGGAATCCCAAAACGCCCTGCTTTCAGCACAAAATGCAACGACCTCTACCCTGGTCGATTACAATATAGCCAAATTAAGTTTTTATCGTGATATCGAAGTACTATCAGTTAAACCGGATGGATTATGGCAGCTACCAGAAAAATCGGATTCAAAAGGATTTTAATTGCCGTTGTGGTAATAGCCGGAGTGTTGGGACTGTGGCGTATCTTTTATGGGCAAGGCAGTAAAGCTGTTGCCAAAAGCAGTGAAGCCCTCTATACCGTCAAACGCCAGGATCTGGTTATCAGTGTAACCGAAAGCGGCTCCATTAAGGCCAGCAATGCAGTCACCATTCGTTCCGAAGTCGAAGGACGAACCACCATTGTCAATGTGGTCCCCGAAGGAACCATTCTGACGGAACAGGATGTTGCTGAAGGCAAAGTGATTCTTGAACTGGATACGTCCAGCATCAAGCAGGATTTGAATCAGCAGCAGATCCAATACAACAGTGCCATGGCCGATCTGACCGACGCGAAGGAAAATCTTGAAATCCAGAGAAATCAAAACGAGTCTGACATTCAGCAGGGAATCCTGACGGTCAAATTCGGGCTGATGGATTTACAGAAATATCTGGGGCAATATGCCGCTGATAAACTGATCGCTGACGCCAATAGCCGACCGATCACAGACGAGGATTTCAAAAAACTGACCGCAGACCCCAACCAGCTTGGTGGTGAAGCCCTGCAAACCTACCGCCAATTGATTGCTGATATTAACGTTGCAGAATCAGAATATTATATTGCCCAGAATACCTACAACTGGACTGAGAAGCTATATGCCAAAAATTACGTGGCCAAGACAGACCTGGAATCCGACAAGCTGAAAGCTGATAAATGCAAAATCACTCACGAACGAGCCCAGACCGCGTTGGATTTATTTTTCAACTATGAATTTCCCAAACAGGCTCACAAACTGTTTAGTGATTATATTGAAGCTCAGCGGCAGCTGGAGCGAATCCTGGCCAAAGCCCGGTCCCAGGAAGCTCAGGCCATGGCAAAGCTGAGCAGTGCCGATGCAAAATTTGCACTGGAAAAAGAACGTCTTGAGCGGTATCAGCGTCAGATGGCCGCCAGTGTCATTAAAGCCCCATGTCCGGGTATGGTGGTTTATGCCACCCAGTTTAGCCGAGGCAGCCGATCCAGGACCTCCATCGAAGTCGGACGCGAGGTTTATGAACGCGAAGAAATTATGTCGATTCCCAATACCACGCAAATGGCGGTGGATGCCAAAATTCATGAGACCAACGTTGACAAAATAGCTATAGGACAAAAGGCACGGGTCGTTGTCGATGCAATGCCGGATAATGTTTTTTATGGGCAGGTTACCAAGATTTCCCCCCTGCCCGATCAGGCCGGCTTTATGTCAAATCCGGACTTGAAAATCTATTCCACAGATGTGCTCCTTCAAGGCGGCGAAATGCTGCGTCCGGGAATGTCAGCCAAGGTCGAGATTATCATTGCCCAGTTAAAAGATGTTCTGGCGGTTCCCGTGCAGTGTGTATCCAATCGCGGTGGCAAAAAATACTGCTATGTTCATACGCTGCGCGGCAATGAAGCCCGCGAGGTTCAGACCGGCCCGTACAATGATAAATTTGTCCAAATTGTGTCGGGTTTAAATGAAGGCGAATCTGTTCTTCTGAATCCGCCGAGGATATTTGACCAGCAGCATGGAACCCCGATTCCGGAAACTCTGCCGGATATGCCAGACCTGATACCGGTTAACAACCAGACCCGTGAGCGGCCCAATGGCGGATTTATGCAATCTGACAATCCGAACCGCCCCAGCGGGTTCCCGGCACCGGGGCAATTTTCACCGGACAGTCAGAATCCAACCGGCCGCCGCCGAGTGAGCGGCCAGGGTACTTTACCCAATCAGCCCCAGGAGAATGCCCAACCCGGCAGCATTGGGACAGACCGCCCCCTTCGCCAGCGTCCGGAGGGAGTGGGATTGGATCGTATGCAGCAGAATAATGCCGAAGGAGGCGGTACGGCTCCTGTTGACAGGCCCCAGGGACAGCGTCGTAGTCGTCAAAACCCGGAAAACATACCCGCACAGACAGAAACAAGACCATGATTCAGTCCTCTTCATCAAAACCAACTCCTGAAACGGTTGTTGAGCTTCAGGATATTCGCAAGTCCTATTTTCTTGCACATACCGAGCTGCCGGTTTTGCGTGGGATCGATCTGTCTTTTCACAAAGGCGAATATGCCGCGATCATGGGACCCAGCGGGTCGGGCAAATCCACGCTGTTGAATTTACTGGGATGCCTGGACCGCCCTACCGGCGGCAAGTACCTGCTGGGAGGACTGGATATTTCCGAAATGGACGATGACACCCTCTCGACAATTCGAGGCAAGCGAATTGGTTTCATTTTTCAGTCTTTTAATCTGATTCCACAACTAAACCTGGTCGAGAACATCGAAATGCCGATGTATTATCAGCAGGTTCACAAGCATGAGCGCCGTGAACGAGCAATCGAACTGGCCTGCCGAGTCGGCCTCAAAGATCGTCTGCATCACCGCCCCTCGGAGTTGTCCGGCGGTCAGCAGCAGCGTGTCGCCATCGCACGTGCCCTGGCGAATGATCCGGTCATTCTGCTGGCTGACGAACCGACTGGCAACCTGGACAGTCGAAGCGGATCCGACATTCTCGGCCTGCTGGATGAACTCCACTCAGCCGGCAAAACAATTATTGTGGTCACTCATGACAGCAACGTGGCCAAACGGACTCAGCGGAGCATTCATATGCTCGACGGTAAAATCGAACGCCAGCAGACTTACACGAGGACGGAACCATGAGTATCCTGCTGCAAATAGGAGGTGTATTGCAAATCAGCCTTCGCAGCTTGTGGCTGCACCGCCTGCGGTCCATGCTGACGATGCTGGGTATTATTTTCGGTGTATCGAGCGTGATTGCCATGCTGGCCATTGGCGAGGGAGCCAGTCGACAGGCTCAGGCGCAAATTGCCCGGCTGGGAAGCACCAATATTATTTTGAAAACTCTCAAGCCGCCGCAGCAGACCGCTTCCGACACAACGCAGCAGTCGCTGGTTCAGTACGGTCTGACATACGATGATGCAGAGCGGTTCCGGGATACCATTCCGAATGCTCAAGTGGTCGTACCCTCGAAAGTGATCAGTCACAAGGCCTACTACCGCAACCGAGTGCTGGGGGTCGAGGTTATTGGTACGGTACCGTGGTATCCGGAACTAGCTCCGATTCAACTTCAGCGAGGTCGCTTTCTTGAAACCAATGACATGTATTATACGCTGAATGTCTGCGTCATTGACCAGGATGCCGCAGATTCCTTGTTTGTTGTTGACGATCCCATTGGCATGGATATTAAAATCGGCGGGGACTATTACCGGATTGTGGGAGTGGTCAGTGAAACCAAAACCGAGAAAAATGAAGACGACCACCTCGGAACTCAAATGACAGCCTCTTCCGCAGGAGCCAATGGCAAGGTGTATATGCCGATTACGACCATGAAAAGCCGTTTTGGTGAGATATTGTTGCAATTCAGCGGGACCTCAGGGATGGTCGGTGAGCGTGTGGAATTAAGCGAAATCACGGTCAAAGTCCCAACCATTGAAGATGTACTGCCGATTCGTGATTTGCTTGAAGGAATGCTCAAACGCTTCCATAAACAACAGGATTATCAGGTTATTGTCCCGCTGGAATTGCTCCGGCAGGCGATTCGGACAAAGCGGATATTTAGTATCGTCTTAGGGTCTATCGCCGCTATATCTCTGTTGGTTGGCGGTATTGGTATTATGAACATTATGTTGGCTACGGTCAGCGAGCGAACTCGCGAAATCGGAATCAGACGGGCTTTGGGGGCCAAAAAACGCGATATTGTTATTCAGTTTTTATCAGAAACGCTCTTGTTAACGCTGACCGGCGGATTGTTCGGTATGGCACTGGGGGCAGTTATCCCAATCGCAGTCACGGTTTTCGGAAATATGCCGACGGTCATTACAAGCGAAGCCATGCTGCTGTCATTTGGCATCTCGGGGGCTGTAGGATTGACCTTCGGGTTGTATCCGGCCGTCAAAGCCGCTAATATGGATCCGATTGAATCCTTACGGCACGAATAAACACAGTTGCAAATTTCAGACCAGCATAGTATATTCCATACTATTGCGTCTGTAGCTCAATTGGATAGAGCATCAGTCTTCGGAACTGAGGGTTTGGGGTTCGAGTCCCTACAGACGCATTTAACTTTTTGAGCCCAAAACCGTTTTTTTCATCGAATAACGCGGTTTTTGTTATTTTCTGCATCCTGATCAATTTTGCCTGATTAGACCACTTTCCGCAATTTCCCTATATTGCAAGAAGAGACCAGCCAGCAGGTTTGCCCATCCCTGCGAATTTTTCTTATTTTCCCATAACACTCCAGCTTGAACATCTTGAAAACCATATAATTATACAGATATGCCCAGTCGATTATCAGCAATTATTGAAAATGGAAATTTTTGCAATATTATGGGACAATCCGGCGTCTTGCCTTATACGATTCGTTTTTAAACCTTATTTTTTAATTTTACACAGAAAGGATTGGACCCATGCTTAAGAATCGTAAAATGATGGTAGTCGTCGCAAGTCTATTATTGGCAACTGTTTCTATCCCGTTTATCTGGGCGGCCGGCAATCAGGGACAGCCTCCGGCTCAGGGTGGTTTTGGCGGCGGTCAGGGCGGACAACGAGGCCCGGGTGGACAAGGCGGTTTTGGTTCACAAATGGACTTTCAGGCGCGTATGCTTGAAATGGCTAAGACCCAGTTGAATGCTACCGATGCAGAATGGGCCAAGATTGAGCCTCCGCTCAAGAAGGTTATGACATTGTCCAACCAGGTTAATGCACGTGGCATGGGGATGGGCATGGGCATGGGAATGACCGGACGCGGCAACCGTCCAGGTGGACAGGGACAAGGCCAGGCACCGGATCAGCAGCCTGCCAGAGAGCAGAGTGAAGTCCAGAAAGCTTCCGCTGCATTGAGTGAAGCTTTGCAGAATGAATCCTCAACCGCTGAAGACATTACGGCAAAACTGACTGCATTAAGGGCTGCCAAAGACGCTGCTCAGAAAGAACTGGCTGCTGCTCAGGCCGAGTTGAAGAAAGTGGTGAATGTCCGTCAGGAAGCCAGACTGGTTCTGATGGGGATGTTGAACTAAAATACTCGAATCTTCCTTTTTGTTGAGTAAGGGAATCCGTTACTAAAAATAAAGGCCTGCGGTTTTCTGATCGCAGGCCTTTTTGATTCCCCTTTCGAAACCTATTTTGCCTTCCTGGATTTGTCCATCCACTCGGTGAACTGCCTGAACAGATATTGTGAATCATGCGGGCCGGGAGAGGCTTCCGGGTGATACTGGACAGAAAAGGCTTTGAGCTTTTTACAACGAAGCCCTTCCAGCGTATTATCATTAAGATTCATATGAGTTAATTCGACGTTTTTGCCTTTGAGCGAATTAATATCGACACAGAAGCCATGATTCTGGCTGGTGATTTCAATTTTGCCTGTGTCCAGATTTTTAACCGGATGATTGGCCCCGCGATGGCCAAATTTAAGTTTATACGTTGTCCCGCCAAGGGCCAGCCCCAGAAGCTGATGGCCCAGACAAATACCGAAGATGGGTACTTTGCCAAGCAGGCCGCGAATGGCATCAATAGCATAGGTTACCGCGGCCGGGTCGCCGGGACCATTGCTGAGAAAGACGCCGTCAGGCTTCTTTTTGAGTATCTGAGCGGCGGTCGTGTCGGCCGGAACGACTTCGACCTTGCAGCCATGCGAAACCAATAGACGCAGGATATTCTGTTTAATGCCGAAATCGAAGGCGATAACCTTGTATTTGGGTTTCGGTTTGCACTCCTGTCCTGTCAGTACGTCTATGACTCCCTGGGTCCATGGGTAGGACTCGCCGAGGGTGACATGCTGAACAATATCGCGTCCAACCAGGCCGGGATAGGCGTCCAGTTTTTTCCGGAGTATATCCACATCCAGTTCACAAGAGGAGATAATTCCCCGCATAGCCCCCTGCGTACGGATATGGCGAACCAGTTTACGGGTATCGATGCCTTCCAGGCCGACGACATTGTTTTCTTTGAGGTAATCACTAAATGTTTTTTCATTCCGCCAATTACTGGGGAAAGGACAATTTTCCTTGACAATGAACCCTGAACAAAACAATTTGCGAGACTCCCAGTCCCCAGAGTCTGTGCCATAATTGCCTATCATCGGATAGGTCATTGTTAATATCTGTTCAAAGTAGGACGGGTCTGTCGTGATTTCCTGATAGCCGGTCATCGAGGTGTTGAATACGACCTCGCCGACGGCGGTCCCTTTGGCGCCAAAAGAGCGGCCGATAAATACCGTGCCGTCTTCCAGCAATAAAATCGCTTTATTATTCGACATAAATTACTTCCTGTAATAGGCTTGAATCGATTTGACCGTCAATTTTTCATTTTGCAGTGCTTCAATGGCTCGTGCTGCCGCAAGACCACCGCGAATGGTGGTAATATACGGAATTTGCCGATCCAGGGCTGTACGGCGGATCGGGAAGGAATCCCGGATAGTCTGTTCCCCCACAGTGGTATTGACAATCAAGTCAATCTGGTTATTAATCATCAGGTCAACCACATTGGGGCGTCCTTCAATCATTTTGCGTACAAATTCCGAAGGAATATTGTTCTTAATTAATTCGATACAAGTCCCTTTGGTAGCCAGTATTTTGAAGCCCAACTCGTGGAGTTTTCGGGCCATTTGCACCGCTCGGGGTTTGTCCGCATCACGCACACTGATAAACACGGTTCCTTTCGTGGGCAAATTGCAGCCAGCAGCGATCTGTGATTTGGCATAGGCCACGCCATAGTCATTGGAAATGCCCATCACCTCGCCGGTGGACAGCATTTCCGGACCAAGAATGACATCAGCGCCCTGGAATTTCAGGAACGGGAAAACCGCTTCCTTGACCGCGTAATGATTTCGTGACACCTCTTCGGTAAAGCCGAGCTGCTGGAGGGTCATTCCGGCCTGGATTTTAGCAGCCAGCTTGGCCAGCGGAACGCCAATAGCCTTGCTGACAAATGGAATCGTCCGGGAAGCCCGAGGATTGACTTCGAGAATATAGACCTTATCATCCTTAATGGCAAACTGAATATTAATCAGGCCTTTGACCTGCAATTCCAGAGCCAGCAGTCGAGTCTGGCGTTTCACTTCGGCGATGGTTTCGGGTTTGAGTGTTACCGGAGGCAGGAAGCAGGCACTGTCACCAGAGTGAATCCCCGCTTCTTCGATGTGCTCCATGACGCCGCCAATCACCACCGTTTGGCCGTCACAGATGGCATCGACGTCCAGTTCGGTTGCATCATCGAGGAACTTGTCGATCAGGATGGGGTGCTCGCCGGACACTTCGAGAGCCTCATCGACACAGGCCTTCAGCGAGGATTCATCGTATACGATATCCATCGCCCGCCCGCCCAGGACAAAAGAGGGACGAACCAGTAACGGGTAGCCCAGCTTTTGGGCCACCTTCAGTGTTTCTTCATAGCTGGTGGCGGTGCCGCTGAACGGCTGGAGCAGATTGAGTTTCTCTACCAGCTTATTGAACAATTTGCGGTCTTCAGCAATTTCAATACTGCGGGGCGAGGTGCCGATAATCGGAACCCCCGCCTTGTGAAGAGCTTTGGATAACTTCAGAGGCGTTTGCCCACCGAACTGCACAATGACGCCGTCGGGTTTTTCTGTATCAATGATCGACATCACATCTTCATACGTCAACGGTTCAAAATACAGCCGATCCGATGTATCATAGTCAGTGGATACGGTTTCCGGGTTGCAGTTGACCATAATTGATTCGATGCCGATTTCATCCAGCGCAAAGGCTGCATGAACACAGCAATAATCAAACTCAATACCCTGACCAATCCGGTTAGGCCCCCCGCCCAGAATCATAATTTTACGGTGCGTGGTCGGATTGGCCTCACATTCTGATTCATAAGTCGAATACAGATAAGGTGTTGAAGCTTCAAATTCCGCACCGCAGGTATCCACCATTTTATAGACAGGCTTAATCCCCGCTTCCAGACGTTTTTGGCGAACGGCAGTCTCTTCAACACCATACTTCATCGATAAATATTTGTCGCTAAAGCCGGCTTCTTTGGCCTGACGAAGCAATTCCGGAGTCAGTTTGTCGAATCCGAAGGAAAAGAGAGTCTTTTCCATTTCGACCAGATCTTTGATATGATTCAAAAACCAGGGATCAATATGGGTCAATTCAAAGATTTCCTGGGTGGTGTATTTGCGCCGGTAAGCCTCGGCCACATACCACAATTTATCCCAATAATTTTTCCGCAGCCGTTCCTGTAACTGGTCGTCATTCAGGCCCGGTTTGATATGGCGGGCATCCAGTGAATAGCGGTCGATTTCAAGCGACCGAATGGCTTTCTGAAATGCTTCCTTGAACGTACGACCAATGGCCATCGCTTCTCCAACCGATTTCATTTGAACGGTCAATTCAGGGCTGGTCTGGGGGAATTTCTCGAATGTAAACCGCGGCCACTTGACCACGACATAGTCAATCGTCGGCTCAAAACAGGCCGGGGTCTTTTTGGTGATGTCATTGGGAATTTCGTCGAGGGTATACCCCACCGCCAGCAGTGAGGCGATTTTGGCAATCGGAAACCCGGTGGCCTTGGAGGCCAGCGCCGAGCTGCGGGAAACGCGAGGATTCATCTCGATAACATACAGCTTGCCGTTTTTGGGATTGACAGCGAATTGGATGTTCGACCCCCCAGTTTCAACACCGATGGCGCGGATGATTTTCAATGCCGCATCACGCATGACCTGATACTCTTTATCCGACAGCGTCTGGGCCGGTGCGACGGTGATGCTGTCGCCGGTATGGATACCCATCGGGTCAAGGTTCTCAATCGAACAGACAATCACCACATTGTCTTTGCGATCACGCATGACCTCGAGTTCATACTCTTTCCATCCGACGACGGACTCTTCAACCAGAATCTGGTGTTTGGGGCTAAGGTCCAGCCCCCACTGCACCATCCGTTTGTATTCATCCAGGTTATAGGCCACATTGCCGCCCATACCACCCAGGGTGTAAGAGGGACGAATAATCAGCGGAAAGCCAATCTGTTCCATGACTTTCATGGCTTCTTCGACCGAATGAGCAAAGCCGCTTTTAGGTACTTCCAGTCCGATATCCTGAACGATTTTTTTAAACCGGTCTCGTTCTTCGGCTTTTTTAATGGCCTGCAAATTGGCCCCCAGGAGTCTGACTTTGTATTTTTTCAAGACGCCCATTTCCGCCAGGGCCACCGCGGTGTTCAGGCCGGTCTGTCCGCCAAGCGTCGGCAGCAGGCTGTCCGGGCGTTCTTTCTCAATAATTTTGGCCACTATCTCCGGAGTAATCGGCTCAATGTAAGTTTTGTTCGCCATTTCCGGGTCGGTCATAATGGTTGCAGGATTGCTATTGACCAGGATGACCTGATAGCCTTCTTTGCGGAGCACTTTGCAGGCCTGTGCACCGGAATAGTCAAATTCACAGCCCTGACCAATGACGATGGGGCCTGAACCGATAATCAGAATTTTTTTTATAGATTTATCTTTCGGCACTCGTGTAGTCCTTATCCAATTTCTTTATGATATTGCTGCAGCGATTTCACATCACGCTGTTTTTCTTTGCATGCCAATATGCCTTTTGCCGCTGCCAGCGCCGCCGCAGTCGTTGTCACATACGGAACCTTATATTTAATTGAGGCTTTACGTATATACGAATCATCATGGCTGCTTTGTTTGCCGGCCGGAGTATTAATTACCATTTTTATTTCGCCATTCATGATGCTATCGAGAATATTGGGGCGGCCCTCATGGAGCTTAAGTATCTTTTCGGCTTCGATTCCGTGCTGCGTCAGGAAAAGATAGGTACCTTCCGTCGCAATAATATCCAGTCCGGCTTTCTTAAGTATCCTGGCCGGCTCCAGAATCTCATTACGGTCTTTCTGGGCAACGGAAATCAACACCTTGCCCATCAGAGGCAGGATTTGCTGGGCAGCCTCCTGAGACTTATAGAATGCCATCCCAGCCGAATCGGCCAGACCGAGCACTTCGCCGGTGGAACGCATTTCCGGCCCCAGAATCGGGTCCACTTCCGGGAACATATTGAACGGGAAAACCGCCTCTTTCACTCCATAATGCGAGATTTTTCTGTGAGAAGGCGATATTTCCGACAGCTTTTTACCCATCATTAACTGAGTTGCAATCCGAACCATCTGGATATTGCATACCTTGGATACAAGGGGCACCGTCCGTGAAGCTCGGGGATTGGCCTCAAGAATATAGACTTTATCTCCGGCAATGGCATACTGAATATTAATCAAACCGCAGACTTTCAATTCTATGGCAATTCTGCGTGTGTAGTCTTCGATCGTCTGCAGGTGCCTGGGCGGAATCGACACCGGCGGCAGGACGCAGGCGGAGTCGCCCGAGTGTATGCCGGCCAGTTCGATATGCTCCATGATTGCGGGAATAAAGGCGTCTTTCCCGTCGGAAATAGCGTCCGCTTCGACTTCGAGAGCATGTTCGAGGAATTTGTCAATCAGAATCGGACGATCCGGAGAAATATCCACGGCGGCATTGACATAATGAGTCAGCATCTGTTCGTCATAGACGACTTCCATGCCTCGTCCACCCAACACGTACGAGGGACGAACCATCAGGGGGTAGCCGATTGTCTTTGCAATCTCGAGGGCTTGTTCCAGGTTGGAAGCCATTCCTGATGCCGGCTGGGGGATGCCCAGTTTTTTGATAACCTTGCTGAAACGGTCCCGATCTTCAGCCAAATCAATGGAATCGGTTGATGTTCCCAGAATACGCACGCCGGCCTGTTCCAGTTCCCTGCAGATGTTCAGAGGAGTCTGGCCGCCAAACTGTACGATGACGCCTTCAGGCTGTTCCTTGTTATAAATCTGCAACACATCTTCGACCGACAGCGGTTCAAAATAAAGCTTGTCAGAGGTGTCATAGTCAGTCGATACGGTTTCCGGGTTGCAATTGACCATGATGGTTTCATACCCCATCTCACGCAGTGCAAAGGCTGCATGGACACAGCAGTAATCAAATTCAATACCCTGGCCAATGCGGTTAGGACCGCCGCCGAGAACCATAATTTTTTTGCGATTACTGACAGTGACTTTGTCAGGGGCATTATAGGTAGAATAATAATAAGCCGCGTTTTCGACGCCGCTGACTGGAACCGGTTCCCAGGCTTCCATGATGCCCAGAGCCTTGCGTTTCTGAAAAATATCCTTTTCAGGGATACCCAGCAGCTTGGCAAGATATTTATCGGCAAATCCATCCTTTTTGGCCTGAATAAGCAGTGCATCCGGCAGCGTTTTGCCTTTGTATTGCAAAATCTGTTCTTCCAGTTCGACCAATTCCTTCATCTGCTGAATAAACCAGGCTTTGATATAGGTCTTGGCTTGAAGGGCTTCCACGGTTGCCCCCTTGCGAAGAGCTTCATACATAATGAACTGCCGTTCGCTGGTGGGATATGCCAGCATAGTCATCAGCTCATCAAGGTTTTTTTTGTTGAAATCTTTGGCAAAGCCCAGTCCATATCGGCCGTTTTCGAGCGAACGAATAGCCTTTTGGAGTGCCTCCTTGTAATTTTTGCCGATGCTCATGACTTCCCCGACAGCACGCATCTGGGTGCCGAGCTGATCTTTAATGCCGCGGAATTTCTCAAAGGCCCACCGGGCAAATTTAATGACAACATAATCGCCGGAGGGTGTGTATTTTTCGAGCGTCCCATCCCGCCAATAGGGGATTTCATCGAGAGTCAGCCCCCCTGCCAGCAGGGAGGAGACAAATGCTATCGGGAACCCGGTTGCCTTGGATGCCAAAGCTGAGGAACGGGATGTGCGAGGGTTGATTTCAATCACTACCACACGTCCGGTTTTGGGATTGTGGGCAAACTGGACATTGGTGCCGCCGATTACACCGATGGCATCCACTATAGCATAGGAATATTGCTGCAGTTTATCCTGAAGAGCTTTTTCAATCGTCAGCATGGGAGCGGCACAGAATGAATCTCCGGTATGGACTCCCATTGCATCGATATTCTCGATAAAACAGACGGTGATTTTCTGGCCTTTGGAATCGCGTACCACCTCCAGTTCGAGTTCTTCCCACCCTTCAACAGATTCTTCAATTAGAACCTGGCCAACCAGGCTGGCCGAAAGCCCACGGCTGACAATGGTACGGAATTCCTCGATATTATAAACCAGCCCCCCGCCGGTACCGCCCATGGTATAGGCCGGGCGAATGACACAGGGCAGGCCAATCTTCTCGAGAATGCGTTCGGCATCCTCAAGACTGTAGGCAATTTCACTGCGCGGCGTATCAATCCCCAAAGACGCCATAGTATCTTTGAATATCTGACGGTCTTCACCCCGTTCGATGGCGTCTTCCTTGACACCAATAATCTGCACACCATATTTATCAAGAATGCCTTTTTTGGCCAGGTCCGACGATAAATTCAGACCGGTCTGACCACCCAGATTGGGCAGCAAGGCATCCGGACGCTCTTTGGCGATAATCATTTCCAGCGACTTGACATTCAGGGGTTCGATGTAAGTTACATCCGCCATGCCCGGATCGGTCATAATTGTCGCCGGGTTGGAATTGACCAGAACAATTTGGTATCCGAGTTTGCGCAATGCTTTACAAGCCTGTGTGCCGGAATAATCGAATTCACAAGCCTGACCGATTACAATCGGACCGGAGCCGATAATCAATACTTTTTTGATGTCTGTACGTTTTGGCATTGGCCAGTGTCCTTCATGCTAAGTTATTCATGCTTCATGCGTTTCCGGAGAAATCCGGTTTATATCGATTGGTAATAGGCATCCGCCGGTCCTTGCCGAAAGCCCGGGGAGTGATCTTGACACCCGGGGGGCATTGGCGTCGCTTGTACTCGGCCAAATCCACCAAACGAAATACCCGTTCGACCGTTCGCGGCGGAAACCCTTCGGCAATCAGTTCGGAGGGAGATTTCTCGCGTTCGATGTATCCCTGCAGGATGACATCAAGAATATCATATTCCGGCAGCGAATCGCTGTCTTTCTGGTTGGCCCGCAGTTCGGCGGTGGGGACGCGGTCAATGGTGCTTTGCGGAATCCGTTCTTTCCCTGCAATCCGATTGACATACCTGCTGAGCTGATAGACCAGCGTTTTGGGGACATCCTTAATGACGGCAAAGCCACCCGCTGTATCGCCATAGAGAGTACAATACCCCACGGCGGTCTCGCTCTTGTTGCCGGTGGTCAAAACCATATAGCCAAGCTGGTTGGACAGCGACATCATCAGGCAGCCGCGAATACGGGCCTGGAGATTTTCATAAGCAAGCCCCTGTTCATTCCAGCCCGGGATGGCAGACAACACAGTGCTGAATTCTTTTAAAATACTCTCGATGGGCAGGCTATAAAAATGAATGCCCAGGTTATCGGCCAGCTTTCGGGCATCATCCTGGGTCTGGGTACTGTTGAATCGAGACGGCATCGTGATCCCAAGAACATGTTCCGCCCCAAGTGCATCCGCAGCAATCACAGCTGTCAGTGCTGAATCAATGCCGCCACTAAGACCAAGCATCGCTTTGCTAAATCCGTTTTTACGAACATAATCCCGTGTCCCCAGCACCAGAGCCTGATAGACTTCGGCAACGGATTCCAGCTCTTCCCTTGCAGGCAGGGATTCAGCCGATGGCGGTAAAGAGACAATAACAGACTGATTTTGGATGGCGATATCTGCATAGACAATATCATTTTCAAATGCCTTGCCGGAGGCGATAACCACGCCTGTTTGGTCGGCAATCAGGCTCCGCCCGTCGAATACAAGTTCATCCTGTCCGCCGATAAGATTACAGTAGAAGACCGGCTTTTGAAAACGGGCGGCACATTGTCCGACAATTGCCTGACGCTGATTGGATTTTCCGGAATGGAAAGGTGATGCGGAAATGTTGATGATGCCATCAAAACGACAGGGTTTCAGAAATCGTGTCAGCCAGTCGAGATTCCAGATATCTTCACAGATGGTCAAAGCCAGATGTACCCCGTTGACTTCACATACAATGGGTTCATAACCGGGGGTAAAATAACGTTTTTCGTCGAACACACCGTAATTGGGCAAAAGGACTTTGCGATAAATGGAAGCGATTTTACCGCTTTGAATGACGGCCAGTGAATTATAGATATGGGTATCCTGTTTTTCAGCGAATCCGACCATCAGAACTGGACCGTCCCAGTCGGCAGCCAGTTGATCCAGAACCTGCCGGGTATCTTGCAAGAAACGCGGACGCAGAAGCAAATCCTCCGGCGGATAACCACACAAACACATTTCCGGGAAAACGACGATATCGGCACCCTGCGCCTGGGCCGTCGCTGCATAATGGCCAATCATGGCGGCATTGCCTGCCAGATCGCCTACCGCGACATTACACTGTACCAGCGCTATCCGTATCGCCATATGTTCCCAATCCCCTGCGTCTAACTGTTTTTCTGATACCAGTTCAAAATGGCTTCAGCTGCTTTACGCCCGCTGTCAATCGCCCGAACCACCAGAGACGCCCCGGAGACCGCATCGCCGGCTGCAAAAACCGAGGGGATGTTGGACTGATAGTGATTGACTTGAATGTTGCCGCGGGCATCCAGGTCAAGATGCAAATCCTGAATAAGCTGATTATGTTCCACATGCACAAACCCCATGGCCAGCAAAACCAGCTCCGCTTTAATCACAAACTCGGAATTCGGGATTTCATTCATGATCCAGCGTCCATTCTCCTGTTTCCAATCAACTCGGCAGGCATGGACTTCTTTGAGACCAGAGGCATCTCCGACGAACTTTTTGCTGGCAATACCCCACATCCGCGTACATCCTTCCTCATGAGAAGACGAGGTACGCATCTGGCGGGGCCACATCGGCCAGGGCGTATCAGCGGGACGGCTTTCCGGAGGCTGGGGCAGAATTTCAATCTGGGTAATCGACGCAGCCCCCTGACGGCGTGAGGTCCCCACACAGTCGCTGCCGGTATCCCCGCCGCCAATCACCAGGACATTCTTGCCGGCAGCACTGATTCGACTTGACAAATCGAATGGTTCATTGGAATTGAGCTTATTCTGCTGGGACAAAAATTCCATCGCATAATAAATGCCCGGGATGTCTCGGCCCGGAATCGGCAAATCACGGGGTTTGCCGGCTCCCATCGTAATACAGATATAATCATACATTTTCTGCAGGTAATGCGCGGAAATATCTTTGCCTGCATTGACACCGGTATGAAATTTAACGCCTTCAGCCTTCATTTGTTCCAGCCGGCGGTCAATCACCCACTTTTCGAGTTTGAAATCCGGGATGCCATATCGCAGCAGGCCGCCGGGCTTCTCATCTTTTTCAAAGACTGAGACATCAAACCCAGCCCGGGCAAGCTGTTGAGCCGCTGACAATCCTGCCGGACCAGAGCCAATGATAGCAACCGTTTTGCCATTTTTAACCGCCGCCGGCATGGGCTTAATCCAGCCTTCAGCAAAACCGCGTTCCACAATCTGGTATTCAATGTGCCGGATCGTAACCGGTTTGTCATTAATCGACAGCGTGCAGGAAGCTTCACAAGGTGCTGGACACACACGGCCTGTAATTTCCGGCAGATTATTCGTCGCGTGCAATACCTCACAGGCCTGCTGCCAGCGTCCCTGATACACCAGGTCATTAAATTCAGGGATATTATTGCGAACTGGGCAGCCCGTGCCATGGCAAAACGGGATGCCGCAATCAATGCAGCGAGCCGCCTGTTTTTTCAATTCATCGGGGGTCAGGGGGATTTCAATTTCCTTGTAATCCTTAATCCTGCATTCCACCGGACGGTAGCCGGTCGATTGCCGCGAAAATTCAATAAAGCCTTTTGCCTTAGCCATGGAACACCTCCTCGGTTGCCGGGGTCTGTTCCGCCGCCCTGCGTTCCTGCTCGCGCATCCGTTCGAGGGCCTTGCGGTAATCCGTTGGTATTACTTTCACAAAACGACCCACCATATCCGGCCAGGCATTAAGAATGCGTTTTGCCCGGCTGCTGCGAGTCAGTTTTTCATGCTTTACAATATGCTGATACAGGATATCTTTATCTTCCTGCCGCCAAACGTTTTCCAAATCAACCATATCAAGGTTGCAAAGGGTATCAAACAACTGCATTTCATCAAGCACATAGGCGATGCCACCACTCATGCCCGCGGCAAAATTGCAGCCGGTTTTACCCAGCACAATCACCAGGCCGCCGGTCATGTACTCACAGCCGTGATCCCCGACACCTTCGACAACCGCCGTAGCTCCACTGTTGCGGACGCAGAATCGTTCGCCGGCCATCCCGTTGATATATACCTCGCCGCTGGTAGCACCATACAGCAGGGTATTGCCGACAATGATATTTTCATGGGCCATAAAAGGCGAATCCGGCGGGGTTTCCACAATAATCTTGCCGCCAGATAATCCCTTGCCCAGATAATCATTGCTTTCGCCGACAAGGCGAAGGGTGACACCACGGGCCAGGAAGGCACCGAAACTTTGTCCCGCTGAGCCATGGAAGGTGATATCAATGGTGTCTTCCGGCAATCCCTTCAGGCCATATTTCAGAGCAATTTTGTTGCTGAGAATGGTCCCCACAGTACGATTGACATTGCGAATCGGCATGTCCAGGGAGACTTTTTGGCCTTTTTCAATAGCATTTTTACATTTTTCGATAATCTGCCAGTCCAGATGATCTTCGAGCCGATAGGGCTGAGGCCGGCTGAGTCGAATGGCGCTGGAATCCTTATGCTCCGGGATATAAAATAGCTTTGAGAAATCCAACCCTTTGGCTTTGTAATGGTCAACGGCTTTTTTGGAGCACAGCCGATCCGCCCGGCCAACCATCTCCTGAACTGTACGGAAGCCCAATTGAGCCATAATCTGCCGTACTTCTTCAGCAACAAACATCATATAACGAATGATGTATTCGGGTTTGCCGCGGAATCGGCTGCGGAGTTCAGGATCCTGTGTCGCAATACCGTACGTACAGGCACCATCATGACACCGACGAAGCAAAGTGCATCCCATGGTGACCAGGGCACTCGTGCCGAAGCCGAATTGTTCTGCTCCAAGCAAGGCCCCAATGACAATATCCCGGCCGGTCCGGAGCTGACCATCCACCTGCACACGTATCCGGTCCCGCAGACCATTGAGGACCAGTACCTGCTGAGTCTCCGCCAGCCCGATTTCCCACGGACAGCCGGCATGTTTGATCGAAGACAAGGGGCTGGCGCCCGTGCCGCCATCATGGCCGCTGATGAGGACCTCATCAGCATTCCCTTTGCAGACACCCGCAGCGACTGTCCCGACCCCCACTTCCGAGACCAGTTTGACCGAAACCTTGGCCGTTGGATTACTGCACTTGAGGTCATAAATCAACTGAGCCAGGTCTTCAATCGAATAAATATCATGATGCGGCGGAGGCGAAATCAGTGTAACGCCCGGCGTAGAAAAACGAAGCTGTGCGATTTCATCGGTGACCTTATGGCCGGGCAGCTGGCCGCCTTCACCCGGCTTGGCCCCCTGCGCCATTTTAATCTGCAGTTCCTTGGCATGGGCCAGATAATTAATCGTTACGCCAAATCGTCCGCTGGCCACCTGCTTGATGGCGCTGTTTAAAGAATCTCCATTGGGCAGCGGTTTATACCGTTCGGGGTCTTCGCCGCCTTCGCCGGTGTTGCTCATGGCGCCAATCCGGTTCATCGCAATCGCCATGCATTCATGAGCTTCTTTGCTGATGGAACCATGACTCATCGCCCCGGTACAGAATCGCTTGACAATTTCCGATGCCGGCTCCACTTCATCCAGCGGAACGGGTGTACCCGGTACAAATTCGAACAATCCACGCAGCGTGCACAGAGCTTTATCCTGCTCGTTGATGGCTTTGGCAAATTCATTGTAAGCCTTTTGGTCATTATTCATTACCGCATGCTGCAGACAGGCTACAGTCGTCGGATTCCACAGGTGACGTTCACCCTCACAGCGGAAATGATAGTCTCCGCCATATTCCATTTCGAGTTCGCCGGGCCTGCGGTTGCGATAGGCCTCGTGATGGCGGCGAATGGCATCGGCAGCAATTTGACGCAGCCCAATGCCTTCAATGCGGGAGCTGGTTCCAACAAAATATTTATTAACAAACTCCTTGTTTAATCCAACCGCCTCAAATAACTGAGCATTGAAATAACTGCGAAGGGTCGATATGCCCATTTTGCTCATGACCTTGAGGATCCCTTTTTTGATGGCGGCGATAAAGTTGTCCGCACACTGGCCTAAATCGATTTTGGCAGACAAATCCCCCTGCCGCTGCAATTCCTGCAGCATCTCAAAGACCAGGTATGGATTCACCGCGTTGGCACCGAATCCGCACAGCAGACAAAAATGCATCACTTCGCGAGCTTCGCCGGTTTCCACAATCAGCCCCGCCTCACCACGAAGGCCCTTTTCAATCAGCCCGTGATGCACGGCAGCCACCGCCAACAAGGCAGGAATCGGGGCCTTGTCGGCATCACACCCCTTATCACTAATCACTAACAGGGAGGCACCATTGTCGATTTCCCGCTGGGCAGCAGCGACCAGTTTATCCAGCGAGCGTTCCAGGTTGACCGCCGGATCATTGGAATGAGCATCAAAGAAGGCCGGCAGAGTTGCCACCTTGAAGTCTTCCCGTTTCACGTTGCGAAGACGAATCATGTCTTCATTGGTCAGAATGGGGTGAGGTAATTTCAGCTGACGGCAATGCTGGGGCGTCTCGTCCAGCACATTCCGTTTTTTGCCGGTAAAGCTCATCAGGCTCATGACCAGGCCTTCTCGCAGCGGATCAATCGGCGGATTGGTAACCTGGGCAAACAACTGCTTGAAATAGTCGTATAACAGACGAGGCCTGTCACTTAATACGGCAAGTGCAGCATCATTGCCCATGGACCCAACCGGCTCCTGGCCATTTTGAGCCATCGGAGCAATAATCATCCGCATTTCTTCACGGGTATATCCAAAGACTCGCAACCGCGTATATAAGGTATCGATATCGGTAACCGCAGCCTTAGGCGTATCAAACAGCCCCCGCAATTCAATGCGATTTTCTTCCAGCCATCGACGATACGGCTTTTGACGGGCTATCTTGCTTTTGATTTCCTGGTCGGTGATGATTCGCCCTTCCAGGGTATCCACCAGAAACATCTTACCAGGCTGCAAACGCCCTTTCTGACGAATCTGATTGGACGGAAATTCAATCACCCCGGCCTCGCTGGCCAGTACTGCCAAACCATCGGTGGTTACCAGGTAGCGACTGGGGCGCAGACCATTTCGGTCCAGCGTACCTCCCAGGAAACGACCATCGGTAAAAACCATTGCCGCCGGACCATCCCAGGGCTCCATAATCGAGGAATGATATTCATAAAATGCCCGTTTATCGGTACTAATGTGATACCGTGCACCAAATGCCTCCGGAATCAGCATCATCATGGCGTGCGGCATACTCCGACCCGCACGGACCAGTAGCTCCAGCATCTCGTCAAAATTGGCCGAATCACTGGCGCCGGGAGTCAGGACGGGAATCAAATCGGACAAATCTTCTCCAAGAATCGGCGACTTAAGATTTTGTTCCCGCATTCGCATACAGTTTCGATTGCCGCTGAGGGTGTTGATTTCGCCATTGTGCGCAATGCAACGGAAGGGGTGAGCCAGTTTCCAATTGGGAAAGGTATTGGTGCTGTATCGCTGATGAACAATGGCCAGCGCCGACGTCATTCGCTCATCCGATAAATCAGGATAATATGCGAACAACTGCCAGGCCATGAACATTCCCTTATAACAGATGGTCCGGCAAGACAGGGTACTGACGTAGAAATCATCTCCTTGCCTGCCGAGAGCAGCAACCTGTTTTTCCGCCCGTTTGCGGGCCATAAACAACCGACATTCCAGAGCTTCGTCACGATATGCCTTCCCATCCACAAACAGTTGTTTAATAGAGGGTTCCGCCTGTAAAGCGATCGGTCCGAGGCAGTCATTCTTGTAAGGTACATCACGCCAGCCCAGGAATTTCATTCCATAATGTTCGATGGCCCGCTCCAAAATCGCATCACACCTGGCACGAAGCTGAGGATCCTTCGATCCGAACACCATCCCAACGCCGTAGGTGCCGGGATGCGACAGTTCAATCCCCTGCGTCTTACACACATCTGCAAAAAAATCATGCGGAATCTGGAACAGAATACCCGCGCCGTCGCCCGTGATATCATCGGCACTGGCCGCCCCGCGATGATGCAGATTCAAGAGTACCTGCTTGCCATATTCAAGGATCGCATGATCCCTACGCCCATTGATATTCACCACGGCACCGATACCACAAGCGTCGTGTTCATATCGCGACTCATATAAACCCTGATTTTCTGGTACCAAAATCATTCTCCGTTGTCTGGTTATAGTCCTATTTCTTTTTAGGGGTTACAAAATTCGGAATAGTTTAGCGAAATCTCCCTTTACTGTCAAGATTCAACCTTTTGGATGATGAAGATTTCTGCATTAAAAAATGCATTTGTCGATAAAAAAACCCTGCTGGTCAAATTCATCCGCCAGCAGGGCTAATCTGCAAATTGTTGCGTTATTATGTCGCCTACCTCTTACCTCACAAACAGCATCTGAGCGTATGTGGGCAGCGGCCACATGTCAGCATCCACCAGCGTCTCGAGTTCGTCGGATACCGCACGTACTTCAGCCATGGCCGGAACAACAAGATCTTTGTAGGCATCGGCCTTTTTCTCGATGTTGGAAATCGCCTTTGCTTTGGCCATTGCCGCAGCTAAGGCGTCCAGGCCATTGCTGAGACGATCAACTAACTCCGTCACCTTGGTCAGCAATTTCTTCTGTGAATCGCAGGATGCGCCGGCATCGGAAACCGTGTTGAGACTGTCTGCAACGACCCCCGCAAATTCCATCGCTGCCGGCATAATCTGGCGACGGCCGATATTGAGCATGGCACCCGCTTCGATGTTCAGCGTCTTGGCGTAATTTTCCAGCAGGATTTCCTCGCGTGCATGCAGCTCAACTTTACTAAGAACGTTATGTTTGGTGAACAGCTTGATATGTTCCGGCTCAGTGATGGTCTTGATCGAATCAACACAGTTGCGAATATTGGGCAAGCCGCGTTTTTCTGCTTCGACAACCCAGTCTTCAGAATAGTTATCACCATTGAAAACAATACGAGCATGTTCTTTGGCAATCTTCTGGAGCAGCTTTTGAACATCAGCGTTGACGCTCTTGCTCTTTTCAAGCTGATCGGCAATTTCGCACAATACATCAGCCACGATAGTATTCAGCACAAACATCGGGCCGGCGGTGGATTGCGACGACCCAACCATACGAAATTCAAACTTGTTGCCGGTGAAAGCAAACGGACTGGTACGGTTGCGGTCTGTGGTATCTTTGGGCAAAGGCGGCAGCGTAGTGACGCCCACTTTCATTTCACCGCCCTGCTTGCTGCTTTTAGCCTTGCCGGAAGCAAGCTGCTCGAAAATATCCGTAAGCTGATCGCCCAGGAAAATAGACACTATGGCCGGAGGTGCTTCGTTGGCCCCCAGACGATGATCGTTGCCGGGAGTTGCCACGGACGCACGAAGCATCTTGGAATATTTATCCACAGCCCGAATCACCGCACACAGGAAGACCAGAAAGACCATATTGTCATGAGGCGTATTGCCCGGTTCCAGAAGGTTGACGCCGGTATCGGTACACATGCTCCAGTTGTTGTGCTTGCCAGAACCATTGACGCCAGCAAACGGCTTTTCGTGCAGCAGGCATACAAATCCGTGCCGAAGAGCTGTTTTCTGCATCACATCCATCGTCAGCTGGTTATGATCCGTAGCAACATTGACCGTCGAGAAAATCGGGGCCAGTTCATACTGAGCCGGAGCCACTTCATTGTGCTGCGTCTTGGCGGAGACCCCCAGCTTCCACAGCTCGTTGTTCAGTTCGTTCATATAGTTTGCAACGCGTTCATTCAGCGAGCCGAAATAGTGATCTTCCATTTCCTGGCCGCGAGGTGAGGGAGCCCCAAACAGTGTGCGGCCGGCCAGCATCAGATCCAGTCTCTTTTCGAAGAACCTGCGATCCACCAGGAAATATTCCTGTTCTGGACCAAGCGTGGCCATCACCGATTTGACCTCGGTATTGCCAAGCACTTTCAGCACGCGAACTGCCTGCTTGCTGAGTGCTTCCATCGAGCGAAGCAGCGGCGTCTTCTTATCAAGAGCAACCCCCGTATAGCTGCAAAAAGCACAGGGGATATAAAGCGTAATGTTTTTGCCAACCTCACGAATGAACGCCGGAGATGTAATATCCCAGGCAGTGTAGCCACGGGCTTCAAATGTGGCCCGAAGTCCTCCGGAAGGGAATGAAGATGCATCTGGTTCGCCCTTGATCAGCTCTTTGCCGCCAAATTCAAGGATGGTGCGACCGTCGGCAGTAGGATTGATGAATGCATCATGTTTCTCGGCAGTCAAGCCTGTCATCGGCTGGAACCAATGGCAATAATGGGTTGCCCCCTTTTCGATGGCCCAGTCTTTCATGGCGTTGGCAATCACATCGGCAACCGCAGGGGTTATTTCCTGATTGCCCTTGCGAGCCTGGACAAAGGCCTTATAGATATTCTTGGGAAGCCGCTCACGCATGACGGCATCATTAAATACATTTGACCCAAAAATCTCTTTAGTACATTTTGGCGTCTCCATTACAAGTTCTCCACAAAAAAAGTCTTCATTTCTCTGGTCATCATATGAGATTTACACGATGCAAATCCTATATCAGACACTCGACAATTACAATTTATTTAATCTTCATACAAATGCCGGGAATGTTCAACGATTCATTTGTATGATTTGCCGGCAAGGGCCGACCCCGGAGAAACCGGAAGTCGGCCTGCATGAAGAACACCAAAAACGCAAAGAACCAGTCGTCCCCATTCATAATCCCCCCGCGATGAGTCTTATATTTGAATTCATCCTGCCGCACTTTCGGCTGATCCCAAATGACTCACTGACTGCTGGCGGTTTTAGGTATTCTTCAGCAATATTCAATCATTATTTTTTGCTGATTTGCATATAGCGTGCCAAACCAGAAAAAAACCAAAAAATTTTTTAACCCATTGCCAGACATATAGTTACAAAGTATCTGCCAGTTGTACCCAAAATACCCAGAAATACAAATATGTAATTTAGCAGCCCGACATCTACATAATTGTTATGCTTATTAAACAATCCACATAGAATCTCACACTCCTGGAGGACTGTACCATACGCTGCAAAGCCCCAAACCCTCAAATGAAGAACCCGGGGTTACATATTTGTAACCCCGGGCTTTCTTTGTAAAAAGCAGTCTGCCTATCAAGCAACAGCGTTAACCAATCGCTTTCCCTCCCCTTTCACCGGTTCGTATGCGAATGCAATCCACCAGGTCCATGACAAATATTTTACCATCACCAATCTGACCGGTTCGTGCAGAACCAATGATTGCTTGAATGGTCTTCTCAACGAAATCTTCGTTCACAGCGATTTCGAGACGTATTTTCTTGAGCAGATTGACTTCAAATTTGACACCACGATAACTTTCCTCATACCCCATCTGGGCGCCGCAGCCCAGGGAATTGGTGACCGACATTTTTCCCACGTCGGCTTTGGCCAGGGCCTGTTTGACTTCTTCCAGTTTATGGGGTTGTATATAGGCAATAATCAATTTCATCTGAATTCTCCATTTTACATTGTGCTAAAGACTTGAAATCCGCTATACGCTTCCATACCGTGTTCGCCAATATCGAGGCCGCGTAGTTCTTCTTCCCGGCTGACTCGAAGGCCCACGGTAAGGTCAATCACTTTGAATATAATCCCCATCATGATTACCACAAAAACAAGGGTGCTGAAACTGCCTACCATTTGAATGCCCAGTTGTGTGGGATTCCCGCTGTATATAAATCCATCATTGGCCAATCCCAGAGAGCTTTTGCCGAATATGCCAATACAGAGTGTACCGAATATACCGCACATGCCATGCACCGGCACAGCACCCACTGGATCGTCAATATGCAGCTTATCCAGCAATTCAACACCAAGAACCACGATAATACCGGCAATGATTCCAATGACCATCGCTGCCCACGGATCAACATAGGCACAGGGAGCGGTAATTGCCACCAGACCTGCCAAGGCACCGTTCATGGCCATGGATAAATCCGGCTTGCCAAAACGGAACCACACCGTAGCCATCGCTGCAATCCCGCCTAATGCCGCAGCCAAATTGGTATTAATCGAAATCCGCGAAATCAGATCTCCATTGCCCACAGACAGGGTTGAGCCGGGATTGAAACCAAACCAGCCGAACCACAAAATAAACACGCCCAGCGAAGCCAGCGGGATATTATGGCCTGCCAGCACACGCGGCTTTCCATCGATCCCATATTTACCAAGACGTGGTTTGAGCATCACCGTTCCTACCAGAGCAGCAATACCACCCACGGTATGCACCACAGTTGAACCCGCGAAGTCAGCAAAGCCCATTTTGCTCAGCCAGCCGCCGCCCCAGACCCAATGCCCCACAATCGGATAAACCAAAGCAGAAATGAGGAATGAATAGCTTAAATAGGCGACAAACTTCATCCGTTCAGCCATGCCGCCGGCAACGATGGTAGCAGCTGCTCCGCAAAATGCAGCCTGAAAAAGCCAGAACGCATATAAGGGAAGCCCATTGACAGTGGAATCCAGCCCCGCCAGACAAAATCCCTTAATTCCAATGAATCCATTGCCATCACCAAACATCAATCCGTATCCTACCACAAAAAAGCCCAGCGAGGCCATGCAGAAATCCAAGAAGTTTTTGGTTAATATGTTACAGGCATTTTTGGCTCTGATGAATCCGGTTTCGACCATACCAAAACCAGCCTGCATAAAAAATACCAGGAATGCCGCAATCAAAACCCATGCAGTATCCAATCCCTGCTTGAGGTCGGCCAGATTGATCCCTTCCTTGTCGTCGGCAAGGGCAAGGCCGGGCATTGCCAACACCATCAAAAGGCACAAACTTGTCAACCATCTACGACTTTTCGCTGTTGTCATTTTGTTTTGACTCCCAAAAATATAGTTCTAATGCTGTTCACACACTGGATTAATTCTTATAACAAAATCCATACCAGAACGAAAAGCCCACGAAAAAGATACGTATCTTGTTTTAATGTATAGGGTTACAAATATGTCTCATATGAACCTGTATCTACATAAATGTAATCCATAGACAATTAAATAACATATTTGTATGTTCAGACAAGGACTCAAACATAAACCGGCGGTATCTTGGACAACAAGACACCGCCGGCTTTGGAGGAGGGTAATGCGATGGAACTTAACCGATGGCTGGAGATCCCCGCTCACCGGTTCGAATTCGGATGCAGTCTTCCAGATTAATCACAAAGATTTTACCATCACCAATTTGACCGGTACGTGCGGCCGAGATAATCGTGTTGATGGTCTTTTCCACAAAAGTCTCGTTGACGGCAATTTCAAGTCGCACCTTCTTGAGTAGATTCACCTCAAATTTGACACCACGGTAACTTTCTTCATATCCCATCTGGGCCCCGCAGCCAAGTGAATTGGTGACCGACATTTTGCCCACCTCGGCTTTGGCCAGGGCGGCTTTGACTTCTTCCAGTTTATGGGGTTGTATATAGGCTATAATCAGTTTCATATTAATTCTCCGATAAGATGTTAACTAAAGATTTGAAATCCACAATAGGCTTCCATGCCATGTTCGCCGATATCCAGCCCTTTACGTTCTTCTTCTGGATTCACACGAAGCCCTACTGTTTTCTTCAGGAGAATAAACAATACCAGCCCTAATCCGAATGCCCAGAGAAACGCGGTTCCGGCCCCCAGCAATTGAACGCCCAGTTGTTTAAATCCGCCGCCATAGAATAACCCGCCATCCATAGCAAATAATCCATAGGAAATCGTGCCCCATAATCCATTCACCCCATGCACACTGACCGCACCCACGGGGTCATCAATTTTAAGCACATAATCCAAGAATAAGACACTCAATACAACCAGAATACCTGCTGCAGAACCAATGGCAATGGCACCCATTGGAGAGACGCCGTCACAGGGAGCAGTGATGGCGACCAGACCCGCCAGTGCACCGTTCAATGACATCGAGATATCCGGTTTTTTGATGACAGCCCACGAGGTCACTAAAGCCAATACCGCTCCGGCAGCCGCAGCCAGGTTGGTCGTAACCGCAATGTATCCAATGGAACCATTGCCCGCCGTCGTGCTGCCCGGGTTGAATCCAAACCAGCCAAACCACAGGATGAACACGCCCAGGGCTGCCAGCGGCAGATTGTGTCCCATGATCGCTTTGGGTTTTCCATCCGGTCCGTATTTGCCAATACGGGGACCAAGAATGATTGCCCCGGCTAAAGCCAGCCAGCCGCCGATGGAATGCACCACGGTTGAGCCTGCAAAATCATGAAAGCCCATTTTCGCCAGCCAGCTGTTATTATCGGTCAGCAGCAGATTACCCCATGCCCAGGAACCGAATATGGGATATATGATCAGCGATATGACCGCACTGTAAATGAGATACGAGATAAATTTGGTTCGTTCAGCCATTGCACCGGAAACGATTGTCGCAGCCGTTGCGGCAAAAACAGTCTGGAAGATCAGGAACGTCCAGTTCCAATCTGCTCCGGGTTCCGTTCCGGCCAATCCAAACAGGCTCGTGCCGCAGAAACCGCTGCTATTGGCTCCGAACATCAGCCCAAAACCAATCACAAAAAACACCAGACTGCCGATAGAAAAGTCCATCAGATTTTTCATTAATATATTGACCGCATTTTTTGCCCGGGTAAATCCCGTTTCCACCATCGCAAATCCAGCCTGCATGAAAAAGACCAGAAATGCAGCAATACAGGTCCAGACAATATTCAAATTGGTTTGCAATTCGGTTTTTGCCTCCGCCACCGGGTCCACGGGAGCTGGAGCGGCCTCGTCAGCCAGCGCCGCTCCCGCCCAAAGCATGAACAGCAAAATACCCGCAAGGAGCATGTTTTTATTGAGTTTGAAATTGTATCGCATCTTCAATGCCTCTCCATTTTGATTTTGATAGGTTCGTTTAGAAACTGGTTGATAGGGTTATGCCGGTAAAGACATAGTCACTGTCGTTGTTACCGCGATACGTCGCATAGGTGTCTGCCGCACGCACATCACTATCCAACAGCGTTACATAATTAACACTCGGGGTCAATGTCCACCCCATGATGGGTATGGGAAACCCCATCGAGAGGGTCAGGTCCTGCATAGCACTGTCCGACAGGCCGCCCCAGTAAAACTTATTATACCCTTCGCTGCCCCAGCCGATACTGGCCGATGCAGTCATTCCAACCGGCATATCGGGGGATAATTCCATAATTTTTTCAATGGAATGGCTGATACTGAATGCAACGTAGGTTCCGTCCCCTTCATCGATGTCGCGGTACATGGTCAGGGTCGGACTTAGCGGAATGTCCAGGCCCAGGCCGGCATACACTTCCACTGTATCGCTGTCACCGGTTACACTCGGAAAGTAATAATAAATAGCTCCTACCGAATATTTAAACATGTCAAGTCCTGGAATCTTGTCGGCATACCCAATTGTCCAGTCATATTCGGTAAATTCCCAGTCATTGTCGTGGTAATCGGTCATATCGACATTGCCCCACAGCGATGCAGACCAATTCCCGTAAGTTAATCCCACCGAAGGCTGCATCACGTAGTCATCATTGAGCAGCTGGCCGCGCCAGATATACTTGCTCATGAATGCTGTGGATACGCCAACGCCCAGTGCAGGTTCATCAGACACAGCCGCTGCGGCGGTTTCTTCCGCATAGGTCGTCCAGGTCAATACACATACCAGTGCACATACGATTGCTTTTGCTGTTCTTGTCTTACTCATTGCATTCTCCATAATTCATCGTTTATTGTTTGGGTTTCTACTACATGGTGTGAAGCTCAGGCCTGTTGCACCTCACAGAGAATCTATTAGCAACGAACGTGCCAACAGCAAGACGACTTTTTGAAAACAACTGTATGTATCTATATAAAAATGACTTATGAACACTGTGGTATTCCGCATAAGATTCATAAGTCAGAAATGGAGAATTGACAAAATAAAAGAGGACATACATATTTGTATGTCCTTTCTTGCGATATTACATTTTTGTATTTGCGGCTAAGGGATGTTATCCTGCCTGCCATTTTGTCGCGGTCGTTGAAGCATGCCCCCCGCAATTGAGGTCCGCTACATCATCCCATCCGCCGGGGGAACTATTTGCGCAGGATATTATATTTTTTGATTTTATAGCCGAGAATACGCTCTGTGATTCCCAGTTCTTTGGCGGCATCACGCTGACAGCCCCCAGTCTTTTTCAGGGCATCAACAATCAATTCCTTCTCCAGCGATGCCACCCGGTCCAGCAGAGACAGATTGTCGAGCTGATGTGTTCTGTGCACCATTTGCAGCGATGGCGGGAGATGGTCAGATCGAATCACATCGCTGTCGCAAACCAGCACCGCCCGCTCGATGCAGTTTTCCAGCTCCCGCACATTGCCAGGCCAGTGGTAACTGGTCAGCATTTCAATCGCGGGAGTAGATATCCGATTAATGTTTTTGCTGTTTTCACGGGCATAGCGTTCAAGAAAATAATCTGCCAGCAGCATGATGTCATCTTTGCGGTCCCGCAGCGGAGGGATGAATATCGGAAATACGTTGATCCGATAATACAAGTCCTCACGGAACAGTTTTTCTTTGATGCTTTCTTCGAGGTTTTTATTGGTCGCCACAATAATCCGGACATTGGATTTAATGGTTTCCGTGCCGCCAACCCGTTCAAATTCCTTAAACTGAATCACCCGCAGAAGTTTGACCTGAAGATTCAGTGAAAAATCGCCGATTTCATCGAGAAAGATTGTTCCCCCGTTGGCCAGTTCGAACCGCCCCAGCTTCCGTTCGGTTGCACCGGTAAAGGCGCCCTTTTCATGACCAAATAATTCACTTTCCAGCAGCGTATCCGGCAATGCAGTACAATTCACTTTTACAAACGGTTTGTCGCTACGATGACTGTTATAATGGATGGCATGCGCTACAAGGTCTTTGCCAGTACCGCTTTCTCCACGGATCAGAACGGTAGCATTACTGTTGGCCACCTGTAAAATCAGACGATAGACTTCCTGGATGGCATTGCTGGTCCCGACCATATTCTGGACCTTGAATTTGGTCTTTAATTCACGCAGCAGCCGCTCATTTTCACTGAGCAGTTCTTTTTTATTAGACTCAATCGTTTTATTCAGCTTGACAGCCTGGGCAATCAGGGTAGCGATGACTTCCAGCAGCCGCACGTGAGAATCAAAATCTTCCCCGGCCTTGACCTTCTTGTCAACACTGATGGCACCGATCGTAATGCCTTCCAGCTTGATCGGGACGCAAATGAAGCAGATCTTTTGACCTTTGGGAATCTTGCGCTGGCCGGTTTTGGCCAGAAAGCGGGGATCCAGCCGGATATCCGGTACAACCACCTCTTTACCTGTCTGCACAACCAGACCGGTAATCCCTTCCCCGACACGATACGTGACATTTTTTTTGGACGCTTCATCAATACCATGAGCCACCTTGATATCAATCATTTCACTGAGCGGATCCAGCAGGGTAATCAATCCGCGTTCCAGTTTCAGGAATGAATCCAGAGATTTTAGAATGGATTCAAGCGTGACTTCCAGATTCAGTGACATTGCAAAGGCCTTGGCTATATCTGCCAACAGGTCCACTTCTCGCCCCAGCTTATGAGTCATATCTTTGCCTTATTATGGATTGAGCTGTATATTAGGTTATACATAATAACAACAATATTGTACTTTATTATTCATAAAAATACAAATTTGTCCATTTTAATTATTCCTAAAATAATACTCTTTTTATGCAGACACTACCTGTCCGGTTATAGAACATTGGAAAGTCATGCCCCGGACCTTGTTTAAACCATGAAAAAACAAATAATTTCTTAGTTGAGGACTGATAAAATTCTGGATAAACTTCGGATAATGGCTTCCATCGCATAAACAATGCGGAGTTGGCTTCGATGTCGTTTGCACAAAAACCCACAATTTGTTATAATCAGCCTTGTATTAGATGTCCAATCTTCTGGGGACGCCGAGGTACAGAAGAATTGTGCAGGCCTTTGACAACGGTTGTCTGGGCTCGCAAGTGATTGCTTAACTTTGGGGGTGTATGATGAACCAGTCGAATTATGAAGATAAGTTGACAGAATTGCTGAATGCCGCGGGTGATATTCCTGTCCCCCAGCGGGAAAAAATTATGTTCCTGGCCCGCCGCAGCACCGAGGGATATAAAATGCTTCAGGAGAAAATCAGCACGCTGCAGAATTCGCTGGATTATCTGCGTGTGGGCGTCAAATACCTGATTTTTGATCTGGAAGCCACCCGGCGGGAGAACGCAGAGCTTCGCAAACAGCTCGAACAATTGCGGGGACCGAGCAGCCCGAATACAGAACCGGACAACAATCCGAACTTCGAATGACTTGCCGGAAATGACGACGGGCATGAGTTGTATTTTCAAATACTGTTCTGCCGGAGATTAAAATGAAAAAAATGATCCTTATAGCCTTAGTACTGACCCTGATATCGTCAACATTTGCAATAACCAATGTCAGCATGGAAGAATTGACCAACCAGGGCGTCTTCACGCAGGACAGTATTGGTCTGCCCGGAACAGGATATGACAATAGCGATATGTTGTTTGAGGCGTCTATTTCCTTTGTCGCCGTCCCGGAACCGTGTACCTTGCTGTTGTGCGGCGGCGGTGCAGCATTTTTATTTGGCTTCCTTCGAAAGAAATAACAACGCCCTGATCACCTTTAAATGGATTAATCCACAAAGCCCCGCGGATTCGTCTGCGGGGCTTTTTTTATCACTAAATTTCAGAGGAAATGCATTGCAGATATGCGATATTTATGATACCATATTGCTATAATAGTAAATTACCAATCATACAAGGATTCAGGCCATGAAACAACGAATCAAACAAGCGGTTGACCTGTTCAATGAAGGTTATTCATGCTCTCAAGCCATTGTAGCGGCCTTTGCAGACAACTTCAATTTAGACCGGAATACCGCTCTGAAAATTGCCTCGGGACTGGGCGGTGGTGTTGGTCGAACCGGGGATATGTGCGGTGCCGTCACAGGAGCAGTACTTGTCTTGGGATTACAATTCGGAACCACAGACCCCAAAGATAAGACAGCCAAATTCGAAACCTATAAAAAAGTCCAGTTGTTTATTCAAGAATTCAAACAGCAGGCAGGCTCCCTCATTTGCCGGGAATTGCTGGGATTTGATTTTAACACCCCGGAAGGAATCATACGATCCAAACAGCCCGGCGCTTTCGAACACTGCCCGGAATTTGTCCAGATTGCTGCCCAGATTTTAGAAAGCATGCTGGAACAATCCAAAACTGACCGTTGAGCTCGTTGTTTATGGGGACCAGGAAAGTTATTATAGTATATCGCAAAGCGGGCCAATTCAAGACCCCACATAGATTTCGAATCAAACCCGTATGAAATCGCAGATCATCTCGATCATCAACACTTTTCTCCAGAATCCAACGGCCCCTTATCGAGAAGGGATTGTTCGTCAAGCTATCCTCCAGTTTTGCACAGACCGAGGCATTCAAACAACGGTCGATAAAATGGGAAATATTCTGGCCGTTTATGGTGCGAAATATCCAAATACTCCGCTCACATTTGTCGCCCATCAGGACCATCCCGGCTTTATTATCGAAAAAGACTCTGTCCGCAACAAGACAACCGCCCTCTTTTATGGGGGTGTCGAAAAGTCTTATTTCCATAAAGGTACCCCTATTCGAGCATTTACATCAACCGGCAGTCTTCCAGGCTGGATAACCCAAGTTCAATTTGATGACAAAAAGAAGCGAAAACGGGTTTGGCTTGCATTGAATGGTCCGGCCCAAAAAGGAGATTTGGCGATGTGGGATTTGCCCACCTGCCAGATTCAAGACGATCTCTTGCACAGCCGGGCCTGTGATGATCTGATTGGATGTGCGGCCATTCTGTGCCTTTTTGATCAACTGCATCGCAGGAAAATTCGTCGCAAAGTCATTGGCTTGTTCACTGTGGCCGAAGAAGCCGGCTTGCATGGAGCCAAATATGTCTGTAAGCATAAGTCGCTCCCCCAAGATAGCGTTATTATCTCGATCGAGACCAGCTCCGCCTTGCCGACAGCCCCTATTGGTAAAGGAGTTGTAATTCGGGTCGGTGACCGCAGTCGTATTTTTAATCCCAGCGTCACCCAATGGATGGTTACGATCGCAGCCAATCTTCAAAAACAAGACAAAACCTTCCTCTATCAGCGTCAATTAATGGATGCCGGCACATGCGAGGCATCAATATTTACTCAGTTCGGGTACACAACTGGCGCTTTATGCATACCGCTTGGCAATTATCATAACCGGGATGCCCAAAAAGGGATAATCACATCGGAAATTGTATCAGTGAATGACTATCTGAATATGATAAAACTGTTTTTGGCTCTTGTCATCAAGGGGGGCGATACGATACAATTGAATCTGACAAAAATACCAACATATAAAAAACGGATCGGCGAGCTTGGTGAATTATTCCTCGAATAAAAAGCGAAAGGAATTCTTATGGATGAAAAACTCGTAACCGCCGCTCAATTCGATACCCCGGAAAATGCATATCTCGCAAAAATCGACCTTGAAAATGCAGGAATCCAATGTTTTGTTGGCGATGAAAATATGCCTATAGCAGGTCTTTATTACACCCTCCCCACCTGTGGTATAAAATTGCTGGTGCGTAACAGCGACCTGGAACGTGCCCGTCAAATCCTGCAGGAAGCCCAGAATAGCCATTTTGACTGGAATCAGGTTGATTTTTCCTCAATCGAAGAACAACAATAACGCACAGAAAGGATCGACCATGCCGCTCAAACAACATATCATTTTAGGCGTCCATATTACCGACAGAGTTCACCATGTCCACTCTGTTCAGGATATCCTGACCCAATATGGATGCAGTATCCGGACCCGCCTGGGGCTGCACGAAGCAGATAAAGGATATTGTTCACCCAATGGACTATTAATTCTTGAAATGACCGACGACCTGTCAACCGCACAGGACCTGGCCAGCAAGCTCAACGCAATCGAGGGGGTTGAAGTCAAGACGATGGTTTTTGGACATCCCTGATTGACTCCTCTCAGGTCGTGCCGGGGCTGGACACAGGACATAAATAGGTTCGCAGAACACTTTCCAGTTTGGCTCGATCAATGGGTTTGGTAAGATACCCATCGCAGCCTGCCTGGCGGCATTTTTCCTCATCCCCTTTCATGGCATGTGCGGTCAATGCAATCACAGGGGTCTGGATGCCCATTGCTTTGATCTGGCGGGTTGCATCATAGCCATTCATCACGGGCATCTGCATGTCCATTAAAATCAGGTCATACCGGCCATGACCCATTTCTTCCACAGCCTTCTGACCATCTTCGACAATGGTAACCTCAAGCCCCATTTTTTGCAGCATAATGCGAATCAAAGTCTGGTTGGCCCGGGCATCTTCTGCTACCAGAATGTTTCCTTTCAGTGGAATGAGAGCTTGATTGCCTTCGGACGGTACGGTATCAAGGGAGCCGTGAGGCGATGGTGCAGTATGACGCTGTGCTTCAGTTCCCAGAGGCAATTGAATAGTAAAGACGGTACCCCGTCCCGGCTCACTGTAAAGTGAAATCCGTCCTCCAAGCAATTCCACGAGTTGGCGGGTAATCGTTAACCCCAGACCAGTTCCCCCGTATTTGCGTGTGTGGCTGCCATCTGCCTGTGTAAACGCCTCAAACACCAGAAGCTGCTTATCCTTGGGTATCCCGATACCGGTATCTTCAACATCAAAGCGAACATAAGAAGTCTGGTTGATGGTTTCCAGAGTAACATGCAAATAGACATGACCTTGTTCGGTAAATTTAATGGCATTGTTGACCAGATTCACCAGGCATTGTCGCAGACGGACCGGATCCGTTCGCATCATGTCCGGCAGCTCGCTGCCGTATATGACATCAAAATCAAGGTTCTTTTGCGAGCACATCGGCCGAAACAGGGATTCCAATTCTTCAAGCATTGGAATCAAGGAAAAATCTATTTGCTCTGTACTGAGTTTGCCGGCCTCAATTTTTGAAAAATCCAGAATGTCATTGATTATTTGCAGCAGATTTCTGCCGCTGGATAGAATGGTTTCCACATAGTTTGCCTGATCGTCCGACAAGGGCTCCTCTCTGAGCAATTCACCAAATCCGAGAATGGCATTCATCGGAGTTCTGATTTCATGACTCATATTGGCGAGAAACTCACTTTTTGCTCGATTGGCCTGAGTTGCCTGTTTGGCCATCAGATTGGCACGTTCTACCGACATCTTTAATCGCTGGTTGGAGAGCTTCAATTCCCTGGTGCGATCATTGATCATTTCCTCAAGGTGATCGCGATGTTTTCGCAATTCGGCTTCAGCCTGCATGCGATCTGTCATTTCTTTTTGGATCTGGCCCAGCATTTGATTGAATGTATCAATCAGAACCCCCACCTCATCATTGTAATATTTAACCGCTCGAACCGAGTAGTCTTTGCGATATGTCACATCTCTGGCAATATTGGTCAGGGCCAGAATCGGCTGTGATATTAAACGCTGCAGCCAGCTGGATAATACATAACCAATAACTAATCCAAATCCAATAACGCCAATGACAATCATGATATTTCTTCTGAGATTGGCTTTGAGTGGCTGTAAATCCGAACATAACATCAGGCGACCAATGACTTCCCCGTCCAAAACGATATTTTTCCGGACAACCAGTTCATCCCCAACAAATGACCAGCCTTCGACAGCAGAATGGTCATGGATAGCAGGCCGGGTGTTTTTGCGTACATATCGTGCAAATTCGGGGCGTGCAGGGGTCTGAATCACAACGTAAAGGACAGAAGGGCGAGCCTGAAACGATTCCAGCAAACCAGCCGCAATTTGTGTGTCTTCAAAAGCAACAGCTGCCTTGCAATTATCCGCAGCAATTTGAGTCTGCATCACGATATCTTTAATCATATTCTGCCGGAAGGCGTATTGATTCCAGGCAATCATGGCTCCGCCTGACAGCAGCAAAACGACCAGACAGATGCTCATCAGCACAGCAAGCAGTTTGCGGCGAATTGTCAAATTATTTATCCATTTCATATCTCGCCTCGAACGATATACGACGCTCACACTCAGGGTGTTGGCCTGGCGGTTTCCTTTTTATAGACTTTGTGTGCAAGCTGAAGCAGCTGTGAACTAATCTTCAACGCTTTTGCTTCCGCCGAAATCAGATTGATATCGAATCGCATCTTGTTATTTTCTGTAACAAATTCGATAACCCCACCAAGGCTGGCAAAATTACTGATATCACTAACCGTCAAAATGGGTTTTTTCTCAGATAGCTTCAGAATCTCCGCAAGCCGTTCTTTTTCTGCGGCCCCCACAAATAACAGATGGCAGGACACAATGGTTTTTTGCAATTGGTCTAAATAATCCTCAACTGTCGCCTCACGATTTTTCTTTTTTACCGTTTCGAAGCTGTCGATAAATAGGACTTTCACGGGCCTGTCTTTAATGGTCTTATCGGCAAGTGAATTCAAGGGGGCTTTTAGAGAATCCTCCCCGAGCACGCAAAGAACAAAAGGTTTAGGGGGCTGGCCGGAATTATCGGACCTGGAAGAATTGTCAGGCCACTCTACAAACTTCATAAAGTTGTATAAAAATGCAGCCTTCAATTGGTATGCTGTAGTAAGATTTTTGTCGTTGTCGGCATCAGCCAACAACGACGGCAGCAGACTTCCTGCAGACAGGAAGAAGGTTAATGCATACAACTGAATCCGTTGTCTAACAACAGGGACAACATCTGCATTGCTGTTGTTTTTTTTGGCATTATCAATACGTATCATTCTATTCTCTGACAGCCTCAGATACAACTTCATGATGCTGTCAGGTCGTCCAAATCAAGTCGGAAATTAATCAGAATAGAATTCAAGAAGGGGTTAAATTGCAATCATTAAGAAAATACGTTGATTGCTATCTGTTCCCAGAAGTCCACTATCGATTTTTATGGGAACGGCAGGACAATCGAATGTCATCTTTGTTGAACCCGAAAATGATTATCGGTCCTCAATCACAGCTGTGATTTTCAGCACGTCAATATATTGCTCTATAGCTTTCTGGCGGAATTGGCGATGGAGTTCATCGGAGATGAAGGGGCGGACCTGCTCCAGAGCAATCGCCACCGAAGGACGGCGTTCAATCAGTTTGGCAATATGAAAACCGAATTCAGTTTCAAAAACATCGCTGATTTCACCGGGCTGCAGTGTCATCAGGACCGCTTCGAAACCTCCAACCATCTGTCCCGCAGAAAACCAGCCCAAATCACCTCCGCGATCCGGACAATCAGAATACATTTGTGCGAGTTTTGTGAACTCTGCTCCCTGCCGTAATTGCTCCAGTACAGCAAGCAATTCGGATTTGAGCTGTTCGGGATCAGAACCGGGGGTTATGTGTTTGACAATATGAGCTGCCCGCATCATCGGGGGCATCATAAATCGGGCCTGGTTATCTTCATAAAATGTGCGAATCTGCTTATCGGTGGGTTTTGGGGCCTGCGATTCAATTTTTTCTATGAGACGATGTCCTCGGATTTGGACTTCAATATCCCTGCGAATCTGCTGTTCGGTCAGCTTATGATCGGCCAGAAAACGGTCGAAAGCGACGCGACCCCCATGGCGTTCAATCACCTCCTTCATGGCTTCATCCAGGTCTTTGGGGGAAATCGAGCTATTCTGTCGCATTGCCTCCTGACACAAAAGAACACTTTCAATCACATTTTCCCTGGCCCACTGAACAAGCTGCATTTCTCGGGCACCCTGCTCCATGTCTGCGAAAACACGTTCATACTCTGGCCGGAGACGGGCAATCTCATCTTCGATGGTTTGAGGATCAACACATTGGCCGTTTACATATAACGTCATCTTATCTCCATTTAGTCCGAATCTAAAACCGACATCACTGTCAGCAATTTATATCGTATTGTCAATCAAAAAA